>JBDTQG010000103.1:0-10421 GCA_039932315.1 Thermoanaerobaculia bacterium
GCCGACACCAGAACCGCGACGGCCGACGAGATCTTGGCGCGCATCAAGGCGAGATCCCGTCCCTGATATCGCGGCGATGAGTCCTGCTTGTATGAAAGGTCCTGCTCTTCGTCGACGACGATGAGACCCAGGTCGCGGACCGGCGCAAAAAGAACGGAGCGCGGACCGACGACGACCCGCGCGCCGCCCGATCGAACCCGGGCCCATTCCTGCTGCCGCTCGCCGGCGCTCAGGCCCGAATGCAGAACGGCGAGCTCGCGGGGAAAGCGCTCGCGCGCGGCGGCTGCGAGCGCCGGCACCAGAGCGATTTCCGGAACGAGGAGAAGAACGCTTTTGCCCGCCGCGAGAGCGGCTGCCGCGGCACGCAGGAAAACTTCGGTCTTGCCCGATCCGGTCACGCCGCGCAACAGGAAGCGGGCGAATTCGCCGCTGGCAATCGCCGCTTCGATGGCTCTCACCGCGTCGGCCTGATCCGCGCGGAGAAGGATCTCCTTCCGTGGCGCGGAACTGTCCGCCATCAGATGCCGGTCGATCTCGAGCCGATTCGGCTGGCTGAACCGGAGGAGAATGCCCAGTCCGGCGAGACGCCGCAGCACGGCGGAGCTGCAGCCGGCGCCCGCGCACAGCTCGGCGGCGAGGGCCGGTCTGCCGAGAGCCGCGAGAAAGTCGACGACGGCCCTGCCGGCCGGTGAGCGTCCGGCGCGTTCGCGCAACTCGTCGGGCGCTCCGGGCGCGAGCTCGAAGGCGGCAACGTAGCGTTCACCGCGCGCTCCCGCTTCGTCCCAGACCAGGTTGCCGTTCTCGATCGCTTCGTGGATCGCGGCGTCGATGCCCGGATCGTCGACGAGCTCCTCGATCTCCGAGATGCGCATCTGTCCGCGCTCGAGAAGGAGCGTCTGAAGCGCCTGCGCCGGGGCGTCTTTCATCCGGGCGAGAGCGCCGCGATCGGTGATCCGTACGCGACGGTCGTTCCAGGAGTCGGCTTCGGCCGGAATCATCGCCGCCAGTACGTCTCCCAGCGGTGCGAGGTAGTAGTCGGAAGCAAACCTCGCGAGCTCCAGCAGATCGGGCGGCAGGACCGGCTCGCGATCGATGAGCGCTTCGATCTCGCGGGTCGCGAAACCGCCGGGCGCGTCATCTCGCGTGGCGACGACGTAGCCCGTCATCCGCCGGCGACCGACCGGTACGCGAACGCGGGCTCCGGCGCGAACGCGAGCCCGCTGATACGGCGAGAGGTGGTAGGTCAGGGTCTGCCCGACGGGCAGAGGCAGGGCCACTTCGACAAAGGCGCGAAGGCGATCGGAGTCGGCTGTCGCATCCGGCTCGAACAGCGGACGTGATTCGGGCGAAGTCGTCACTCGATCGGCTTCCCGGTCACGCCACTCCCTGATGAAGACAGAAACGGCCGCCCCCGATCGAATTCTGACGGGAGCGGCCGTGAGGCTGCGGCCTGCAACGCGGCTTCAGCTCGCGAGCAGATCGCCCTTCTTCTTGCGCTCGATGCTCGAGGTCAGGGCCCGCTCGACCTGCTGCTCGGCGTCGCGCTCGGTCATCCCCTTGACGTGGGCGACTTCGCTGACGATGAAGCTCTTCGCCCGCTCGTACATCTTCTTCTCACGGAACGAGAGACTCTTCCGCTGACTGACGAAGCGCAGGTTCTTCAGAACCTCCGCGACTTCCGTGATCCGTCCGGTCTTCATCTTCTCGACGTTCTGCTTGTAACGTCCCTTCCAGTCCTTCTGTGCCTCGACGCTGCCGTTCTCGAGAATACCGAACAGAGTCCGGATCTCGCGCGCCTCACACAGCGGGCGCAGTCCGACCAGATCGAGGTTGTCCTTCGGCACCATCACCTTGGAATTCCCCGACAGCAGACGGAGGTGGTAGCAGGTTCGCTCGGTGCCATCGATTCGGCTCGGAGCGATCTCCTCCACGACCGTCACACCATGGTTCGGATAGACGACCTTCTGACCGACTTTGAATGTCACGTCCTCTACCCCCTTCTGTAACTATTGTGGGACCGAGTACTTACAGAGTACGTACAGGTTACTTACAGGCTGCAAGTGAGACAACTGCCGACACCAAAGAGTAGCCGAAAATGCCACTTTCGTCAAGCCCCCGGGGTGGCGGAAGCAGAGCGCAACTGCACTCTCCAGAGGACGTTCGAGGGCTAGTTTTCCACAGATTGACAGGCGCAGGGGCTCTCCGTAGCATCGCCCTCCCCCACCAGAAACTCGCCGGAGTGGCGGAATGGCAGACGCAGGGGACTCAAAATCCCCCGTCCTCACGGGCGTGCAGGTTCGACTCCTGTCTCCGGCACCAATGAAGTCAAAGCGTCGGCTCGGCGCCGAGCCTTCCGGAAATCAACCTGAAAATCACTTGGCACCTTGCGGCACCTTGCGCCGCGCACCTTGCGCCGGGAAATCGCCTGGCACCCTGCGGGCACCCTGCAGTCGGCCCCTTGCGGGCGCTCGATGCGTGGGACTCGGGCGCTGGAGTCCTGCGGCGCGGCTAGGGCGCGGCCCAGTGGGCCATTTTGGGCAGGAGGAAGACGTCCCAGTCGGTGGCGACCTCGCCGTGCTCGCCGGGCACTTCACGCGTTTGCAGGGGGAACGCGTGGGTGGTCATCTTCGCCCAGTCGGCTTCGACACTCGCGAGCGGGTAGTTATCGTCCCCGATCCGCGCGGTATGAGCGATATTCAACTTCCAGGCGGCGGCGTTGAGTGTGGCGTCGACGTTGCCCGCGCCGACGACGCTGCTCAGGCTGGAGTTCTCGATGAGGACTCCGGCGAAGGTTGCCGCGTGGTTCGCCGATATCGGCGCGGTCGCCAGCTTGTAGGCGAGCCCGCCGCCGGAAGAAAACCCTGCGAGAACGATCTCCTTCTGATGAACGTAGAAGCATGACCTCACGTCGGTGATGGCTGCGTCGACGAGCGTCGTATCGGACAGGTTCCAGCACTGGCCATCGCGGCCTGTCAGGGGACCTCTGCGCTCCACGCCGCGGCATCGCCGGTTTCGAAGCCGTTCTGGAAAATAGGTGCGATCTCCCGCACGAAGAGGTCCGCGAATCCGCGCGAGTCGCCGCCCGGAAGCAGATTGGGAGTTAGCGAGGAAAACGCAACGAACCGTCCATCCTCCGATATCGCCGGACCCCGCGACGCGCTGGTGTCGCTCTCCGTGAGAGTCAGAGACATCGCTATCTGCATCTTGGTACCCGAGGACAGCTCGGAACGGATCGTGTAGGAAATGGTCGGATAGGCCGTGCACTCGTCGCAATGGAACATCCAGGAGGGCTCCTCGACATAGACCAGATAGCGACCGTCTCTCGAGAGAACCGGTCCGCTTGCCGGCACGTACCCGACGGGTGCAGTCTCGGAGGCAAGGAAAGTGCTTGCCGATTGCCGGTCGCGCACGAATACCGCCCGGGCAGGAATACACGGGTGCCCGCAGGAGTCCGGGTTCTGTGCGAAAGCCACGTATCGCCCGTCGTCCGAGATCGTCGGGGTCTCGGAGGCGCTGGGGAACTGATTTCCGCTCGAGAGGACGGAGACCAGCGTCGTCGTCCCCGTCTGACGGTCGCGCAGAAAGATATCCGCAGTCTGGTTGGTGTCGACGTTGACGAGCGTCGTTGCCGTCGAGCGGAAGACGACGAATCTTCCGTCCGAGGAGATCGCCGGTTCGGAGCTCGGCAGATCTCCTTCGGTTCCGATGTCGTTGACCGAGACCCGCGACGTGGCACCCGAAACCGCGTCGTGCACGTATACCTGCGCCGCGCCGTTGCTGCCGCCCGCGACCAGGTTCGAGGCCCGGGAGACGAAAGCGACGTATCGCCCGTCGGAGGAAATCGAGGGCGCGGAACTCGCCTGATCCGATTGCACTCCGCTGCCATCGACCGAGACTCTCGTGGTCACTCCGGTCGACGAGTCGTGCACGAAAATGTCCCGTACTCCGTTGGAGTCACCCGTGACGAGATTGTCCGCAACCGAGCTGAAGACCACGAAACGTCCGTCTCCGGAAACAGCCGCCTCGGAGCTCTCGCCGTTGCCTGCGACGCCAAGGCTGTCCACGGAGGCCAGGACCGTCGTGTCACCGTCGAGGTCGCGCAGAAAAACGTCGGGCTCTCCGTTCGTGTCGTCGGTGACGAGATTCGTCGCGGCGGAATCGAAGGCGACGTGGCGGCCGTTGCCGCTGATCGAGTGCGCCCTGTTTACGACCGGCGCGTCGGCGAGAAGCGCACCTCCCGGTGACGGATCAAAGCTGAGGTCCGGAGAGCGTTCGGTGGTTGCCGACAACAGATCGCGAGTGAAAATGTCCGCTCCGTCATTCGTGTCCTCCGGGACGAGGTTCGAAGCTTCGGACGCGAAGGCGACGAGCCTCCCGTCGGCGTTGAGCGCGGGTGTGGCATCGCCACCCACTCGACTTGCAGCATTGGCTTCGAGTCCGGCGTTCGTCAGCGATGCTCTCGTCGTTTCGCCGCTCTGGAGGTCGCGGACGAAGATGTCCGAAAAGCCGAGAACGTCGCCCGGAACGAGATTGGACGCATCCGACCAGAAGGCAGCGCGTTGCCCATCGGCGGAAATCGAAGGAAATCCGCTCCATCCGTTCGCTTCGATCCCTCCGCTGGAGACGGAAATGCGCGAGGTGAGGTTCGTCTGCCGGTCGCGAACGAAAGCATCAAAAGTTCCATTCGAGTCGCCCGGAACAAGATTCGACGCTTCCGAATAGAAGACGACGAAGCGCCCGTCTCCCGAGATCCAGTTCGAACTGCCGACGAACGACCCGGCATCTGCTTGTGTTCCAGTGCTGCCGACCGACGCGCGTGCAATCTGCCCGGTCTGGCGATCGTGGACGAAGACGTCCCATTCACCGTTGGTGTCGTTGAGCACGAGGTTCGTCGCGCCGGAAACGAAACTGACGTATCGCCCATCCGCGGAGATTGCAGGAGCATTGGACACCGCATTGCCCTGAGTTCCCCCGCCATCTCGCGATATACGTGTCGTGGTCGAAGTCAGACGATCGCGGACGAACACGTCCGTGGCAGCGTTGGAGTCTCCGGCGACGAGAGCCGGCGAGTCCGAGGCGAAGGCGACAAATCGCCCGTCTGCGGAGATCGCCGGGTTGAATCCGCTCCCCGAGGCGCCGCCCGAGTCGACCGAAACCTCTGTCGTCGTGCCGGTCTGTCGATCGTGAACGAACACCCGCGGTTGGGATCCGGTGCCTCCGGCGGCTAAGTTGGCCGCGAAGGAAACGAACGCGACGAACCTTCCATCGCCCGAGATTGCCGGATCACCGCTCCAGGCGTCCGCCTGCTGCCCTGCGCTGGCGACGGATACTCGTGCGGTCGAAGCGGTCTGGCGGTCGTAGACGAAAACGTCCGAGACGCCATTCGTGTCGTCGGCCACGAGATTCGCCGCAACGGACTCCAAGGCGAGAAAGCGCCCGTCCGCGGAAAGCGATGGAGCCTGCCCCCCTCGACCGGGCTCGGTGGGCAGTGAGATCGCTTGCGAGACCCATTCGAGCGCAGCAGCAGGGCTCGGAGGCAGAGCGGCTTGCAGGGGAATCAGGAGAAAAATCAGCGCGATGCCAAGCATGGGATTGATCTTGGATATGTGCATATATTCTGCCTCCCCTGCGGCTCAGCGTGTAGCGAACCTTTGGCTCCCCAGCTTTCTGGCCCGGCCTGCGCCGGAAGTCGACTGGTTAGCCTCCGCGAGATTCATGTTACCTTCGAACCCGCCCGCACCGGGAACGCCGCGGGAACAGTGCGGCGGCGCGCCCTGGGGCGCCTCCTCCCCTGAACCGCACTCGTCGACCGCTCGCGACGCGCACCCCGCCCGCTTGTGAAAGCTGTATCTACTGCAGCTCCACTCCGCACTTCGGGCAGAAGCGCGGGGCGCTGCCTTTGCCCAGGTACCGGTCGCAGGCCGGGCAGCGCCAGTTCCTGAAGGAGAAGACGAGCGCGCCGATGACGACGGCGAAAACGAAGATTCCCGGCATAGCCGGCGGCATTCCGGCGACGAGACCGTTCGCCTGGCCTGCCGGACCGAGGTGGCCACGCAACCAGAACGAGAGCAGCATGACGCCGACGATCGGCACGAGGAGGATCAGCTGGCGGCGCTTGCGCCGGCGAAACTGCTCCTTGAACTCCGCTTTCTGAGAGTCGGTGAAGGGCGGATTCATCGCGCGGTCCCGTCGGTCGGCTCTTCGCTCGCCGACGGCCCGGAGAGTGCTGCTTCCGCGAGAGCGATCGCATGGGCACGAACGTCGCGCGGCCACATGGTCAGGTGCTCGCGGAGACGCGACAGATCGCCGGCGAAGAGCGCTCGCGACGCCTCCTCGAATCCCGGTTCGTCTCCGGCCATGGCGTGAAGGAAGCGATAGGCGGCCTCTCGGGCTTCCCGCTGGCGATCGGCCCCAGCGCTCGAGCGCAGGCCCTGTTCGACCAGCTTGCGCAGGGCTACCGAGGCTCCACCCGGTTGCGAAGCCAGCCAGTTCCAGTGCCGCGGCAGAAGCGTGACCTCCCGTGCCACGACCCCGAGCCGCGGCCGCCCCGGCCCGCGCGCAGCACTCTCCTCCTCCGTGGAATCCTCGAGTTTCGACGCCGAAGACTTCGAACCCGCGCCGTCCGGCAGTTTCCGCAGAACGGTCGCGAGGGTTCCCCGCAGATCGAGCTCGACCGGCCGGCTCGTGCGGGAATCGAAGACCAGCAGCTGGGCGTTCGGCGTTTTGTCCACGACCGCCTTCACCCGCGTCGCGACATCCGCAGGAGTTCCCCGCGCAACGCGCTTCTTGCCGGCGAAGGCGATCCAGGCTTCGTGCGAACCTTCCTGTTCGGTCTTCATGGTTCAATATTATCCGGACATTATTGGCGCGTCAATACTATCCGGGTAAATCGAGATCCAGCGGCCGGCAATTTCAAAGGCAGCTGCCCTCCCCGCTCGCGATCCGGCGCATTCACCGGACACTTCTTCGGATCCGTTGGCAGGCGTCGTCCTGCCGATGGCAACGCGGAGGGGCGGCGGCTGGGTTCAGGGGCGGGTCAGAAACGAGATGCGCTCGAAGGAGTATTGCCGCAGCCGCCGATCCCAGGGATCGACGACCTCCTGGAACTCCGCTCTCCCGGCGGCGATCGACCGGGCGCCCGCCAGCGCCTCCGGCAACAGGTCCTTCTCCAGCCCGGGTTCGTTGTGTCCGGGCATCAGGTGATCGAAGTCGTCGACGAACGTCATGAGCTTCTCGTAGCTCGCGATCAGATCGTCGAGACTGCCGCCGTCGAGGTGCGTCCAGACGGGGCCGTGCAGCAGGATGTCGCCGCAGAAGAGAATCCGCCGGCTCCGGTCCAGCAAACAGATGTGATCCGGCGCCTCGCCGGGAGTGTGGATCACTTCGAGCTCCCGGCCGGCGAGATCGATCCGGTCGCCTTCGGCGAGCCATTGACGGACTCGGAACGGACGAAATGCGGCCGCGGCGGCATCGAATCCACTGGGCCATGGCGGCGTCACCAGATTCCCGGCGAGGAGCTCGCGGCGCAGGACCTCTGCCGGAGCTCCGTGATCCGCCACGCGACGGGAGAGCGGGTGGTCGAACATCACGATGTCCGCGAACTGCCGGTTGCCGCCCAGATGATCGAGGTGGGTATGCGTGTTGACGACCGTCACCGGCAGGTCGGTCACCTCTTCGACCGCGCGCCTCAAATTCCCGATGCCGCAGCCGGTATCGATCAGCGCCGCCGACTCCGGTCCCACGATCAGCGTGGCGAGCGTCTCCTCGTAGTGCCGCGGCTCGTAGAAAACGAACAGGCCGGGTTGGATCTCGGAGACCTCGAACCAGTCTTCGGAGGACGGGATCTGTTGGAACCGCGAACCTGCGTCGTCAGGTGAGGTCAGGGTCGCCTCCTCAAACGAGTTAGGCTGCCGGAGAAAACCACCGGCCGAGTATACGAAGCGAACTCGCTCTTCCTCGTCTCCGGAAGGCACTCTGGTACAGACGAGCGCGCCGTTCGGACCGAAATCGAATCCCTTTACCGAGCTTTCTGCCGGAGCTCACGAGGTCGCTTCGATCCCGGGATTCCTCAAAAACATTCTTGGTCACTCTGCCGCGAAAGGCTCGGTAAAGGGGAATTGTCTGAACGTGCGCCGCCGTCGGCTACGACGGATCGTCCGCAGGCGCCGGCTTTCCGGCGCAGCCGGTTCGCGGTTGTGCGAGAAAAAAGCGAAAAGGCTTGTCGTTTTTTTCTTGAATCTGTTTTGAGTCGCGCCTCAGGTCCGACGAGAGGCTCCTGGGCTCATTCCGAAGGTGCGTCGAAAGGCCTTGTTGAAATGACTCTGATCGGCGTAGCCGGTGGCGATCGCAATATCGGCCAGCGGGGCCGTCGTGTGGCGGACCAGCCGTCGCGCTCGCTCGAGGCGGCAGCGGCGCAGGTATTCGCCCGGAGACTGGCCGAAGGCGGTGCGAAACCGGCGGGAAAGGTGGACGGGGTGGACACCGAGCTCTGACGCGACCTCCCCGACCGAACGCGACCCGGTGCCGAGCGAGGCGTCGCGCAGCAGCTCCCGCGCCCGCCGGAGCCACGCAGGTGACGAATCGATCGCCGAATCTCGCGCCACTCCCGTGCGCTGCAGGAGCTCGAGGCAGAGTCCCTCGGCGACGAAGGGAGAGAGAGCGTCCTGCCCGCCCGCCTCCTCCAACAACTGTCGCACGAGCGGCACGGCCGACTCGCCGACGCACACTTCGTTTCCCGGAAGCCTTGTTTCCGTCTCCACTTCCACCAGCGCTTCTCGAGAAATGGAAAGCGTGGCGAACGCGGCCCGCGCGAGCTCGGTCCCTGCCACAAAGCAATCGCGGTGCTCCGTGCCAGGCGGGCTGTAGACGATACGAGGTGGAGATCCATCCGGCGCAGGCTTGGCACCGGTCTCGTAGGTGCCCCGCAGCACGAAGACGAAGTGGGCCTCCTCGTGGCGATGCGGAGCGACGTCGCTCTTCGCCAGCGTCGGCACGAACCGAGCGAGCCGCATGCCCGGCAGCTCACGCTCGACCGACGCCTTGCCGAAAAACCTCCCGAAGGCCATCGGTCGAGGCTGCGAATCCGGGGAGGTCGCGGGCTCCGGGGGCATGTCCGGGATACGTCGTCCGCACGGCGCAGGTTTCGCGCTCGCCTACCCTGGCCCTGCCGTACCGACGAGAATTCCAGTCCCGCCCCTGCGCTGGCGGCGCTGGCGATTGCGCAGGAAGAGAAATGCGCTCGCGGAGGCGAAGAAGAGGGTGCAGAGAAAACTCCCCTCGGGTCCCTGAACGCCACCGTTCATGGACCTCCCCCCGACGGGCGTGAGCTGGACCAGCAGCGCGGGCAGATCCAGGTTGAGGCCGGTGATCGGCAGCTCGAAGCCGACGCCGATCAGCCAGTTCCATGCCGCGTGCCAGCCCATGACGCCCCAGATGCTGCCGCTCTCGAGAGCCCAGGCACAGGCAAAGAGCGAGAAGACGAACGTGCCGAGCATGAGGTCCCAGGCCTGGTGCGGGCTGTAGTGCAGCATCATGAAAACGAGCGAGGTGAGAAAGACTCCGAGCGTGAGGTTGAGCTTGCGCGCCACCGCGGAGAGGAGCCAGCCGCGAAAGAGGATCTCTTCGACGCTCGACTGCACGGCGAAGCCGGCCAGCAGAACGGCGATCTTCAGCACCGCGGTCGGCGACCGCAGCGCCGGGAAGAGCTCGCCGGTCGCATACCCGCCGGCCAGTCCGATGAGTGCGACGACGAGTCCGGAGGTCGCGAGTCCGACGCCGAGGCCGCGCACGAACCGCCGCAGTCCGCGATCGGCCACCAGCCCGATCGTCGGAAGCGTTCGCTTCTCCACCCAGCGGACCCAGGCGAGCAGGATCGCGCCGGTCACGCCGAAGTCGAAGAACAGGAGAGAGCAGAATCCGGCGAATCCGGTCGGGACGCCCTTGACGTCCACCAGGCCGAAGAAGTTCTCGACCTTCCACGCCGCGATCGCCGGCAGCGCCACCAGGAACAGGCAGAGGACCGGCGCCAGCGCGCCCCAGGGCAGCCAACCTCGGGCGGGTTCAGGCGAATAGAGAACGGTCGGTTTCATGCCGGCAGACTAGAGCGGAAGCAGCTCTCCGTCTTGTACGAATGCAACCGAAAGCGGCCAACAGGTGAACCGGCTGAACAGGTGCCAGCTGCTCTCGCCCCATGAGTTTCTCTTCATGGGTCAACCGCGTGACACCGACGAAGATCGTTTTTCCGACGAGGCGAGACCACTCTTCGACTGACTCTCTCACGGGCGAGCGGGCTTCCCGCCACGACCTCGATCTCCTTTACCGAGCTTTCCGAGCGAGCCGTCGGCATGAGTTCGCTCGCACGCCCCCACGGGATCAGGGACCTACCGTGGGAGGCGGATCCTCCGTGCGAGGCTCGAGCGGAT
>JBDTQG010000104.1:0-10377 GCA_039932315.1 Thermoanaerobaculia bacterium
AGTTTCCCTCCATGCTCGAGTACAAGAGCCTGACGTTCGAAGAGATGCCGCCGGTCACGACCTACCTGATCGAAGACCCGGAACCGAACGGCCCGTTCGGCGCCAAGGAGGTCGGGCAGGGGCCGCTGCTGCCGATGATGCCCGCCTGCGCGAACGCGATTTACGACGCCGTCGGAGTGCGCGTCGACCAGGTGCCGATTCATCCGCACATGGTTCTCAAAGCGCTCGAGGCGAAGGCGCGCGGCAAAGAGGCCCGGTTCGGTCCGGCCGGCTTTCCAGAAGTCGACTTCGGGTTCACTCTGAAAGTGCCGACGCCCGCCCAGGGCGGCGACGGACAGGCCTCCAACGAAGCCGAGTTCAAGCTCGCGACCGGCCGGAAGTCGAAAGCCGGGACGATGACCGAGCGCGCCGAAGCTCTCAAGGCGGGCAACGTCGAAGCGCTGACGACGAAGCTCAAGGGCAAGAAAGGCGGATGAGCCTGACAAGAAAGATCTGTTTTCCTTCGCTACGCTCGAGCGACGGGATCCGTTTCAGCAGCGCGGTTTGCTGGGCAAGGGGGTCTGCATCCATCGGCTTCCGTGCCTCGCTGCGCTCGGCGGGACTGTGCATTCCAGCGGCGGTGTCTGATGAGCCAGCCGAGATCGTCGCGCCCGTCGAGTCCAGCCGGACCGCCACTCTCTTCCAGCTGGGTCACCGTTCCGCAGCAGGCACCCGCCGAGCCCAGCGAGGCCCTTTCCTCCCTTACCGAGCTTTACCTCTAGCTTTAGTTTCAGTTTTAGCTTTTCCTTTTCCTGCACGACTGGAGACTCTCGATGCTTCGGCTGCCTAGTTTTCGGCTCCTTCAACCGACCTCCCTTGCGGAGGCCACGGCGATGCTCTCCGGCGAGGGGGCAGCTTCCGGCGGTTCGGTTCGGCTGGTCGCCGGGGGTACGGATCTCTATCCGAACATGAAGCGCCGGCATCAGAAGGCGGAGACGTTGATCTCCCTGAGCCGCTTGCAGGAGCTGCGCGGGTTCACGGTGAACGACTCGCTCTCGATCGGAGCGATGGAGTCGCTCACTTCCGTCGAACGCTCGCCGGCGGTGCGCGAACGCTACCCCGCGCTCGCCCGCGCCGTGGGCTGGATTTCGGCGCCGGTGCTGCGCAACATGGGAACGATCGGCGGCAACCTCTGCCTCGACACGCGCTGCACCTACTACAACCAGAACGAGGAATGGCGGCAGGCGATCTCGTACTGCATGAAAGCCGAGGGCAAGATCTGCTGGGTCGCGCCCTCCTCGCCGCGCTGCTGGGCGGTCAACTCGGCCGACTCCGCGCCGATGCTCTGCGCGCTCGACGCCGAGGTGCGACTCGTCTCCGCTTCCGGAGAACGCTGGATCCCGATCGACGCGCTCTACTACGACGATGGCATGCAGTACCTCGCCAAACGCCCGGACGAGATCGTCGCGGAAGTCCGGTTGCCGGACGCATCGCGCGTACCGCATTTGAGGACGGCGTTCTTCAAGCTGCGCCGTCGCGGCTCGATCGACTTCGGCATCCTGTCCGTCGCCGTCGCGTTGCGCCTCGAAGGCGAGATCGTCGCCTCGGCGAAGATCGTTCTCGGTTCGATCGCTTCGCTCCCGTCGTCTGCCGACGCCGCGGCCGCCGAGCTCGTCGGAAAGCCAGTCAGCGAAGACACCATCCGCGCCGCCGCTGCCAAGGCACGGAGTGCGTCGACGCCGATGGACAACACCGACCTCGACCCGCGCTGGCGCGGCCAGATGGTTCCGGTTTACGTGGAGCGGACGTTGCGAGAAGCCGCTGGCGTCGCGACCGCGATCAGCTGATCGCCGGCCGGTTTCTTCCGAGGGCCTCGTGGGCGGCGCCGTGCTCGCCGGAAGCCACCGCCGCCGCCATCGAGAGCTCGCCGGCGAGCAGGGTCGCCGCGACGATCTCCGCGAGCTTCGCCGCCTTGCCGTCCCCGACGCAGTCCAGCATGCCGAGGCACTCGTGCGCTGTCGCGAGCGCCGTTCCGCCGCCCACCGTTCCGACGGTCAGTGAGGGCAGCGTCACGCTGGCGTACACCGCTCCGTCTTCGAGCTCCTCGAAGCGGGTGATACCGACGGCGGCGTTGGCGACGTTCGCGACGTCCTGTCCGCAGGCGAGATAGACCGCCGCCAGTCCGTTCGCCAGCTGCCCGTTGCGTCCCGCTGTGCCGCTGGCGAAATGCGCCGCCGCGCAGCGTTCGACGTAGCCGGAGAGCGCGCGGGCATCGGTGCGCAGCATCCGTTTCAGCAGCGACCCGTCCACCCGCGCGCCGGCTGCCGCCCACTTTCCTTTGCCGCCGTTCCAGAGCGAAGCGCTGGCGCGCTTTTCCGACTCACCGCCGCTGAAGATCTCGAACGAATCGGCCGGCGACCGGCCGATGGCCCAGCGGCAGGCATGCTCGGTCGCCCGCACAGCCATGTTCATTCCGGAGGCATCGCCCGTCGAGTAGGCGAAGTCGACGACGACATGCCGCCCGAACTGCCGCGCCACGACGCGCAGGAGCTTGCCATGGCGGGTCGTGGCCTGGGCGATCTCCCGAAGCTCGGCCGTCGCCCCCTCGATCCAGCGCACGAATTCCGCGGCGCGACCGACGTCGGCGCACGCGAAGCCCGGAGAGACACTGTTCTCATCGCGCTCGAGGCGCACCTCGATACCGCCGGCATGGGCAAGCACCGCCATGCCGCGCTCGTAGGAAGCCAGGAGGGCTCCTTCGCTGGTCGCGAACGGAACATAGAACGTCCCGTTGGCGTGCTCTCCGTGAACGACCAGCGGCCCCGCGACGCCGAGCGGAATCTGCACCGCGCCGATCGGGTTCTCGATGTTGCCGCGCAGCGAGGCTCCGGGCATCGAGTGCTGGCCGACATGGTCGAGCGCCACGCTGCACTTCTCCTCGACCCAGCGGCGGCGGGCCGCGATCGCCTCGTCGTCGTAGCCCTGGCCGAGGAATCGCGGCACGATGTCGAGCGGCTTTCGCTGGCTCATGACTTCTCCTGCCGGCCGGGCATTCGTGACCTCGAAGCTGGCGAGGCGGTCGCGGCGTGGTACGCGGCATGGAATCCCAGGTGCAGGGGCGACGGCATGGTGAGCTGCGCGACCGGTCCGCGCGACAGATCGAAGGCATCGAGGACGAGGAATCGGCTGCATCGTTCCGCGACGTCGAGCTCATGGCAGAGAACGACTCCGGCCTCCGCTCCCGGCGACTCCGGCACGAAGACCGGCTCGCCCGCGAGATAACGCGGCGGAGAGGCTGCGTATTCGTCGACGACTCCGCCTCTCCGCCAGTCGAAGCGCTGGAGACGATCGAAGAACTTGCGCCCGGACTCTCCGGTGCGGGAGATCGCGAGCATCCAGAAGGTCTCGCACGGCCCACCTGCGCGTTGCGAGTCGATCACCGGGAAATCAGCGGCGAGTCCGGCCGCAGATTCCCGGCGCTCGACGATGCGTCCGGCGCCCGGATCGACGCGCAGGCGAACGACATGCGCCGGACGGACGTCGAGGAAGAGATCCGGCAGACCGTCGTAGTCGGGATAGACCGGTTCCTCGAGCTCGAGAAAATCGACCACCAGCTCTCCACCGTCGTCGAAGGCGTTGACCTGGTGCAGGCAGTAGCGGTGTCCGATCGGAATCGACGCCACGAGCTCGCCCGAGAGACGGTCGACGAGGGCGAGGCACGCGCCGAGCTCGGGATGCCAGCGGAGTGACTCCGCCACCGTCGCGCCGGAGTCGAAGAGCGGCCCGACGTCGAGAAGATAGGGCGAGAGCGCGAAGACCGCGTAGCGCTGCGAGAGCGAGAAATCGTGCACCGAATAAGGATGCCCGAGCTCGACGCGCGAGCGCGCCGTGAGGTCGCCCGACGGGTCGAAGCGGAAGAGGTGAAGCATCGGCCGATCGACGGCGAACGAGAGGCCGAAGTTCACCAGTTCTCCGCTCTCCGGATCGACCGCCGGATGGGCGGAAAAAGGCGTCGCTTCATTGAGACAACCGAAGTCGAAGCGGCCGCGGGTCGCGAGGTCCACGGGGTCGAGATCGTAGGGCAATCCCTGCTCGCCGAAGACCAGAAGGCGGCCGGCGAAGGGATGAACGCTCACGTTCGCCGGCGAGGCGAGCGCGCGACCCCGCCGCAATCGATCGCCGGGGAAGGCGGTACCGAAGGTGCGATAGAGCGCGCGACCCGCGGCCTCCTCCTCGACCCACTTCTCCGTGCGTACGTAGCGGGCAACGGCGCGCGGCGCGCCGTCTTCGAAGTGCAGCGCCGCCACCATGCCGTCGCCGTCCAGCCAGTGGCGGTAGCGCTGGCCGCCGCGCTCGAAGCGCGCCGGGCCGACCAGGTACAGCGCGCCGCGGAGGAACGCGGGCAGCTCGCCCGCGAGCGCGATTTCGCCGAGCGCGATCTCGGCAGTCGGCGCCGCGAAGGCGGCCTCGAGGCCGGGAGCGAAATCGATCAACCGGCCTCCGTCGCGAGCTCGTGCGCGGCGAAACTCCCGGCCATCTCCGCGAGCGGCGTGCGAAAGCGCTCGAGGAGCGCAGGATCGAAACGCCATTCCTTTCGTCCTGCCGTTCCAGCGACCGCGCCCCAGAGCTCGCCGAGCGCCGCCGGATCGAAGCGCAGCGCGTCGAGATCGATGGCATCGACGAACGCGCGGTCGTGGAGGGCCGCCGGATCGTCGACGACGCGCGAGGCGATCCAGGCCATGATCATCCGTGCCAGCTCTTCGAGATTCGCCAGCTGCTCGTCGAGCACCTCGTGCGCGCGCCCCACGGGCACACCGATCTCGTAGAAGGTCTTCTCGGCCTCGGCGAGCGGTGCCAGATTCATGAATTCCCAGAAGATCGGGCCGGAGAGTGGCGCACCCGCGGCCTTGCGCCAGTGGTAGAAGTCGCGGATCGTCTCCTGCAGCCCCTGGTTGATGCGCCCGAGGCGGCCGAACCGGCGCAGGAAGCCGGGCACGAACCGCGGCTCCGTGAACAGATCGTTGATGAACGGAAAAACGTAGAACGCGTAGTAGACCGTGAGCTCCCAGGTGTACTTGAGACTGAACGCCTCGGCATCGCCCAGAGCCACGTAGGTCGCGGCGAAACCCGGCACGAACGCCTCGTAGAGCGCCCGCATCAGGCTCTCGTGCTGCCGGCATTTCGCCTGGCGCTCTTCCCGGCTCGTGCAGCGGATGGCATCGACGATCATCGTGTTGTGCAGCGCGATGAAGTCGCTGCCCGGGCTGTAAAGAGGATCGAGGAAGCGCCCGGCTTCACCGCACAGTGCCCAGCGCTCGGCACTGATCGTCTGCGCGCACCCGTGCGAATAGTCCGCGAGGCCAGAGAAGTGCAGCACTTTGCGGTTCGGTAAATCGCGCTCGAAAAGCGGAAAGTGGCGGCAGACCCAGTCGGTCAGCTTGGCCGGCGTCTTGACCTCCTCGGGATCGACGGCGCCGTGCTCGAAGACCAGGCCGAGGCTGGTCTTGCCGCGCAGCGGAATCACCCAGAACCAGAGCCCCTCGTCAGAAAAATGATTGGTCGCCAGCCAGAAGGGGTAGAGCCCGAGCTCCTGGCGCTCGGGCTTGAGCCGGACCTCTTTCCACGACAGGTCGGTGAGCCGTTCGATGTTCACGTGCCCGTCGACCCACATGTAGAACGCGCCGTGGCGGATCGAGTTCTGGCGCTTGAGGTCGAGTTTGCGGGCGAGGAACCGGCCGCGGCCCGAGCTGTCCACCACCCACTGCGCCGCGACTCTCGTTTCGGGGAAGTCCTCGCCCTTGAGCACCACCGTGTGCGGACCCTCGCCATCTTCCGCGAGCTCGACCGCGGCCGGCGCGACACCGCCGACGAACGTGAAGCGCTCGTCGAGCTGATTCAGCCGCAGGAGCTCGGCCTCGAGCGCGTTGCGGTCGAGCTGGTAGGTCGGAACGTTCGAGATCTTGCGCACGTAAGCCTGTGAGTAGTCCTCGAACTGCCGGTTGTCGCGCCCGGCGCTCTTCCAGTAGAAGCGCAGGTTGTACTTGGGCAGGTGCTCGAGCAGCAGATGCTCCTCGAGATCGAGAACCTTGGCGAAGTAGTAACCCGAGAGCTGAACCGTCGCCTCACCGTATTTCTGCCGCGGCGAAGGGATCTGTTTCCAGCGATCGACCAGCAGCACGCGCCGATCGGTCTCGCGCAGGAGCTGACGCGAGAGAGTGAGGCCGGCGAGCCCGGCGCCGATGATGACGACGTCGTACGAATCAGCGAGCTGCATGAGGATCTCCCTCCCAGCGTCGAACCACCAGGGCCTCGACTGCGCCTTCGAATCCGACTGCGGTGACCAGTCCGTTCTTGAGGTCGACCGCCTGTTCCGCCGCTTGAAGACGGATCCCCAGACCGGGCTCACCCGCTTCGAGTCCGGCCACTCCCGGCAGGAAGCCATCGCGCATTGCGCCAAGAAGCACGAGCGTCTGCAGCGCGCCCGCGGCGCCGAGGGCCTCCCCGAGCGCGCCCTTCACCGCAGTGACCGCGATCGTCGAAGCTGCAGCGCCGAGAGCCGCGACGAAGCCGCGGGCCTCGGTGACGTCGCCGGAGATCGCGCCACTCGCGGAGGAGCTCCAGGCGTCGAGCTGCTCGGGCGCGAGACCGGCATCGGCGAGCGCAGTGGAGATGACCCGCGCGAGCGCGTCGGCCACCGGATCCTCGCCGCTCCCCGCCTCGCCCGGCGGTGCCCAGGCCGAGGCGGAGGAGACGATCTCGGCGAGAATCGGTGCCCCGCGCTCCAGAGCGTCGTCGATCGCCTCGATCATGAAGAGCACGGCACCCTCGCCCAGCGCGCAGCCGTCGCGCCGGGTATCGAACGGCACCGGTGCGCCCGGGCGGCCGGAAGAGTTTTCAGCGCCCGCCGCAGCCGACAGCAATCCGGCGCGCGCCATGCAGACCAGCGCTTCCCGCGACAGCTCGTCGACCCCGCCCGCGAGCACCGCGCGAACCTGTCCCGAACGGATCAGCTGGGCGGCATAGCCGAGCGCCTGGACCGCCGCCACCGGCCCGCCCCCGAGCGTCGCATTCGGACCCGTGAGCCGATAGCGAATCGCCGCCTGACCGGCTGCAGCGTTGAACACGGTGTTGGCAAAATCGAGCGGCATCACGTATTGCGGCCCCGCTTCGAGCGCCCGGCGGTCGAATTCGGCGATCGTCCGCATGCCGGCGAACATCGTGCCGACGACGAGCCCGACCGGTTCCGCGGCGCGCATCGACGGGCTCCAGCCGCTCGCGTCGAGCGCCAACGCTGCGGCCGAGGCGAGGCGGCGGCCCGCACCGTCGAGCGGCCGCAGATTGGCGTCGGCGCCGAGATAGCGTTCGGGCGCGAAATCCGGGAGGGGCGCGTGGGGCCGACCGGCGAGGTCCGGTAGCGATTCCTCGACGACGGGCTGAAGCGCGCGCGCTCCGGCGCGCAACGCGCGATGGAATGCCAGCGGCTCGTCCGCGAGCGCCGAGACCAGACCGACTCCCGTGATGCCGATGCGCCGGCTCAAGCGTCCACCGCGCGGAACAGCACCGAGGCATTGCTGCCCCCGAAGGCGTAGGCGTTGTTCATCGCCAGCTTGACCGGAAGGCGACGAGCCACATTGGGAACGAAGTCGAGATGGCAGTCGTCGTCCGCTGCAACGAAGTTGGCCGTCGGCGGAATCCAGCCGTCGCGCACCGCGAGCGCGCAGACGGCGGCTTCGATCGCCGAGGCCGCGCCCATGGTGTGCCCGATCATCGACTTGATCGAGCTCACCGGAGTCGCTGCCGCACGCGCGCCGAAGAGACGTTGAATCGCGATCGCCTCGACGCGATCGTTCGCCTGTGTCCCGGTGCCGTGGGCGCTCACGTAGCTCACATCGCCGGGCACCGCGCCGGCCGAGCTCAGAGCGCGCTCCATGGCGCGCACCGCGCCGTCGCCGGTCGGGTGAGCTCCGGTCATGTGATGGGCATCGCAGGACAGGCCGTAACCCGCGACCTCGGCGTAGATATGCGCTCCCCGCGCCCGCGCCGCCTCGAGTGTCTCGAGCAACAGGACGCCCGCTCCCTCGCCAGGGATCATGCCGCGGCGTTCGCGATCGAACGGCCGACAGCGGTCCGGCGCCACGGCGCCGAGACGCGCGAAACCGGAGTAGGTGATGCGCGAGAAGATGTCCGCGCCGCCGGCGAGCATCCGGTCGACGGCGCCGGACCGCAGCAGCTCCGTCGCTTGCGCTACCGCGTAGTTTCCAGCGGCGCAAGCGTTCGGCAGCATCCGCACCGGCCCGCGGAAGCCGACCTCGGCCGCGACATTCTGCGCGATGACATGAAACGGATAGCGCTGGACGAACCTCGGGTCGGACTCCGCCGACCGGCCCGCGATCCAGGCGTCGTCGAAACGCTCGATCTCGGCCGGCTCGCCGGAAGTGGTTCCCATGGCGACACCGGAGCGCTCCGCCATCGCCGGAGACGGGACGTCGTCCAGCCCGGCGTCGGCGACCGCCATCCGCGCCGCGGCGGCAGCGAACTGCGAGGCCCGGCCGATGCTCTCCGCGGGAACTCGCTGGAGATGATGCTCGGGACAGAAGCCCGTGATCTCGGCGCCCCGGTCGACGCGGTAGGGGCCGGCGTCGAAGCTCCGCACCGGGCCGGTGGCGATGCGACCCGCCAGCAGTCCCTGCCAGGTCGGTGCGGTACCGACCCCGAGCGGGGTGACCAGCCCGAGCCCGGTCACGACGACGCGACGCCGGTTCATCCGGCGGCCGCGACGCCGGGGGTCCGCGCCGCGAGCTGCTGCGATACGAGCTCGACCGTCTGTGCGAGGCTGTCGACGGCGGCGAACTGCTCCTCCGGAGAGTTGAGCCGGAATTCGTAGTCGACCGCGACGCCGATCTCGATCAGCGACAGCGAATCGATGTTGAGCTCCTTGCGGAACGACGTCCCGTCTTCGATCTGCTCCGCCGGAATCCGGGTGATTCCCGTGATCAGCCGGCGGACGGTGTTGCGGATCTCATGGCTATCCATAGTGCATTCTCCCTGGGTTGGCTCGAGGACACCGCGCGTGCGGCGGAAACCGCGCGCAAGAACTCTCCGGTGAACCTCCACAGACGACAACGACATTTATTCATCCGATAGGACATTCACAACATAGAAATCGAGGCGGCCGCCGATCGCCGCGGCCGCAGCCTGCTGCTGCATTTTACTCCCAGCGCACTCCGGCTGCGCCGGTCAGAAGCAGACGAACGAGATCGGCCTGACGCGTCGTCCCGACTTTGGCGAAGATGTGTTTGAGATGCGTGCGGATCGTTTCGCGCTTGAGGCCGAGGTGCTCTGCGGCCTCATCGATGCCATAGCCGCGCAGAATCTCTCCCGCGACCTTGGCTTCCGCGGCGGTCAGGCCGTAAAGCCGCCGCAGAATCGTCGCGGGAGTGTCTCCGGCACGCTCGGAGTCCGACAGAAAGAGAGCGACCGCGGCTCCGCCTTCGGCGAGATCGAGGCCTTCGAGCGAGACCGCGAGAATTTCGAGCGGGGCCGTCTGCGGACCGCGGCTCAGCCGCAGGAGCTCGACGGCGAGGCGGCGGCGCTCACTGCCTTCGATCGATCTCTCGCGCAATCCGCGCAGGGAGCGGTCGATCGCTTCGTCGACGAAAATCATCCGGTCGCCGGAGAACTCGACCGCGCTTTCCTTTTCGAGGAGTTTGCGCGCCGTCGGATTGATGTGGGCCACTCGCCCTTCGCCGTCGAGAATGGCGACGCCCATCGCCATGCGATCGAGCGCCGCCGTGGCGAGCCGTCCGCGGGCTTCGGCCCGGGCGAGCGTGCGCGCCAGCATGCGGGAGCGGACGATGTGCCGCCCCACCATGCGGACGAAGTCGCGCTCGTCGGCCTGAAATGGCGCCCGATCGAAGATCAGCCGCAAGGACTCATCGCCGCCCAGATCGATGGCCGCAGCGCCCGGAGGATCGGCGGCCCATTCGCTGCCCGCGCTGGAAAGGCGGCTTCCGGCAGGCACAGCGAGATCGCTCGCGGCGACGATCCGCGATCTTCCAGCCTCCTCCGCCACGAGCCAGCAGCGTCCGGATCCCACCGCCGCCGCAAGGACGCGCGTTACCTGATACCAGCCGCGCGCTTCGAGGCTTGCGGCATAGATCCAGTCCGCGAGCTCGAGCGAACGCGGCACCGAAGCCGCGAGCGCCGTCGCCGCGACGTCGTCGAGCGGAGCATGGGGCTCGGCGGGCGGATTCGCTTCCGGACTTTTCTCGGCCTGCGGAGTCGACCTGTTCTTGGCCATCGATCCTCCCAAGTCTAGCGTGTTAAATTTCACTCCTCATGTCCTCTGCAGAGCGAGAAACTCTCGACATCGATGTGCTCTTCGTCGGCGCCGGACCG
>JBDTQG010000105.1:0-10357 GCA_039932315.1 Thermoanaerobaculia bacterium
TCCTTTTTCATTTGCCCGTTTTATTTGCGCTACAGGGCCGGCGGACAGGTGAAGGCGTCGGTGTCGGCGGTGGTCGTCGGAATGTGGTTCACCGGATTGGCGGGATAGACCTTCTGTACCAGGTCGGACATGCGGGTGACCGTCACCTGAAAGCCCTGGCTGGTGAGCCCGGAGAAGAAGACCCACGAGCGGTTGAACGGCTCGACGCAGGCGTCGACCATCTTCACGCCCATCTCGAAGTTGGTCGCGTTGAAGAACCAGAAGAACGCCGACTCGACATTCTCCGCGCGCTGGCCGCCGAACGACATGATCTGCGCGGGGCCGCTGGCCGTCGCCGTCTGGTACGTCACCTGAACCTTGAACTTGCCGTTGAGCAGGCAAGCAGTGGTCGCATCGCGGACGCAGACCTGCCCGCCGGTCGGAGCGAGGTACGGCTGGAGCAGAGGATAGGAGGTCGCAAAGGCGCCGTCGACGATGGATTCGTCGGTTCCACAGCCGTCTCGCGTCGGCAGTACCCCGCAGGTGCCGTTCAGCTGCCCCACGACGACGGCATCGCTTCGCAGGATGGGCGACCCCGAGCTTCCCCCGGAGATTCCGGTATCGGCGAGATTGATCGAGTAGAGGAAGTTGGCGAGCGGTGCTCCCGTGGCGAAGCAGTTGATGGCTGGAGTTTCGTCCAACACATGAGTGGAGTACATCTGCGGTTGTGTGGACCCGGACGCGAGCACCGGATGGGAAAGACGATACAGGACCGTTCCGTCGGACGGGCGAGTCGACGACCATCCGAGGTAGGTCGCGCCGGCCGGGATTTCGCTTGCGTCGAGCGCTCGAACGAGGGTGACGTCGCTCGTCGCCGAGGTCACGATGAGGTCCGCGCCGAGGGGCCCCAGTGTGTAGGTGCTGGTGCTGCTGCCGCAGCTCGAGAACCTCCAGAAAAATCGCATATCCATCGAAAGCGCCACATCCTGACTGTCGACGCAGTGGTGGGCGGTCAGGAGCCACGGTTCGAGTGTCGAGTCATCGGTGTCGCTGAGGAGGCCTCCGGAGCAGGTGAAGAGCGAAGATCCTTCTGCGCCGATGAAGCGGAAGACTCCGGCGCGGGCAGCGGCGATGCCGGGAAAATCAGTGGCATCGAAGCACTCTCCATTCTGGAGACACTCGTCGCTTTCCGGGTTCGCTAGAGCCGCGTCGACGGGCTTCGCATCGTCACTCAGGGCCACTTCGAAAGCCCGGCGGACGACGAACCCGGCGCCTGAGCCAACGGCTCCCGCAGGCAGCTCGACTTCGAGGTAGATGCGTTCGCCGGAGATCGTCGGTGAAAGGAGGCTGCGGTCGCTCCTCAGAATCCGAAGGTCGAAGGAGCGCGCTTCGACACCCCCCGCGCCATAGACCCAGAGCCGCGTTCCGGCCGGAAGATCGACCTCTGCGAGCTCGATTCGCAGAGCCTTCGCCTCGCCGATCTCGACGGAGGTTCCCCAGACCCAATCGCCGTTCGCCGCACGGGAGAGCACTCCGCCGCCCACGCGCCGGCCGAGACCGGCTTCAAAGGAGGCCGTTTCGTAACGCAAGGCGAGCGGGGCGGGAAGGGCGCGGGCAAAACCGACACGGGTTGGCAGGCCGCCGTTCGAGTTCCAGGCCGCCATGGCTGCGAGGTCGGCGGCTGCGCCTTCGCGGGCCGGGGCCAGCGTCGCAAAGGCGTCGAGCGCAAGCGCCTCGGCAACCCGCAAGGGTACGGCGCTGGCTATTCGAGCCGGTTTCAGCGCGGGGTCGGGATGGAATGCGGGGACCTCGATTGCGCGGGAGACCGCCGCAACAGCAGCGAGAGCGAAGAACATCAGAGCGAAAGTCGTGCGCTTCATGGTGAGCTCCTCGAAAGGCTGAGACCGGCGAGTCGGACTTCGATTCAGATCGTGAACTCCGGTGACGCACCACCGGTGCCGGGCATGACCGAAATCAGTCCTTCGCGACTTCGTCCGGGATCAGCGCCGACAGCAGGCTCGCGTACGCGAGCTGGGTGTAGTCGCGGACCATGCGATCGCTGGAGAACTTCGGAGTGATCGTCGCGATGGCCTCTTTCATCCGGCGCAGCCATTCGACGGAGAGGCCGTTCGCGTCCCGGTCGTAGTAGATCGGAACGATCTGCTCCTCGAGCAGGTCGTAGAGCGCGAGGCCGTCTTCGCGATCGAGCTTCGCCTCGTCGGCCGGGAAGTCGGCGGAGGCGCTGCCGTTGTTCGCACCGATCACCCAGCCGTTCTCGCCGTCGTACCCTTCGGGCCACCAGCCGTCGGCGATGGAGCAGTTGAGCGCACCGTTCATCGCCGCCTTCATCCCCGAGGTTCCCGAAGCCTCCATCGGACGGCGCGGCGTATTGAGCCAGACATCCACTCCCTGCACCAGCATGCGTCCGACGCGGAGGTCGTAGTCCTCGACGAAGAAGACCCGGCCCTTGAGCGCTTCCGACTGCGAGAGCTGGAAGATGTGCTGGATGAGCTCCTGGCCCGCCTTGTCGGCGGGATGGGCCTTGCCGGCGAGGAGGATCTGCAACGGCCGCTTCTCGTCCGCGACCAGCTTGCGCAGGCGATGGAGATCCGAGAACAGCAGACCGGCGCGCTTGTAGGTCGCGAAGCGGCGCGCGAAGCCGATCGTCAGGACCTCCGGATCGAAAGTGTGCTCGAGCTTGCGCAGCTCGCCGGGAGAGAGTCCATGGCGCGCGAACTGATCGCGCAGGCGCGCCCGGAGGAAACGCGCCAGGCGGCGCTTCTGCGCGATGTGCACCTCCCACAGCGGCGCGTCCGGAGCCGCGAGGATCGCTTCACGGCCTTCGGGACTCGTGACGATCTCTCGCCAGCGCTCTCCGAACCAGCTGGCGAAGAGCTCCGCGAGCTCGACGCCGAGCCAGGTCGGAACGTGCACGCCGTTGGTGATCGCACGGATCTGTTCGGGTTCCGGGCGATCGGCGGGAATCAGGTGCTGCCACATCTTCGCCGAAACGTGCGCGTTCAACTCCGAGACGCCGTTGATCCGTGAGCTCGTGCGGATCGCGAGCGCTGTCATGTTGAACGGCTGATTCGGCGCTCCATGGTCGTTGTTTCCCAGACCGAGCCAGGTTTCGGGCGCGATGCCGATCTCGGCGCAGGGGCCGTCGAAGTAGGCGCGCACGAGAGGCGCTTCGAAAACCTCGTTTCCCGCCGGTACCGGCGTATGCGTCGTGAACACCGAGGTGCGCCGGAGCTCGGCGATCCCGTCGTCGAAGCTCTCGCCGCGATCGAGCATCCGTCCGCGCAGGCGTTCGAACTGGAGGAACGCCGAGTGGCCTTCGTTCATGTGCCAGACGGCCGGCTCGATGCCCAGCGCCGCGAGCGCCCGCGCGCCGCCGATGCCGAGAACGATCTCCTGCGCCAGACGCATTTCGCGGCCCGGCGTGTAAAGGATGCTGGTGATGGGGCGGTCGGCCGAGTCGTTCTGCGGCACGTCGGCGTCGAGGAGCAGCAGCGGAACGCGACCGACGAGCGCGATCCAGACCTGGAGATGGAGCTCGCGGTCCCCGAACGGAATCGAGATGACGACCGGCCGGCCGGTGTGGCTCGCCGCCGGGCGCAGCGGCAGTCGCGAAAAGTCGTACTCGGGATAGATGTGCTGCTGGCGGCCGTCGGCATCGATGTTCTGATGGAAGTAACCGTTCTTGTACAGCAGTCCGACACCGACCAGCGGAACGCCCAGGTCGCTCGCGCTCTTCAGGTGATCGCCCGCGAGGACACCGAGGCCGCCGGAGTAGAGCGGCAAGGTCTGATGCAGCCCGTACTCCATGCAGAAGTAGGCGATCGGACCGGTGATCTCGGGGTAGGTCTTCGCGAACCAGGATTCGGCGCCTCCGGCCATGTAGGCCTCGAAGTTCCGCAAAACCTTCTGGTAGAGGCCGAGAAAGCGCTCGTCCTCGAGTTTCGGCTGCCAGTGGTCGCGATCGAAATTGATCAGCAGCTGAACCGGATTGCGATAGAGCGACCAGGCGCGGCTGTCCATCGCCGCGAAGAGCTCGCGCGCGTCGTTGTTCCAGGTCCACCAGAGATTGCTGGCGATGTCGTAGAGGCCCTGCACTTCGCGCGGCAGGTCGATTCCGGCGATGTGCAGGCGGGGCAGATTCGTGAGGTCGGACGGCATGGTGCGGGAGCTCTCCATCATTCTTCAGGGGGCCGGGCCCACTCGGGTTCGAGGTCGGGAAACGGAAGATCGCCGTCGACCCACGACGGCAGACTGCGGGTGCGCGGACCGAGATCGATCAGTTCGCGCAGGCGTGCACAGTGTTCGCGGAAGCGCATTTCGGCATAGTCGCCGCCGGTTCCCATGGTGACCAGGAACGGCCAGTCGGAAGCGGCGGCGAGGAGCATCTGGTTGAGGATGGCCCGGCGCCATTTGCGCGGGCCGCCCCAGCGGACGGCCGCGAAGGCATGCCGTTCGAGATCGCCGAGCTCGCGCCAGAACCAATCGGTCTGCGGATTGACCCAGACGCTGTGGTCGCCGTTCGCGCCCCAGGAGCCCTCAGCGAAGAAGGCGCGGCGCAGAAGGCCGTGCTGCGTGAGCTCGCGATCGGGAGTCGTCGCTTCGACCGGTCCGCTGCCTTCGCTCGCGAGCTCGAGAACGCGCTCGAGCCAGATCGGGCCTTCGAACCACCAGTGCCCGAAGAGCTCGGCGTCGAAAGGGCAGCAGATGAGTCCGTCGTCCATGCCGTCGAGTCCGGCAGCGAGAGCGATGAAGTGCTCCGCCTGCTCGTGCGCGCGCTTGCGCGCCTCCTCCGGCCAGTAGACGAGCTTGTCCATGAGGTCGGCTTCCGGGTCGGTTACGCGCCAGAGCCGCAGGCCCGACGGCCATTGCCGCTTGTGAAAGTCGAGATAGGCGCCGTCGCCCGGGTAACCGCCCTGCCGCGACCAGACCTGCGCCGCGGTGCGCGAGTCGCGGAGAAAAGCGGCGACCGCGCTCTGGCGGATCCAGTACGGATGCGGGTGCGGACCGGAAGGCTCGACGATCTCCTCGGGCCGGGTGTTCGCTCCATACGGAAAGGCGGGGTCGCCGCGGCGCAGAAGATGAGCGTCGACGACGGTCCAGCGCAGGCCCTGCTCGGCGAGGAAGTTCTCGTTGCCGGCGCGGCCTTCTTCGAAAGCCCCGGTCACCGGGTGCTGCCAGGGCCCGCCGGGACGGTAGGCGCATTCCGGCATCCAGCAGCCGCGAGGATCATCGCCGAAGAGCTCGCGATGCTGTTCCTTGCCCGTGCGCAGCGCGAGCCGGATGAGTTTCGTCGAATGGGCGAGCGGCAGATAGACGTGGGTGCCGGCGGAGGTGGCGAGCTCGAGCGCGCCGATCTCCCCGAGGCGGGCGAGCGTCGCGATGAGATCGTGATCGAAAAGATCCCAGATCGCGCGCAACCGGGTGAACTCACCGTGCCACCAGAGCGCGAGCGGGTGCTTGCGCCGCGCTTCCCAGGCCGACTTCGTCCGCTCGGTGAGGTAACGCTCGACGACCGCTTCGGTGCGCGGGTCGGCGAGCATCGCCGCGAGGATCGGTGTGACTTCGAAGGCGAAGAGATTCCGCCGGCCGCGCGCGGCCAGTCGATCCGCCATATCGAGCAGCGGCAGGTAGCAGTGGACGATCGCTTCGGCCAGCCAGTCTTCGCCGTGCGGCCAGGTGCCGTGACCGAGAACCCAGGGCAGGTGGGCGTGGAGCACGAAGGCGAGGCGCCGCGGGCGCCCGTTGCCGGCCGCCGGATGCGCGTGGCCGCCGAGATCCGGCAGCGGTTCGAGCAGCGGGCGCTGCAGGAACTGCACGCGGATCTCTTCGCGTTCGACCGCGATCGGTTTTCCCGCCTCCTGGTCGGTGTTCGAGACTGGCTTCGAGACCGGCTTTGAGACCGGCTTCGATTCGGGCTTCGCGTCCGGTCGAGAGGGCGGTCGAGAGGGCGGCCCGGCCGGCGCGGCCTTTCGCGACGGACGGCTCGGCTTCCGCGGTTTCATGAGATCTGCCGCTCCGGCGGAGCCGGCGCTTCGAGCTCGACGCTCGTGAGGTCGATCGGCGCCAGGCGGTCCGGATTTTTCTTGAACGCCTGGGCAAAACGGGCCGCGAGGAGCTTCTCGATCGCCCGTCCGCTGTCGGTCGCGGTTTTCGGAATCGCGACGAATCCTCCCGCCATCGTCCCGTGTCCGCCGCCCTTGCCCCAGGTTCCGACCATCCGCCGCATCAGGTTGCCGGCGTCCGCGCGGGCGTTGCTGGTGCGGATCGAGGCGTAGACGCGGTCGCCGTGGCTGCCGGTGCAGAGCGACCAGGTCTTCCCTTCGAGGCGCAGAAGCAGGTCGGCGATCTCGGGAACGATATCCGGCTGGTCCACTTCGCCAAGGCTCGAAACGACCAGGTTGCCGAGCCCGGCGAGGTTTTCGAGCGCCCGATGCAGATTGCGGAAGTAGACCAGCGGCAGCCGGGCGCTCTGAATCCGCGCCAGCATCCGGCGGTCGATGTGGGGCAGCAGAGCGTCGAAGGCCGCGTGGTCCGGCCCAGCTGCCTCGCGCCCGAAGTCCTGCGTCTCCGACCGGATGGCGTAGACGAGACCGGTGGCGAGCGCCTTCGACGGCTTGATGCCGCTCGTTTCCAGGTATTCGGCGAGAATCGTCGCCGTCGCGCCGTACTTCGGCCGGACGTCGACGGTGGTCGCGGCGAGGGTGGCTTTCCGCAGCGGGTGATGATCGATCACCAGGTCGGGGACGATCTCCTTCGGCAGCTGCGCGTTGCCGGTCCACGGCTGGCAGTCGACGAGCGCGAACGAGGCGTAGTTGCGCTTGTTGACGTTCCGCAGGTGGCTGATGGGAAGACGCAGGCTGCGGACCATCTCGCGGTTCTCCGCCCGGCCGATGATGCCGCCGTACGCGACGGTCACCATGCGTTTGAAACGCCGGCGAAGGATGAGGGCGAGAGCCGCCGTCGCGGCGAGCGCGTCGGGGTCCGGGTTGTCGTGCGTCAGGACGAGCCAGCGATTCCGCTTCGGGCTCGCATCGATCTGTTCGGCGAGGGCCGCGAAGCGGACTCTCGTTTCCTCGCTCGACATTTGCCGCGGATTGTAGCAGCGGGCGGCGCGCCGGCTCGGCTATACTCCGACGCGAATCTTTCGAACGAGACGCCTCTCTTGAGCCGAGTCCTCTTCCTTTCTCCCGGATATCCCAGCGAGATGCCGCATTTCGTCCGCGGCCTGGCCG
The DNA here is from genome assembly GCA_039932315.1 of Thermoanaerobaculia bacterium. Lineage (GTDB taxonomy): Bacteria > Acidobacteriota > Thermoanaerobaculia > Multivoradales > JAGPDF01 > JAGPDF01. Next base: position 7,233 of record JBDTQG010000105.1, read on the forward strand.
AGGTCGGCGCGGAAGTTCTCGGCGTCGGCGATCAGCCGGCGGGGACGCTCGCGCCCGAGACCCGCCAGGCCCTCTCCGACTACCTCCGGGTGCGGTCCCTGTGGAACGAGGAGCAGCTCATCGAAGAGGTTGCACGCTGGCTCGCCGGCCGTGAGCTCGACCGGATCGAATGCCTCTGGGAGCCGGGAATGCTTCTCGCGGCACGCCTGCGCGAAGCGTTCGGCGTTCCCGGCCTCAACGTCGCGCAGACCGTTCCTTTTCGTAACAAGGAGGCGATGAAGCAGGTCCTCGACGCCGCCGGAATTCGGACGCCCCGGCACGTCGCAGCGCAGAACGAGGGCGAGATCCGGGCGGCGGCCGAGCGGATCGGTTTTCCCCTGATCCTCAAACCGATCGACGGTGCCGGCTCGGCCGACACCTACCGCGTGCACGATCGCCGCGAGCTCGACGAAGCGATCGCCAAGGTGCGGCACGTCCGCGAGCTTTCGGTCGAGGAGTTCATCGACGGCGAAGAGTTCACCTTCGACACGGTCTCGATCGCCGGCCGTCCGGCCTTCTACAACGTCGCCTGGTACCGGCCGCGCCCTTTGCGCGCGCGCTCGGAGGAATGGATCAGCCCGCAGGTCATCGCTCTGCGCGATCCCGATCAGCCGCAACTGATGCGCGGCGTCGACATGGGATTCGCCGTGCTGAGTGCCCTCGGTTTCGAGTCCGGGTTCACCCACATGGAGTGGTACCAGAAAGCCGATGGAGAGGTCGTGTTCGGAGAGATCGGCGGCCGGCCGCCGGGCGCCCACCAGGTCGATCAGATGAACTACGCCTGCGACATCGACGTCTTTCGCGGCTGGGCGGACGCCGTCTGTTTCGGCCGCTTCCGCGAGAACGTGCGACGGGCGTACAACGTCGCGACGATCTACAAGCGCGCCGAAGGTGAAGGGCGCATCCAGCGGGTCGAAGGCCTGGAGGCTTTCAAGGCACGGCACGGGTCGGCGATCGTCTGGGAGAACCTGCTCCCGGTCGGAGCTCCGCGACGCAACTGGAAGCAGACCCTGGTTTCCGACGGCTTCGTGATCCTGCGCCACCCGGATCTCGCCGTCACCCTGGCCATGGCCGACGAATTCGGCACGGATGTGCGGCTGTTCGCCGCCTGAGGAGCGCAATGTCTGTGGTCGTTTTCGTCGCCCCCTTCTTTCTCGACACGACGCTGCGCTTCGTCGAAGCGGTCGCCGATCTTCCGGGCGTCCGCACCGGGCTCATCAGCCAGGACCCGGCTGAGCGTCTTCCGGCGACGCTGCGGGCAAAGCTCTCGGGCCACGAGCGCATCGCCGACGGGCTCGATCCGCAGCAGATCGCCGACGGCGTGCGCAGCCTGGCGCGGCAGATCGGCACGCCGCGTCGCCTGATCGGAGCTCTCGAGCAGCTGCAGGTGCCGCTCGGCGAGGTTCGCGACGCTCTCGGAATCGAAGGCATGGGCGCCGAAGTCGCCAGGAACTTCCGTGACAAGGCGCGGATGAAGAGCGTTCTGCAGCGATCGGGCGTGCCCTGCGCGCGGCATCAGCGGGTGACGAGCGAAGCCGAAGCCTGGGCTTTCGCCGACATCGTCGGCTATCCGATGGTGCTCAAACCCACGGCAGGTGCGGGAGCGAAGAGCACCTTCCGCGTCGAGGATGCCGAAGAATTGCGCGCCGCACTCGCGCAGAGCCGGCCTTCGCAAGATCGTCAGGCCGTGCTCGAGGAGTTCGTCGTCGGTGAGGAGTTTTCATTCGACACCGTATCGATCCGTGGGCGCCCTGTCTGGCACTCGCTCTCCTACTATCTGCCGGCGCCCCTCGAGGTCCTCGACAATCCGTGGATCCAGTGGTGCGTGCTGATTCCGCGCGAAACCGATCATCCGCGCTTCGACGAGATCCGCCGGATCGCTTTTCGCGGACTGGAAGTTCTCGGCATGGGCACCGGTCTTTCGCACATGGAATGGTTCCGTCGCAAGGACGGCTCGGTGATGATCTCCGAGGTCGGCGCCCGGCCTCCGGGCGCTCAGATCACGTCGCTCATTTCGTATGCGCACGATCTCGACTTCTATCGCGCCTGGGCGCGGCTCGTGGTGCGCGACGAATTCGATCCGCCGCCGACCCGTTTCGCCGCCGGTGGGGCGTATCTGCGCGGACAGGGAACGGGGCGCGTCACCGCGGTGCACGGATTGGCAGCGATTCAGCGCGATCTCGGTTCGCTGATCGTCGAGGCGAAGTTGCCGCAGATCGGGCAGGCGCAGGCGTCGAGCTACGAAGGCGAAGGCTACATTCTCTTCCGCCACCCCGAGACGGCGGTGGTGGAGGAGGCGCTCAAGCGCACCATTTCGACCGTCCGGGTGGAGCTGGGATGAATCTTCATGTGCTGATGGTCTCGCCGGGCTACCCGGCGGAGATGCCGTTCTTCACGCGGGCCCTGTCGCTCGTCGGCGCCAAGGTGATCGGTCTCGGTGATCAGCCGAAAGAGGGGCTGCCGCCGATCGCCCGCGACCATGTCGCGCATCACCTTCAGGTGCGCTCGTTGTGGGACGAGAACGCGGTGGTGCGAGAGGTGCAGCGACTCGCGCGTCAGGTCCGGATCGACCGCGTCGAGTGCCTCTGGGAGCCGGGAATGCTCCTCGCAGCGAAGCTGCGCGAGAGCCTCGGAATCCCCGGCATGACGGTCGCGCAGACGATCCCGTTCCGCGACAAGGAGATCATGAAGCAGCGTCTCGACGCCGCCGGCATCCGGACGCCGAAACACGCGAGCGCCGTCACGGAAGCGGAAGTCTGGGAGGCCGCCGAGAGAATCGGCTACCCGATCATCATCAAGCCGATCGCCGGCGCCGGGTCCGCGGACACGCACCGGTGCGACGATCGCGCCGCGCTCGAGCGCGCCTTGAAGCTCGTCAAGCACGTGGAGGAGGTCTCCGTCGAGGAGTTCATCGAAGCGGAGGAGTTCACCTTCGACACGATCTGCGCCGGCGGCACGATGTTTCTCGAGAACGTCTGCTGGTACCGCCCGCGGCCGCTCGATCAGCGGCAGTTCGAATGGGTGAGCCCGCAGTCGATCGCTCTCCGGCAGCTCGACGTGCCCGATCTCGCCGGTGGCCGCAAGAT
>JBDTQG010000106.1:0-10302 GCA_039932315.1 Thermoanaerobaculia bacterium
CCAGGCCGCACATGCGCTCGGCGCGCACCGGATTGCGCTTGTAGGCCATCGCCGAAGAGCCCACCTGGTGCTCGTCGAACGGCTCGGCGAGCTCGCCCACTCCCTGGAGAAGGCGCAGGTCCGTTCCCATTTTGTGGCAGCTCTCGGCGATGCCGGAAAGGGTCGCGAGGATCTGGCTGTCGAGCTTGCGGCTGTAGGTCTGTCCGGAGACCGCGACGCTGCCGGTGAATCCGAGACCGTGCGCGACCCTCGCATCCAGGTCGCGGACCTTTTCGTGAGCGCCTTCGAAGAGAGTGAGAAAGCTCGCCTGCGTGCCGGTGGTTCCCTTCACGCCACGGCAACGGAGCGTCGCGAGCCGATGCTCGATTTCGGCGAGGTCGAGCGTCAGGTCGTGCGCCCAGAGGCACGCGCGCTTGCCCACGGTCGTGAGCTGTGCCGGTTGAAAGTGCGTGTACGCGAGACAGGGCAGATCGCGATGGCGGCGCGCGAAGCTCGAAAGCCCCGCGATTGCGGTGGCCAGGCGGCGACGGAGAAGCTCCATCGCTTCACGCATGAGGAGCTGATCGGTGTTGTCGGTGATGAATGCGCTGGTCGCGCCGAGATGGAGGATGCCACCGGCACCAGGAAGGATCGCGTCCGCCTGCTCGGCAAAATGGCGCAGGTGAGCCACGACGTCGTGACGCGTCTGGAGCTCGATTTCGGCGACGCGGGCGAGATCGAGCTGCGGCGCTGCGGCTTCGAGGGCGGCAATCTGTTCGTCGCGGATCGGCAGCCCCAGAGCCGCCTCGCTTCGGGCCAGGAGGATCCAGATGCGGCGCCAGGTCGAGAAGCGGTGGGAGCTCGAGAAGAGCGCCGCCATCGGACGGGAGGCATAGCGCTCGTAGAGGGGATTCTGCGGCTGTTCGTCGGCGGGAATCATCGCCCGGAGGATAACAAAGCGGAGCTTCCCGCCGGAGCCTTTCGGGGCCCCCCGGAGGGCCCTGCGATCCATTCCCGGACTTCCCGGAGCGCTGGGCTAAGATCGACGCACGAGGTGACGTCGACGGTGATGCGCTTGCGCTGGGAGGTTCAGGGACGAGACGAGACCGTGCCGCTGGCTGCGGAGGAGCTGCGCATCGGTCGCGGCACCGAAAACGAGATCGTGCTCCCTGACTTCAGCGTTTCCCGCCGGCATGCCGTCATCAAGCCCGACGGCGGCTCCTGGTGCGTGCAGGACCTGATGTCGACGAACGGCATTCAGGTCAACCGTGTGACCAGCAAGCGCGCGACGCTCCGCGCGGGCGACAGGATCAAGATCGGCATCTTCGAGCTCCAGGTCGAAGAGCTCGCCGAGGCGGCGGTGCCCGGTGTCGCCACGCGGCCCGGCAGCGAGGGACCTCCGCCGATCTCCGTCGGAACGGCGACGATCGTGCGCTCGCTCGCCGATTTCAGCGCAGCGTGGGGGCTCGACAGCAAGAGCTCCGGCGAATCGCGTTCCAACAAGCGCAAAGATCTCGACGAGGCGTATTCGAGCAAGATCTTCGGCTTCATGACCCGTCTCGCGCGACTCCTGATCCGTTCCGATTCGGTGGACGAAGTCCTGGCGCGCGTGATGGAGATGGCGTTCGAGGCGCTGCCGGTCGACCGCGGTTTCATTCTTCTGCTCGACGACACCTCCGGAAAAACGGTCTGCGAGCTCGCGCGCACCAAGGACCGGATCGAGTTCCGGCCCACGCGTGAAGTTCCGGTCTCGCAGACGATGGTCGAACAGGTCATGGCGGATCGCGTCGCGCTGCTCACCTACGACGCGCTTTCCGATCAGCGCCTCGCCGGCGGCGAGTCGATCCGCATTCATCAGATCCGCGCGGCGATGTGCACGCCGCTGTGGTCGGGCGAGAAGATCATTGGCGTCTTTCAGGTCGACACGCCGTTCCACGCCGGAACCTTCAACGAGAAGGACCTCGATCTGCTGACGGCGCTCGCCAATTACGCGGCGGTTGCGGTCGAGCGTCTGCGCTACGCGAAAACGGTCGAATTCGAGCGCCTGGTGCGGAGCCGCCTCGAGCGCTATCACTCGCCGGCGGTGATCGAGAGCATCGTGAAGTTCACGCCGACGGCGGCGGAGCCGACGGTCGGGAAGATGAAGCTCGCCGAGGCGACGGTGATGTTCGCCGATCTCGCCGGATTCACTCCGGTGTCCGAGAAGGCGAGCCCCGAAGAGGTCGCCGAGATGCTCGAGGCATATTTCACGCACGCGGTCGAAGCCATTTTCGCCGCCGGCGGTACGCTCGACAAATTCATCGGCGATTGCGTGATGGCGTTCTTCGGCGCTCCCGTCGCGCAGAGCGATCATGCTCGCCGCGCGGTCCAGGCGGCACTTCAGATCCAGGACGCGCAGGACGCGCTGAACCGGGAGCGTGCGGCGCGCGGGCAGGCGACGCTGCGCGTGCGGATCGCGATTCAGAGCGGTCCGGTGATGGTCGGCGACGTCGGCAGCCGGAAGCGCGTCGACTACACGGTCATGGGAAATACCGTGAACGTCGCCGCGCGCCTGGAATCCTCGGTCGCCGAGCCCGGCGAGGTGACCCTCGGCGGCGAGACGAATCGCCTGCTGGACGGCGCCTATCCGACCGAGCCTCTGGGCGAATTCCAGCTCAAGGGCTTGGAGCAGCGCGTCCGCGCCTACCGCGTCCTGCGGGGCTGAAGTCCGGCGTGCAGAAGCCGTTCGTCCTCGTCACCGGCAACCGCGGAAAACTGCTCGAAGCCCGGCGCCTCGCGGGGACGGGGCGCGAGACGCTCGAGGCGCTTCAAGGGGTCGACCTCGATCTGCCCGAGATTCAGTCGCTCGACATGGAGGAAGTTCTGCGCGGCAAGGCGCAGTTCGCCTGGGAGAGCGTCCGCCGACCGCTCGTCGTCGAAGAGACGGGGCTCGAGCTCGCGGCAATGAACGGATTTCCGGGACCGCTGGTGAAGTGGATGCTCGAAGCGATGGGCGCGGAAGGGATCGCCCGCACCGCGATCGCGCTCGGGAACTCCCGCGCAAGAGCGGTCTGCCTCCTCCTGTGGACGGACGGAGAAACGAGCGTGCTCGCGCGCGGCGAGGCCGCCGGGGAGCTCGTCCTCCCCGCGCGCGGCGACCGCGGCTTCGGCTGGGATCCGGTCTTCCGTCCGGCCGGCAGCCCGCAGACCTTCGCCGAGCTCTCCGACGCCGAGAAAGACCGCCTCGGCCACCGCGGCAGCGCCTGGCGCGAGCTGCTGCGAAAGCTGCAGCAGGAAAAAGAAAAAGAATCGGTTTAGAAGCAGAGGCAAAAGCAAAGACAAAAGCAAAAGCAAAGACAAAAGCAAAAGCAAAGGCTCGGTAAGGGAGTGTGCGTGTCTGGGGCTTCGGCGCGGCGGCGGCTCATCGCTTCGCGGAGCGCGGGCTCGAAGAGTCGCCGCCGCTCAAGGGTTCTGTATTCCTTTACCAGCAGTTTTTTCTTTTCCCCGGTGTGGCGCAAGCGCCTCGACCTCGCGCCCCCGCGCGCGAGAGCGCGCCAGAGGCGTTCCCGCCGCCCAAGAGTTCGGTCTTCCTTTACCAGCAAGCTTTTTTCTTTTCCGATGTCTGGCGCAAGCGCCTCGACCTCGCGCCCCCGCGCGCGCGCGAGCGCGCCGGCTGCGCCTTCAGGCGCGGGTGGGGGTGCGCCGTTGCGAAAGGAAATACCCCGCGGCGCCCACGGCGAGAACGGCGCAGCCGGCGAGGGCCTGTTTCGGAGCGGCGATAAAGCTGTTTACGACGACACCGCACGACAAGGCGACGAAGATTGCCGTCGTCCACGGATGGCCGGGGGCGCGGAATGGAGCGTCGCCGGAGAGTCCGCTCCCGGTCGCCTGGCGCCGGAGCTGAAAGAGTCCCGCGGCGGTGAGACCGAAGAACAGCCAGTCGCAGAAGACGACGTACGAAAGGAGCTGATCGTAGGTCTGCGAAAAGAGCAGCACGAGAGCGACAGCCGCCTGCAGGCGCAGGGTGAAGCTCGGCGTGCCGAACCGGGGATGGAGCGTCGCCGCCCGGCGCAGAAAAAGCCCGTCCCTGGCCATGGCGTAGTAGAGCCGCGGTCCCGTCATCGTGATCACGGCGAGAAATCCGAGGCAGGAGACGACGGTGAGCGCGCTCACGAAACGTGCACCGAGATCTCCCGCAAGCGCGCGCGCGACGTCGGCGGCGAGCGCCGTCGATCCGGCGATGTCCGCGGGGGAGAGCACCCAGAGGTAGATCCAGTTGAGACCGACGTAGACGGTGACGACGAGCGCGACGCCGAGAATGTTGGCTTTCGCGAGCGTCTTTCCGGCATCGCGGATCTCTGCCGCCAGGCTGCCGCAATTCTGCCAGCCGCCGTAGGCGAAGAGCACCGGCACCAGGGCCGCGAAAAATGCGGTCAGCGTGACGCTCGCGGTCGTCGGCAGGTGATACGTCGTCGCGGATGGCGGGCGCTTGACGAGAACGAGGAGCGCGATCGCTGCGATGCCGCCCAGCTTGAGCGCCATCAGACCGTTGTTGGTGCGCTTGCCCGGGCGCACGCCGCGGACGTTGATCTCCGTCAGTACGACGATGACGCCGGCCGCAAGTGCGAGCTTCGCAGCGCTGCCGAGATGCCAGAACGAACTGTCGACGTACCCCGCGAGCGCGCTCGCGACCGCCGCCATGCCGCCGGTATTGATGACGAAGAGCAGGGCGAAACCGTAGAGAAAGCCCGCGAACGGCCCCCAGGAGCGGGCGAGGTAGACGTACTGGCCGCCGACGACAGGCAGCCGCGAGCCCAGCTCGGCGTATACGAACCCGCCGATCATCGCCAGCGCGCCGCCGGCGAGCCAGACGAGGAGCATCCATTCGGGAGCCGGCAGGATGCGGGCGACATTCGATGGATTGACGAAAATTCCGACGCCGATGATCGCGCCGGCGACGATGACCGTCGTATCCCAGAGCCCGAGCTCGCGGCGGAAACCGCCCGCCGTCGCGGTCTCGGGGCGGGCGCCCCCCGAGCTCGCGGGATTCACTCCGTGAGCTCGTGAATTTCGGCGACGATCGCGCTGACCGCGGCGCGAAGCTCGGCCGGAGAGCCGTTGTTGGTCAGTACCCGCCAGGCGGCCTTGCGGCGTTCGGCGCCGTCGCCCTGTGCCGCGAGGCGGCGGATCGCCTCGTCGCGCGACATGCCGCGCGCGACCGCACGCTCGAGCCGGAGCTCGGGTGCGGCTTCGACCGTCAGGATGAGATCGAAGTCGGCGCCGAATCCCGCCTCGATGAGTCGCGTCGCCTCGAGCACGACCGGGCCGGATTTCTCCTGGGCGCGAAACTGAAAGAGCGAGCGGACGAGCGGATGAATCGCAGATTCGACGCGCGCGCGGGTCTTGTCGTCGTTGAAGATCAGGCGAGCGAGCTGCGGCTTGTCGACGCCGCCCCGCGGGTCGAGAATTTTCGCACCGAAGATTCCGGCGACCGCCTTCGTTCCGAGACCGGCGGGCTCGTAGAGCTCTGCGACGAGCGCGTCGGCGTCGATGACGGCGAAACCCGCGGAGGTGAGCAGTTTGGCGACTGTCGATTTTCCGCTCGCCAGTCCACCGGTCAGGCCGATCCGGAGCGGCTTCATCGACGGTCTGACTTCGTGCAGGCGATCACCGTGGGGTCTCCGTTCCGATTCCGAGCCGGCGCCGCGCGGAGGTGAGCGTGTTCGCGAGCAGCATGGCGACCGTCAGCGGCCCGACGCCTCCAGGAACCGGGGTGATGGCCGAAGCGCGCGGCGCGACGGCGGGAAAGTCGACGTCGCCGACGAGGGCGTAGCCCTTCTCCGCGAAGGTGGCCAGTCGTTTTTCGTCACCGGCCAGCAGTCGCCCGGCGAGCGCCGCGTCCTGCACGCGATTGATGCCGACGTCGACGACGACGGCGCCTTCGCGCACGTGTTCGGCGCCGATCATTCCGGCTCTTCCGACCGCGGCGACGAGGAGGTCCGCCTCGCGGCAGATGCCTGCGAGGTCGCGGGATCTCGAGTGCGCGATCGTCACGGTGCAGTTCTCGCGCAGGAGGAGTCCCGCCATCGGTTTGCCGACGATCGTGCTCCGCCCGACGACCACCGCGTGCAGCCCCGCGAGCGCGATGCCGTGACGACGGAGAGATTCGACGATGCCCGCCGGCGTGCAGGGAACGAAGCCCGGCTGGTCGTTCCACAGCCGCCCGACGTTCACCGGATGAAAGCCGTCGACGTCCTTCTCCGGATCGACATGCTCGAGGATCGTCCGCGAGGGCAGCGCGTCGGGAAGCGGCAGCTGCACGAGGATGCCGTCGACCCTCGGGTCCGCGTTCAACTGGTCGAGGAGCGCCATGAGCTCGCCCGCCGGGGTCGCTCCGGGCAGGAGGTGCGTCCAGCCGGCGAGACCGGCCTCGGTGCAGGCTCGCGCCTTGGAGGCGACGTAGACGCGGGAGGCCGGATCGTCGCCGACGAGCACCGCGGCGAGGCCGGGCGGGCGGCCGGCGCGCGCCAGAACCTCGGCGGCTCCGGCGGCCACCTCGGCGCGGATCTGAGCCGCGACTCCGGCCGCTTCGAGGCGACGGGTCATGACGTCTCGTTCCCTCCCTGCGTTCGCGCGCGGTAGAGCGCGAGAACTCCTCCCGACAGGCTTCGCGCCGTTGCACCCTTGAATCCCGCAGCGGCCATCCGGGCGTTGAACGCCTCCCGCTGTGGAAAGTCGAGCACCGAGCTCGGCAGATAGGTATAGGCGGTCGGATCGCTCGAGAGGAGGCGCCCGACGCGCGGCAGAAGGTGCTTGAAATAAAAGAGATAGAGGCCGCGAAGCGGTTGCTGGACCGGCGCCGTGAACTCGAGAACCCCGAGCTCGCCGCCCGGCCGGAGGACGCGGGCAAGCTCGGTGAGCGCCCGGTCGAGGTCGGAGACGTTGCGCAATCCGAACGAGACCGTCGCGGCGTCGAAGCTCGCGTCGGGAAAGGGGAGGCCCAGGGCGTCGGCGTTGAGCAGGGTCAGGCGCTGGCCGTCGCTCTGGCGCGAAGGCTTCGCCGCAGCGAACTTCGGCGCCGCGAGGGCGAGCATCGGCAGGCAGAAGTCGGCGGCGACGATCTCGACCCCGGGACCGCGCAGGGCGAGCGCCTGGTCGCCGGTCCCGCAGCAGAGGTCGAGGACGCGCGACCCGGGCGGCAGCTTCAGGGAACGGGCGAGCTTTCGCCGCCAGACGCGGTCGAGGGAGGCCGACAGAAGGTGATTGAGCAGATCGTAGCGGCGCGCGACGCGACCGAACATCGCGCGGATGCGGAGAGAGTCCTTTTTCTTCAGCTCCTCGACGGCCAGAGCGTCGGAATGGGCGGTGGAGGCGATCTGCGACATGATGGGTTGCGACTCTATCGCGGGGGTGGGAAGATCCCTCGCGAGCAGCGCCCCGGGCCGCTCGCAAGGGCCCGCGGGCGACGTCGATCGCCACCGCGACTTGACAGTTTTTCAGCCGATCTCTATGATTTCAGGCTCTCTGCGCTGAAGTGCCGGATCCGATCCAGCCCAGCAAGTCCGCAGAACCGTTTCCTCCAACCTGCAGCTCTGTCTGGAGAAGAAGAAGATGAAGAGTACTGTGAGCCCCAAGCCGGCTGAAATCGACCGCCACTGGTTTATCGTGGACGGCGCAGGAGTGCCGGTTGGCCGACTCTCTTCGACCATCGCCAAGTTGCTGATGGGCAAGGGCAAGTCGTTCTACGCACCGCATGTCGATTGCGGCGATTTCGTCATCGTCGTGAACGCCGAGAAGGTCCATCTCTCGGGCACCAAGGAGCAGACCAAGGTCTACTACCGGCACACGACGCAGCAGCCCGGCAGCTTGAAGTCGCCGAAGGCTTTCGAGGTTCGTGGCAAGCACCCGATCCGGCTCGTCGAGAGCGCGGTGTTCGGCATGCTTCCCAAGACCAAACTCGGGCGCAAGATCCGCAAGAAGCTGAAGGTCTACGCCGGCGCGGAGCACCCGCACCAGGCGCAGAAGCCGACGGCGTACGATCTCGCCCAGGTAAAGATGTAGGAGGAGTGAAAACTTGAGCCAGACGCAGACTCAATCCCAATTTTACGGAACCGGTCGCCGCAAGACGTCGACTGCCCGCGTCTTCATGCGCCCCGGAGCGGGCGCGATGGAAGTCAACGGTCGCACGCTCGACGGCTACTTTCCGAACCCGGTGCTGCGGATGGTCGTGCAGCAGCCGCTCGTCCTTACCGAGATGGGGGAGAAGTTCGACATCTTCGTCACCGTCGAAGGCGGCGGCAACTCCGGCCAGGCGGGCGCGATCCGGCACGGCATCAGCCGAGCGCTGCTCGTTTTCGACCTCGCGCTGCGCGAGCGGCTCAAGGCTGCCGGTCTCCTCACCCGCGATCCTCGCAAGAAGGAGCGCAAGAAGTACGGTCAGAAGGGCGCTCGCGCCCGCTTCCAGTTCAGCAAGCGCTGAGCGGGATTTCGCGGTTCTGGTTTCGCATATCGGCTGGTATTCCAGCTCAGGTTTCTAGATAGATCGGAGAGAGATTCAGTGGTCGAAATCACGATGCAGGAGCTGCTCGAGGCGGGGGTCCACTTCGGCCACCAGACCCGGCGTTGGAATCCGAAGATGAAGCCGTACATCTTCGGCAAGCGCAACGGGATCTACATCATCGATCTGGCGAAGACGCTGAAGCAGTTCCGCGAAGCCGCCGAGTTCGTCTATCGCCTGGGCCAGGAAGGACGCCGGCTGCTGTTCGTCGGCACCAAGCGTCAGGCTCAGGATGCGGTCGCCGAAGAGGCGCGCCGCTGCGGGCAGTACTTCGTGACCCACCGCTGGCTGGGTGGCACGCTGACCAACTTCGTCACCATCCGGCAGTCCGTCGACCGGCTCCTCGAGATCGAGGCACGTCTGGCCGAGGATGGAACGGTCACCACGAAGAAGGAGCGCCTGCGGTTCGATCGTGAGCGCGAGCGCATGAATCGCAACCTTGAAGGTGTGCGCGACCTCGAAGCTCTTCCGGATGCGATCTTCGTGGTCGATCCGAAGAAGGAAGCGATCGCCGTCGCCGAAGCCAACAAGCTCGGCATTCCGGTGATCGGCATCGTCGATACGAACTGTGATCCGGAGCTCATCGACTACGTCATTCCGGGCAACGACGATGCGATCCGTACGATCCGCCTGTTTCTCTCGCGGATCGCGGACTCCTACATTGCCGGAGCGAACGCCCTGCAGCAGGAGATGATGGTCGAGAGCAAGGACGCCCCGCCGGAATCCAGGAAAGACGAAGCGCCCGAAGCCTCGGCTCCGGTCGCCTGATCGACGCCGAACCCGGAACAGTTCAACTACGGCTCGGCGGGCAAGCGGCACCTAGCCCGGAAAGGGGTCAGTCGATGGCAGCGGGATCGCCGATCGTCTGACCCTTTGCCTTGCCTGCCAGCGAAGAAAGTGAGAACGCAATGCAGATCACGGCCCAGATGGTCAAAGAGCTCCGCGAGCGCACCGGTGCGGGGATGATGGATTGCAAGAACGCGCTGTCGGAGACCGGCGGCGACTTCGAGCAGGCGGTCGACGCCCTGCGCAAGAAAGGGCTCGCCGCCGCGGCGAAGCGCTCCGGCCGCGTTGCGGCGGAAGGCGCAGTCGGTTCGTACATCCATGCGGGCGGCAAGATCGGTGTGCTGCTCGAGATCAACTGCGAGACCGACTTCGTCGCGCGCACGGACGAGTTCCAGGAGCTCGTGCGGGACGTCGCCATGCACATCGCGGCGGCCGAGCCGCGGTACGTCGAGCGTGCCGAGGTCACCTCGGACATTCTCGACCGTGAGCGCGCGATCTATCGCGAGCAGGCACTCGAGTCGGGAAAGCCGGCGAATCTCGTCGACAAGATCGTCGAAGGCAAGATGGAGAAGTTCTACGCCGAGGCCGTTCTTCTCGAGCAGCCGTTCGTGAAGGACACCGACACCACGGTGGGCCAGCTGATCACCGCCAAGGTGGCGAAGATCGGCGAGCACATCAAGGTGCGCCGTTTCGTGCGTTTCAAGCTCGGCGAAGGCATCGAGAAAGTCGAGAAGGACTTCGCCGCTGAAGTTGCCGGCATGACGCACGGCTGATCCGGAATGGTCGACTCTCCAGCGTCGAAGCCGGCCTACAAGCGGGTTCTGCTCAAGCTCTCGGGCGAGGCCCTGATGGGCAAGCAGAGCTTCGGCCTCGACGCCGGAGTCGTTTCAGGAATCGCCAACGAGCTCGCCGAGGTGCATCGCCTCGGCGTCGAGCTCGCGATCGTGATCGGCGGCGGCAACATCATCCGTGGCGTGGCTGCGAGCCACCAGGGAATCGAC
>JBDTQG010000107.1:0-10213 GCA_039932315.1 Thermoanaerobaculia bacterium
CGCCGCCGAACGGCACCTCGACCATGGCGCACTTGTAGGTCATGAGCGCCGAGAGGGCCATCACCTCGTCCTCGTTGACCCGCATGTCGTAGCGGATACCGCCCTTGGTCGGCAGCTTGTGCTGCGAGTGCTCGGCCCGCCAGGCGTGGATGACTTCGATCGATCCGTCGTCCTTCTCGACCGGAAACGCCATGTGGTAGACGCTGTTGCAGACCTTGATCTGCTCGAGCATCCCCTTGGAATGCTTGGTGTAGGCGGCGGCCTTGTCGAAATTGGCGTTCACCTGGTCGAAAAACTTGATCTCGCTCATGGTTGCTTACATCCCCTCGCTGGCCGATGGGCCGGGCGCCAGGCGCCGGACCGGTCTGTTGCGGAAAGAAAACGGCGGCAGCTTTCCACCTTTCGCCGGACGCTGCAAGGGGAGCGGGGTGGGGCCAGCTGCCCGCGCGCCCCGGCCTCGACCCCCGCCCTTTCACGTTACAATGCGGCCTCTTTTTGAACCCCGCCGGGTGACGAGCGGCCCGGCCTATCCGAGGTGAGCGATGGAGAATCACGGACCGGTCCGCAGCCGTCATGGAGTCGAAGCGCAGGGTCTGGCGGGCGCCGCAAACGTCTACTGGAACCTGCCTCCGGCGCAGCTCTATGAACAGGCGGTCCGCCGGGGTGAGGCGAAGATTTCGGCCGATGGCGCGCTCATCTGCCACACCGGCGAGTTCACCGGCCGCTCCCCGAACGACAAGTTCGTGGTCGAGGAGCCGGGGACCTCGGGCGAGATCTGGTGGGGCAAGGTCAACAAGCCGATCTCGATGGCCGCGTTCGATGCTCTTCTGGCCAAGGTCCGCCAGCATCTGGGGGGCAAGGACATCTTCGTGTTCGATGGCTACGCCGGCGCCGATCCGCGCTACCGCCTGCCGGTGCGCATCATCACGGAATCAGCCTGGCAGTCGCTCTTCGCCTCGAACATGTTCGTGCGCGAGACCGATCCGGCGAAGCTCGCCGGTTTCGAGCCCGGTTTCGTCGTTCTCGACGCCATGAGCTTCAAGGCGGATCCGAAAGTCGACGGCACGCGCACCTCGACTTTCATCCTGCTCAACTTCGCGAGCCGGATGGCGCTCATCGGCGGGACCGAGTACGCCGGCGAAATCAAGAAGGGCATTTTCACCGTGATGAACCAGGTCCTGCCGGGCAAAGGGGTTTTCCCGATGCATTGCAGCGCCAACTACGGCAAGGACCGGGACGACGTCGCGCTGTTTTTCGGCCTCTCCGGCACCGGGAAGACCACGCTTTCGGCCGACCCGCGGCGGACGCTCATCGGCGACGACGAGCACGCCTGGTCGAACGACGGTGTGTTCAACATCGAGGGCGGCTGCTACGCCAAGGTGATCCGCCTGTCGAAGGAGGGCGAGCCGGACATCTGGGAGGCCTCGCACCGCTTCGGCACCATCGTCGAGAACGTCGAGTTCGACGCCGAGACCCGGCAGATCGACCTCGACTCCGCGAAGTTCACCGAGAACACGCGCTCGAGCTACCCGATCACCCACCTGCGCAACTGCGACGTCGTCGGCATGGGCGGCCATCCGAAGGACGTCGTGTTCCTGACCTGCGACGCCTTCGGCGTGCTGCCGCCGCTCGCCCGCCTCACCGGCGAGCAGGCGATGTACCACTTCCTCTCCGGATACACCGCCAAGGTCGCCGGCACCGAGCGCGGCGTCACCGAGCCGGCGGCGACCTTTTCGCCCTGCTTCGGCGGGCCGTTCCTGCCGCTCCATCCCGGGGTTTACGCGGCGATGCTCGGCAAGCGCCTCGCGGAGCACAAGTCGCGCGTCTGGCTGCTCAACACCGGCTGGACCGGTGGACCGTTCGGCGTCGGCGCCCGGATGAAGCTCGGTTTGACGCGACGCCTGGTGGACGCCGCGCTCTCGGGCGAGCTCGAAAACGCACCGACCGCGCCCGATCCGGTCTTCGGTCTCGCGATTCCCGAGAAGGTCGAAGGCGTTCCCGGATCGGTCCTGCGGCCGTGGGAGAGCTGGCCGGATCGCGCCGCCTACGACGCCCAGGCGGCCAAGGTCGCGAAGATGTTCGCCGACAACTTCGAACAGTACGCCTCCGGCGTCACTCCGGAAGTCCGCGCGGCGGGGCCGAAGGTCTGAACCTTTTCGCAGACGTTCTCTCGAGCGGGCCGCGACGGGGCCTGTCCGGCCCGTTTCCCGCCGGTGCTCGCTGATAAAACGCTCCGCGCCGTCTGGAGCCCTCGGTCCGGCCACCCGTCGCTGAAGGGGCTCAGGGAATGAAGGAATGGATCTCGGCTACTCGCCGCGGTGCTGCGGATAGAAATCGAGCGGCGCGCCGAACTGTTTCGCGACCAGGACGATCTGGCCGGTGTGGTAGCTCATGTGCTCGACGGTGTGGAAGAGCGCCTGGTAGCCGTCGAGCTCGTACTTCTGGATTTTCCGCACGCGTGCGAGCTCCTCGGGCGAGAGTCCACGGATCGCTTCGCGGCAGCGCGTGACGGTCTCCCGCAGGTCGGCGACGAGCCGATCCTTCGACGGGGAACCGGTTCCGGCACGCGCCGCGAACTCGGCGTCGCGATGGCGCTCGAACGGTTGTCCGGCAAGTCCCGAGAGCACCCACTGCGACAGGTTGCCGTGGAGGTGCGCCAGGAGATTCGCGATGCTGTTGCTGCCTTCGTTGCTCCGCCACCAGAGCTCGTCCTCGGTGAGCGGCGCGACGGCGGTCTCGATCTTCCGCAGATACTCGCTCCAGTAGTGGTCGGCGAGCTCGATCAGGCGGCTGTTCATGCGCTCTCTCCTGTTCCCGATCGACCGGCTGCTGTGACCGGGGTCATCCCTTGTGCGCGCGATAGGCCGAGAGATAGAGGTCGGCCTCGGACGCGAAAGAGGTGTGCTCGGGATGCCAGCCGAGCGCCGCGACGGCCCGCGCATTCGAAATCTTCTGATGCACGGCGAGGCCTTCGGCGAGCGGACCGAAGCGCTCCGCCGCCTCGTCCGGCGAGAGGCTGCGAATGCGCCCCGGAACCCCGGCCGCGGCCGCGACCGCCGCGACCATCTCGCCGACCCGCGGGTTGGTGCCGTCGTTGATGTTGAGCGCCTCACCCCCGGGCGCGCGTTCGGCCGCCTGGACGTAGGCGTTCGCAAGGTCGGCGACATGCACGGTCGACCAGCTGTTCGTGCCGTCGCCGACCATCTCCGCCTCGCCGGCGAGAGCGGACGCGAACCACAGCGCCGTCAATCCGCCGGGCCCACCATAGACGCAGCCCGGGCGCAGCACCAGAGTGCGCAGCTGAGAGGCGGTCGCCGCCAGCACGCGCTGTTCGTGATCGACCCGCCAGCGCACCAGATCGAGCGGCGTGAGCGGTGTCGTTTCGTCGACGGTTCGGCCGCCGGTATCGCCGTACACCCAGACGCCGGACGTGTAGAGGATCGCGCGGGGTGCCGCGGCATCGCGCACCGCCTCGAGCAGGGCATCGATCGCCGCGCGATCGCGCGACACCGTGGAGCTCGAATGCTCGGAGGCGCAGTGCACGAGGATGTCGCAGCCGCGCGCGACGGCGAGGAAACTCTCGGGCTCGGCGAGATCGCCGAGAACCGGAACGACCTCTTCACGGGCGAGGGCTCGGGCCTTGTCTGAACTGCGAGCGAGGCCGAAAACGTGGTGCCCGGCGCGCCGGAAAGCTGCGGCAACGGCACCACCGATGTATCCCGTCGAACCCGTCACGAAAACATTCATGGCAGTCCCCCTGGATTCGTCATTCTGTCAGCTGCGCGGGCTCTGGGCGTGGCGGGATTCAGGCGCCGGCGAAGCGCCCGCGATACGCCGTCGGAGAGACGCCGAAGCGCCGCTCGAAGGCGCGACGAAACGCATCGTCGCTGCGGAATCCGACCGATGCGGCGACGTTCGCGACCGACGCACCGCCGTTCGCCAGGCGCTCCCGCGCTTCGCCGAGGCGCAGATCTTCGACGAAAGCGGCGGGCGTGCGGTCGAAGGTGCTCCGGAAGCGCCGGCTGAATTGCCGTGAACAGAGACAGGTGCGCGCCGCGAGAGCTTCGACGGAGAGGTCGGCCCGCAGGTGACCGCGCATCCAGGCGACGAGATCGCCGAGTGCATCCCCCGCTTCGAACTGGAACTTGAGCGGTTCCGAGAACTGCTCCTGCCCACCCGGCCGCTTGAGATAGACGACGAGCTCGCGGGCCACGGCGAGCGCGGAGCGGGCGCCGAGGTCGTCTTCGATCATCGCCAGCGCGAGGTCGATTCCGGCGGTCACTCCCGCCGAGGTGTAATACGGACCATCCTTCACGAACAGCGCGTCGGGATCGACCGTGATCGCGGGAAATCGTCGTGCGACGTCGCGGGCGAAGCGCCAGTGCGTGGTGACGCGGCGTCCGTCGAGGAGACCGCTCGCCGCCAGGCCGTAGATCCCCGTGCAGACCGAAGCGACGCGGCGGAAACCGCCGGTGCGGCGACGCAGCCAATCGGCGACGCGCGCGTTGGTTTCGGGACGGCGCAGCCCGATTCCGCCGGGAACGATCACGGTGTCGAGATGGGCGCGGCCGTGAATGCCACGGCTCGGCTCGAGACGGACGCCGCTCTCGCACGTCACCGAGCCGCCGTCGACTCCGAGCACGACCACGCGATAGGCCGGCGGCGAATCGATGTCATCCCCCTCGCGCGCCGCGGCGAAGGCTTCGCTCGGACCGACGAGATCGAGTGCCGCCATTCCGTCGAATGCCAGAAATCCGATCGTGCGTACCTTCATTGAATTTCCATCCGCCGCCATGTTCTCGCGCTCGTTCATCGAGTGCAAGAGCAATTCCTGAAGCCAGGTCCGAAATCGTCGGAAGGTTGTCCTTGCGGACGCGACGACAACGGCGTACCTTGGCTGTGGAGGCACTTCCCGATGCGACCTTGTTCCCCGCCGCTCCCTTTTCCAGTCTTGAACCGGCGCCCGGCAGCCGGAGTCTCCGCGCTGGCCTTCATCGTCCTCGTGGCGATGAATTGCGTTCAACCCGTTCCGGCGCAGGCGAGCGGTGAGCGCGAGAAGCTTCTCGTTTCGACCTCATGGCTCGCCGGGCATATCCAGGATCCGGACCTGGTGCTTCTCCACGTCGGTGACCCGGCGGAGTACGACCAAGCGCATCTTCCGGGAGCGCAGCTCATTTCGCTCCACGATCTCTCGCAGCCGATGGCGATGCGGCGCCCGCCCGGGGAGACCCCGCCCGGACCGGCTCCCGCTCCTGACGGGCTGGTCCTCGAGATGCTTCCGGCGGAGGAGCTGCGTCAGCACCTCGAGAGCTTCGGCATCTCGGACACCTCGCGCGTCGTGGTCTATTTCGGCAACGACTGGGTGTCGCCTTCCACCCGCGTCATCTTCACACTCGACTACGCAGGACTCGGTGAGCACGCCGTTCTCCTCGACGGCGGCCAGCCGGCCTGGGTGCGCGATGGGCACGCGGTCACGGCGGAAGTTCCGGCGAAACGCACTGGCAAGCTTGCGCCGCTGCACCTGCGGCCTTCGGTCGTCGACGCAGGTTTCGTGCTCGCTCATCGCGAAGCGCCGGGCTACGTGGTGATCGACGCGCGGGACGGCTCCTTCTACGACGGCATCGACCAGGGAGGGTCGCCGGAGCATCCGCAGCGCGCCGGGCACATCGCCGGCGCTCGCAGCCTGCCCTTCTCTTCGACGACGAGCGACGATCTCCACCTTCTCCCGCCGGCAGAGCTGCAGAAGCTTTTCGACCGGGCAGGGGCGAAGAAGGGCGACGTGATTGTCGGCTACTGCCATATCGGTCAGCAGGCCACGGCGATGCTTTTCGCCGCCCGGACGCTCGGCTACGACGTCCGGCTCTACGACGGCTCTTTTCAGGACTGGTCGCGCCACGCGGACTATCCCGTCGAGGTCTCGCCGCGGGGCTCACCGACAGCGCCAGCGGAGCCAGCGAAGCCGTGAAGCCCTCTCGTCCCTACTCCGACCCCTACCTTGCGGGCGTCGGACTCGGTCTCGTCCTGCTCGTCGCGATCGTGGCGACCGGGCACGGACTCGGCGCCTCGGGCGCCTTCGCGACGACGGCTGCCGGCATCGTCGCGGCCCTCGACGCACCTGCGGCCGCCGCGAGCCCGCTCTGGTCGCGCTATCTCGGCGGCGGCGGGCCGTGGAACGACTGGCTGCTCGTCGAGCTCCTCGGAGTCGTTCTCGGCGGTTTTCTTTCGGCGGCTTTCGCGGGACGGCTGCGGCGGGAGATCGAGCGCGGGCCGCACGTCGCGGGCTCGACCCGTCTGCTCGCGGCGGCCGGAGGTGGGATCGTGATGGGCGCCGGGGCGGTGCTTGCGCGCGGCTGCACGAGCGGACAGGCGCTCACCGGCGGCGCGCTGCTTTCCGTCGGCAGCTGGGCGTTCATGATCGGCGCTTTCGGTTCGGCGTTCGTCGTGGCGCCTTTTCTGAAGCGGCAATGGAAATAAGGGCGGAGATCGGCGCGGACATGATGGCGGAGATGAGCGCGGCGATAAGTGCGGGAATGAGTGCGGGGATGAGCGGCGCGTGCCGGCCTGGGCAGCGCCCGGAAGCTCTCCGGCCTGTTCTACTTCACCGACTTCACCGTTTTCAAGGTGATGTTCTCGGCGCTCGTCACGGCCATGCTCGGGCTCTTCTGGCTGGCCCGCCTCGGACTCGTCGACCCGGATGCGTTGCCGGTTCCCGACACGTTCCTCATGCCGCAGCTCGTCGGCGGGCTCGTCTTCGGCGCCGGTTTCGTGCTCGCCGGCCTGTGCCCGGGAACGTCATGCGTCGCGGCGGCGACGGGGCGCGGCGACGGTCTCGCGACGCTCCTCGGCATGTTCGCGGGCGTCCTCGGCTTCGGTCTCGCGCTCTCCGCCCTGCCGGCGCTCGGAAAGTTCTACGTCAGCGGCTCGCGCGGGACGTTTCTCCTCCCCGAGCTCTTGCATCTCGGCCCGGGCGCCGCGGTCGGGCTCGTCGTCGCGATCGCGCTCACCGGCTTCGCGCTCATCGCGCGCGTCGAGAATCGAGGATGAGCGGCCGGAGAATTCACCTTGCGCTGGCGCTGACGGCGCTCGCCGGGGGTCTCGGCGCGGCGCTCGCAGGCTTGCCGGACGCCGCTTCGGCGTCCGCTTCGATCTCGGCCCTCGATCTCGCGCGCGCGATCCGTGCGCGACAACCGGGTCTCGCGATCGTCGACCTTCGTCCTGCCGCCGCGTTCGCGCGCGGTCACGTCCCCTCTTCCGAGAACCGGCCGGACGGTCGAGCGTCCGAGATGAATCCGGGGACCGCGGCGATGATCGTTCTGGTCTCGACGGATCGAACGCCCGCAGCCCATCGATCGACGGAACGGCTCCTGCCACACCTGGCGCAGAACGTCCTCTGGCTTCGCGGCGGCTATGACGCCTGGTTGACCGACGTCCTGAACCCGGAACGCGCGCTCGATGTCCCGCCTTCCGAGATCGCCGCTTTCGCCGAGATCTCGGAGCTCAGCCGATACTTCGGCGGCGTGCCGCGAATCGTCGATCGGCCGCGAGCGGGTGGAAGTGAAGAAGCCGCCGTCGCTCTCGCGTCGCGGACGCGGAGGCGTGGCTGTTGATCTCCGCAACTTCGGCCGTCGGCAGCGATCTTCTGGCCTCGATCCGGCAGCGGGAGTTCGCGCGCCTGGACGCGACCGGGCTCGCCTACCTCGACTACAACGGCAGCGCGCTCTACGGTGCGTCGCAGCTCGCCGGGCACTTTGCGCTGCTCGAATCGACGGTGCTCGGCAATCCGCATTCGGAGAACGCTCCGTCGCGCGCGAGCAGCGAGATCCTGGAGAGAGCGCGCGACCGGGTGCTGCGCTTCTTCGACGTCGACGCCACGACGCACGCCGTCTGCTTCACCGCCAATACGACCGCGGCGCTGCACCTCGTCGGCGAGAGCTATCCGTTCGCGGCGCACCGGGGCCTGGTCGTCGCGACCGACAATCACAACTCGGTGCTCGGATTGCGCGAGTACGCGCGCCGCGCACGGGCGCCCGTCACCTATCTGCCACTCGACGACGAGCTCCGCCTCCGCGATCCCGTCAGTGTTCTCGAGCGACTGACGGCGCGGCCCGAATGGCGCTCGCGCGGGCTGCTCTCCTTTCCGGCGCAATCGAACTTCTCCGGCGTGCAGCACCCGCTGGATCTGGTGCAGCACGCCCGCGATCTCGGATTCGCGGTTCTCCTCGACCTCGCGGCGTATGCGGGTTCGTCCCGGGTCAGCCTGCGGCAGACGCCGGCCGACTTCGCGGCGCTGTCGTTCTACAAGCTTTTCGGCTACCCGACCGGAATCGGTGCGCTCATCGCGCGCCGGGAGTCGCTTGCGGCTCTCAAGCGTCCCTGGTTCGCGGGCGGCACGGTGCAGTTCGCCTCGGTTCAGGCCGATCGGCATCGCCTGCGTCCGGGCGCCGAAGGATTCGAAGACGGAACACCCAACTTCCTCGCTCTCGCGGCGCTCGACGCGGGTTTCGCTCTGCTCGAGGAAGCCGGGCTCGAGCACATCGGGAGTCATCTCCGCGCGCTCACGGCCGAGCTCCTGCAGGCACTGGCTGGGCTTCGCCACTCGAGCGGCGCAGCGCTCGTCGAGATCCACGGGCCCAGGGATCCCGACGACCTCGTCGATCGCGGCGGCACGGTGGCGTTCAATCTGCTCACGGCCGAGGGACGGCGCGTCCCCTACCCGCTCGTCGAAGAGCGCGCCCGGGAATATGGCGTCGCGCTCCGCGGCGGGTGCTTCTGCAATCCGGGGGCGGCCGAAGTGGCGCTCGGGCTCGATCCGGCGCGAACGCGGAGCTGCCTCGAGCGGATCGACCGCGACTTCACGCCGGAACGATTCGCCGGATGTCTCGACGGCGCGGTGGGTGCGGTGCGCGTTTCCTTCGGGATGGCGAACAACCGGGAGGATCTGCGGCGGGCAATTGCGGTGCTCGAGACCTTCAGGGACGACCGCGGCTCGACCGTGCGGTCACTGGACAGATCCGGAGCGATCCAGACGGAGCCGGACGGAGCCGGACCGGCGACGAAGCGTCGCAAGGTCCGGATCCTCTGAACCGGGAGGCTTAGGCGCCGGCCTTCAACTTCGCGAGCTCGGCTTCGGCGGCGGCGATGCGGGTCTTGTCGCCGATCTTCTTCAGCACCTCGATGCGGCGGTCGTGCGCCTTGAAGTTGCGCGGCGAGAGCTCGATCACTTTGTTGAGCTCGGAGACGGCGTCCTCGAACTTCTGGTCACGGATCGCGAGCTCGGCGAGTCCGGAGTGCGCCTGATAGAGCGCCGGGTTGATCGCCAGCGCCTCCTCGAAGTGCATCCGCGCGACGTCGATCTGCTTGT
The DNA here is from genome assembly GCA_039932315.1 of Thermoanaerobaculia bacterium. GTDB lineage: Bacteria > Acidobacteriota > Thermoanaerobaculia > Multivoradales > JAGPDF01 > JAGPDF01. The sequence goes on from JBDTQG010000107.1 coordinate 9,362, forward strand.
TGTTCGACGCCTGCGCGCCGGCGTTGTAGAGCAGAACGGCGGTTCCCGGAGTGCGATCCTTGCTCGCGAGCTCCGCCAGCGCCGCTTCGGCATCTTCCTTCCGGCCGAGGCCGCCGAGAGCTTCGTACTTGCCGTTCAAGGCCAGAGCGTCATTCGGATCGAGCGCCAGCGCCTGCTGCGCCATCGCCAGCGCGGCTTCATCGTGCTGCTTCGCGAGTGCGACGAGATCGGCTGCGGCGTCGACCTTGCCGGCGGCCTTCTGCTGATCGAGCCAGGTCTTCTCGGACTGCGCGAGGTGAACCTGCGCGAGTGCCGAGTAGGCGAGCGTCAGCTTCGGGTCCGTCGCGATCGCTTTTTCCATCCGCTCCTGGGCGAGGAGGAAGTCCTTCGTCTGGATCGCCTTGGCGCCCTCGTTGTAGTACTCGGCGGCGGTGATCGGCGGGAGCGAAACCTTGATGTCGGCGCGGTCGCCCTTCTTCAGTTTCTGCGTCGTGAAGTCGAGCTCCTGCGTGAACGGCTTGTAGCCTTCTTTCGCCGCCGTGACGGTGCAGGGATGGAGGAAATCCTCGAACGAACCGGCCACCTTGCCCAGCGCGTCGGTCTTGCCCTCGAAGGCGAACGGCGGGACGCTCGCCGGGCAGGAGATCTTGAGATCGGCTTCGCCGATCGGGACGCCTTCGGGATTCGAGACGGTGACCTCGAACGGCGCCTTGGGCTTTTCGGGTTTGTCGGCGGCGAAGGCGAGCGGTGAAGCAGCGACGAACAGTGCGGCGGCGAGTGCGATCGGGGTTCGGTTCACGGGCGTCTCCTTGCGGGCGCCGAAACGCATCACGTCGCTCCAGCAACCTTTTT
>JBDTQG010000108.1:0-10175 GCA_039932315.1 Thermoanaerobaculia bacterium
CGCGGCCCGAACAGGGCACACTCTTCGGTCCGCCGGCGCTCTCGCCGGAGCGCCTCGCGACGACGCTCGCGCGACTCTTCGCTCTGCTCGGTCCCGACCGCGTCGGCTCCCCGCGGCCGGTCGACGGCCATCGCCCGGAGCGCCTCTCGCTGGTGTCGTTCGCCCCGCCGTCCGCACCCATGCTCTACAAAGGGGCCCCGACGAAGTCCGCGTCTGCGGCGACGAAAACCGGCCCGGGACTCTCGGGCAAAGGGCTGCTGGCGGTGCGCTCGCTGCGGCCGCCGATCGAGCTCGAGGTGCTCGTCGAACCGCGCACGAGCGATCGCGAACCGGCGCCGACGCATGTGCAGAGCAGCATCCAGAACCGCGATGGCGAGAGCCAGGACAAGCGGCCGGCGATCGCCGGCGCGGTGCGCGTCGCCGCCGGCCCCTGGCGGCTCGAAGAGGGCTGGTGGAGCGACACTCCGGTGACGCGCGAGTACTGGGATGTCGAGCTCGAGAGCGCCGGCCTCTTCCGCATCTATCGCGACCTCACGACCGGCCGCTGGTCGGCCGACGGCGTCTACGACTGAAGAAGCCCAGCGCTAGAGAAATCGGAAAAATTCCTTGATTCCTTGAGCCACGCTAGCGACGGGTGGCCGGACCGAGGGCTCCAGACGGCGCGGAGCGTTTTCTCAGCGAGCACCGGCGGGAAACGGGCCGGACAGGCCCCGTCGCGGCGCCGACGTAGATCTCTGGAAGCACGATTCATGGAAGCAGCGAGCTCTCCGGTCGACCGCGAAGTCCGCTACTGCCGTGACCCTGTGATACCTTGCCGCACCGATCGTGAGTGATCTCGCCAACCTGCCCGAGCAGGTCCTCGAAGCGCTCGACGACGCCGCGATCGTCATCGACGGCGAAGGCAGCATCCTGTGGACGAGCTCCCGCGTCGAAACGCTCTGGGGCTACACCGCGAGCGAGGTCCGCAAGAAGAAGCTGCAGTTCCTTCTCTCCTTCGAATCCAGCGATCTCGACAGCACGCACGGCGGCACGCCGCTCAAGCCGGCGAACAACGGCGGCGACGGCTCGCGCCTGAGAGCGCTCGAGGCCTACCGCAAGGACGGCTCGACCTTTCCGGTCGGCATTCTCCAGGTCACCGCGATCACCGGGCAGAAGCGGCGGATCCTCGTGCTCATCCGCGATCTCTCCGAGATCAAGGGAGCGCGGGAACGTCTGCGTCAGCTCGAGAAGGCGCTCGAGACCGCGCAGGTCGGCGTCGCGATCACCGACCGCGACCTCTATGTGCTGTGGGCGAATCCGGCTCTGGCCGCGATGCACGGCGAAAGTCGCGAGAGCGTCGTCGGGCAGTCGCTCGCCCCGCTCCTGCCGGCCGACATCGAAGGTCTCGACTTCCGCAATCTCTCCGGCCGTGGCAGCCTCCGTCACGAGGGCGACAGCCGGCGCTCCGACGGTTCGACCTTTCCCGCCGAGCTCCTCTTCGATCTCGTCCTCGACGATCAGAACGAGCCCGCCGGAGTCGTCGCGGTCTGTCAGGACATCAGCGAGCGCCGGCGTGCCGCGGCCGCCCTGCACGAGAGCGAGGAGCGCTACGCCCTCGCCGCCCGCGGCGCGAACGACGGCATCTGGGACTGGGATCTCGAAAGCGGCGAGATCTACTACTCGCAGCGCTGGAAGTCGATGCTCGGGCTCGACGAAGAGGCGGTGGCGGCGAAGCCGGAATCCTGGTTTCTGCGTGTGCACCCGGAGGATCTGCCCGGCCTGCACGACCGGCTCGAGCAGCATCTCGCCGGGAACAGCGACCTGTTCGAATACGAGCACCGGCTCGAGCACCGCGATGGCAACTACCGCTGGATGCTGGCGCGCGGCATCGCGCTGCGCGACGACGGCGCCGGATTGGGCTCCGACAGCAAACCGCACCGCATCGCCGGATCGCAGACCGACATCACCGATCGCAAGGTCCACGATCCGCTCACCGGCCTGCCCAATCGCGAGCTCTTTCTCGACCGGCTCGAACGCGCACGGGCGCGCGCCAAGCGCCGCCAGCCAAGCCTCTTCGGCGTGCTCTTCCTCGACCTCGACCGATTCAAGGTCGTGAACGACAGCCTCGGTCATCCGGTCGGCGACCAGCTGCTGGTTGCCGTCGCCGCGCGCATCGAATCTTGCATCCGGCCGGGCGATACCGTCGCGCGGCTCGGCGGCGACGAATTCGCCCTGTTGATCGAGGAGATCTCCGAGCTCGACGAGGCCGCCGAAGTCGCGAACCGGATTCACGCCGCTTTCGCGCGCTCCTTCACCGCCGGCGACCACGAGCTTTTCGTCAGCGCGTCGATCGGCATCTCGCTCGCCGGCTCGGAGACCAGCGATCTTCCCGGCGTGCTGCGCGATGCCGACACCGCCATGTACCGCGCCAAGATCGCCGGGCGCGGACGCTCCCAGGTCTTCACCGGGGAGATGCGCGGCGAAGTCATGGCGCAGCTGCAGCTCGAGACCGACCTCCGCCGCGCTCTCGACCGCAAGGAGTTCGAAGTCTTCTACCAGCCGATCCTGGCGCTCAAGCCGAACAAGATCGTCGGCTTCGAGGCGCTGGTGCGCTGGCATCATCCGACGCGCGGCCTCATCGAACCGCCGTCGTTCATCGGCGCCGCCGAAGAGACCGGCATCATCGTTCCGCTCGGGATGTGGGTGCTCGAAGAGGCGTGCCGTCAGCTCCAGACCTGGCGCACGGCCGAGCCGGGAGCGAGCGCGATCGCTGACCTCGCGATGAGCGTCAACCTGTCGCCGAAAATGTTCGCCCAGCTCCATCTCGTGCGCGACATCTTGGCGACCCTCACCCGCACCGGGCTGCCGGCGAAGCTCCTCAATCTCGAGCTCACCGAAGGGATCCTCGTCCACAACCCGCAGGCTGCGAACGCCATGCTGAAGGAGCTGCGCGGGCGCGGCATCGGGGTCTGCATCGACGACTTCGGCACCGGCTATTCGTCGCTCTCCTACCTCACCAGTCTCAACGTCGACGTCCTCAAGATCGATCGCTCGTTCATCAACAATCTCTCGACCGGCGGAGCCGGCGAGGACGGAAAGGATGGCTCCAGCGGCCGCGAGATGGTCCAGAACATCGTCCGTCTGGCGGCGGGCCTCGGACTCGCGGTCGTCGCGGAAGGCGTCGAGACCGTCGATCAACGCGAGCAGCTCGCGTCGATGAACTGCGAATTCGTGCAGGGCTTCCACTTCGGCCGTCCGGTCGACGCTGCGACCGTCTGGAGCACCCTGCTCCAGCCCTCCTGAGTCAGCGAGCCGTTCTCTCCGCGCCCTCCGGCGCGGGGCGGCGTCGCGCCAGGCAGAGCCGCGCCAGCCAGTCGCCGGGAAGAAACAGCAGCAGCGTCACGATCGGCAGCGCGATCAGGCAGAGCAGGAGCGGTGGCACCCAGGTCTGCGGGCGGCCGAACGGCGCGATCATCCAGTTGAGATTCTGTTCGGGTGTGCCGAAAAGGACGCCGAGCGGAAAGAGCGCCGCAGCGATCGCCGTCTCGAGCCGCCAGCCGCGCCGGTCGTAGCCGATGCGGCGCACCAGCGCGACGAGTAGCGGAATCGTCCAGAGATGAAAAAGCGAGAGGCCACGGAGCCAGATCGGCTTCGCCGGATCGAACATGTACTCGGTGCCGCCGATCGCGTGCACTCCGAAGAACAGCGCGCCGAGAAAGTCGACCGCCCAGATCAGCTGGATGATGAACACGCCCGCGAGCTGTGACGAAAGCAGCAGCGGGCTTTCGAGCCAGATCCCGACGAAAACGACTCCGTTCGCGAAATCGCAGATCCAGAGAAAGTTCGCCGGTCCGCTCTGCCACCAGTAGAGCGGCACCCAGACCGCCATCCAGACGGTATAGGCGATTTTCACCCAGAGCGGGATCGGGCGATTCATGCGGAGCGCAGTTGGCAGGAAAGTGCGGGGATGAAACGGAAAAGGCTGGAACCCGTGAGGATTCCAGCCTTCAACCGCGGTTTCATGCGCGATGCTTCATGCAGACGGCGTCAGAAGCGGAAGCCGACCTGACCGACGATTTTGCGCGAAATGATGTCGCCGAAGTAGTGCTGCCGAATTTCTTCATCGAAGATGTTGGAGCCGATGATCTGAAGCGTCAGACGCTCGTCCATCAGACGGGTTCCGACGGCGACATTGACGCCGGTGAACGCCTTCGTGAAGCCCACGGCGAGCGGCACGTCCGCCCAGTAGGCCTTGTCCTGATAGTTGATGTTGGTGTTGGCGAACCAGGCGCCCGAATCCCACGAGACGCCGAGGTTCGCGCGCCACTCCGGAGCCCGGTTCTGCGAGGTCTTCGCATCCGGAATCCCTTCGAACTTCGGATCGTCCTGCCACGACACATTGCCGAACCAGGACCAGTCGGTGCCCATGCGCTGCTGCAGCGAAAGCTCGACGCCCTGATCGGTCGTCTTGCCGATGTTGCGATAGCTGAAGTTCGACGGAATGCCTCCGAAGTCGATCGCCGGATTCGGCGCCAGACCGCGGTTCGGACAGGTCGCCGGTCCCGTTCCTGCCGGGAACAGGAAGCAGAACGCGAGCGACGGCGGCAGGCCCGGAGGAATGAGACCGATCGGCAGATTCGTCGGGCCGTAGACGCGCGACGTGTAGAAGTCGATCGAATCCTTCGTCTTGTTGCGGTACGCGGCGACCGTCAGCGTGATGTTGTGGTCGAGCGTCCCGACATAGCCCACTTCGTACGCCGTCAGGTGCTCTTCCACCAGATCGACGTTGCCGTCCGCGGTCGCGGGCAGCAGCAGCGGCGCGGCACCGACGAGAATCGTGGCGTCGAGGTACTCGTTGATGACCGACGGGGTGCGGAACGCTTCGTTGTACGACACACGGAACGTGTGGTTGGGAACCGGCGAATAGAGGAGGCTCGTCCGCGGCGTGAAGACGCCCTTGATCGGATCGATATCGTCGTAGCGACCGCCGATGAGCCAGCGCAGCTTGTCGCCGATCAGGATCTCGTCCTGCAGGAACACGCCCCACTCCTTCTTCTTGGTGCCCTGGGGCGCGATCTCGAGGTCGAACTTGCTGTCGCGGTAGTTGGCGCCGTAGGTGAGGATGTTGTGCGTGCCGACGACCGAGGTGTTCGACAGATCGAGGTTGTAGGTGTCGGTCGAGAACTTGAAGCCGAGCGGCTGGCCGTTGGTACCGACGCTCACCAGGTTCGACGAGTCGGCGCTCAGGAAGTTCGCGAACAGTCCGGCATGCAGCGCGCCGCGATTCCAGTCGGCTTTGGCGTACGACAGATCCGAGCCCGACTTGATGTCGAACGGACCGATGCCGGTGTGAATGATGCCGTCCGTTCCGGCGTAACCCGCGCCGAAGGAGAGGATGCTCGTGTCGGCGAGATCCCAGTCGAGGCGAACGTCGCCCTTCGGCTGCGAAGTCCCCGAGTTCGGGAAGCTCGGCACGTTGGCGATGACCGGACGCTCGTAGGCATCCTGCTCGAAGTAGCCGCCCGAGACCTTGTAGCCGAGGTTGCCCGAGACGCCGGCATGCGTGACGCTGCCATAGGCCGTACCGAGCTCACCCGCGCCGAGGAGGATGCTCGTGCCGACCATCTCCTTGGGACGCTTGGTGATCAGGTTGACGACGCCGGTCATGGCGTTCGCCCCCCAGACGGCGCTGCCCGGTCCGCGGACCGCTTCGATCTGCTTGATCTCGGCGGTGTTCACCGGCAGGAAGTCCCACATCACGAAGCCGAAGAAATCGAGATAGAGCGAGCGGCCATCGAGCAGCACGAGCTGCGACGTCGACAGGGTGTTCGTCGATCCCCGCGCCGTCATGTTGATGTCGCGCGCGCTGGTCTGCGTCACGTTCAGGCCGGGCACGTTGCGCAGCAGCGCCGCGTAGTTGTCGGCCGGAATCGACTCGATGTCCTTGGCGGTCAGCACCGAGATCGCTGCCGGCGCCTCGTTCAGAGGCTGCTCGGTGCGCGACGCCGTGACGACCATGATTTCTTCCACCTGATCTGCCGGCTCATCCGCCGGCGGTGGGGCGTCCTGCTGCGCCATCGCCGGAGCGACGGCGAGCGTCAGCGTCGCGATGACGGCCGACCACATCCGTTTTTGATCCATGTCGATCTCCCTCGTGCAGGAATGGAGCCGCTAACTACGGCCCCGATTCGAAAATTTCACTGGCCGGGATCGTAACGCAGGACAAGCCGTTCCGCCACAGGATTCCGCGGAAACGCTGGGCCTGCGGCGATCCGCATGCCGGAGTCGGGGCAGCGGACGCTCCGCACCTCCGGAACCGCCGAAGCGCACCGGGCACCACAATTGCTGGAGACTCTCGCCATGCGCCGCTTCCGACTGCCGGGCCTTCCGTCGCTCTCGCCGATCGTTTCCGTACTCTCGCTGGTCGCTCCCCTGCTTCATCTCGCTGCGTTCACCCCTCTTCGGGCGCAGCCGCCCGCGACGCCGCCGCCGTTCGTCGAGACGATCGACGTGCGGGAGGTGGAGGTTCGGGTCGACCTCGCCGCCCTGCCGAAGCTCGAATCGATCGGCAAGCGCGGCCGGGAGGATTTCCTCGTGGTCGAAGACGGCGTCGACTACCCGCTCACCGAGCTCGGCCCGGCCGAGCGCTCGCAGTGGATCTTCCTGCTCTATTTCGACTCGACGCTGGCCGATGCCGCGGCGCGGCAGAGCGCAGCGATCGCGCTCGCTCGCGAGGCCTCACTTCTGACCGCCGGCGGACTCGCCGAGATCGTCGTCGCCGATCCTCAGCCGCATGTCGTGCTGTCGACCGCGTCGACCGAGGCTCTGCGGCAACGCTTGAACGAGATCGCCCTCGGTGCCGGCAACGAAGCGAAAGGCACCAGCGGCAAGAACGGATCGACCGGTGCACCCGGCAGCACGTCGGTCGCGGCGCGCCTCGCACAGCTCGATCGCCTGACGGTCGAGATCGCGGCGCGCGGCGGCGGCGGATCGCGCGCGCTGCTGCTTCCGGTCGGTTCGTGGCCGGTCGACGCGGAGACTCTCGCCCGCCTGTCGCTCGCCCGTCATGCGAAGCCGGAGGCGGCAGCGACGCCTTCCGCTGCATCGAGCGCGGCGGCGGCATCCGATCCACCGACCGGCGCCAGCGAGTTCCGTCCCCTGCTGGAGACATCCCGCGTGCTCGCCGGCTACGGCTGGGTGACGCTGCCGATCGCTCTGCGACCGGCGCGCGAGGACATTCCGGGATCGGCGGCGGAGCGGCGCATGCAGAGCTCGACCGGCGGCGGCGGCGACCGGCGGGAGTCGGTGCCGATCCTGTCGCTGCCGTTGCGCGACGAGCATCCCGACTCGACCACCGAAACGCAGCTCGACGTCGTCACCGATTTCACCCTGATGCCGTTCGCGGAGCTTTCACGTGCGACGTCGGGAGCGCTCATCGGTCAGACCGACCGCCTGCAGTCGGCACTGGGAGATCTCGTCACCCGCCGCCAGTTCACCTACCGCTCTCCGTCCCCCGCCCCCGGGCGCCTGCTGCCGCTCGAGGTGCGCTGGAAGGGCGGGGATGGCAGGCTTCTCTCCGCGCCGCGCTGGCTGCGCGCTTCGACCCCGCCGGAGGTTTCCGCCGCGCGCCTCCGCCGCCTGCTCGCCGGCGACCGCGTGCCGGAAGGCAGCAAAATCCAGCTCTCCGCCGGATCGTCGACGAGCGGTCAGCGCATCTGCTTCCCCGGCGCGGGCGAAAAGCTCTGGGTCCGCTTGTCGAGCGCCAGCGAAGCGGAGGGGCAGGTCACCGTCACGACCAGCAAGCCGGTCGAGCTCACGCATTCCGCGGACGGCTTCTGCACCGACACCCCGGCGCACACCGTCCGTGCCTCCCGCTGGGTCACGCTGGCGGAAAATCTCGACGACGAGTCCTGGACGGGAGCGGTCACCCAGGGAAACTGAAGCGCCCCGGGCGCGATTCACTTCTCACCCTTACCGAGCCTTTCGCGGCAGGCACCGCGAAAAAATCGGAGAGCACAGTTTTTCATACTTACGCCTTTTTTACGCTATTCTCGACCCGTGTCTGGACGCGGGAAAAAGGAGATCGCCCGCAATCTCCACATGGGCGGCGGGAAGCCGTATGAATCGCCGGGAGCGCGCAAGGAGAAGCTTCTCGAGCGCTCGTTCCGCCGCAGCGAATCCCGTCCTCCGTTGCCCTACGCCGAGCTTCGCGCGGCCTCGGCCTTCTCCTTTCTCGACGGTGCTTCCTTGCCCGAAGATCTCGTCGCTCGCGCCGCGGAGCTCGGGCTGCCGGCGATCGCCCTCGTCGACCGCAACGGGGTCTCCGGCGCCCCGCGTTTCTACAAAGCCGCACGCGCCGCCGGCCTCTGCCCGCTGGTCGGCGCCGAGGTCGCGCTCGCCGCAGACACGCGGCAGCGTGTCGTTTCTCCTGGAGACACGCAGCAGCGCGTCTCCTCTGACGAACCTCCGCCGACCCGGCTCTCGCTTCTCGTTGCCTCGCGCACGGGATATCGCAATCTCTGCAAGCTGATCACCGCCGCAGCGCGCGGCAAGCCGAAGGGGGCGGCGCTCGCGACCTGGAGCGAGATCGAGGAGTTCTCGGCCGGACTGCACGTTCTCACCGGCGGTGACGAAGGGCCGCTCGCGCAGGCTCTCGCCTCTCCCGGCGACGACGGCCCTGCGGGGATGGATCGGGCGCGCGCCGTGCTCGAACGCCTGAACCATCTCTTTCCCCGCCGCGTGCACGTCGAGCTCCAGCGCCACGGACGGCGCGAGGAGGAACAGCGCAATCAGGCGCTGGTCGATCTCGCGGCGCGACTTCGTCTGCCGCTCGTCGCGACCAACGGCGTGCGCTACGCGCGGCAGGAGGACAAACCGCTGCACGACGTTCTCACCTCCATACGGCATCGCACGACCCTCGACCGCGCCGGAACGCTGCTTGCGGCGCATCGCGAGCGCCATCTCCTTCCCGCCGACGAGATGGCGCGCCGCTTCGTCGATCTGCCGCATGCCGTGACGAACGCCTACGAGCTCGCCGGCGCGCTCGACTTCACCCTCGCCGACCTCGGTTACCGATTTCCGGATTTTCCGCTGCCCGCGGGCGAGACGCCGTCGTCCTATCCGCGCGAGATCACCTGGAATCACGCCCGCGCCCGTTTCCGTCCGCTCTCGTCCCGCGCGCAGCAGCAGATCGGCAAGGAGCTCGCGATGATCGAGAAGCTCGATCTCGCCGGCTACTTCCTCATCGTCTGGGACATCGTCGAGTTCTGCCGCCGCGAGAAGATCCTCTGTCAGGGGCGCGGGTCGGCGGCGAACAGCGCGGTCTGTTACGCGCTCGGCATCACGGCCATCGATCCGGTGAAGATGGAGCTCCTGTTCGAGCGCTTTCTCTCCGAAGAGCGCGGCGAGTGGCCCGACATCGATCTCGATCTGCCGTCGGGCGATCCGCGCGAAAAGGTCATCCAGTACGTCTATCGGCGGTACGGCGGAGACGGCACGGGGAGCCAGCAGGCGATATCCGCGGCGATGACCGCCAACATCATCACCTACCGCGACCGCTCGGCGGCGCGCGAGGTGGCGAAAGCGCTCGGCTATTCGCGCGAACAGGAGGACCGGCTCGCCAAACAGCTCGGCCACTTCCGCTACGACCTCGAGCGCGGCGACACGAAGTTCCTCGATCGCGAGATGACCGCCGCCGGCTTCGATCCCGAGGAGCCGCGCAACCGTCTCTTCTCCACCTACTGGCGGAAGATCCAGAACCTGCCGCGCCATCTGGGGCAGCATTCGGGCGGCATGGTGATCGCCGCCGGCCGGCTCGACGAGATCGTGCCGCTCGAACCGGCGGCGATGCCGGGGCGGACGATCGTGCAGTGGGACAAGGACGACTGTGCCGATCTCGGAATCATCAAGGTCGATCTGCTCGGACTCGGCATGCTGAACGCGCTCGAAGAGGCGATCCCGATCATCCGCGATCACGAGCGCCTGAACGTCGATCTCGGCCACCTGCCGGCCGACGACCCGAAGGTGTACGCCATGCTGTGCGCCGCCGACACGGTCGGCGTCTTCCAGGTCGAGAGCCGCGCGCAGATGGCGTCTCTGCCGCGCAATCAACCCGCGCGCTTCTACGATCTCGTCATCCAGGTGGCGATCATCCGCCCGGGACCGATCACCGGCGGCATGGTGCATCCGTTCTTCGA
>JBDTQG010000109.1:0-10109 GCA_039932315.1 Thermoanaerobaculia bacterium
GTGCGTGTGCGTCTCCTTGCAAAGGATGCCTTCGGTGGCGAGTTGCTCGCAGAACCGGCGCGCGCCACCGGCTTCGGGCTTGAGCTCGACCCCGATCCACAGTCCGCGGCCGCGCACCTCATGGACGTGCGGCGATGGGATCGCCCGCAGACGCTCGATGGCGTAGCTGCCCTGGCGGGCCGAATTCTCGATCATCTTCTCTTCGATCAGCACCTTGAGCGCTTCGCGCGCGACCGCCGCGCCGAGCGGATTGCCGCCGAAGGTCGAGCCATGATCTCCGGGCTTGAAGACCTCCATCACCGCACTGTCGGCGAGGAGACCGGAGACCGGGTAGCACCCTCCGGAAAGCGCTTTGCCGACCGTCACGAGATCCGGCCGGATACCGTCGTGCTCGTAGGCGAAGAGCGCGCCGGTGCGCCCCAGGCCCGATTGAATTTCGTCGCTGATCAGCAGCGCGCGATGCTCGGTCGTGAGCTCGCGCAGGCGGCGGATGAAACCCTCGGGCGGGATGACGACGCCCCCTTCACCCTGGATCGGCTCCACCAGAACCGCGATCGTGCGGTCGTTGAACGCCGCCGCGACGGCATCGGCGTCGCCGAAGGGGAGCATCCGGTAGCCGCCCGCGTACGGGCCGAAACCGTCGCGGTACTGGTCGTTCGACGAGAAGCCGACGATGGTCGTCGTGCGACCGTGAAAGTTGTTGTCGAAGACGAGAATTTCACCGTGCTCGGCGGGAACACCCTTGACGGTCTGGCCCCACTTTCGGGCGAGCTTGATCGCGGTCTCCACGGCCTCGGCGCCGCTGTTCATCGGCAGGAAGCGCTCGAAACCGGTGAGCTGCGAAATCTCCTCGCACAGACGTCCCAGCTGGTCGTTGCGGAAAGCGCGCGAGCAGAGAGTCAGGCGATGGGCCTGCTCGGTGAGTGCTTTGACCAGGCGCGGATGGCAGTGCCCCTGATTGACCGCCGAGTAGGCGGCGAGCGCGTCGAGATAGCGATTGCCATCGACATCCCAGACCCAGACACCCTCACCGCGCGTGATGACAATTTCGAGCGGATGATAGTTGTGCGCGCCATGGCGATCTTCGAGCGCGATGAGCTCCTGCGACGTGTAGGTCTTCTGCTTCGATACGAGCGATTCGGACATCGTGGACTCCGGGGAGAGCCGGCGGAAGCGCGATTCTAGCGGCTTTGGCTAGGATCCCCAACGATGACGGTGCGCTCGACATCGAGGAACGGACTCCGGCCGGGCGAGGTGACGCTCGAGCGCGCGCTGTCGAAGCTCGGGCTGGCTTCGCGGCGCGAGGCGAGAGCGTGGATTGCGAGCGGGCGCGTTTCGGTCGACGGCGCGATCGAGCTCGACCCCCTGCGCGCCGTCGTACCGGAGCGGATCCGTCTCGAGATCGACGGCGTGCGGAAGGACGCCGCCGAGTTCCGCTTCCTCCTTCTGAACAAGCCGCGCGGGTACGTCACGACCCGGGCGGACCCGGAAGGGCGGCCCACGGTTTTCGATCTCGTCGCCGATGCCCGAACGCATCTCGTTGCGGTCGGTCGGCTCGATTTCGCGACCTCGGGAGTTCTTCTCCTCACCAACGACACCCGGCTAGCGGACCTGCTCACGGATCCGTCCAATGCGGTGCCGCGCGTCTATGTCGCGAGCGTTCGCGGGAGGTGGGACGAAGAAAAAAGCCTGCTGGTGAAGGAGGGAGTCGCGCAGGGAGATGAGCTCTTGCGCGCGGCTGACGTCGTCGCGCGGAAGAGCTCCGGAAAGGAGTCGCACCTGGTCGTTACGCTGGCTTCGGGAAAGAATCGTGAGGTTCGCCGCCTGCTGGCTGCCGTCGGCCACGAGGTCCAGCGCCTGAAACGCGTGGCCTTCGGCGGGCTCGAGCTCGGTTCACTTCCCGCGGGGAAGTGGCGTGAGGTCTCCCTTGCCGAGCTTTCCGCCGCCTTCGGCGACCTCGTGGCGCGAGCGCAATGACGCCCCTTCGCGCACCTTGCTACGCTGCGGACGTGGAGGAGACGTGAGCGAAGAGCGGCTGGACCGTTTGCGGCGCCGGATCCGCAATCTCGATGCGGCGCTCCTGGGTCTCATGGCCGAACGGATGGAGCTCGCGCGCGAAGTCGGCCAGGAGAAGCGCAGCGCGGGAATCCCGCTGCGCGACTTCGAAGTCGAGAAGCGCGTGCTTGCGCGCGCTGCCGAAAGCGCCGAGACGCTCGGGCTCGCGCCGGAGGTTGCGCGCGTCGTGATGAGGCAGCTGGTCGAGGAGGCCTGCCGGGTACAGGAGGTCGACCACTTCTCGACCTATTCCGGAGATGCCGAGACGATTCTGGTGGTCGGGGGCGCCGGAAAGATGGGCCACTGGCTGGTCCGTTTTTTCGAGACGCAGGGGCATCGCGTGCTGGTTTCGGATCCGGCGGCTCCGCTCTCGCCCACCGTGGTGCCGCTTCCGCAGGGTCTCGCAGCGGCGTCGCTCGTCTTCGTCGCCGTTCCGCTCGATCAGGTCGCCGCGACCGTGGAGGAGATCGCGCGTTCGGGTTACTCCGGCGTGCTCTGCGATGTGGCGAGCGTCAAGGAGCATCTCCGGCCCGCGCTCGAAGCGGCACGGGCGCGGGGTGTAAAGGTCACGAGCATCCATCCGATGTTCGGCGCCGGTGCGCGCACTCTTTCCGACAAGGTGATCTGTCTCTGCGACTGCGGCGACGCAGCCGCCACCGAGCGCGTGGCGACGCTTTTCCGGGAAACCGCAGTCCGCCTCGTTCCGCTGTCGCTCGAACGTCATGACGAAATCGCCTCCTACGTGCTCGGGCTCTCCCACTTCCTGAATCTGCTCTTCGCCCGCGTTCTCGCAGCGAGCGGGATCACCTTCGCGGAACTGGGTGCCGTCGGATCCACGACCTTCCAGTCGCAATGGCGCACGACCGAGAGCGTCGTGCGCGAGAATCCGCAGCTCTACTTCGAGATCCAGCGCTCCAACCGGTTCTCCGAACGCCTCTATCGCGAAGTCGAGCGCGCCGCGTCCGAGTGGATCGGCTGGGTGGAGCGCGGCGAGCCCGCATCCTTCGCGGATGCGATGCGCGGCATGAATGCGTGGCTCGACGGCGAAGCGGAGAAGAGCTGAACCTGTGGATGCGAGAATGAAGTCATGAGCGAGCGCTCACGTTCCGGAGACAGCAACGAGGAACCTGTCGCGCCGGTGGCGGCGGAGACGCAGTCGGCCCCTTTCCCCTCCGCGCCGGCCGTCGTCCCGGACGCGACAGTGACCGGTCCCGGCGGCTTGCCTGCTGACATCGCGTCCCAGGATCCGTCCGTTCCGCCGCGCGTCCGGCGAGTGCGCGCCCCGCGGCGACCGAAGACCCGGCCGGCGTCGGAGTGGAGCTCGTGGGACGACGAGGAGCTCCTCGGCCTGCGGATGTCCGAGCTCGACCTGCCGCTCGCCGGCAGCGACCTCGAACCGCGCCTCGATCAGCTGCAGACCGAGCTTGCGGCGCGGGGGCTTCTCTTCCGCCCGCATTTCTGGCTGTCGAACGAATGGTTCACTCCCGACGGTATCCCCGGCATCGCGATCCCCTTCTACCTCGCGCATCCGCGCCTCGCGCGTCTCGAGCTGCACCAGATGTTCGAGATCGAGGGCGGGACTCACGACTGGTGCATGAAGATCCTGCGCCACGAGGCGGGCCACGCGATCGAGAACGCTTTCAAGATCCGCAGTCGCAAGCGGCGCCACGAGCTTTTCGGCAGCACGCGCGTCCCGTATCCGGAGTTCTATGCCCCGCGCCCTTACAGCAAGAGCTTCGTCATACATCTCGACGCCTGGTACGCGCAGAGTCACCCGGATGAAGACTTCGCGGAAACGTTCGCCGTCTGGCTCCATCCGGAGTCGAAGTGGCGCGAGCGCTACCACGGTTGGCCGGCGCTCAAGAAGCTCGAGTACATGGACGAGCTGATGACGGGTCTCGCCGGCCGCGTGCCGCTGGTCGAGTCGACCCTCCAGATCGATCCGCTGTCGGCGATTCCCAAGACGCTGCGACAGCACTACGCCGAGAAACGCGCGCACTACGGTGTCAACCGGCCGGAGTTCTACGACCGCGACCTGCGTAAGCTTTTTTCCGACTCTCCGTCGCATGGACACATGCCGACGGCTGCCGCCTTCCTCGCTCGCTACCGGCGCGAGATTCGCCTGCTCGTCGCCCAGTGGACGAACGAGTATCAGTACACCATCGATCAGGTACTCGGAGACATGATCACCCGCTGTCGTGAGCTCAACCTTCGCCTTTCGACGTCGCCGGATCAGGCGAAGCGGGAGTTCGCGGTGCTGCTGACCGTCCAGACGATGAACTACCTCCACAGCGGCCGTCACCGGGTGGCTCTGTGAAGCCGCTGCGGATCCTGGCACTGGTGCAGGAGAGTCTCGTACCGCCCCTGTCGGCGACCGAGGATGAGCTCGAGACCGCCTACTGGCGGACCGAGTACGACGTCGTGCACTGTCTCAAGGAGCTGGGGCACGAGGTGCATGCGCTCGGCGTGGGCAGCGAGCTCAACCCCATCCGGCGCGCGGTGCGCGAAGTGCGTCCGCATCTCTCCTTCAATCTTCTCGAAGGTTTCGACGACGTGCCGCAGTGGGATCAGAACGTCGTCGCCTATCTCGAGCTCCAGAAGATGAAGTACAGCGGCTGCAACGCCCGCGGTCTCCTTCTCGGGCGCGACAAGGCGCTGGCGAAGAAGCTGCTTTCCTACCACCGAATCCGCGTCGCGGAGTTCGCCATCGCTCCGCGCGGGCGCCATTTCCGCAGGCCGAAGAAACTCGGATTTCCGCTCATCGTGAAGTCCCTGACCTTTGATGCGTCGATCGGAATCTCCCAGGCTTCGGTCGTGGAAAACGAGGAGAAGCTCGAGGAGAGGGTGCGGTTCATCCACGAAAGCATCGGGACGGATGCACTCGTCGAGAGTTACATCGAGGGGCGTGAGCTCTACGTCGGCGTTCTCGGCAACAGCCGGTTGAAAGCGCTGCCGATCTGGGAGCTGTCGTTCGACAACATGCCCGAAGCGGCACGGAAGATCGCCACCGAGCGCCTCAAGTGGAGTCTCACGTACCAGCGCAAGCACGGCATCGCGAGTGGACCGGTGCGAGAGCTGCCGGAGGGACTGGGCCCGCGGATTCAGAACCTCTGCAAGCGGGTCTACCGCGTCCTCTGCCTGTCGGGCTACGCGCGCATCGACCTCCGGCTCACCGATTCGGGCCAGGTCTACGTCATCGAAGCGAATCCCAATCCGCAGATCGCGCGCGACGAGGACTTCTCGAACGCTGCAGAGCAGGCCGGCCTCGAATACGGCTCCCTTCTCCAGCGCATCGTGAATCTCGGCCTCGACTGGGAACCCACCCAGGCCTTCTGAGCGGTTCGCCGGAGTTCGCTGGATCTCTCCGCCGGTTCCCCTGCGATGTCCGCCAGGTGCCCGAACGGCGGCCGCTGGAATAGGATCTCGCTGCGCCCATGGAGTCGCTCCGCCAGCTCTTCCGTTCCGCCCCGAGTCTCTTCGGCTTCGAGATCAAGCGGCTGAACCGGCTGCGCCTCGCGGGATCCTTCGTGATGGTGCCTTTGCTGTTGCTGCAGCTGCTCTTCAGCGCCCAGTCGACGAGCCCGGATTCTCCGCGCGGCATGCTGGGAATTCTGGTGCTCACCGCGGGAGTCGGGCTGCGCTTCTGGGCGCTGGGGAACATCGACGGCAAGAAGAAGAGCAGTCTGGTGACCTGGGGCGCCTACAACCGCATCCGCCATCCGCTCTATCTCGGTTCGTTCCTCATTCTTGTCGCCTTCTGCATCCTCGCCGGCTCCTGGACCACCGCTGTCCTGGCGGGAATCGGCTTCCTCGTGCTCTATCTCCCGGTCATCCGCGCCGAAGAGCGGCTGCTCGCTCACCAGTACGGAGCCGCCTGGCAGCTCTATCTGCGGAATTCGTGGGCCTTCCTGCCGCGCATCGGTGCCCGGGGGGCGGCCCATGAGGCGGGCTACGAGGCGATGAAGATGCCCTTTCATCTCCGTCGTCCGGCCCGCGACATTGGCGTCCTGGTGTTGGTCTACCTGGGCGTCATCTGGATCGCCGAGCTGCTGCGACTGCTGCGCAGCAGCCTCGATCTACCGCACTGGTTCATCTAGGTTCGGGAACGAGCGCGCGCGCCCGCGCCCGCTCGACGAGAGCCGCGAAATCGGGACGTCCGCGCAGCGACGAGAGATCGCTGTCGGTCGCGATCTGCGAAGGGAGCGAGATCCCCTCGTCGAGCGCGCGCGAGAGGGCGTGGATGGCGTCCCGCTTCGAGCCGGTGCGGGCGAGCGCGCAGGCGAAGTTGTACCAGGCCTCCGAGCTGTGGGGCTGGATCTCGACCGCGAGCGAGAGCGCGACGGCCGCCGTCGCGAGATCTCCGGCATCGAAGCGCTCCTGCGTCAGGTAAAAGCCGAACTGGGCGAGGGCCGAAGCCCTGACGCGCTGCGCCGCTTCGGCGACAGGGCCAGTACCCTGCGCGTCGCTGAGGAGCCCTTCGAGTCCGAGACTGTCGCGCAGCTGCGGCAGCCCGGGGAGGGTCGCTGCGGATCGGATGAGTCCCAGCGTCAGCGAAATGCGGCGGCGGCCGCGCGCTTCGTACTCCTTCGCCTTGGCGATCTCGCCCCTCGCGGCTCGCGCTTCCGGAGACTCAAGGATCTCCTGCGCCCGGCGCTCGAGATCGGCGACGTCGCGCAGCCCCTGGAAAGTCCCGGCGATTTCGCCGAAACGATGCGCCGCGTCGAGCGGTTCGTGCGCGGCCCAGAGGGATTCGGCAGCAGAGAGCTCGTCCGCGAAAGCGGCGTCGATGAGCGCCGGATCTCTCTCGCGCCGGCCGTCGCGCATCGCCAGGATTTCCATCCACCGGAGCGCGCGACCGGCCCCGGCGCGATCGAACCAGGAGTGCGGGCCGGGAAAGAACTCGAGGCGGTGCGCCACGCCGGCGCGTTCGGCCGCCGCGTCGAGCTCGCGGGTCGGTTCATGGTTGAAGTCCGCGACGCCGGCAGCGGCCCACAGGGCGAAGCGCGGCGGCAGGGTCTCCATCCCGTCGGGCGGGCGGCCGCCGACGGAGATCACTCCTGCGAGCTGTCCGGTCTGCAGACCGACGACCCAGGCGAGGATGGCGCCGCCGGAAAAGCCTGCCGCGTAGATCCGTCTGCGGTCGACCGGCAGGCGGCGGAGAAGATCGGGAAACATCGCGTTGAAGGCGCGCTCGTTGGGCTCGACCGGTCCGTCGCTCATCGTGTTGTTCGAGCTCGCGATCATCCAGCCGTAGCGCTCCGCCGCCTCCTGAAAAAGCTCGGCGGAAGCTTTGCCGCGCGACCGCGGATCGAACACGAGCAGCAGCGGCCAGCGCCGATCGGGCGAAAATGCGGTCGGGAGGTAGAGCTCGAACGTCTGCGTCGGGTCGCTCGTGCAGGCGATGGCCGAATGAATCTCCGCCTTCGAGAGGCCGCTGAGCGTTGCCGGAGTTTCGGCGCCCGAGGCCACGGCCGTCGAAACGGGTGCGAGCGCGAGGGCGAGAAGAAAAAGACTCGGTAAGGAAGGCATTCCAGTCGTCATACGTGCCGGCGACGAGTCGGTTGCGGCCGGCTCCGCCGCCGAGGTGTCAGGGAGGCGTCGGCGAAGAAGCGGCGGGCGCGGCAGCACGTGGCGCGCCATTGAGTGCACGAGCGCGTGCGACGAGATCCGCGAAGCCCGGCTTGTCCCGAAGCGCGGAGAGGTCGGCGTCCGTCTCGAGCTGTGCCGGCGAATCCAGACCCTGATCGAGCGCGCGCGAAAGCGCGATCAACGCATCCGCCGTCGAACCCCCTCGCGCTTCGGCACACGCGAGGTTGTAGAGGCTCCGTGCGTCCTCCGGAAAGACCTCCGTCATGAGCTTGAGTCCAGGGATGGCATCGCGGAAACGGTTTGCCGCGAACAGGTCGCGCATCAGATAGAAGGTGAGATGCACGTCCATCATCGCGAGCGCGCGCCCGGCAGCAGCCCCACCCAGCCCGCCGCCCGCGCGCCGGCGCAATGCGTCATCCAGGGCGAGAGTGTGGCGCAGCTCTCCCGCCGGAACCGGCACCTCGGAATCGCGGACGAGACGAACCGCTTCGTCGATCCGACGGAACGCCAGCAGCTCATACTTCTCAGCGGCCACCTCCTCCTTCACCGAGCTTTTCGCGGCGGGCTCAGCGAGAAGTCTTGCCGAGCGAACTTCCGCAGCGCGGATCGCCGCAGGATCCCCGAGGCCGTGAAACGTCGCCGCGACCTCCGCGAGTTTCCGGCCGGCCGCCAGGGAATTCCCGGACTGTTCGAAGGCGTCCGCAGCGGCGAGCTCGTCGCGGAAGGCGGTCTCGATGAGCGTCGGGTCGGGCGGCGCAATTCCCGTCTGCATGGCCAGAAGCTGCAACCAGCGGACGGCGTTCCGGGCCATTTCCGGCGGACACCAGGAATGTGGACCGGGAAAGGTCTCGAGGCGATGAGGCGCGCCGGCCTGGATGGCGATCCGGTCGAGCTCGCGGGTCGCCTGGAAATTGAAATCCTCGGTTCCTGCGGCGGCGAAGAGCGCGAACTTCGGCGTCAGCGCGAGGTGTTCGGGCGCCGGCCGGCCGGAGATCGAGATCACCCCGGCAAGAAAGGTTCCCTTGAGACCGACGGTCCAGGCGAGGACCGCGCCGCCCGAGAAGCCGCCGGCATAGATCCGCCGTTCGTCGACCGGCAGGCGCTTCATGACGTCGGGGATCATCGCCTTCAGCGCGCGGCCGTTGGGCTCGCTCGGACCGTCGCTCATCGTGTTGTCGGAGCTCGCGAGGATCCAGCCGAACTCGTCGGCCGCCGAACGGAAGAGCTCCGCCGCGAGCCTGCCGCGCGAGCGCGGATCGAAGAGCAGCAGAACCGGCCAGCGCCGCGTCGCCGTGTAGCCCTTCGGCAGGTAGAGCTCCCAGGTCTCTGTCGGATCGGAGAGCGTCGGGATCTCCGAAGTCAGCGTGCCCGCCGGCAGTGAACCGAGATAGTTCGGTGGCGCGTCGGCGCGGGCACGCCCGCTCGGGATGAAGATCGGGACGAGGATCGCCAGGGTCACGAGGATCCAGAAGATCCGTCGCTGGCGTCCGGTCGCGTTTACAGGCCTCGTGGAGAGCATGGGTGAAGCTTACGATCTTCGAAGGGGCCGGACGGGCTTCGTTTTCCCGGCGGCCCAGGTGAGAACGCGTGGTTCAGGGGCGAAGACGATCTCGGCGACGATCGTGCGCTCGAGACCGGCGTAGGTCGCGCGCGCGTTGATCTGCTTCCGCCCGTCGGGGAGCGTGAGAATCGTGCTCGCCACCGTACCGCCGCCGTAGTCGTGACTCTCGTAGCCGCCCGCATCGGCGTTCGACGACAGCGCCGCCAGCGCCTCCTCGACGGCGGCATCGGCGAGCGCGCCGAGGCGCATCCGGCGGGAGTCGTCCTTCTGTTCCCGGAGATCCACGACCAGCGCCACCGAGAGCAGCAGCCCGGCGGTCGTGGCGATGACGAGCATCACGAGCACGATCAGCAGGGCCGAGCCGCGTTCGGCATCCCGCTCGCTGCCGTTCCCTGGCGGCTCGAGTTCGAAGCTCACGAGCTTCGCTCCGCCGGCCGCGCTCACGGTGCGACCCAGTCGAGGCGGCTTCCGGCGACGATCTCGGCCTCTTCGATGGTGTCGCCGACGCTCTTCCAGGCGGCGGTCGCGACCCGGAGCGCGCTGCCGCTGGACGGCTTGCGGCGCCGGAGCGTGACCGCGATCAGGCCGGGCCGCGGCGAGGACCACTCGAAGCCGATCATCCGGTCGAGCATCTGCCGGGTGCCGCGAAGGTGACCGTCGAGATCGTAGGTGTGGCGGACGAGCCGCGAGCCGTCCATCTCCCAGGCCTCCTTGCGGTCGGTGCGTAGACATTCGAGCTCGGTGAAGTGCGTATCCGAATCGCGCGACTGCGGCACGCAGGCGTGGAGGTCATCCCGCAGCAGGCGCAAGGCGAGCTCCGTTCCCGGTTCGCGGAGCTCGCGGCCGCTGTTCGAGAAGATGCGCAGCGATTCGACCAGCAGCCCGTTGGTCACCAGCAGCACGA
>JBDTQG010000110.1:0-9920 GCA_039932315.1 Thermoanaerobaculia bacterium
CGTCGTAGTTGCCCTTCATCAGCTCCATGTCCTTCTTGAAGTCCTTGGGCTGACGGCGGCACTTGCCGAGATCGGCCATCGCGGTGCTGGCGGCGTCGAGCGAAGCCTTGGCAGCGGCGAGACCCTCGTTGGCTGCGGTCTTGGCGGCTTCCTTGGCGGCGGCGGCGGCGTCCTTGGCCTCGGTGATCGCCTGGTTGGCGGCCGCGGTCAGCTCCTTGGTCTTGGTGTAGGAGCGGAAGAGGGCGAACTTGTTCGCCTGCGCCTCAACTTCGGCGTTCAGGGCGTTGACCGCCTGCTGCGCCTTGTTCCAGGCATCGGCCGAGTACTTCGACGCGTCGGCTTCGACGGAGGCGAGCGACGCCTTGGTGGCATCGATCTCGACCTGCGGCGGCTTGGCGCATCCGGCGGCCATCGTCATCGCGAATACGGCGACTCCCAACAGTGCAAGATTCTTGTTACGCATGGTTCGGATTCCCTCCTGAGTCAGCTGCTGAAGTTTTCTGTTGCGTGGATTTGCGGCAGTTCGAATTCTGCGCATTAGACAGAGAAATCCCCGTACGCGGAACATCCCTGCGACTTGCGGACCTGTGGAGGATAACACAGAAGGCCTCTCCAGGGCCTCCCCCGGGGCCTCAAACGGCCCGGCGAGGAGTGTCTCCGAGGAGAGCCCGGGCGCGCGCTGCGACGTTTTCCGGGGTGAACCCGAAGTGCGGCGCGAGCTGCTCGGCCGGAGCGGAGGCGCCGAAGCCGTTCATGCCGAGAATGTCCCCGGCAAGGCCCACGAAGCGCCCCCATCCCTGGGGAGCCGCGGCCTCGACGGCGAGGCGCGCCGTCAGACCGGCCGGCAGCACCGATTCGCGATACGCGGCGGTCTGTGCGGCAAACAGCTCCCAGGACGGCATCGACACCAGGCGGGCGCGGAGCCCGTCCTTTTCCAGCAGTTTGAGGCCATCCATCGCAAGGGAAACCTCGGAACCGGTGGCGATCAGCAGGATCTGCGGCGCGCCACCGGGGCTGTCATGGAGAACGTAGCCGCCGCGGGCGACCCCTTCGCCGGCGAGCTCGGCGGTCTCGGGGAGGATCGGGAGCTTCTGGCGCGTGAGGGCGAAGGCCGTCGGCCCGTTCGTCCGTTCGATGGCGACTTTCCAGGCCGCAGCGGTTTCGGCGGCATCGGCCGGGCGCAGGGTCACGAGGCCGGGAATGGCGCGCAGCGAGGCCATCTGGTCGATCGGCTGGTGCGTCGGTCCGTCCTCGCCGAGGAAGATCGAATCATGCGTGAAGATGTAGATGACCGGCTGCTGCATGAGCGCTGCGAGCCGGATCGACGGCCTCATGTAGTCGGAAAAGATGAGGAAGGTCGCGCCGTACGGACGGAAGAGCTCCGTCAGGGCGAGGCCCGAGAGCGCCGCACCCATCGCGTGCTCGCGCACGCCGAAGCGGATGTTCCGGCCGTCGCGGTGCGCCACCGAGAAGCTCTCCTCGCCGTGCAGGAACGTGCTGTTCGACTCCGCGAGATCCGCCGAACCGCCGAAGAGCTCCGGCAGAACCCTGGCGATGGCGTTGAGCACTTTCCCCGAAGCGGCACGCGTCGCGACCGCAGCGTCGGCGGCGGTGTAGCGCGGCAGTGAGCTCTCCCAGCCGGCGGGCAGTGCGCGGGTGAGCCGTCGCGTGAGCTCGGCGGCGAGCTCCGGTTCGCTGGCGGCGAAGCTCGTTCGTTTCGCGTTCCACGCCTTCGATGCCGCCGCGCCGCGGGCCGCAGCCTCGGAGAACGGTGCACGCGCCTCCTCTGGAACGAAGAACGCGGGCTCTGTCGGCCAGCCGAGCGCCTGCTTCGTGAGCTTCGTTTCCTCCGCGCCGAGCGGCGAGCCGTGTGAATCGGCGCTGTCCTGTTTGTGGGGGCTGCCGTAGCCGATGTGCGTGTGGACGACGACGAGCGTCGGTCGCGCGGTCTCCTGCTCGCAGGCCCGCATGGCCGCGGCGAGAGCGTCGAGATCGTTGCCGTCCTCGACGCGAAGAACGTTCCAGCCATAGGCGGCGAAGCGCTGATCGACTTTCTCGGTGAACGCGAGATCGGTCGAGCCGTCGATCGAGATGTGGTTCGAGTCGTAGAAGACCTTCAGTCCGCCGAGACCCAGATGCCCGGCCAGCGAGGCCGCTTCGCTCGCGACGCCCTCCATCAGGTCGCCGTCCGAAACGATGACCCAGGTGCGGAAGTCGAACAGAGACTCGCCGTCATGTCGGAAGCGCACCGCGAGCTTCTCGCGCGCCATCGCCATGCCGACCGCGTTGGCGAAGCCCTGACCGAGCGGCCCGGTCGTCGTCTCGACACCGTCGGTGTGCCCGTGCTCCGGATGGCCGGGCGTCTTCGAACCGAGCTGGCGGAAGCGCTCGAGCTCCGACATCGGCAGGTCGTAGCCCGACATGTGGAGGAGGGCGTAAAGCATTGCCGACGCGTGACCGCAGGAGAGCACGAAGCGATCGCGGTTCGGCCAGTGCGGATCGGCGGGATCGTGGCGCAGGAAACGCGTCCAAAGAAGCGTCGCGAGCGGCGCCTGTCCGAGCGGCGCGCCCGGATGCCCCGACTTCGCCTTCTCGACCATATCGACGGCGAGAAAGCGGATGGTGTTGATGGCGAGAAGATCGACGGCGGAAGAGGGAGTCGGCATGACGAGGGAAGTCTAGTCCAAGGGGAAAGGGCGAAAGGATCCAGAAGTGAGATGAATTCCTCTTTCCATGGCAACGGTAGCGACGGGTGGCCGGACCGAGGGCTCCAGACGGCGCGGAGCGTTTTATCAGCGAGCACCGGCGGGAAACGGGCCGGACAGGCCCCGTCGCCCTTCCGTCGTCTGCGGAGAATTCGTCCTTCCTTTTGACTCGACCGCGCGCCAGCCCATAAGATCCGCGGGTTGAGCCGGATGTGCGGAGAGGTGGCCGAGTGGCTTAAGGCAACGGTTTGCTAAACCGTCATACGGGGTAAACCCGTATCGGGGGTTCGAATCCCCCCCTCTCCGCCAGATTTGGCCGCTTCCATCTGCGGCGCTCCTCTCGCCGTCCCGTTCCATCCTCGGAGCCCGCCGTGAACCCGACCGAAGCAACTCCCGCTCCTCCCCGCGTCCGCTTCGCCCCATCGCCCACCGGATATCTCCACATCGGCGGTGTCCGTACGGCGCTCTTCAACTGGCTGTTCGCGCGTCGTCATGGCGGGCGATTCATCCTCCGCGTCGACGACACCGATTCCCAGCGCAATCTCGCCGATGCGCTGGCGCCGATTCTCGACGGCTTCCGCTGGCTGGGAATCGATTGGGACGAGGGCGCCGATATCGGCGGGCCGCACGAGCCGTACTACCAGTCGCAGCGGCTCGCGCTCTATCAGGCGGCAGCAGAGAAGCTGCTCGCGAGCGGCGTGGCGTATCGCGACTACGCGCGGCCCGAGGAGACGCAGACTGAGCGCGCGGAAGCGGAAGCGAACAAGGTTCCCTACCTCGCGAGCCGCCGCTGGGCCGGCGAGACCGCCGAAGATCGTGCGCGCTTCGAGGCCGAGGGCCGCACCTTTGCCGTCCGTCTCAAGATGCCGCGCACCGGCACCTGCCGCATCGAAGATCTGGTCCGCGGAACGGTCGAGAGCGAGTGGGCCGCCGAAGCCGATCACGTCATTCAGCGTGCCGATGGGACGTGTCTCTACCATCTCGCGAGCGTCGTCGACGATGTCGAGATGGGGATCACCCACGTCATCCGTGCCGAAGAGCACCTGCCGAACACGCCGCGCCAGATCTTCATCTTCGAAGGGCTCGAGGCACCGCTGCCGGCATTCGCGCATCTGCCGGTCGTCGCTGAACCGGGAAGTCGCGTGAAGCTGTCGAAGCGCAAGCTCGACAAGTACCTCAAGAATCCGGAATTCGCCGACCTCTATCAGCACGGACGGCGGATCGCTGACCGCCTGGGGCTCGCGGCGACGCCCGAGACGTTCAACCCGGTGATCACCGACTTCTACCGCATCGCCGGATTTCTTCCCGAAGCGGTGCTCAACTATCTTCTGCTCCTCGGATGGTCGCTCGACGACCACACCGAAATCCTCTCGCCGGCAGAGCAGATCGCGCACTTCACGCTCGATCGCGTCAACAAGGCGGCGGCGAGCTTCGATCCGAAGAAGCTGATGTCGTTTCAGGAGAAATACATGCAGGCGCTGCCGGTCGACGAGCGCCTGCGCCGCGTGCTGCCGTTCGTCGAGACCGTCGGCTGGGTCGCGACGCCGCCTTCACCGGCGGAGCTCGAGCGCGTCCGCGGCATCGTCGCCGCGGCGGCCGACCGGATCAAGGTGGCGGGCGACATTCTCGACTACGACGAGTTTTTCGTCGCCGACGAGAAGCTTGCCTGGGACGAGAAGGCCTTCGACAAGCGGATCCGTTCGGCCGCTGGAGCGACGGAGCTCCTCGCGGCACTGCGGAGCGAGATCGCAGAGCTTCCTGCGGGAGCTGACTTCTCGGCCCCCGCGGTCGAGAAGATTCTGGGCGAGTTCGTCGCCGCGAGGTCGCTGGGACTCGGGGCCATCGTGCACGCACTGCGGCTCGCCGTCGCCGGAAAGCCCATCGGGTTCGGCCTGTTCGATATTCTCGCTCTGCTCGGACGCTCGAGCGTGCTTGCCCGGATCGACCGGGCGCTGGTGCACGCGGCGACGCCTCCGGGCGCGATCGGACCCTCATGAGCCATCACTTCATCTCCGAGATCGTCGAAGCGGATCTGGCATCGGGCAAGCACGCCAGCATCCAGACGCGCTTTCCGCCGGAACCGAACGGCTATCTCCATCTCGGCCACGCGAAGTCGATCTGCCTCAACTTCGGGCTCGCGGCACAGTTCGGCGGAAAAACGAACCTGCGCTTCGACGACACCAACCCGACGACGGAAGACGCCGAATACGTCCACGCAATCCAGGACGATGTGCGCTGGCTTGGCTTCGACTGGGGCGAACGAGCGCTCTACGCTTCGGACTACTTCGAGCAGCTCTTCGACTGGGCCGTGGAGCTCATTCGCGCCGGCAAGGCGTTCGTCGACGACTCGTCGGCAGAGGAGATCAGCGCTCTCCGCGGAGTCTGGACGGCGCCGGGCAAAGAGAGCCCGTATCGCGATCGCCCGGTCGAGGAGAACCTCGATCTCTTCCTGCGCATGCGCGCCGGCGAGTTTCCGGATGGCGCCCGCGTTCTGCGCGCAAAGATCGACATGGCGTCGGGCAACATCAATCTGCGCGACCCCGTCATGTACCGGATTCTGCACGCGAAGCACCACCGCACCGGCGACACCTGGTGCATCTATCCGATGTACGACTGGGCGCACGGTCAGTCCGACTCGCTCGAGAAGATCACGCATTCGATCTGCACGCTCGAATTCGAAGATCACCGGCCGCTCTACGACTGGTTCATCGGTGAGCTCGGCATCTTCGCGCCGCGACAGATCGAGTTCGCTCGCCTGAACATCACGCACACCGTGCTGTCGAAGCGGAAACTGCTGCGCCTCGTCCAGGAGAAGGCGGTCTCCGGCTGGGACGATCCACGCATGCCCACGCTCGCGGGCGTGCGGCGACGCGGCGTGCCGCCGGCGGCGCTGCGCGATTTCTGCGAGCGCATCGGTGTGACGAAGCAGGAGTCGGTCGTCGACTATCAGCTCCTGGATCATTGCGTTCGCGAAGAGCTCAACAAGACGGCCGAGCGCCGCATGGCCCTCCTCGATCCGATCCGCGTGACGCTCGTCGACTACGACGAGAACAAGGTCGACGAGCTCGACGCGGTGAATCATCCCGAGAATCCGGAAGCCGGTTCGCGCAAGGTGCCTTTCTCCCGCGACATCTGGATCGACCGCGACGACTTCATGGAAGATCCACCGAAGAAATTCTTCCGCCTCGCTCCAGGCCGTGAAGTGCGCCTGCGCTGGGCGTACATCATCCGCTGCGAAGAGGTCGTGAAGGACGTGACGGGGCGCGTCGTCGAGCTGAAGTGCACGCACGACCCCCTGTCGCGCGGCGGCAACACGGCGGATGGAAGAAAGATCCAGGGCACGATTCACTGGGTGTCCGCGCAGCATTCGGTGGACGCCGAAGTGCGCAACTACGACCACCTCTTCGCGCAGGCCGATCCGGAGGATCTCCCGGAAGGCACCGACTTCCTGACGACGCTGAACCCGAAGTCGCTCGAAGTCGTGACGGCGAAAGTCGAGCCCTCACTCGCAGCGCTGCCGCCGGGAACGCGCGTCCAGTTCGAGCGCACCGGCTACTTCGTCGCCGACGCCAAGGACCACATCGTCGGCGCCCGGCCGGTCTTCAACCGCATCACCACCCTGCGCGACAGCTGGGCAAAGACGCAGAAGAGCGAACCGAAGGCGCCGTAGCAAGGCTCCCGTCCCGTGCGACGCCTCTGCGTCGGCGCACGTAAGATGGGAGAGATGATCACCAGCTCCGAAGTTTCGAGGACGCCTCCTGCTGAGCGCGCCGGCGCTTTGTCGACGTGCGCTCTCCTGATGTTCGCTTCGGTGGCTTCCGCCGGAGTCAACACCTGGACGCAGATTCATCCGACCGGGCATTCGATCCGCGTGGTGCGCCAGCAGCCGAACACTCTTTATGCCATCGATCATCAGCCGGCTCGGGACGGCCTCCTGCGATCGCTGGACCGCGGCCTGACCTGGCAATTGTTGCCCGTCGAGGTCGACGGGAATGTCCCGTTCCTCACCGACCTCGCGATCGATCCCAATGATCCGAACCACATCTGCGCGACGTCGGGTCTTTCAAGCTGGAGTGTTCTCAACGGGCTCATCTGCAGCTCGAATGCAGGGGCCGACTGGACGCTGCGAAGCGTTCCAGGCACTTGTTTGCGCCACGCGACATTCGCGTTCGATCCGCTGCGATCCGAGCGCATCTACCTTTCGACGGACTATTCAGAGTCGATCTGCCCATCCTCCTGTCCGAATGCGATCTCGGACAACTCGGGAGTCACGTGGCGGTGTGCAGACCTTCCCGAAGTCGGCGACAGAACTCGGCGGATGGTGCCGAGTCCGTTCGAGCGGGACGTCGTACTCGCGGTGGGCTACTCCGGTCTCTATCGAAGTTCAGATGCGGGAAAGACCTGGATTCTGGTCGAGCCGACGCCGGCTTTTCCCGCGCCGCCGGTGAACTTCGAGAATCTGTTCACGGATGTGGTGTGGGCGACGGATCAGATTGCCTACGCTGCAAGCGACGGTGCGGGTGTCTATCGCTCGGAGGATGGCGGTGAGAACTGGTTCGCGACTTTGCCGTTTCCGACGCAGCTCGATTCCCGGCCGTGGGTGTCGAACCTGGTGGTCGACACGTTTCATCCGCAGGACGTTTTCGGCCTGGTCAAGGCGTCGGCGAGCGACTCGATTCATGAGGTGGCTCGCAGCCCGAACGGCGGATTTGGCTGGTACAACCCGGCGAACTGGCTCGGAGTCCTTACGGGAATTGCGATCGATCCGGTGACGCCGAACCGCGTGTATGTCTCGTCTCAAGAGTTGGGATTGCTCGCCTACGATTTCCAGGAGAGATCCGTGGCGGGAGACTGCTTTGCATATCCCGTGGGCCAGGTTCTCTGCATCAAGAACAACCGATTCAGAGTCGAAAGTCGCTGGCGGGACTTTGCCGGACATTCCGGCATCGGTCATGCGGAGCCCCAGTCGGAGGACTCGGGAGCCTTCTGGTTCTTCTCGCCGGAGAACCTCGAGCTCTTCGTTAAGGAGGTGGATGGTCGCGCGTTCAACGACTCGTTCTGGACCTTCTACGGCGCCCTCTCGAACGTCGAATTCACCGTGCTCGTCAAAGACATGGAAACGGGCGCCCAGCACGGCTACTTCAACCGCAGCGGCAACTTCGCGAGCCAGGGCGACATCGAATCCTTCCCGCAAGGCGAAGCGCAGACCGCTCCGACGTCGACCCCTTTGCCGAATCCTTTGGTTTCAAAAACCACGACGGCAGCGCCAAGATCGACCTCGGCCTGCACGCCGAGCGCGACGACGCTCTGCCTGCGCGACGGCCGCTTCGCAGCGAGCGTGACCTGGCACGACTTCACCGGTCATACGGGCGCCGGACATCCGCTGCCGATCACGTCGGACACGGGCTCGTTCTGGTTCTTTGATGCCGGCATCTATGAGCTCGCGGTGAAGGTCATCGACGGCCGGGGCACGAACGACGCCTACTGGGTCTTCTACGGCTCACTCTCGAACGTCGCTTTCGAGCTCAGGATCGTCGACACGACGACCGGCGAAAGCTGGACGCGCAGCAATCCGTCCGGCACGTTTGCAAGCGGCGGCGATATCGAGGCGTTTCCGCAGCTGCCGTAGGATCGCGGCGGGATGACCGTCTCCGGTTCCAGCAGAGTCGCCGAGATCCTCATCTGCGGCGCCGGCATCGCTGGTGTCGCGGCGGCCTACGAGCTCGCGGTGCGGCGGTCCGGGGATCGAAAAGGGAAGATCGTCCTCGTCGATCCGCTGCCTCCGCTTTCTCTCACCAGCGACAAGTCGACCGAGTGCTATCGCAACTGGTGGCCGGGGCCGGGCTCGACGATGGTGCGCTTCATGGACCGGAGCATCGATCTTCTCGAAGAGATGACGGAAGCGAGCGACGATCGCTTTGCGATGAACCGGAACGGCTACGCGTACTTCACTGCCGAGCCCGCGCGTGCGCTCGAGCTCGAACGCGCGGCGAGGGAGATCTCCGGCCTCGGCGCCGGCGAGTTGCGTGTCCATCGCGGCGAGATGTCCGATCCGCTCTTTCCCGACGCGCCGCACGACAAGCTCGACCGCGCGATCGGTGGCGCCGATCTCGTCCTGGATCCGCAGACGATCCGCTGTCGCTACCCGTTCCTGAATCCGGCGACGCGCGCGATGCTCCACCCGCGGCGCTGCGGCTGGCTCTCGGCGCAACAGCTCGGGATGTGGATGCTCGAGCGGGCGCGCGCGGCGGGCGTCGAGCTCCTCGAGGGGAGCGTCGTCGGAATCCGGGTCGAAGAGGACGGCGTTCGCGGCGTCGACGTGCGGCTTCCATCCGGCGCGATCGAGCGCATCGCGACGCGAGCGCTCGTGAACGCGGCGGGGCCGCTCGCGCCGGGAATCGGACGCATGGCCGGTCTCGATCTGCCGCTCGTGAATGAGTTGCACGGCAAGGTCTATCTCGAAGATGTCGAGCGCGTCGTACCGCGCGATCTGCCGCTCATGATCTGGTGCGATCCGGTGACGCTCGACTGGAGCGATGAGGAGCGCGCCGAGCTCGAAGCGGACGCGGATCTCGCCCATCTCGCGCGGACACTTCCCGGCGGCGTGCACTTCCGGCCCGAGGGGGGAGTCGACAGCCACATGCTTCTGCTTCTTTTCACTTACCATCTCGCGCCCGTCGCGCCCGTCTGGCCGCCGCGCTTCGACCCCTGGTACCCGGAAGTCGTGCTGCGGGCGCTGACGCACATGGTGCCCGGCTTCGCGATCTATCTCGGCGACCGCATGAAGCGCCCGTTCGTCGACGGCGGCTACTACTGCAAGACGCCGGAGAACCGTCTGCTCGTCGGCCCGACGCCGGTCCCCGGCTTCCATCTCCTCTGCGGCCTCTCCGGCTACGGCATCATGGCTGCGGCAGCCGCGGCAGAGCTTCTGGGCGCGACGCTTTGCGGGTCCCCTGTGCCGGAATACGCGACCGATTTGCGACTCGATCGCTATCAGGATCCGACTTATCGAGCGCGCCTCGATCGCGGAGAATTTGCTTCGGGCCAGCTTTAGCTTCGTTGCATCTACTTTTCGCCACTCCGGCACTGCGGATTCCTGAGGCTTCGAAAACGTTGCATCTACTATTCGCCACTCCGGCACTTCGGATTCCTGAGGGCCGCCAAGTGAGGCTGGGCGCTCCCTCAGGAATCCGCAGCACCGGAGCGGCTTGGCGA
>JBDTQG010000111.1:0-9823 GCA_039932315.1 Thermoanaerobaculia bacterium
AGCGAGAGCGGCAGCAGCACGATCTTCAGCGCCATCGTGAGCAGGACGATCGCCCAGCCGTAGTTGGCAACGACGTGCGAGTGAATCCACTGCAGCGCCTTGAGCAGCGGCTTGGCGAGGAATCCGAAGGTCCCCAGGCGAACCGTCTTGTCGAAGCCATAGGGCATCGCCAACAACCGGTCGAGCTGCTTCGTCCCCCAGTAGGAGGTGGCCTTGAACGTTCCGGAACGGGGCTCGATCTCGAGGATCAGGTCGCGGGGCAGCTTCTTGTCCGCCGCCGCGATCTCTTCCGGAGAAGGCGGCAGGAACTTCGTGTCGAAGGTGTGCTCGTCGCCGGACTGGACCAGCATCACCGGGCGCAGCCGGACCTTGGCGACCGGTTCGTGCGGCACGACAGCGGTCAGAAAATAGGTGTCTTCGAGACCGATCCAGTCGAGACCCGTGCCGGCGATCTCGAGCGGATCCCGAGCTTTCGCCGGGTCGAGCGTTTCGACCTTCGCTGCTGCGCTCCAGACCGCCATCCGGCGGTCGAAGCGGCTACCGAGCTCGGCGGCGGTGCGCTCCCGCAGCCCGGGTCCGAGGAGGACGCTGAAGTTCTTTTCGCTCGCCGCCGTGATCGAAATCTCGAGCCGTCCGTCGCCACCCAGAACGAACCGCTTCTCGACCTCGCCGCGACCGTCGCGGAAGAGGAAGCGGAGCGCTTCGCCCTCCTTGCCGGTTTCACGTTCCGCGACGAAAAGCGCCGCATTCGCCGGCAGCGCCTCGCCGTTCGGTGCGACGAGCGAGAACGGCAGCGGACTGTCTTTGCGCGGTGAAACCAGCTCCACTCCGGCGCCCTTGGCGGCCCCGGCGGCGTTCGTGTCCTTGACGCGGAGCGAGACCAGGCGCGCTCCGAGATTGGTGAACTCGGCACGCAGAGCCTCGTTCTCGAGCACCTCGTGATGCTCTTCGCTCGCCGCCACCGGCGGCAGCGCTTCGACGGCTGCGGCCGGAACGACGGCGCCGGAAGCGGTTCCCGGGCCATTCAAACCCCCAGAAGCGATCGCAGCGGTTGCCGCGGCGGCGGCGTTCGCTGCCGGGCTGCCTGCCGCGCCCTGCGTGGCGGCGAGCGCCGGGACGGCCACCTTCGGCGCTTCCGGGGCGGGGAAGGCCATCTGCCAGAGAAACAGCACCGCCATCGACAGCACAGCGGCAATCAACAGTCGTTTGTTATCCACGAATCTCGGGCTCCTGAGAAAGGGTCAGCGACGGCCCGAGGCGGGCAGGTCGATCCCGCCGGCACCGAACGGCTGGCAGCGCGCCAGGCGAGCGGCGGCGCTCCATGAACCTCGCCAGAGCCCCTGTTCGATCAGGGCCAGGCGGGCGTATTCGGAACAGGTCGGGGAAAATCGGCAGGCTGGCGGCAGCAGGGGCGAAAGCCAGCGCTTATAGGACTCGAGCAGGACGATCAGAAGTCGCCGCATCGTCAGCTCTTCACCAGAAGGCTCGCGAGCAGACGCTCGAGCTCGCGCCGGAAGTCGGCGAAGTTCGCCGCGGCGGCGCCCGGCTTGAAGTGAGCGATCAGGTCGTTCGCCGGCAGTCGATGACGCTCGGGCCAGCGGCGAAAGATCTCGCGGCCCCAGCGCCGCAGGCGGTGACGCTCGACGGAGTTGCCGACCTTGCGGCTGGCGGTCTGGCCGAATCGAGGCTCCCCGAGCGGATTGTTGACGCTGTGCAGCACGAGGAAAGCTCCGCCCTTCCGCCGGCCCTGGGCGTAACAGCGGCGGTAATCATCGGTCTTGCGAAGGGTCTGCGAGCGCCGGAAACGCTCGCTGCGCTCTTGCGGGGCCCGCGAGCCAGGCAGATCTTCGGGCGGCCGGGAAGACGGCGACGACAGCGGGCTCTGGGAAATCTGCGAGTTCAGTCGGTTCTGCGGGTCGCCTGCCGGCAACACGGCAGGATCAGACCGTGAGGCGCTTGCGACCCTTGCGGCGGCGGCGAGAAAGGACCTTGCGGCCGTTCTTGGTGCTCATCCGCTCGCGAAAGCCGTGCGTCTTCTTGCGGCGACGATTGTTGGGTTGGAACGTGCGCTTCACAAATACCGCCTTTCGTTCGAGCCTTTGCGGCCACCTGATGTTCAGGCGCCCGCAACGGTCGCCCTACCGTCATTCAGAGCCGCCGATATTACCTGAAGGTTGGGCAGAAGGTCAAAACAGGAGGATTGGACTGCGGCCCAGAGAGCATTCCGGGCTGCCGCGGCAAACGCGATAGAGTGAGGCTCGGATCAGGCGCTTCGCTCGCCGTTCTTTCCAACACATCCAGGCGAGTCGTACTGTCCAGTCGAGCACTGCACGACTTGAGGTGATCCATGCTGTACGAGTTCCTTCATATCAACCGCGACGCGATCATCGCGCGGTCGCGGCAAAAACTCACCGCGCGACCATGGCCGACCGTGACGTCCACCGAGATCGACCACGGTGTTCCGCTCTTCCTCACCCAACTCACGGAAACACTGAAGAACGAGGGCACCAGCTCGCCCTTTTCGGCAACCGCGATCGGCTCCGCCGCCACGTTGCACGGCCGTGACCTTCTCGCTCTCGGCTTCACCGCGTCGCAGGTCGTTCACGACTACGGTGACATCTGCCAGGCGGTGACCGAGATCGCGATGGAACAGAATGCGCCGATCACCACGGATGAGTTCCACACCCTGAATCGCTGTCTCGACACGGCTACCGCCGAAGCCGTCACCGAGCATGCCCGCATCACCGCCGAAGCCCGATACAGCGAAGAGGTCGAGCGTTCCGGGCAGGTGGCGCACGAGACGCGCGATCTCCTGAACACCGCCGTGCTCGCGTTCGAGGCGCTGAAGCGCGGCACCGTCGCCGTCAATGGCAGCACCGGAGCGATGCTGGGGCGAAGCCTCACGG
Source organism: Thermoanaerobaculia bacterium (assembly GCA_039932315.1). GTDB lineage: Bacteria > Acidobacteriota > Thermoanaerobaculia > Multivoradales > JAGPDF01 > JAGPDF01. The sequence continues at coordinate 2,907 of JBDTQG010000111.1, forward strand.
CGCTCCGCGATCTCGTCGACAGTTCGCTCAGCGAAATCCGCCTGAATGCAAAGAACCAACGAACCGAGCGTTTGTCGGTCGCCGAATTCATCAACGACCGCGCTGTCGCGAGCGGCCTTCAGGCCGAGTCACGCAACGTGAAGTTTTCGGTCGCGCCGGTCGACCCCACGCTCTTCATCCTGGGCGACGAACAGATTCTCGCCTCCGCGGTCACCAACCTGCTGAACAATGCCTTCAAATTCACTCCGGGCGGGAAGCGGGTCGTGCTGCGCGCGTTCGCGAAGCCATCACGCGTCGTCATCGAAGTGGAAGACGAGTGCGGCGGAATTCCCGCCAGCAAAGGCGATCCGTTCCTGGCGTTCGGCGAGCAGCGCGGCGCCGATCGCACGGGCTTGGGATTGGGCCTCTCCATCGCGCGCAAAGGCGTCCGAGCGCATGGCGGCGACATCTACATCCGGAATCTTCCCGGGCAGGGCTGCATCTTCAGCGTCGAGCTGCCACTGGCGAAGGATCTTGCTCCGGCCGCCGGCGCCGCACCGAGCTTGACCGCTTTCAGCGTCTGAGGCCGTGACGCGTGCGGAGCCTGTCGCCGTCGCCATCAACGCCGGCTCTTCATCGGTCAAGGTTGCGCTCTTCACGCTCGCAGCGGAGCCGGAGCTGCTCGTGCGCGCAAGTCTCCCGGCCCAGGCCCAGGGTCGCTCTCCGGTAGACGCGCGCTCCCGGCCCGTTCTCGACTGGATCGAGGAGAATGCGAGAGGCCGCGACCTCCGCGGCGCCGGACATCGTTTCGTGCACGGCGGTGCCAGCCACCGCTCTCCCGAACGCATCACGCCGGCCTTGCGCGCCGCTCTCGGGGAGCTCGTTCTCCTCGCACCCAATCAGCTTCCCGAGGAGCTCGAGCTCCTCGACTCCATCGCCGCGGCCCATCCCGGGCTCGCCCAGATCGCCTGCTTCGACACCGGGTTTCACTCCGGAATGCCGGCTGTCGCCCGACGGCTGCCGCTGCCGCAGATCTATGCCGACGCGGGAGTCGAGCGCTACGGATTTCACGGGTTGTCGTACGAATTCCTCTTGCAGGCGCTGGCGCGGATCGCCGGCGAGGAGGCCGCGGCGGGACGGGTGATCTTCGCCCACCTCGGGAGCGGCTCGAGTCTCGCTGCGGTCAGAGAGCGCCAGTGTGTCGACACGACGATGGGCTTCACTCCGATCGGCGGCGTCGTCATGAGCTCGCGCTCGGGAGACCTCGATCCGGGGGCCATGACCTTCATCGCCCGGCGCGACCGCCTCACGGCCGACGAGCTCGAAGAGCTTCTCAGCTGCCGGTCGGGTCTCCTCGGAATCTCCGGCGTCTCCGGCGACATGCGACTCCTGCTCGAACGCGAAACCGACGACCCGTCGTGCCGGCTCGCCGTCGCCGCCTATGTCCATTCGGTCCGGAAGGCGATCGGCGCGCTGACGGCGGTGCTGGGCGGTCTCGACACCCTGGTCTTTTCCGGCGGTATCGGGGAGCGCTCCCCGGCGATCCGGGCGCGCATCTGCACCGGGCTCGACTATCTTGGCGTCGATCTCGACGAGCCGGCGAACCAGGCGAACTCTCCGCTCATTTCCACTGCGCCGTCGTTGCCTCAGGAGAAAGCGCGCGCGGTGGCCGTTCGCGTCATCGCAACCGACGAAGAGCAGGTGATCGCGCGCGCGATGGCCAAGCTCATCGGCGCCCCGGAGAAACCATGAGAACCCGAGCATGAAAGCGACTCCCGAGCTCCTCACCCGGCTCGATGCCTACTGGCGGGCCGCGAACTATCTTTCCGTCGGGCAGATCTACCTGTTCGACAATCCGCTGCTGCGAGAGCCCCTCCGGGCGGAGCACGTCAAGCGGCGATTGCTCGGCCACTGGGGCACGACGCCGGGTCAGAATTTCATCTACGCGCACCTCAATCGGATCATTCGCGAGCGCGATCTCGACATGATCTACATCGCCGGCCCAGGCCACGGCGGGCCGGCGCTCGTCGCCAACACCTATCTCGAGGGAACGTACTCCGAGGTCTACCCGGCGATCTCGCGCGATGAAGCGGGCCTGCGAAAACTCTTCCGCCAGTTCTCCTTTCCGGGGGGAATTCCGAGTCACGTTTCGCCCGAGACCCCGGGCAGCATTCACGAAGGCGGCGAGCTCGGATATTCGTTGAGCCACGCGACCGGCGCCGTGCTCGACCGTCCGGATCTCGTCGTCGCTTGCGTCATCGGCGACGGCGAAGCCGAGACGGGACCTCTCGCGGCGGCCTGGCACTCGAACAAGTTCCTCAATCCGGTGAGCGACGGTGCGGTGCTGCCGATCCTGCACCTCAACGGCTACAAGATCGCCAATCCGACGGTGCTCGCCCGCATCCCGCGCGCGGAGCTCGAACAGTTGATGCGCGGCAACGGCTGGGCGCCGCACTTCGTCGAAGGCAGCGAGCCCACGGCGATGCACGCGCTCATGGCATCAACCCTCGAACGCGTGTTCGACGAGATCCGTGAAATTCAGCGAAGCGCGCGGACTCGCGGTCTGGGAGTCCGCCCCTGCTGGCCGATGATCGTCCTCGCGACGCCCAAAGGATGGACCGGACCGAAAGTGATCGACGGCCAGGCGATCGAGGGAACGTTTCGTTCGCATCAGGTGCCCCTGAGCAATCCGCATGCGAAGCCCGCTCACCTCGCGCAACTCGAAGCGTGGCTCCGAAGCTATCGCCCCGAAGAGCTCTTCGATGCCGGGGGCGCACTTCGGCCGGAGCTCGCGGACCTCGCGCCGGAAGGCGACCGGCGGATGGGAGCGAACCCGAACGCCAACGGCGGCAAACGGCTGCGCGACCTCGAGCTGCCCGATTTCCGCTCCCACGCGGTGGACGTGCAGCAGCCCGGCGCCGTCGACGCCGAAGACACGCGGGTCCTCGGGCGATTCCTGCGCGACGTGATGATCGCCAACGAAAAGGCGCGCAACTTCCGTCTCTTCGGACCGGATGAAACCGTTTCGAACCGCCTCGACGCTGTTTTCGAGGCCACGAACCGACAATGGCTGGCCGAAACGGCGCCGCACGACGAGTGGCTGGCACCCGAAGGGCGCGTTCTCGAGGTGCTGAGCGAGCACCTGTGTCAGGGCTGGCTCGAGGGCTATCTCTTGACCGGACGGCACGGCCTTTTCAACACCTATGAAGCCTTCGCCCACGTCGTCGACTCGATGTTCAATCAGCACGCGAAGTGGCTGAAGGTCACCCGCGGGATACCGTGGCGTGAGCCGATCGCCTCGCTCAACTATCTCCTCTCGAGCCACGTCTGGCGGCAGGACAACAACGGGTTCACCCATCAGGATCCCGGCTTCATCGACCTCGCCCTGAACAAGAAAGCCGAGGTCGTGCGGGTCTACCTGCCGCCGGACGCGAACTGCCTGCTGAGCGTCGTCGATCACTGCCTGCGCAGCCGGAACTACGTGAACATCGTCGTCGCCGGAAAGCATGCGGCGCCGCAATGGCTTGGAATGGAAGCGGCGGTTCGTCACTGCGCCGCGGGCATCGGAATCTGGGAGTGGGCCGGAACATGTGCAGGATCGAGCGCCGAGCCCGATCTCGTCATGGCGGCGGCGGGAGACGTTCCGACGCTCGAAACGCTCGCTGCCGTGGCCCTTCTTCGGGCGGCGCTTCCGGCGCTCCGGATCCGCGTGGTGAACGTGGTCGATCTCATGAAGCTCCAGCCGCCGGAAGAGCATCCGCATGGACTTTCCGACGAGAAGTTCGACGCCCTGTTCACGAAGGACAAACCGATCATCTTCGCCTACCACGGCTATCCCTGGCTCATTCATCGTCTGACCTATCGCCGGACGAACCACGCCAACCTTCATGTGCGGGGTTACAAGGAGGAGGGCACGATCACGACTCCGTTCGACATGACCGTGCTCAACGAGCTCGATCGTTTCCACCTCGCCGGCGACGCGATCGAGAGGCTGCCGCAACTGGGAGAGGCGGGAGCCAAGGTCAAGCTGGCCCTCACCGAGCGCCTGGCCGAACACTTCGAATACATCCGTCAATACGGCGAAGATATGCCTTCGGTGCGCGATTGGCGGTGGCCTTTCCCCTCCTGATCCGCGTCTCGATCTCTCCCTGCGGCCCTTCGGGCCATCGGCCGATCGGCCTCGCGCGGATCGAGATTTACATTCGCACCCCGTTGCGTTCTCATGCAGCGCTGGCGCACCGGGAGCCGGAGACAGCGATGGATGACAGGCAACGGAATCCAGCGGCCGTAACGGGCGAAGGCGGCGCTTCGCCGGAATCCCGGCTTCTGCAGGCAGAGCTTCAATGGCGGGCTCTGTTCGATTTCGTGGATGACAGTTTCTGCGTCCTCGAGAAAGTCGACACCGCGAGCGGCGCGCCACTCGAATTCCGCTACCTTGAAGCGAATCGCGCCTTCTCCCGCGAAACCGGAGTCGCCGATGTCGTCGGCAAGACGACGCGCGAGGCCTTTCCCGAGCGCTCGGACGAGCAGCTGCGCATCTACGACGAGATTCTCGCGACCCGCGAGCCGCGCCATTTTCTGCGCGAGCTGCCGGCGGAAGGGCGCGTCCTCGACGTCTATGCCTTTCCCCTGGGCGATGCCGCCAATCGGCGCCTCGGTGTGCGCTTCAAGGACTACACCGCGCAGATCCGGGCGCAGGAGATCGCGCAGCGTCTGAACCTCGCGCTCGCCGCCGCAGGCCTCGGCGACTGGAGCTGGGAGGCGAGCTCCGACGTCGTGAAGATGTCCGCTCGCGCGGCCGAGATCTTCGGCATTCCTCCCGGACCGCACATGACCTGGGCGGCCCTGCGCGAGCTGCTCCATCCGGACGATCGCGATCGAGCGCGGCGGGCGGTCGAGGCGGCGATCTCTTCTCGGAGCGACTACGCGATCGACTACCGCATCGCGAACGGCGGCAACGAACGGTGGGTATCGGCAAGCGGGCGACCGCGCTACGACGCGCGCGGCGGCGTGCTCGGAATGTTCGGCGTGCTTCAGGACACGACAGCGGAGCATCGGCTTCTGGATGAAGCCCGGAGCGCCAGCCGTGCGAAAGACGAATTCCTCGCCATCCTCGGTCACGAGCTGCGCAATCCGCTCTCACCCATTCTCACCGCTCTCAGGGTGATGGATCTCCGCGGCGAAAAAGAGTCGGCGAACGAGCGCAAGATCATCGAGCGCCAGGTACGGCATCTCACGCGTCTCGTCGACGATCTTCTCGACGTGTCGCGCATCGCTCAGGGGAAAGTGAAGCTCAACCTGGAAATCCTGGACCTCGCGGAGGTCGTGGCGCGCGCCGTCGAAATGGCGAACCCGCTCTTCGAACAGCGGCAGCAGAAAATCTTCGTCGACGTTCCTTCCGGACGTCTCTTCGTGGAGGGGGATGCGGCGCGGCTCGAACAGATCCTGTCCAACCTCCTCACCAATGCGAGCAAATACACGCCCCTCCACGGCACCGTCGTGGTCTCCGCCCACCTTGCCGGATTCGACGGCGAGGCGACGCTCGTCGGCGATCGCGACGAGATCGTGCTCGAAGTGCGAGACAGCGGCATCGGCATCCCGCCCGACGTCCTGCCGCACGTCTTCGAAATTTTCGTGCAGGACCGTCAGGCACTCGACCGCTCGAACGGTGGCCTCGGTCTGGGGCTCACGATCGTCCGCAGCCTCGTCGAGCGCCACGGCGGACGCGTCTCGGCGACGAGCGCCGGTACGGGCAAGGGGAGCGCGTTCGTCGTTCACCTGCCGTCGGCGCGACCGTTCCGGCCCGACGTGCCGGCGATCGCGGAGGAAGCGGCGGCGCCGCCGCTTCGGCGCTCGAAAATCCTCGTCGTCGACGACAATCAGGATGCTGCGGAGCTGCTCGCGCAGGGCTTGAAGCTGATCGGTCACGAAGCCTGCGTCGCTCATGACGGCATCGCGGCGCTCGCGCTCGCGACGGAACACCGCTTCGAGGCGGCGTTCCTCGATATCGGCCTGCCGGCCATGGATGGCTACGAGCTCGCACAGCGTCTTCGCAAGCTCCCGACCTTCGCCAACGCCCGTCTCGTCGCCATCACCGGATACGGCCAACCTTCCGACATGGAGCGCAGCCGTGCCGCCGGGTTCGATGAACACCTGGTGAAGCCGGTCGACCTCGACGCGATCGAACGCCTGATCGCGAGCTGGACCGGCGCTCCGGTCCAGGACTGAGATCAGCGCGGCGCGAGCTGGGCCTGGCCCAGGTGGTAGCCGATGTGGGTCGTGCGGCTGAGGAGAATCGCGAGGCGGTTGCGCAGCGGATTTGCGGCGAAGTCGGCTTCCGGGACTGCGTTGTGCCGGCTCGCCCAGTCGTCCGGAGTGAACTTCGCGAAGGCGGCGAGCAGGCCGTCGTTCACTTCGCGCCACATCGCCTTGAGCGCCGTTGCGGAAGGAATCTCGGTGACCGCGCGGTCGGCGCCGATCAGGAACGGAGCCTCGAGCTCGGGATGAAGACGCTCACCGATGAAAAGCAGCGGGCGCATGCCGTCGTGGACCGCGACGAGATGGCCGAGGAGGTAGATCAGTCGGTTCTTTCCCGGCGCGATCGCCGCATCGAGCTGCGTGTCGTCCAGCGCGAAGAAGAGCTTCTCGGCGCGCTCGATGTTCAGCTTCCAGGCGGCAACGGCGGTGGCGACGAGGCGCTGATCTGGAGTCATGACTCTCTTTCGAAGCGATATGTGCACGCCGCCGGACGCCCGGCGAGGTGGCGCGAGCAGGAAATGGCGGAGAGGGTGGGATTCGAACCCACGGTACCCTTGCGGGCACAACAGTTTTCGAGACTGTCCCGATCGGCCACTCTGGCACCTCTCCGGCGTTGCTATAGAAAGATTGGCGGAGAGGGTGGGATTCGAACCCACGGTAGAGTTTCCCCTACACACGCT
>JBDTQG010000112.1:0-9695 GCA_039932315.1 Thermoanaerobaculia bacterium
CCGACCTTGAGCTTAGGATGCTCCTGCTCTATCCATCTGAGCTACAGCCGCGCGCGCGCAATTATACGTCAGTACTGAATGAGCGCCTCGACGTCGTAGCCTTCGAGGCCGGCTCTGCCGGGGAGGAAGGTCAGCTCGATGACGAAGCCGAAGCCGGCGACTTTCGCGCCGAGGCTTTCGACCAGTTTCGCGGCCGCTCGCGCTGTGCCACCCGTCGCGATGACGTCGTCGATGATCAGGACGCGCTCGCCGGGGGAGATCGCATCGGCGTGGATCTCGAGGCGATCGGTGCCGTATTCGAGGTCGTAGGTCTGCGACACCGTCTTCGCCGGCAGCTTGCCGGGCTTGCGCACGGGGACGAAGCCGGCGTTCAGGCTGTAGGCGAGAGACGGGGCGAACATGAAGCCGCGCGCTTCGATGCCGACGACCTTGTCGATCGCCCGGTCCGGCGCGCTGCCCGCGCGGCGTCCGAACAGCCAGGCGAAGCGGTCGACGGTCATGCGCAGGGAATGGGGATCCTTGAGCAGTGTCGTGATGTCGAAGAAATTGATCCCCGGCTTGGGAAAGTCGGGCACTTCGCGGATGTAGCTCTTCAGATCTTCCACGGCATCAATCCTCCACTGCGAAATCGGATCTTCGGGGGCGAGCCACCTCGCCCACCACGGTCGCTTCGAGCGTTTCGACGTCGGCATCGGGCGGGCCCATGCGCAGCCCGGCGCCGAACGAGAGCAGCGCCGGATCGGATCCGGTCGCCTCGGCGCGGACCTTGCCATCGGGATCGTTGCGCACCCAGCCGACGACGCCGCAGTCGCGCGCCAGACGCACGGCGTAGGCGCGGAAGCCGACGCCCTGAACGCGGCCGGCGATCTCGAACGTCATCGTCTTCACGGCATCAGTCTCCGCGCTCGTTGGGGTCACTCCAGCCATGGCGCCCGACCAGGGGAACGAAGGCCACCGGCTCGACCTCGCGCCGGCGCATTCCGCGCGCCAGACGTTCGTAGAGGACCAGCTGCTGACCCTTTCGATCCCCTTCCGGAATCAGCAGCTTGCCACGCGGCGCGAGCTGATCGAGCAGCGGCTTGGGAACCGTCGGAGCGCCGGCGGCGATCAGCACGCGGTCGAAGGGTGCGACCTCGCTCCAGCCGACCGTGCCGTCGAAGGCCTGGATCTTGACGTTCAGGATCTCCAGCTGACGCATGCGCCGGATCGCCTGGTGCGCGAGCTCGGGAATTCTCTCCAGGCTGTACACCCAGCGCGCGAGCCGCGCGAGGATCGCCGTCTGGTAGCCCGTACCGGTGCCGATTTCGAGCACCTTGTGCTGCGGATCGATTTCGAGCAGCTCGCTCATGCGCGCGACGATGTAGGGCTGGGAGATCGTCTGCGCGTCGCCGATCGGCAGGGCGTGATCGCCGTAAGCCTGGCTGCGCAGGTGGGTGCGCACGAAGAGATGCCGCGGCACCTCGCGCATCGCGGCAAGCACCCGCGGATCGCGGACGCCGCGGGCCTCGATGAGCTCCCGCACCATCTGCTCGCGGGAGAAGGTGTCAGCGAACATGGCCCGCACCGGCGCCGGCCGTCGCGAGCGCGGCGAGCCGCTCGCGGAGGTCCGCCGGGCCTTCGAGTCCGCGATAGTCGGTGAGATCGAGATGGAGCGGCGTCACGGAGACCCGGCTGTGAACGATCGCGTCGTGGTCCGTTCCGCTGTCCTCCCGCCATTCGGGCGTGCCGGCGATCCAGTAGTACTTGCGCCCGCGCGGGTCTTCCTTCTCCACCACGACCTGCTGGTAGACGCGATGGCCGAGGCGGGTGAACGACAATCCCTGGATCTCGCCCGCCGGCAGGTTGACGTTCAGCAGGAGGTCTTTGCGCAAAGGCGCGGAGAGCAACTCGCCGATGAAGCGGCCGGCGAACTCCGCGGAGCGCGCGAACGAAAATCCCTCGGAGATCTCCTGACTGAAAGCGACGGAGGGAATGCCGAGCAGCGTACCCTCGAACGTCGCGCTCACTGTTCCGGAGTAGGTGACGTCGTCGCCGAGATTGAGACCGTAGTTGATTCCCGAAACGACGAAGTCAGGACGGCGCTCCTTGAGCAGCCAGAGCACCGCGAGATTCACGCAGTCGGTGGGCGTGCCATCGACCGCGTACCAGTTCTCCTCGAGCTTCTGCAGACGCAGGGGCCGGTTGAGCGTCAGGCTGTGCCCCGTCGCGCTCTGTTCGCGGTCCGGAGCGACGACCGTCACCTCGCCGTGCGCCGACAGGGCCTCCGCAAGACGCCGGATGCCCTCGGAAAAGACGCCGTCGTCGTTGGTGACGAGGATGCGGGTCATCGCGACGTCAGCGGCGCCAGGCGAGCTTTCCGCCGGAGCGGTCGAGGTACTTCCCGAGAATCGGCTCGAGCGCCTGCAGCGTCTCCGCCGGCACGAGGCTCGGATCGGTGATGAGCGACATCGCGAGCGCGGTCGAGCAGTCGTTGGCGACTTCCGGTCCGAGGACGGCGATCGCCCGGCGCACGACGCGCTGTGCGAGCGCGACATTCTTGCGCAGAACCTCCATCACGCCTTCACCCGTAACCGCCTCTTCCTCTTCGTGCCAGCAGTCGTAGTCGGTGACCATCGACAGCGAGGCGTAGGCCATCTCCGCTTCGCGCGCGAGCTTCGCTTCCTGGAGGTTGGTCATGCCGATGATGTCGAAACCCATCTGGCGATACGCCATCGACTCGGCGCGGGTCGAGAACTGCGGACCTTCCATGTTGACGTAGCAACCACCGCGGTGCGTCGTGGCGCCCTCGGCATCCGCCGCGTCGGCGAGCACGGTGGCGAGAGTCTTCGAGATCGGATGCGCAACGGAGACGTGCGCGACGATCCCCTGCCCGAAGAACGTGTCCGGGCGATGCCGCGTGCGGTCGTAGAACTGATCCGGCACGACGATGTGTCCCGGAACGTACTCCTTCTTGAGCGAACCGACCGCGGAAACGGAGATCAGGAAGTCGACGCCGAGGGTCTTGAAACCGTAGATGTTGGCGCGATAGTTGAGCTCGGTGGGCAGGAACCGATGACCGCGGGCGTGGCGCGCGAGGAAGGCGACCTTGCGACCGTCGAGCTCACCCAGGATGTAGGCATCCGACGGCTCGCCCCACGGCGTCTCGATGCGGCGCTCTTCGCTCACCGCGAGACCGGCCATTTCGTACAGCCCGCTGCCGCCGATCACACCAATCCGTACGTCACTCATCTTCTGCCTCCGGAACCTGCCTGTTTCGAGCTGGGAAATGCGGTCGGCTGTCCGCCGAGATCAAGGAGCGAAGAGCCTAGCATAGGCCCGCTGGACGGGACTATGCGCGCGATGCTCGCGGCGCGGGCTCGGCCGCCGCGACCACCTCGAGGGCGGTCGCGAGCGCCTGTCGCCCGGCCTTGCCATCCACCTGGCGAACCGACTTTCCGAGACACGAGGCGACAAAGGCGGAAAGCTCGCAGTGCAGCGGTTCGGCTTTCGTCACCGGGGGATTCGCGGGAAGGATCGCCCGCGCGCCGGCGCTCGTGTCGAGACGGTAGCCCTTGATCTCCTGCGCCTGGTAGTCGAGCGAGAGGTAGCGATCGGCGAAGAAGGCGCGGATCTTCCGTACCCGCTCCGCGGAGATGCGTGACGCGGTGACGTTCGCGACGAGCCCCGATTCGAACGCGATGCGCGCGTTCGCAATGTCGATTCGCTCCGAGAGTACCGCGATGCCGGTGGCGCGGACTTCGATGACCGGAGAGCTGTCCATCGACTGCAGGATCTGCAGGTCGTGAATCATGAGATCGAGAATGACGTCCACGTCGAGGCTGCGCGGCGAAAATGTCCCCAGGCGTTCGATCTCGACGAAGCGGGGCGACGCCGGAGTATCGAGCAGCGCCTGGACGGCCGGATTGTGAAACTCGACATGCCCGACCGCAAGGACCTTTCCCGCGGCGTCGGCGGCGGCGATCAGTGCGTCGGCTTCAGCCAGAGTGGAGGCGATGGGCTTCTCCACCATGAGATGCACGCCCCGGCGCAAGAGTTCCAGTCCGAGCTCGCCGTGGAGCGAAGTCGGCGCGGCGAGCACCGCGATGTCGATCCGGTCCGCGAGATCTTCGAACGTGGGTGCGACCGTGGCGCCATATTCGGCGGCGACCGCCGCGGCAGTGGCGGAATTCGTATCGAAGATTCCGCACAGCTCGACGCCCGGCAGCGTCGACAGGATCCGGGTGTGATGGCGCCCCAGAGCTCCGATGCCGAAGACGCCGGCACGAAGATCACTCATCGACGGCGACTTCGTCCGCGACCTTCGTCGGCAGGGATTTCACCACGCCGCGTCGGGCGCTGCGCACGTAATCGACGAGGTACCTGACCTCCGGTTCGTCCGGGAACTCCTTCTCGATGCGATCGAGCGCCTGTGTCGTGTTCAGGCCCGAGCGGAGAAAGATCCGGAAGGCGCGCTGGAGCACCCGCACCGTCGCGTCATCCATCCCTTTCCGCTTGAGCCCGATCCGGTTCACACCGAACACCGCCGGTCGCAGGCCGACGGTCTTCACGAACGGCAGGGCGTCGGCGAGAATCCGCGTGTAACCGCCGAGATAGGCATGACGCCCGACGCGGCCGAACTGCTGCACGGCGGAGAACGCGCCGATGATCGCGTCGTCGCCGACATCGACGTGTCCGGCGAGTGTCGCGCAATTGGCGAAGATCGTCCGGCTGCCGACGTTGCAGTCGTGGGCGACGTGGCTATAGACCATGAACAGGTTGTCGCTGCCCACACGTGTCAGGCCGCCACCTTTGCCGGTTCCGCGATGGAACGTGACGAATTCGCGGATCACGTTCCGGTCGCCGACCTCGAGTCGAACGTCTTCGCCGGCGAACTTCAGGTCCTGCGGATCGCCACCGAGGCAGGCATGCGCGTGGATGCGGTTCTCGCGGCCGATTTTCGTCGGACCCTGAATCTGTGCACCCGAGCCGATCTCCGTCCCATCACCGATCTCGACTCCTCTGCCGACCATCGCAAACGGCCCGATGACCACCCCTTCGCCGAGCTTTGCGCTGGAGTCGACGACGGCGAGCGGATGCACTCCGCTCATCGCACGGAATCCCGGTCGACGGTGGTCGAAAGGAGCTCCGCCTCGGCATGAACGACGCCGTCGACCAGCGCCCGCGCCGAGAGCTTGCAGTGGTTCGATTTCAGTCGCAGCACCTGAGCTTCGAAGTGAACGCGGTCCCCGGGAACGACCGGACGGCGGAATCGCGCCCTTTCGATCGACATGAACAGCAGAAGCTTCTTCTCCCGCTCGGGATCATCGTGCATGAGAAGGATGCCGCCCGCCTGCGCCATCGCTTCGACCAGCAGAACACCCGGAACGACGGGGTGCCCGGGAAAGTGCCCGCAGAAGAACTCTTCATTGATGGTGAAATTCTTGATGGCGACGATCCGCTGACGCGGCTCCATCTCGAGGACCCGGTCGATCAGCAGCATCGGATAGCGATGCGGCAGGATCGACATGATCCAGCGGATATCCCAGTTAGGTTTCTCCGCCTTCGCTTCCGTCTTCTCCACCGTGGGCGCCACCTTGGGCGCTACCGCTTCCGGCTTCTCCGGCATTTTCCGACCCCACCCTGCGCTCGAGCGCTCGCAATCGTTTCCAGATCTCCGGCAGTCGCCGCATCAGCGACTGCTGCCGGCGCCACGAGGCGATCGGCACTGCGGGAATTCCCGCCACCGCCTGACCTGCCTCGATCGGCGACAGAGCCGCCGACTTCGCGGCCACCTGAGCCCCCGAGCCGATCTCCAGGTGCCCGGCGACCCCCGCCTGACCGGCCAGAACCACTCCGTCCCCGAGGCGGGCGCTGCCGGCAATACCGGCCTGACCGCAGAGAATCGCCCGCTCGCCGACGACCACATTGTGTCCGACCTGGACCAGGTTGTCGATCTTACTTCCCGCGCCGATCGACGTCGAGCCGAGCAGCGCGCGATCGATCGTGGTGAGCGCGCCGATCTCGACATCGGCGCCGATGTCGACTCCTCCGACCTGCGGAATCTTGTGGTGAACACCGCGCACCGTGGCGTAGCCGAAACCGTCGCTCCCCAGCACGGTACCCGCGTGCACCTCGACGCGCTCCGCGAGGGACACGCCCGCGTAGAGCACGACGTGCGGATGCAGCACCGATCCGGCGCCGATGCGGCAACCATCGCCCACGACGACGTGCGGATGCAGCACGGCACCGGCAGCGACCTCGACACCGGTTCCGAGAACGACATAGGGCCCGATGACGACGGAAGGATCGATCGTGCAGCCGGCACCGACGACCGCGGTGGTGTGGATGCCCGGTGGCGCCTCGCGCACGGGATGAAACAGGCGCAGGATCTCGGCGAGAGCGAGCTGCGGGTGATCGCAGCGCAGCAGGTCGCGTCCCGGGAGAACCGCTTTCCGGTCCACCAGCATCGCCCCGGCGGCGCTTGCGGCCGCCTGCGGCAGAAACCTGGCGCTGGTCAGAAAGGAGAGATGAGACGGTCCAGCTTCAGCGAGGGTTCGAACGCCCTCCAGGGACCGACCTGGAGAGCCTTCGACCTCGCCTCGTACGCGCTCGGCGAGCTGTCCGAGCGTCCAGGTCAAGCGTTACTTCCCCTTCGGCGTCGTCGCGCCGTCGAAGCGCTGGATGATCTGATCCGTGACATCCGCGGCATCATCGGCATAGAGCAGACCGCTCTGGAACTTGTTGAAAATGAAGGTATAGCCGCCCTCTTTGCCGAACTTCTCGATCACCGGAAAAACCTGCTTCTCGATGTCGCCGAAGGTCGTCTCCCGGCTCTTGTTGAAGTCGCGCTCGGCATCTTCCTGGAAACGGCGCATGCCGGTGACCTTCTCGTCGAGCTGCTTCTCGAGGTCCGCGATCTTGTCGTCGGCGAGCGAGAGCCGGCCGTCGTTCAGCCGCTTGCGCAGGCCGTCGATCTCGTCGTTCTTTGCCTTGCCTTCGGCGATCTTGTCGTCCTGCAGCTTCTTCAGACGCGCGAGCGCCTCCTTGCCGGCGACCGAATCCGTCACCAGACGCTGCACATCGATCACCGCGGTCTTACCCTGAGCGTGCGCCGCCGGCGCTGCGGTCAGCGTGATCACCGACAACACCAGCGCTGCCCGGCCAACCGTCGAATTCAAGCTCCTCCAGAGACTCACCGACATGATTTTGCTCCTGTATCAGAAAGTTGCGCCGATGCTGAATTGGAAGCTGTCGAACCGGTCATCGGGCAGGGGATCCAGGTTCGAAGCATAGATGAATCTCAAAGGGGCACCGAAGATCGGAACGAAGATCCGCAGCTCGCCGCCCGCAGAGTAACGCAATCGGGAGACGTCGATGCTCTGGTTGTCGTCGTAGACGTTGCCGCCGTCGGCGAACAGAATCAGCCGGAACGGTCCGCCGACCAGGACCTGGAACTCGGCATTCATCTGCAGGAACTTGTTCCCGCCCTTGAAATAGCCGTCCTGCAGGACCGGTGCGTTCGCGGAGTTGCGAACGAAGATCGACCGGAACTGGAACCCGCGGATGCTGTTCTCCCCGCCCATGAAGTAGCGCTCGAGCGGAACGACGGCCCGGCCTTCGAACGGCTTGACCAGTCCGGCTTCGAGGTTGAACGCGGCGACGGTCTTGATCGGTGCCCGGGTCAGCGGACGGAACCAGGAGAGATGAACTTCCGGACGCCAGAAGTAGTTGTCGCCACCGAGGAATCCGCCGGCATACTCGACCGATCCGACGAGATTGAATCCCTTCGTCGTTTCGAGGCGGCTGTCCCGGCTGTCAAAGGTCCACGACGGCTGAATCGAGGAGTTCGCGATGTCGTAGGTCAGAGGGATCTGCGTATTGTCGGGACCGGTGACGAACAGCCGGTCCTCCGACTTCGACAGCGTGTAGCTGATGCTGCCGCTGCCGAAGAGCCCGAAGTTGCGCCCATAGGTGAAGACCGCACCCTGGCTCTTGCGCTCGGATTCCTGACCCGCGAACTGCGAGTAGTTCAGGTTGCTCTTGAAGATCTGGAGGCCGATGCTCTGCGGCCGGTCGAGCCACCACGGAATGTAGTACGAGAGTCCGTACTCGTCCTGGTAGCGACCGGACTGGAACGACACGCCGACGGTTTCGCCGCGGCCGAGGAAGTTCTGGGTCTTGACCGACAGCTGGCCGAAGAAGCCGTACGTCTCGCTCCAGCCCGCGCCGACCTGGAGCTCGGTACGGTCGCTTTCGTCGCCCTTGACCTTGACGTCGACGGTCTTCTTCTCGGTATCGAAGTTCTCAAACGAGATCGGGTCGTCTTCGTTGAGCTTGAAGTACCCGAGCTGGTTCACCTTGAAGAGGCTGCCCTTGATCGCTCCCATGTTGAGGAGCGTCCCTTCCTGGATGCGGAACTCGCGGCGCAGCACCTTGTCGCGGGTGCGGGTGTTGCCCTCGAACTCCATCCGGCCCACGCGGTACTGATCGCCTTCGGTGATCTTGATCTCGAGATCCGCGACGTCGCCGTCGCGTTCGACCATCTGGGTGTCGATATTGGCGAAGATGTGGCCGTAGTTCTTGTAGGAATCGCGGATCGCCTCGGTGCCCTTGGTGACCATCGAAGCTCTGAGCCAGCCGCCGTGCGGCTTCGGGAACTGAGCGTTCAAGTAGCGTGCGTTGAAAACCTGGTTCCCTTCGACTTTCACGACGCCGAGCTTGAAGCGATGCCCTTCCGTGACCGGGATCTCGATGCGCAGCCGGCGCTTCCCGCTGCCGCGCTCCTTGACGCCCAGAACCGGGTCCGCGAGATCGATGTTCTTGTAACCGGCGTTGCGGTAGAGGTCCTTCACCTTCACCAGATCCGCCGCGATCGTCGCGGGGTTGTAGATGTCCCGCTTCAGCATCCGCCAGACGATGTTGGTTTCCTTGGTCTTCGACATCGTCCACTTGAGACGCCAGTCGCCGTAGACCGTGTTGTCGGCGAATTTGATGTCGCCGATCCGCACTTTCTCGGCCTCGTCGATCGTGAAGATGACGCGGCGCTCGGTGGGCGCGACTTCGTCGAGCGTGTATACCGCTTTCGCGAAGCGGAAACCCTTCTCGCGGTACATCTCCTCGATGGTCGTCTGCAGGCGGTTGATCTCACCCAGGGAGATCGGCGATCCCTCGCGGACCGAAATCGATTCCTTGGTGATGCGTTCGGTGATGTCGGTCCGCGACAGGCGCTTCAGCCCCTTGAAATCGAGCGAGCGCAGGATCGGGCGTTCGGTCACGGTGATGACCAGCTGCACCCCGCCTTCGACCTCGACCTTGTCGATTTTCAGGTCGTCGATCAGGTTGCGCCGCCACAGGCCTTCGATGCTCCGGTTCAGGGCCGCTTCGTCCAGTTCCTTCCCATCGGTCAATCCGAGGTAGAAACGCATCGTTTCTTCGGCCAGCAGACGCAGACCGTGAAATTCAACTCCCTGCAGGGTTTCCGCGCGCGCGCTCGAAGCGAGCAAGAGCAGTACCACCGGCAGCCATCGCTGAACTTGCCTCATAGATTCTCCGCGCGCTGCAAGACGAGTACCATGCTCGGCGGCCGCGGTCGCGGCCGGCCTACGGCTGGATGCGATCAGACTCGGCTCGGTGAAAGCTCCCGCGGCCGTGCGCGCAATGTGAGCTCCAGACCGTCCACATCCGCCTCGATGACTTCGAAGTCCTGTTTGTTGGAG
>JBDTQG010000113.1:0-9683 GCA_039932315.1 Thermoanaerobaculia bacterium
GCGGATACCTCTACCACGGCAAGGTCAAGGAGCTGGCCGAGGCGGCACGCGCCAAGGGCCTTCAGTTCTAATCTGCCACCCGCCACCCGCGACTGACGAGGAGAAGAGCTTTGGCCAGGGATTTCGAGCAGGAAAGTGAATTTGTCGAGCAGGTCGTCCACATCAACCGGGTGACCAAGGTCGTGAAGGGTGGAAAGAACTTTTCGTTCGCCGCCCTCGTGGTGATCGGCGACGGAAACGGTCGGGTCGGCTATGGTTCCGGCAAGGCGAAGGAAGTTCCGATGGCGATCCGCAAGGGAATTGAAGTCGCCAAGAAGCGGTTGATTCAGGTGCCGATGAAGGGACACACGATTCCGCACGAGGCGCTTGGAGAGTTCGGCGCCGGACGCGTGCTGATCAAGCCCGCTTCCGCCGGCACCGGCGTGATCGCCGGCGGTCCGGTTCGAGCCGTCATCGAGGCGGCTGGAATCGCCGACATCCTGACCAAGTCGCTCGGATCGGCCAATCCGGCCAATGTCGTCAAGGCGACTTTTGCCGCGCTCCTGATGCTGAACAACAAGCCGCGTCGCGGCGCTCCGCAGGCAGCCGGCGAGGGCGCAGCGTCCTGATTCTCCGGTCAGTTTTCCGGTAAGCACGGATTCGAAAGCAGCGCGAGTTCGAGAGAGGTAGCTCAAGCATGAAGAAGAAGACGATTCGTATCCGCCAGGTGAAGGGCACGATCGGCGCTCGCGAGACGCATCGCGAGGTGCTGCGCGGGCTCGGTCTCCGGCGCATCCGTCACGAAGTCGTTCGCGAAGATACGCCGGCCGTGCGCGGCATGATCGCCAAGATTCCCTATCTCGTCGAGTTGGTCGAGGACGCAAAATGAAACTGCACGAACTTCCCCCGGCTCCAGGAAGCAAGCATTCGCGCAAGCGTGTCGGTCGTGGTCCCGGTTCGGGTCTCGGCAAGACCGCCGGCAAGGGTCACAAGGGTGGCCAGTCGCGTTCGGGCTACAGCCTGCGTCCCGGCTTCGAAGGCGGCCAGATGCCGCTCATCCGTCGCGTTCCGAAGCGCGGATTCACCAACGTTTTCCGCGTCGAATACGTGGTAATCAACGTCGGCGCCCTGGCGGCGCTCGGCAAGACGGTCACTCCGGAAATGATGGCGGAAGCCGGCCTCGTTCACTCCGGAAAGCTCGTCAAGGTGCTCGGTGACGGCGATCTGACGACCGCCATCACCGTAACGGCCCACAAGTTCAGCAAGTCGGCGCGCACCAAGATCGAAGCGGCCGGCGGACGCTGCGAGGAGCTCGCGAAGTGATCGAAAGCCTGCGCAATATCTTCGCGATCCCCGATCTGCGCAAGCGCCTGATGTTCACTTTCGGGCTGCTGGCGGTTTATCGGATCGGTTGTCACATTCCGACGCCGGGGGTGGATCCGCAGGCACTGCTCGAATTCATGTCGTCCATGCAGAGTACTTTCCTCGGCTTCGTGAACACGTTCACGGGGGGAAGTCTTCAGCGGGTCGCTGTGTTCGCGCTCGGCATCATGCCGTACATCACCTCGTCGATCATTCTTCAGCTTCTGACGGTGGTGTGGCCGTACCTCGAGAAGCTCTCCAAAGAGGGCGAGCTCGGGCGGAAGAAGATCACCCAGTACACGCGGTACGGCACCGTCCTTGTCTCGATCATTCAGTCGACCGGAATCGCGCTCTTCCTCGAGAAGACCACGACTCCTGGCGGCGCGGCGCTCGTTCCGACTCCGGGTTGGGCATTTCGCCTGCTGACGATCCTGACGCTCACCACGGGCTGCGCGTTCATCATGTGGCTGGGTGAGCAGATCAGCGAGCGGGGAATCGGCAACGGCATTTCTCTGATCATCTTCTCCGGCATCGTCGTCGGTCTTCCCCGGGCGGTCGCCGGGACACTCGGCAACATCAAGACGAACGAGATTTCACTCATCGGCATCCTCCTCCTGCTGGTGTTCATGGTCGCCGTGGTCGGATTCATCGTCTACATGGAGCGTGCGCAGCGTCGAATTCCGGTCCAGTACGCGAAGCGGATGGTGGGACGCAAGGTCTACGGAGGCCAGAGCACCTACCTGCCGCTGCGGGTGAATACCGCCGGCGTGATTCCGGTGATCTTCGCCAGCTCGCTCATGGCCCTGCCGGCGACGGCGGCGCAGATGTTCCAGGCTCCCTGGCTGCAGAAGGTCGCCGACCAGCTCGCCTGGGGTCAGCCGATGCACTATCTTCTCTACGTCGTCGGGATCATCTTCTTCAGCTACTTCTACATTTCGATCATCTTCAATCCCAGCGACCTGGCGGAAAACATGCGGAAGTACGGGAGCTTCATTCCCGGCATTCGCTCCGGCAAGCGCACGGCGGAGTACATCGACCGGATTCTCACCCGGATCTCGCTCGTCGGCGCGGCTTATCTGGCGCTGGTAGCGATTCTTCCGGACTTCCTGATGAACGGCGTCAAGATGCAGAATCTGCCCTTCATCGGTCCGGCGATCGATCCGTACCTGCCGAAGTTCATCACCGAAGGCATGGGCATCCACTTCTATTTCGGCGGCACCTCGCTTTTGATCGTCGTCGGAGTCGCGATGGATACGCTGCAGCAGATCGAAAGCCAGCTGGTCATGCGGAACTACGACGGCTTCCTCAAGCGTGGCCGAATCAAGGGACGCCGTGGCTGAAGGCGGAGCGAGCCCCGGTCCGAAGGGCCGCAGCGGCCTGAGGGCCGTTCTGCTGGGTGCGCCCGGAAGCGGGAAGGGCACCCAGGCGGTCGTACTGGCAGGGGCGCTCGGGGTCCCGGCCATCTCCACCGGCGAAATGCTCCGGGATGCAGTGGCGCACGGCTCGGAGCTGGGGCACAAGGTCAAGGGAATCATGGCTTCCGGCGCCCTGGTCAACGACGATCTGATGGCCGAGGTCGTCCGCGACCGTCTTTCGCGGCCGGATGCAGCGCAGGGATTCCTGCTGGACGGCTACCCGCGGACGACCGGGCAGGCCAGCACGCTGGACCGGATTCTCGACGAACGCCGCGACCAGCTCGATGCGGTGGTGCTGCTCGAAGTGCCCGAAGTGGTGCTCGTCCGTCGGGCTGTTTCGAGGAGGCGCGAGGACGACCGGGAAGAGGTTGTGAGGGAACGCCTGCGCATCTATCACGAGAAGACCGAGCCGCTGGTCGACCACTATCATCGCCGGAGTCTCCTGCGGCGGATCGATGGCGAGCTCCCGGTGACTGCGGTGACGGCGGCGATTCTGGCTGCGCTGAAAGGTCGGGGCTGAAATGGTGCTCAAGACAGCCGGAGAGCTCGAGCTCATGGAAGAGGCCAACCGCCTCGTTCATGCCGTTCTGGCGGGACTGGCGCACCTCGTGGGGCCGGGCGTCACGACCCGCGAGCTCGACCGCTATGCGGAGAAGCTAATCCGGGATGCCGGCGCGGTGCCGGCCTTCCTGCACTACAAGGGCTATCCGGCGACGCTGTGCACCTCGATCAACGAGGTCATCGTCCACGGAATACCGGACGACACGGCTCTCCGGGACGGCGACATCGTCGGGATTGATTGTGGAGTGGTATATAAGGGATACTACGGCGACGCTGCCAGAACCTACGCCGTCGGAGCGGTTTCTCCGGTGGCGGAGCGCCTCCTGGCGGTGACGAAGCGGGCGCTGGATCTCGCGGTCGAAGAAGTCCGTCCGAACAAGCGCATCTCCGACATCGGTCACGCAGTGCAGGCGTACGTGGAGTCGGAAGGGTTTTCTGTGGTCCGCGATTTCGTCGGCCACGGGATCGGAACTTCCCTGCACGAGGATCCGCAGGTTCCCAATTTCGGGGAGCCTGGCCGGGGTCCGAGGTTGAAGCCGGGTCTGGTGATCGCCATCGAGCCGATGGTGAACGTCGGGACTCCGGGAGTGAAGGTCGACAAGGACGGTTGGACGGCGCGCACGGCGGACGGTTCGCTTTCGGCGCACTTTGAATATTCGGTTGCGGTTACCGACAGCGGCGCCCGGATTCTCGGCGTCGGCGCGGCCTGAACCCGGCGCGATCGGGAAACACGGAATCAGACGAGGAAGAGGGTTTGTCCAAGGAAGAAGCGATCGAAGTCGAAGCAACGGTGCTCGAACCGCTCCCCAATGCGATGTTCAAGGTGGAGCTGGAGAACAAGCATCAGGTGTTGGCTCATATTTCAGGGAAGATGCGCAAGCACTTCATCCGGATCCTTCCCGGCGACAAGGTACTGGTCGAACTCTCGCCCTATGACCTTTCGCGCGGGCGCATTGTCTACAGGTTGAAGTAAGGCGAGGTAGCGATATGAAAGTTCGATCTTCAGTCCGACGGATCTGTCCGAAGTGCAAGGTCGTGCGCCGCGCGGGCGTCGTGCGGGTGATCTGCGACAACCCGAAACACAAGCAGCGGCAAGGTTAAGGGACGACGATGGCGCGTATCGCAGGAGTGGACCTCCCCCAGAACAAGCAGGTCTGGATCGGACTGACGTACATCGTCGGCATCGGCCGGGCACGGTCACGCAAGATTCTCGTCGCCGCGGAAGTTCCTGCGGTGACCAAGGTGCGCGATCTCTCCGAAGAAGAAGCGCAGCGGATCCGCAAGATCATCCAGGAAGAGGGCCGGGTCGAGGGTGACCTCCGCAAGGAAGTCTCCCAGAACATCAAGCGCCTGATGGAGATCGGCAGCTACCGCGGCATCCGGCACCGGCGAGGATTGCCGGTCCGTGGCCAGCGCTCCAACACGAACGCGCGTACCCGCAAGGGACCGCGTAAGGCGACGGTCTCCACCAAGAAGAAGCTGACCAAGAAGTAACGAGGGATCCAGATGGCCAAAGAAGCGGCAGCGGCCCCAACGGGCAAGGAAAAGAAGGGCGCCAAGAAGAAGGAAAAGCGCGTTGTGCCTCATGGCCTCGCGCACATTCAGGCGTCGTTCAACAACACCATCGTGGCGATTTCGGATCCGGAAGGGAATGTCCTGACCTGGTCGTCCGCGGGGCGCATCGGTTTCAAGGGCTCGCGCAAGGGCACGCCGTTCGCGGCTCAGGTTGCCGCGCAGAGTGCCGGCAACCAGGCGAAGGACATGGGAATGCGATCGGTCGATGTTCAGGTGCGCGGTCCGGGCTCCGGACGCGAGTCGGCGATCCGTGCCCTTCAGGCGAGTGGCATCGACATCAAGTCGATTCGCGACGTGACCCCGATTCCGCACAACGGCTGCCGCGCGCGCAAGCGCCGGCGCGTCTAACCGGAAGGTATTTTCCGGTCCAGAACCGAAGGATTGCCTCGGCGAGGCAGGTGTACTGTCCCCGCCGCAGAGCGTCTTCCTTGAATCGAAGTCTCCGTAGCAGCGGAGAGAAGACGAGCGCAGGAGAGTTCCATGGCACGCTATACAGGCCCCGTATGTCGGCTTTGCCGACGTGAGCGCATCAAGCTGTTTCTGAAGGGCGATCGCTGCTTCAAGGAAAAGTGCGCGATCGAAAAGCGCGCGTATCCGCCGGGCCAGCACGGTCAGCGTCGTGGACGCCGCGCCGTGGGCTACGGTCTGCAGCTCCGCGAGAAGCAGAAGGTCAAGCGCATCTACGGAGTCCTCGAGCGTCAGTTCCGGCTTTACTTTGCCGAAGCCGATCGCCGCAAGGGGATCACCGGCGAGAACCTCCTGGTGATGCTCGAGCGTCGCCTCGACAATGTCGCGTTCAGCCTCGGCTTCGCGTCGTCGCGCAATCAGGCGCGGCAGCTGGTGCGGCACGGCCACATCCTCGTCGACGGCAAGAAGACGACCATTCCTTCCTACCAGGTGCGCGCCGGACAGGCGATTTCGGTGAAGGAGTCGAGCCGCAAGAACGAGCTGATCAAGGCGAGCGTCGAGTCGGCTACGGGCCGCGGCGTGCCGGAGTGGTTGTCGCTTTCCGCCGAGAGCTTCACCGGCAAGGTGCAGTCGCTGCCGAGTCGCGAAGACATCAAGTTGCCGATCCAGGAACAGCTGATCGTCGAGCTCTACAGCCGCTAAGGCGGCGTCATCGAATCGTAAGGAGCTACATGATGCTTTGGAAGGGATTCCAGCGCCCCAAGCGCGTTGATATCGAGGCCGAGACCCTCACCGGGACTTACGGCAAGTTTTCCGCTCAGCCGTTCGAGCGCGGTTTCGCCACGACGGTCGGAAATGCACTGCGCCGCTGTCTGCTCTCCTCGATCGAAGGAGCGGCGATCACTTCGGTGCAGATCGAAGGCGTTCTCCATGAGTTCTCTTCGATCCCCGGCGTGCAGGAAGACGTCACCAACGTGGTCCTCAACCTCAAGCAGATTCCGGTTCGGCTGCATAGCGAGGACGCGAAAATCCTGACGATCGACGTCAAGGGTCCGCGCGACGTCAAGGCCGGCGACCTGATCGGCGATCCCTCGGTTGAAATCTGCGACCCGAATATCCACATTGCAACGGTGAACGGCGAAGGCCGCCTCCGCCTGCAGGTGCAGATTCGTCGCGGACGCGGCTACGTGACCGCCGACAAGAATTTCGACGAATCGCTCGGTCTCGGATGGATTCCTCTCGATTCGGTGCACAGCCCGGTGAAGCGCGTGAACTATCGCGTCGAAGCCGCTCGTCTCGGTCGCATCACCGACTACGAGAAACTGACGCTCGATGTCTGGACCAACGGCACCGTCACGCCGGAGGAGTCGGTATCGCTCGCCTCGACGCTGCTCAAGGATCATCTGGCGATCTTCATCGCGGCAGAGGAAACGCTCCGGGGCGATGGCCTTGCCGCCGGCTCGGACCTCACGGGCATGGACGCCATCCTGGCGAAGAACCTCGAGGAGTATGACCTCTCGGTGCGGACGGCGAACTGCCTCAAGAACGCCAACATTCAGACCGTGCGCGAGCTCGTCTCGAAGTCGGAGCGCGAGATTCTCGAGATCAAGAATTTCGGCAAGAAGTCGCTCGAAGAGCTGCAGGACCTGCTCACCCGGCTGGGTCTGTCCTTCGGCATGGGCAGTTCGGCCGGCGCCGCGGGCAGTGGATCTTCCGGCGCGAGCTACGGCGCTTAAGGGGAATCGAGCATGCGTCACAACATGGCAGGAAGAAAACTGGGCCGCACCACCGCGCATCGCCTGGCGATGTTCCGGAATCAGCTGGCATCGCTGCTGATGTCCGAGCGTATCGTCACGACGCTGCCGAAGGCCAAGGAGCTGCGCCCGATCGCCGAGAAGGTGATCACGAAGGCGAAGCGTGGGACGGTGCACGATCGCCGGATCGTCGGCCGCTGGCTGCTCGACCGCGATCACATCCAGAAGTTGTTCGTCGAGATCGCTCCGCGATTCGCGACGCGCGAGGGCGGCTACCTCCGGATCGTCAAGCTCGGCTCCCGTCAGGGCGACGGAGCGGAGATGGCGGTTCTCGAGTTCGTCGATTTCGAGATGAAGAAGAAGTCGGCAGCGCCGGCGCCGGACGCCAAGGGTAAGAAGGCCAAGGGCGGCGACGACAATGGCGGAGCGGAAGAGCAGGCCGCGAAGCCGAAGAAGGAGAAGGCCGAGAAGGTTCCCGGAACTCAGCGCTCGGCGGGCGACAAGAAGCACACCGGCCGTGGAGCTGCGGCACCCAAGGCAAAGACCACGAAGGCGCCGAACGCCCCCAAGAAGACCTCCGCCCCCAAGAAAGTCGGTGGCGGTTAAACCGAAGTCGCTTTCTTCACTCCTGAAGCACCCAGGCCGGCGTCATCCGCCGGCCTATTTTTTTGTCCGCCTGGCTTCGTGCACGCTGCCTTCAACCGCCGGCGGCGACCTCAAAAACTCACTTTGGCCGCAGCGCCCGCACGGGAAGGCTGCAAGCGTTCGATCGCGCCGCCGATCTCGAAGAGGATCTTGAGGGCGGCGAAGAGGGCGAAGAGGACGAGCGGTCTTCCGGTGAACGCGGCGGCGAGAATCCCGAAGAATCCGACGAACCAGAAGAGGGCGACACGGCGGGAGCCGGCGTCGACGCGGCGAACGAAGTCGGCGGTCGTCGCCGAACCGGAGCGCGCGAGGTCGACGAGCAGCTCGAGCAGAACGATTCCGAGCACCCAGGGAAGGCCTGCGGCAGCGGCCAGGAGCGCCTGAAGCTCGACAAATCCATTGGCGACCAGAATGATCAGGAAGCCGGTGAACAAGAGGCCGAAGATGGCGAACATCGCGCCATTTCCGATCGCGACGTCGCGCGGGCGGATCCCGGCGGCCTGGAGAGCGCTGAGGGGCGGCCGGGTGCGCCGGATCCAGAGCTCGAGCAGCAGCATCGTGGAGCCGAAGAGCAGCGCGCTCTCCGCCCAATACAGCATCAGCCCGCCCGCCGGACTCCAGCCCTCGCCGAAGACTCCGGCGAGAGGAGCCCCCTGCGCTGCAAGGCGGAGCAGCAGTCGAGTGACGCGCGACAACCAGGACATGACCTGCTCAGGAAAACGGAAAGCGCCCGACGAAGGCGACAGGCCGGCGCGAGCGCGCCGGACCCGTCGCGGAAAATCAGACCCGTCGCAGGTACTTGTTCTCGCGCGTGTCGATTTCGATCTTGGCGCCGGTCTCGACGAAGGGCGGGATCTGGACGACGAGACCGGTCTGCATCTTGGCCGGTTTGTAGGAGGACGAAGCGGTCGCACCCTTCATTCCCGGTTCGGTTTCGACAATCTCGAGAATGACGGTGTTGGGGAGCTCGATGCCGACCGGCATGCTGTCGTAGAAGTCGACCTTGATGACACTGTTCGGCAGCATGTAGAGCAGCGTGTCACCCAGAGCGTCTTCGGTCATCGTGACCTGCTCGTAGTTCTCCTGGCTCATGAAGTGGTGGCCCATGGCGTCGGAGTAGAGATATTCCATCGGAATGGTGTCGAGGATCGCGCGCTCGACGGACTCCGTCGAGGCGAAGCGATGCTCGAAGCTGTTCCCGTTCTTCAGGTTCCGCATGCGCACCTGCACGAACGCGCGCAGGTTTCCCGGCGTGCGATGGGTGACCGACATGACGCTGCAGACTTCCTTGTTGTGCAGCACGCACATTCCTGCGCGTAAAGCGTTGGCCTGCATCAGGCGTGCTCCTCAGAGTTGGGTGAAATCAAGCGTCATGCTCGGCCTGCATCTTCTTGCGCGCCTCGGCGATGATCTTGTCCTGCACCAGACGCGGGACCTCTTCGTAGTGCGAATACTCCATGTGAAAGCTCGATCGCCCCTGAGTCATCGACCGCAGCGCGGGGGCGTAGTTCAGCATCTCCGCCATCGGCACCTGGGCCTGGACGATCTGCACCCCGTTCTTGACGTCCATTCCCTGCGGGCGACCGCGACGATGCGCGAGATCGCTCATGATATCGCCCATGAACTCCTCGTTGGTGTGGATCTCGACCTTCATCACCGGTTCGAGGAGCGTCGCATTGGCGTGCGCCATGGCGTCCTTGTAGGCGAGCGAGCCGGCGATCTTGAAGGCGAGCTCGGACGAATCGACGTCGTGGTACTGGCCGTCGAGGAGCCGGACACGGAAATCGACCATCGGATAGCCGGCGAGGAAGCCGCGAAGCCGCGCCTCCTGGATCCCCTTCTCGACCGCCGGCCGGTAGTTCTGCGGGATCGAGCCGCCGAAGATCTCGTCCTTGAACTCGAACTCGGTCCCGCGGGCCATGGGCTCGATCTTGATCCGGCAGTCGGCGAACTGGCCGCGGCCGCCGCTCTGCTTCTTGTGCCG
>JBDTQG010000114.1:0-9621 GCA_039932315.1 Thermoanaerobaculia bacterium
GTGCGCGTCATCGGCCGGTCGAAGCTGACTTTCAAGCTCGCCGGCGCGGAGCTCGTTTCGCCCGAGGAGCTCGAACGGATCTACTCGCGGAGCGAGTCGGTCGAGCAGATCTGGATCACCGCCGCGCCCGGATCGTCGCGCGTCGTCGCGGTCGTCGTGCCGCGCCGGGACGAGGCCGACGAGCGCGAGCTGTCGAGCGAGCTGCTCCACGTCGCCGGGCAGGCGGCGCTCCGGCCCCATGAGCGGGTGTCGGGCGTCGTGATCGCGCGGCGCGAAGGCGGCGCTTCTCCCTGGACGATCGAGAACCAACTGCTCACGCCATCGTTCAAGCTCAACCGGCGCGCGCTCGAAGCGCGGTACCGCGAGGCGATCGCCGGGATCGAGGCGCAAACCGGGCGCGTGCTCAATGAGATGGCCGCGGAAGGCGCCTCCAGCGCCAGCGAGTGTGCTGGTAAAAGTGCCGATGAAGGTGCCGACGAAAGAGCCGCGGTCGAGCGTCTGCGCGCCATCGTCGGCGCCATCCTGCGACAGCCGCACGAAGCGATTGATGTCGAGCGCTCGTTCGAGGCGCAGGGCGGCGACTCGCTCGCGACGCTCGAGCTGACGATGCGGATCGAGGAGGTGTTCGGCGGCAAGGAGCGGCTCGACGAGGCGATGCACGCGTCGGCGGAATCGATCGCCCGGCGGCCGCTGCGCGAGCTCGCCGCCTGGATCGCGCCGGCGCGCGTCGCCCCTGACCGCATCGCGGAATCGAACATCGCGGCGAGCCGCGACTCCGTTCCGGCGGATCCGCGCGCGGACGGGGCCCAGCCTGCTGAGCTCGATCTCGCGGGGTCCGTCGAGCCCGCGGGGCTCGCGCTCGCGAATCGCGACGCGGTCGACGTGCCGGCGATCGTCGCAGGGACACCGCAGGCGACCTCCCGGGATGTCCTGGTCACCGGCGCGAACGGCTTCCTCGGCGTCCACCTTCTGGCGCGCCTGGAGCGGACCCTTCCCGCCGGAGCGCGCATTTTCGCTCTCGTCCGCGCGGCGAGCGATCTCGCCGCCTGCGAACGGTTGCGCGCTGTCGCTTCAGCCGCCGGTCTTCCGGAACTGGGTCTCACTGCGGATCCCGCGAGCCGGTCGAGCGGGTCAAAACGCGTGATCGCGATCGCAGGCCGCGTCGACGCGCCGCGCTTCGGGCTCGAGCCGCTCCGCTGGGAGGAGCTCGCGCGCGACGTGGGACTCGTCTTCCATGTGGCGGCGAGCGTCACGGGCGCGAGCGGCTACGACTCTCTGCGCAGCGCCAATGTCGTCGGCACACGCGTCGCGCTGGAGCTCGCCACGACGCGGACTCTCAAGGCATTTCATCTCGTCTCGTCGTTGAACGTTTCACTCCTGGTCGCGGGACCGGGGCGCGGAATCGCGTCCGAAACGACCCCGATCCCGGAGCGCCTGTCGCGCGAGGAGTTCGACGCGAACACCGGCTACGCGATCACCAAGTGGGTCGGCGAGCGGATGGTGCAGGAGCTCGTGAAAAGGAGCGGCGGCCGCTTTCGCGCTTCGATCAGCCGTCCGGCGCTCCTCTCCTGGTCGCGGACCACCGGCTACGCCAACGATCACGACTGGCTGACCCGCGTTCTCTCGTCCTGTCTGACGACGCGGTCGATCCCCGGTCCGCCGGAAGCCGGCGTTCCGGGCTGGATTCCGGAGACCGAGACTTCGGCGCGCGGCCTCGATCTCGTGCCGGTCGATTTCGCGGCGGAGGCGATCGAACGTCTCGCGGAGCTGACGCGCGCGGCGTCGTTGTCCGCGGGGACCGGAGCGGGCGACTCGGACGAATCGAGTGGATCGACCGAATCGACCGAGTCGATCGAATCGACCGAGTCGACCGAATCGACCGAGTCGACCCATCGCCGCGAGGCACCCGTCTTCCACGTCTCGAATCTGGCGCCGGGCGAACGCGGACTCGTCACGCTGCCGCGCGTGCTCGATCTGCTCCTGCTCGCGGAGCTCGAAGTCCGGGCGGAGCGCGGCCTCGGGCCCGCGCCGCTCGAGGTCGTCACGCCGGCGGAGTGGCGCTCCCGCGTCGAATCGACGGGTGCGGCGGCGATGCCGATCCTCGGCCAGTTGCGGCAATCGATTCCCTCGCTGCCGCGCACTCCGGCCGCCCGCTTGCGCGCCGTCGCGGGGGAGTCGCTCTCGGACTCCGGAATCGATGTCGCAACGCTCGTGGCATTCGTCCGGGAGCACGACAGGTCGCGCGCCAAGACTCTTTTCCCACTGCCCTAGAAGCGCCGCAGCACGTGCGCGCGATAGGATCGGCCGGCTGTTCTGGAGGACGCCGACGACCATGGCGAAAAGTGCGAAGTCCGTCGAACCGGGAGTGCTGGACGAGTTGAATCGGCTGAGCGCCGAGCGCGGCCCGATCGCGGGCTGGCTCGCAGGTCTCGAGGCCAGCCGCGAGCGCGTTTCGGAAGCGGTCTACCGGCGAGTCCACGAGGACTATTCGAAACGAATCGCCGGTCTCGATCGGCTCGCGAGGCCGTTGCGCCTCGAAGCGACGCGCACCGTTGCGCTTCTCGACACGCAGCTCGCCGAGCTCGCGACCGGGAAGCAGGACGTGGAGCTCGATCTGCAGGAGATCGCGCTGCGCCACCGGCTCGAGGAGTATTCGGAGTCCGAGTTCGAGAGCCGTGCCCAGGGGCCGCGCGAACGGATCGCAGAACAGGAGCGCGAGCTCGAGAAGATCCGCGCGACGCGCGAGCTCTGGCTTGCCGCGCGTGGTGAGGAGATCGCCGACACCGTCGCCGATACCATCGCCGAAACCGACGCGCCGGAGACTGCCGATCCGCGCCCACCGGCTCCGGCCGTCGGCGCGACAGCGCTCTTCAGTGTCGCTCCGGCCCCGCCGCCGGCACCTCTGCCGTCGCAGTTTCCGCTGCCTTCGATGCCGCCCATCGTGACACCCGCCGCGATGGATCCCATGGCCACGTTGCCCTCGATGTCGTCGTCGCCGTCTTCGGCGTCCTCTCCGCCCTCGCCGCCCTCGCCGCCCTCGGCGACCCCGGCGACCCCGCCGACCCCGCCGATCGCTCCTCCAGCGCCGCCGGCTCCCGCGAGCGTCCGACTGAGCCCGGCCTCGATCACGATGCCGCGGATCATTCCGCCGCCGCGGCCGTCATCGCCGGCGATCCCCGCGGCGCACATCGCCGAAGCTGCCGCCCGCACCGTCGTCCATCTGTCCGGTCTGGGTCCGCCGGCTTCGATGGCTCCGGTGGCTCCACTGGCTCCACTGACTCCAGCGGCTTCGACTCCGCCGGCGTCTCCGGCGCGCGCGGCAGATGCCGCAAACCTCGAGCCGGTGATGGACCGCACGATCATCTTTTCGCCCACGGCGCCGGAGCCGGTTCCGGATCCCGCCGCTTTCTCCCGGCCGGTGAAGGCCACGCTGGTCCCGGTCGACATCGCCGACGGTTCGGCCGGCGGGCATGCGCTCGCCGAGCAGAACACTCTCGGACGGGTGCCCGGAAACAGCCTGCAGATTCAGCAGGGTTCGGTGTCGCGGCACCACGCGACGCTCCGCCGGACGCCGGAAGGCTGGATGCTGGAAGATCTCAAGGCCGAAAACGGCACCTGGGTGAACGGCGAACGGATCGAGAAGCGCCGGCTCTCCGATGGCGACCGGGTGAACATCGGCACCGTGCGCTTCATCTTCCGGATCGGCTGAAACGAGGCGGGCGCTCAGCCGAGCGCGATGTCGAGCTCGATTCGGTTCCGATCGCCGACCCGCGACCAGCGGATGTCGCCCGCCAGCGTCCGGACGAGATGAATTCCCAGCCCGCCGGGGGCACGGGTGTCGAGAGCCGCCGCCGTGTCCGGCCGGTACCGGGTTCCCGGATCGAACGCCGCCGCGTCGTCCTCCAGCCGGTAGCGAATCCGCTGCTGTGTCCAGTCGAGATCGATCTCGATGGACATTTCGCTCGCCCCGGCGCCGTGACGTGCGACGTTCGACGCGAGCTCGTCATGGACGACGAGCAGATCGCGCAGTGCCCGCTCCGTCACTCCCTGAGCACGGGCCCAGACTTCGATCTCGCCGGCCATCCCGGCAACCGCGGCGATGGTCGGCGGACCGACGCGACAGAGCGGCGGCAGCGTCGTTCGCTGTGCGCTCAGGACGCCGGACGCGATCCCGTCGAGGCCGAGCGCTGCGAGTCCGAGGAGCTGCCGCGCCCGGAGACCCGGAGGGAGCGGCGCGGCCGACAACCTCTCGAGGGCCTGCGCCGCACGCTCGACGAGACGGGCGAGCGCCGGAATCGCCGCCTCCGGAAGCGCACCGCGGTAGATCTCCCAGCGCCCTCCCGGTAGCGACGTCGCGTCGACGTTCAGTCCGAGAAATCGCAGAGCGCGTCTCGCGTCATAGCTGCCGAAGGCCGCGATGCTGCCGACATAATCCGCGAGCAGCTCGTCCAGCAGGTGACTCCGCAGAAGTCCATGACGCCGGAGCGTCAGGCAGTGAAAACACTCGTGATCGAGCCGGAGTGCGAGCGAACGTTCGCGCCAGTCCGCCGTGTCGAGGCCGACCTCTGCCGCCGGAACCGCCGAGTAAGGTCCGTCGGAGAGCAGGATCAGCCGGTCCTGCCAGAGCTCCTTCCGCGGGCGGATCCGGCCTGCCATCTCCGCCGCCCAATCTTCCGCGGTGGCGATGCGGCCCTGCAATTCGAGCGCGGCCTCGAAACGGCGGCGCTCGGCGCCGACCCGGTCCCAGTTCACCAGTCCCTTGACGAGACAGGCACCCATCGCTTCCGGCACCGGCTCCGGCTCGTTGCGCGCCGTCAGCGCCCGCACCAGAAGCACGAAGTCGTTGCGGTTGCGGGAGATGAGAACCGGAACCGCGCCGGCGATGCTCTCTTCGATATGGAGTGAGAGAAGGTCCTCGCGCTCGATCGCGAGCGGAGCGCGCCGCGAAGGATCGACATCTCCCTGACGCGTCGCGCGACGGTACTCCTCGTTCTCCGACATGCCGGGCGCCACCGGAAAGCCAAGCTGCGGGAAGCGCAGCGCGAGCGCTTTCGCGGTGCCGGAATCCAGCGCCTCCGCTGCATATTGCCGCCAGAACGGAATCTGCGGCTCCTCGGGGAGCTCGATCGCAAGCTCGGCCTCGGGCAACTCGGGGTAGGCAAGCCCGACGTATTCGGTGAGCGCATCGAGCGCGCTGCCGGTGGCTCCGAGCGCGGCAAGAAGCCGCCGCCGTTCATCGATGGCTCGGTCTTCCTTTTCTGGCCTTGCGACGCTTCCCGCGCTCGCGGCGCTCTCGGCGCTTTCCGGGGTGTCGGACATCGGCGCGCGGCCGCTCAGGCGAGCTGGCGCTTGGCGAGCGCTGCGAACAGTCCGTCCTTCGCCATCAGCTCCTCGAACGTCCCCTGCTCCTTGAGCTCGCCCTGTTCGAGATAGCAGATGCGATCGGCCTGAACGATCGTCGAGAGGCGATGGGCGATCACGATGCGCGTCGCCGCCAGACGGTTCATACTCTCGGTGACGATCGCCTGCGTCTTGTTGTCGAGCGCCGAGGTGGCTTCGTCGAGGAACAGAATCCGCGGTTTGTGCACGATGGCGCGGGCGATCATCAGGCGCTGTTTCTGGCCGCCCGAGAATCCGCCGCCGCCCTCCGAGATCACGGTATGCATCTGCATCGGCATGGCGCGGACGTCGTCGGCGATGCCGGCTTTTTCCGCCGCTTCCCAGGCCTCCTGCACGGTACGGGACGACGAACCGACGATGTTGCGATAGATGTCGGCGGGCAGCAGCCGACTCTCCTGCAGCACGACGCCCATCTGGGATCGCACCAGCCGGAGATCGAGGGTCGCGAGATCCTGGCCGTCGAAATAGACCGAACCGACTTCCGAGGTCTCGAATCCCAACATCAGCCGCATCAGCGTCGACTTGCCCGAACCCGAGCCGCCGACCAGGGCGACGAACTCGCCGGGCTTGATCTTGATCGAAACGTCCTTGAGGATCCAAGGCCCATCGGCGGAGTAGCGGAACGAGAGGTGCGAGATGTCGATGGCGCCGGAGAGCGTTCCCGGGTGAAGCTTCGACGCATCGATCTCCGGCTGCGCCGAGAGGAGCGGCTTCAGCCGTTCCCAGATCGGCACGATGCGCAGCATCGAGAGCGAAGCGTCGCCGAGGGCCTGCATGGCCGCGAGGAACATCCCATAGGCGGCCGAAAACGCCAGGAAGTCTCCCGTGGTCATGTTGAACGGCTTGCCCGACGTCGCCGATGATTCCTTGAGGGAGACGACGGTGAAGAAGATGAGCATCGTCGAGAGCACCGGGAAGCAGGCGTTCCAGACCTGCATGACGTTCTTCACCCGGCCGACGCGGAAGCTCACCTTGCGCTGTTCCGAGAAGGCGGTGGCCCAGACGCGGAAGGCGTGATTCTCGGCGCCGCAGACCCGCAGTTTGGCGACGCCGGAAATCAGCTGCAGGACCAGTCCGGTGATGCGGCCGCTCTTCCGTTGCTCGTCCCGCTGATAGCGCAACTGCAGGAAGTTCGCGAACGTCGTGACCAGGACGTAGACGAGGGTGAGACCGATCGCCACCGCCGCGAGCGTGAAGTCGTAGCCCAGCATCTGGAAAACGTTGAACAGCGACGAGAAGGAGCCGAGAATGGCGGCGATGCCGGCGCCCGCGACGATGCCGCGCATCTGATCGACGCCGGAAGCGCGATCCGCGAGATCGCCCGCCGAGTAATCGCGGAAGAATGTCATCGGCAGGTCGAGCAGCCGGTCCCAGACCGCCGACTGGGCGGAGTAGTCCATCTTGCCCTGCATCCGGATCGTGGCGATCGACTGGGTGATCTTGAACGCGGCCTGCGCGAGCGCCATCAGGAAGAGTCCGCCGGCGAACTGGAAGAGCATCCCGTGCTCGGCCTGTGGAATCGCCGTATCGAACACCTTGCCGGTGAGGAGCGGCGGCACCGTGCCGAGAATGCCGAGCGTGATTCCCATCCAGACGACCGAACGGAAATCCGGACCGAGACCGCGCACCGCGAACTGGATGAGCTGCTTCGCACTGACCGGACCATCCGGGAAGCCGGCATAGAAAGTCGTTCCGAAAGACGACAGGGTGCGCGCATAGGCCTCGTCGACGGGCCGACGTGTGCCCGTCACCGGGTCGAGCGCCTCGTATTTCGTCGGGCTCACGGGGAGGAGGGCAACCGGCCCCTTGCTCTCCTCGTCCTGCGCCAGTATCGCCCCCTGGTCGCGGACCCACCAGTCGTCGACCAGCGCCACGCGGCGGAGCCGCAGGCGCGAGGCGAGACAGACCGAGAGCACGCTGTCGTCGAAGCTGCGCTTCTCCTTGCCTTCCGGGTGGCTCTTGATCGCGACGCCCAGATGCCGGCCGATCGCCTGCATGGCCGCGAAGATCGGCCCGAGGTCCGAACCCACGAAGGACTGCAGGTTCCAGACGCCGGTGCCGCCGAGAACCGATCCGATCGCGCCCATCGCCGCTTCGCGCGCGCGTTCGGTCTCCGCCGCCTTGCTGCGCAGCCGCTGGAATTCGTCGACATTCGACAGCCGCTTGTTGAGGAACTCCCCTTCGCAGAGCAGACGGTGGAACGCCTCGAGCCCGGCCCAGGCCCGCGGATCGCCCATCACTTCGGCCGTCGTCCGAGCGGTTCCGGTGAACGTGTCGGCGCCGCCGATGAGCTCCATCCAGCTGCCCGGAGCGAACGGAAACAGCACGCCCTCGAGCTCCCACGAGGCGCTCGACATGCCGTCGAACAGAAACTGCGCCGCTGGCATCTCGACCCAGGAGACATTGCGCTCGCTCGAGACCCGCTTGCCGGATGCGGCTTCGAACGGCTTGCCCGGCTCGATCGTGACCTCCGGACGCGGCGCTTCGAGATCGACGATGAGCCGGCGGGAGAGCGCCTCGGTCCAGCGCGCCACCAGCGGCGCGATTCTCTGCCGGTGCGCGTCGCTCTCCGCCGCCATGCGCATCAGGCGTGCGGCCGAGAATCGGCGCAGCTCCGAGCCGGCCTTGCCGGTGGCGAGAAATCCCGACCCCATGCCGTAGCGGTCGGTGTCCATGCCGAAGAACAGTCCGCCGGGCTCGACAGTGACGAAATGGGTGCGGGCGCCCGACGGCTCACCCTGTTCGAGCGCCACTGTGAAGATCTCGATCCTGCCGGATTCGACGAGGTAGGCGGAGTCGGGATCGGAGAGGACGAAGGGCTGATTGGCGACCACGACCGTGGCTTCGCCTTCCTCTTCGAAGCCTTTCGGCTTTTCGATGTTGCGCACGATCTCCGCGATGTCGGCAATCGAGATCGTGCGATCGACCGGCGGCAGGATCACCGTCGCCGGGCTGTAGATCGCGGTCGCCGCGGGCGCTGCCGCCGGTGGCGGCGGGGGCGGCAGCTTCACGACAACCTCGAATTCCGTGGCACCGAGGCGGAATTTCCCGCCATCGCCGAGCAGGCGCTCGACGATCCGCTCGTCGTTCACGAAGACGCCGTTGGCGCTGCCGTTGTCGATGACGAAGGCGCCGTCCGGGCGGAAAGCGATCCGCGCGTGGCGGCGCGACATCGCGGCATCCGCTACCGGCAGCGTGTTGTCCGGCGAACGTCCGATCGTGAGCTCGGCGCCCTCGCGATCGAGCGCGATCTCCCTGCCGACGAGACCGTCGACCGGCGAGGCCGTGACCCGGAGCTTGACCTCAGTGAGTCCGGATGAGGTCGGCATAGGGCCCTTCGATCTCTTTCATTTCGTCATGTGTCCCGCGCTGCACGATCTTGCCGCGCTGAAGGACGACGATCTCGTCGCAGTCGCGGATCGTCGAGAGCCGGTGCGCGATGATGATGGCGGTGCAGCCGCGACGGCGAAGGCTGTCGTCGATCACCGCTTCGGTCGCCGGATCGAGCGCGGAGGTCGCCTCGTCGAGGATCAGGATCGTCGGATTTCCGACCATGGCGCGCGCGATCTCCAGGCGCTGTCTCTGGCCGCCGGAGAAATTGCCTCCGCCTTCGTCGACGCGCGCGTTGTAGCCGCCCTCGCGGGTCTCGATCACGTCGGCGATCGCCGCGTCGCGACAGGCCTCGGTCAGCCGGCCGGCCGGAACCGTCGAGTCCCACATCGAGATGTTGTCGCGCAGGTTGCCGCCGAAGAGGAAGATCTCCTGATCGACCAGGCCGATCGAGTTCGCCAGCAGGCGTCGCGGGACGCGATCGCGCGGGACGCCGTCGAAGAGAATCTCGCCCTTCCACGGTTGGTAGAGACCCGAAACGAGCTTCGCCACGGTCGACTTTCCCGAACCGGAGCCGCCCACCAGAGCGACCCGCCGGCCGGGCTGGATCGTGAGCTCGAAATCCTCGATCAGCGGCTTCTCGAGCGGGCTGTAGCCGAAGGTGACTCCCTTGAGCTCGATCTTTCCCTGCAACTTGAGGCGCCGATCGCCGGCGTCATCGGCGCCGGCGTTGGCCTTGGAATCTCTGGAGTAGAGAGGGTCCTGCGGATAGCGCAGGACGTCGTCGAGCCGGTTGAGATCGGCTTCGAGCTCCTGGAGCGTCGAACCGAAAGTGACGAACGAGTTGAGGGGTTTGACGAAACCGCTGGTGAGCGCCTGGTAGGCGACCAG
>JBDTQG010000115.1:0-9569 GCA_039932315.1 Thermoanaerobaculia bacterium
CAGCGCGAGCCGCGGTGCGATGGTCATCGCCCCCTACCCGGAGACATAACGGATCGCGAGTTGAGCGGCGCGCCAGAGCTGCTTCCCGGCGCAGCCGGGCGCTGCCGCTGACCGCGTCCGCTCGAACGAGTTGTTAGACGACCCGTCATGAACGCTTACAAAGAGCGAGCGACCAAAGACGCGCATACGCGCGCGAAACCACATCAGTCGAGTCCCCGAGCAAATAGTCGCGCTAGCTCGCGGCTAAATACAATGAGGAGAACACCGACAAGCAGGTAGGTACCGGAAATTGTGACTCGATCCAGCGGATCCGGACCAACGCTGTTGTGCCCCTCGCTCAGGTAGGAGAAGGCCGACAAGAAGAGCTGCATCAACGCGATGAGAACGTAGTAGGCGCCACCCAACCTAGTCAGGAGAGTGGCCAGATTCTCGTGGTCCTTCATGAGCAACTTCCTCCCTAGCCGGGTCGTCTAACGGATCTGGAGCTGAGCGGCGCGGCAAGAAGCCGAACCGGCGAAGCCGGACCAAGGGTGCCCAACGCGTCCGCTCGAGCGACTGGTTGGGCGGAAGGCCACTACAGAAGCACCCACGACGGGTCGACTGGCTCGTCTGCGCGGGGGGACCGAACGTTTATCAAGAAGCGTTCCTCGCAAGCACCGAACGACCGAAAGTTGACCTGCGCCTGCCGCAATGAAGGTGCGTTCGCTCCCCCAGGGAAGTCGGGGTCATCGGCCTGAACGTTGTCGTCCTCCCAGAAGCACACCGGACAGATTTCATATGTCCCTCCCGGCTTTTCATCGAGAGTTTGATGACCACAGCAGAGACAAGCAAATCTCACGACCACAACTCAAGCCTGCCCTGCCGCCCAACGGATCTGGAGCTGAGCGGCGCGGCACGATTGCCGATCCGCGAAGCGGGTCAAACGCGCCCAACGCGTCCGCTCGAGCGACTGGTTAGGCGTCAGGTCATCAGCGGACCGAATGAACACTTCCACAGCCGCCATCGCCGCTACACTTCCTCCCTGAAAATCGCCAGCGGAACTCCCGGGTGCAGAACTCGGCGCAGACATCGGAGGTGAGCCGGAAGCGCTTGAGTTCCCCCATCCTCGACTGCGAGGGTTAGTACGACAGGATCAGCAGGGGAAGCCCTGATGGCTTCGCCGCAGAAGCAGCACTGAACTGCTTCTGAAACTTGCCTCTTCGAGGCCGTGTCCGCCATTACCGTTCGCCTTGACGCCTAACGGATCTGGAGTTGAGCGGCGCGCCAGCCAGAAGCTGCCGAGCGCAGCGAGCCACAGGCGTGCCCCCGCGTCCGCTCGAACGACTGGTTATGTCTTCCGGTCACAACTGTTCCGCGACCGCCGAACCGACCCGCCGACGTTGGCCGCGGAAGCGACCACCACCGATGGCTACTCAGCACTGTGGAAACCGAGGTCATCGCTGGAAGCGTATAGCCAGCGTCTAAAGCTTGAAAACAAGAACGCCTTTTCAACGCCACGAGGCGCGAAGGTGTCGTAGCCGCGAAAGCGTTCGGCAGCGCGAGCCGCGGTGCGATGGTCATCGCCCCCTACCCGGAGACATAACTACGGTTCGTCGACAGGTTCAGCAGTTGCGTTGGGTGTGACATTGGCTGACGAAGAGTGTCGCACAGTCGCAGGCGAAGGGACGCACGGCCCTGAGCCGGCTCGCTTTAGGGGGAATTCCGTTCGAATGGTGGGATCGCAAAGGCGACGAAATCAGTCGGATAATCCGGATCGGCTCATGGGGTGTCGAGGGGGCTGCGGACGCCGAGGCCGCCTTTGTTGAGGACGTGGGTGTAGATCATCGTCGTGGTGACCTGCGCGTGGCCGAGAAGTTCCTGGACGGTGCGGATGTCGTAGCCGGCTTCGAGCAGGTGGGTCGCGAAGCTGTGGCGCAAGGTGTGACAGGTGACGCGCTTCGGAATTCCGGCCGCTTTCGCCGCGGCGACGATGGCGCGCTGGACGCGCTCCGGGTAGAGATGGTGACGGCGGGTTTCGCCGCTCCGGGAGTCGAGCGCGAATTTCGGCGACGGAAAGACCCACTGCCAGGCCCACTCCGTCGCCGCTCCGGGAAGCTTCCGTGCCAGGGCTCCGGGAAGCTCGACCTTGCCCATGCCGCTCGCAAGGTCCCGCTGGTGCAACCGCTTCATCGCTTCGAGATGCGGCCGGAGCTCGATCGCCGCCGTGGCTGGCAGCATGGTCCTGCGGTCGCGATCTCCTTTCCCCGATCGCACCGTCAGTTCGTGGCGATCGAAGTCGATGTCTTTCACCCGCAGACGCAGAGCTTCGAAGAGGCGCAGACCGCCGCCATAGAGAAGCAGCGCCACCAGCCGTTCGACCCCGGCGATCTGGGCGAGGACGAGGCGGGCCTCCTCGCGCGAAAGCACCACGGGCAAGCGTTTCGGCCGGCGCGAGCGCGTTCCTTCGGGGAGCGGACCGAGATCGATTCCGAGAACATCGCGATAGAGAAAGAGCAGAGCCGCGAGCGCCTGGTTCTGGGTCGCGGCTGCGACTCCGCAATCCACCGCCAGCGAGGAGAGAAAAGCGCTCACCGCCTCGGCGTCGAGCTCCGCCGGGTGCTGCCGGTCGTGGAAAAGGATGAAGCGTCGCGCCCAGGCTCGATAGGCCTTCTCGGTGCGATGCGACAGCCGCCGCCGGCGAGCCTCGAACGTCAGACGGTCGAGCAGGCGCGGGCCCTGAACGACGCCAGCTCCGCTCGCCGCTCGAGCGCGGGCTTTCGTGTCCGCCGGCGCCGGTGTTGTCCCATCCATCGCCGATGAAAGACGGAATCGGCGAGTCGAAACTGGCGGCGGCCGATCGCCGGCTTCACTCCGCCAGATCGAACATCGCGAGCCGGCGCCAGGGCTGCGCGCCTTCCTGTTCGATGAGATGGAGCCAGGAGAACTTCGTCGGCCAGCGTTCAGGAAGGATGTCGGCGGCGGCGAGGGAGTTGCCTTCGGCGCGGGGGTTCCTCGGGTGAGCGAGGGTGATGTGGGGGCGGGAGCGTGCCACGATGTTCGTTCCCAGAGCGAGATGCCGGAGCGCCTGGAAGTCCGTTCCGCCGGCCACGCATTTCAGCCGGATGCCGTGGCCGTCGAAGATCTCGGCCCGGCCGAACTCGAGCGTGAGCTTGCGAGCTTGCCCGGCTGCCAGGCGCGCTTCGAGCTCCTCCACTGCGATCCCCCCGATCTCGTCCTCGCGGCAGAGCGTGACGTGCGCCGGAATCAGGCGGTACTGCACCGGATCGACGACCCTTCGCACCGCCTCGACCTCCGCCGCCCAGCGCCCGGACAGGAAGAGCGTCAGCTGGCGGCGGAAGACCCGGGGCTCGGCGGCGGGGGTTGGAGGACCGGACATGGCGCGCTTTCCTTTCGTGACTCCCCGAATCCTGCCAGACCGCCCGAGCGAAAGGTACCGACCCCGGCCAAGTCATTCTCGCCTCGCGAAAATCGCCCGCGAAAATCGCCTGGCACCTTCCCTTGCACCTTCCCTGGCCCTGCCTCTTCCCTTGCCCCGTCGATCGGGGCTTCTCCACACTCGGAAATCGCCTGGCACCTGCCACTGGCACCTGCCCCTGGATTCCTTGGGCTGACGGCGAGTGCAGGCTCCAGGCTCAGGAGGGGTTGCCTCGGGCCGCTTCAGGAGTCATCGTCGACAAATGGTTGGCGGGCTCGAGCTGCTGGGAGAAGATTCTTCTGCAGAGCCGGACCACCGGGCTTGTCGACGGAGAAAAAAATGACCGACGCCGCACCCATCCCGATCCGGGCGATCCTCGTGGCCGACCTGCTGGCCGAGAACGAGCGGATGCCGGTCTACGTGCACGTCATCGAACACCCGCAGGCGCGCGTGCTGGTCGACACCGGCATGACGGAGCTCCACCCGGCGGTCGCCGACATGGACCCGCGTCTCTATCCCCTCACCGGGCAGGAGCTCGATCTCGCCGGCATCGACATCGTCGTCAACACGCATCTGCACTTCGACCACTGCGGCGGCAATCACCTCTTCGCCGGCAAGCCGATCTACGTTCAGCGCCGAGAGCTCGAGGACGCGCGTACCCAGGACGACTACACGATCCGCGAATGGGTCGACGCGCCCGGCGTTCAGTACATTCCGGTCGACGGCGAATTCGAGCTCCTTCCCGGGCTCCGCCTCGTCCCGGCGCCGGGCCACTCGCGCGGCATGCAGATCGTCGTCGTCGACACCGTCGGGGACCCCGGGAGCCCGCGGTGCCCAGTCATCGTCGGCGGCGATGTGGCGGTCTGGCACGGCGAGCTCGAAGAACCGAAGACCGAAGGCCAGCTTCTCGTGCGCGCTCTCGATCCGGAGCTCGTCTGGCTCGCCCATACGCACGAGCCGTGGCGGCCCGGCAAAGTCTGAGCGGCTACCGCCGAAGTTACTTGGCGCCCGGCGGACGAACGACGATCGGCCCGCGGCCGACGATCGCCGGAGAGGCGAACGGCACCTTGTTGCGGGCGATCGCCTCGTCGGCGAGCTTGCCGACCGCCGGATGAGCGAGGGTCGACGCGCTCTCGACGCCGATCCAGCGCGTCTGCGCCGCGCCCCGCAAGAGCTTTTCGGGATCCGGCAACCCCTTGCCCTGCTGGAAGTACAGCTTCACGCCGTTCGCATCGCCGCGGATGGCGAGAACGCCCTCGTACCCGCGCTCGCTCGGCGAATAGCTGAAGACGAACCAGCTCTTGTATTCGTAGACCACTTCGAACGCGGTCGGCAGGCGCTTGCGCACCCACTTCCGCATCGCCGCGACCAGCGCTTCCTGCCCGGGCGAGAACTTCGCGACCAGCTTCGCCACCGCGGCGTCCGCCGCTTTGCGCTCCGCTGCGGACTGAGTCGTCGATTTCGAAGTTGGCATGATCTCAAGTCCTTCTGAAGAATCCGCAGGAGCTGCAGCAACGCCAACGAGAAACGTCTGCAAGGAGGCGCGGCGCTAGGAACCCGTGGGACGATTCGCCGGAGCCGCAACCGCCGCGATCACCACGCCGGCGCCGTTCGCGTAGGCATGAAGCAACGACAGCCATGCCGCGACGTAAACGACGGCTCGCACCCAGTTGAGCGTCACCCATCGCTGCACCCGGCCCGCCATGTCCGCCGCTCCTGCGTCGCGCAATGCCTGGAAAGCCCGGAGCTCCGGAACGAAATAGAGGAATGTCACCGCGAAGACGATCAGCGTCGCCATCGCGCCGCCGAGCCAGAAACGCCGCGTCGGCCCTTTCGCTCGCCAGGCGAACACCAGATTGATCAGCGACACCAGCCCGGTGAGCGGCGTCGAAATCATCCAGAACGTGAAGCCCGGATTCGGCCGAAGACTCTGCGTGTTGTAGGCGACGAGCGATTCGGGCGCGGACCGCGACCAGAGCGGCACCAGCACGCGGGCCTCATAGAGCCCCGCGCCGATTTCGACGCCGAGCATGACCACGAGGAACCAGAGGAGCTTGCGACCCATGACAATTACCTCCCGCTCATTCTTTGTTCGATTCCATCACAACACCCCGACCGACGGTCGCCTTCTTGCCGGCGATTTTTGCCTTCAGCTTGGCTTGGAAAGCTCGACGTTGCTTGCAGATCTCGTACAGCACGATTCCCGACGAAGTGCCCAGATTCAAGCTCTCGATGATCCCGTACATGGGTATGTTGATGCAGAACTCGCTGCGTTCGACGGCCTGCCGGCTGACTCCAGTGCCCTCATTGCCGAACCAGACGGCCAACTTCGTGTGCTTCGTGTAGTCGCCCTCGTGGAGAACCACGTTGATTCGCCCCTTCATGTGCGGGGACGTGACGACGGAAACGAAACCGTTCGTCTCGAGATGCGACAAGCATTCGTCGGTCGTCGGAAACTTCTTGACGAAGCTCCATCGGATTGCCGAGGCCGACACAGCATTCAGCTTCGTCGCCTTGCGCATCTCCTGCCAATCATCGGGCAGAGAACTCCGGCCCGCGCTGACGTACGCCTTCTCCGCGCCCAGCGCATTCACATTCCGAATGATCGTACCGATGTTCCGCATGTCATCGGGCTCCTCGATGACCGCGATGAGGTTCCTGCACCGGAAGTCTTTGATCTTGTCGGCGCGGGCGCGCAGGGTCGGCTTGGATTTCGTCGCCCTGACCGGCGCAGGAATTGTCGGATCGTCGGACATGTCGAATTATCTTCTCATCCGGCGCAGGGCGCGCCGCAGCTCTTCGCCGGCAAGAACGGGCGCGGCTGACAAACTCATCGCTTCCATGATTTCGATCACGAACCTTGCTCGAAGAGCCTCCTCCCGCTCACCCGTTCCGTTGCGCCGCACGGCTTCAGCTCAGCGGCACCCTTCCAGCCCTTCCGGCATAGAGCCCCAGCCAGAGCGGCGCGGCTGCGGCACCCGCGAGGAAGGGCGCGACCATCACGATGTCCAAACGAATCGCCCCACTCACCGATTCGGACCAGACCGCAAGAACGGTTTCCAGGCGCCAACAGGCGATCCAGACGACGCCAGCGAGCGCGCACAGGATGGCGTTGTCCGTCGAGCGCCGCAACCAAATTCCTGCCTGCAGAATGAGCACCGCGCCCGCCACCAGCGCCAGGAACGGCCACAACACCAGGAGGACGGCAACCGGCGCGGCGAGGAGAAGCGCCGCTCCGAAACAGATCCACAGGCCACGCTTCGCCCGCGCGTCGATGCGGGAGCGCGAAACGGAGATCACGAACAGGCAGAGGCCGACAAGTCCGGTCACTGCCAGGGTCGCAAATTCAGGGAAGCCGGACATGTCATCGGCGTGCATTTCGACCCTCGCTCCTCATCCCAGCTTACGCCACGCCTGAGAGTCCGCGCCGCCCGCGACAGAGCGCACCTGGATCCCGTGGCCGTCGAACATCTCCGCGCGCCCGAAGTCGAGAGTTAGCCGGCGCGCCGGTCCGTTGGCGACGCGCGCCTCGAGCACTTCGACCGGAATGCCGGCGATCTCCTCCTCGCGACAGAGCGCGACGTGCGCCGGGATCAAGCGAAACGGCTCCGGATCGACGACACGGCGGACGGCTTCGACCGCGGCGACCGGTTCGCCGGCGAGAAGCAGCGTGAGCGGACGGCGGATCATTCCCCCTCCCTGAGGCGTCGAACGGGTGAGGATCCTAGCCTGCCCTGGGGTCGAATCGACCCGCTTTCAGATCTGGAGAACGGGTGCCCGGCGTCGCAGGGAGGTGGTCCTGGCACCTCGTGCGGACCGCTGACGCTTCCTCAGGCAGTGATGCCTTTCGCTTCGTCCTCGAGGCCTACCGACCCCTTCCGGCCGGTTGGCAGTCGTTTGTCCCCGGAAGTGAGCAGGAGGTCTACCTTGCGAGAGAACCCCGGCCGTCGCTGGCTCCAGGCAGTCTCGGCCGCCGTACTCCTGATGGGAAGCGGCGGGCTCGTGCCGCTTGCGGCGAACGCTCAAGATGGTTATCCCGATCCGACGTTCTCGGGCGACGGCTACGTGGGCCTCGGGTTTCCCAACCCGCCGACGGATGACGACTGGTTGGACGCGATCACGGCTCAACCGGATGGCAAGATCCTGATCGCTGGCCGGACCTGCGCCGGCAGCGTCGGCGGCGAGTGCACCATGATGGTCGTCCGCCTCTTGCCTGGCGGGAATCTGGATCCGCGATTCAGCGGCGACGGCATGATTCCGTTGAGCTTCGGCTTCTTCCCCAATGCCGATGACCAGCGACCCGCGCGGATCCTCCACCTGACCCCGAGCGGAAAGACTCTGGTTGTCGGTTTAGTGACGGACACGCACGGCCGGGACCGGGTCGGGCTCCTCCGTTTGAACGTGAACGGCAGCCTGGACTCCACCTTCGGAGGAAACGGCACGGGCGCCGTCGTTCACTTCATTCCGGGGGGCGGCGGGGTGCTCAAGGTCATGGCGGCCGTCGCCGCGCAAGGCTACATCTATGTCGGCGGCTACGGCACCTTGACCGGTTATCTCGATCAGGACTACTTCATCGCCCGTTTCACCGCGGATGGCCTGCTCGACTCCACCTACGCTGGCGGCGTCGGCGTCCGCTGGATCGTCTTCGATCAGGGCCAGGAGAACGACGACAAGCTCGCCGACCTCGCAGTCCAGAGCGACGGCAAGGTCGTGGCTGTCGGACAGATCTCGGATTCCACGGCTGGCGACCACGACACCGGATTCGTCCGGCTTACCCAGACCGGCTTCCTTGACGGCAGCTTCAATGGAGGGGCCGCA
This sequence comes from Thermoanaerobaculia bacterium, assembly GCA_039932315.1. GTDB lineage: Bacteria > Acidobacteriota > Thermoanaerobaculia > Multivoradales > JAGPDF01 > JAGPDF01. Next base: position 8,234 of record JBDTQG010000115.1, read on the forward strand.
GTCGGCAACGGCAAGGTGATCTGGCAGCGCAACGATTTCCTCCTCACGGAGAGTGACATCCCCGTCAGCGTCGCCATCCAGCCCGACGGCCGCATCCTCTTTTCCGGCAGCGACTCGGTTGTCGGGCAGGTGTCCGATTCCGTGTGGTATTTCGGCCGCCTGCTCAAGAACGGTGCGTCCGATCCCCAACTGTCGTATAGGGCAGTGGACTTCGGCCCCGGCAGCGACTTCGGCGCCCAGCTGCTGATGCAGAGCGACGGCAAGATCGTGCTCTCCGGAGAGTCCGGTGCCACGATAAACGGGGGTGCCCCGTGGTGCTCGGCGGCGCGCTTCGTGGACGACGGCGCCTCAGTCACCCTCGACCCGACCTTCGGCGCCGGCGGATTGCAAGGCATCGCGCCGCCCTTGTGGACCTTCTTCTGCAAGCAAGCTGTTGTCTCCGGCGGTCGACTCATCATCGGCGGCTATGGCGCACTCGGCGGAGGGGATCGCGACCTGTTCGTCATGCGATGGACCGGCGCGCTCGTCTTCAACGATGGCCTGGCGTCGGGCTCGACGGGAGCGTGGTCGGCAGCGTCGCCTTGACCTCGAACTTCGGCTGAACCTCGGGCGCCCTGAGTTCGCGTTTCCGAGGCCATCTGCTCGGAGACTCCCACGAGCCCGTATCGGCGCCAGCCACTCGCTGCGGCCCGGCTGATAAACTCGGCGGTTCCATGATTTCGATCACGAACCTCGCCAAAGCCTTCGGCGGCGACACTCTTTTCGAGAACGCCTCCTTCCAGTTGAACGCCGGATCCCGCTACGGCCTGGTCGGCGCGAACGGGTCGGGCAAGTCGACTTTCCTGAAGATTCTCGCCGGCGACGAAGTCGCCTCCGACGGCATCATCAACATGCCGCGCCGCGCCCGGATGGGGGTCTTGAAGCAGGACCACTTCCAGTACGAAGACGTGCCGATCGTCAACGTCGCGATGATGGGCAAGAAGGATGTCTGGGACGCCCTCGAGGAGCGCGAGCGGCTGCTCGCCCACATGGAGGGCGACTTCGACACCGATCGCTACGCCGACGTCGAGGAGTTCATTCTCCACAACGACGGCTATTCGCTCGAGCCGCACGCGGCGGAGATCCTCGAAGGTCTGGGAATTCCCACCAACGTCCACAAGGAGACGCTCTCAGTGCTCTCCGGCGGCTTCAAGCTGCGCGTGCTGCTCGCCCAGGTGCTGGCATCGGACCCCGACATTCTGCTGCTCGACGAACCGACGAACCATCTCGACATCCTGACCATCCGCTGGCTCGAGAAGTTTCTCTTCGACTACAAGGGCTGCGCGGTGGTGATCTC
>JBDTQG010000116.1:0-9515 GCA_039932315.1 Thermoanaerobaculia bacterium
GCGCCGCGAGCGCGGCGAGCCGTGCGTCGTCGTCCGCCGCGCCCTCCATGCCGCGCAGCTGACTTCCCGCCCTCGCTCGGTCGCTCGGTCCCTCAGTCGTTCAGTCGTTCGGACGTTCCGATGTCAACGCCGCTGGGGCGCGAGGCGCTTCCACCACGGCGCGCTCTCCGCAGCGGTCGACCCGTCGGCGCCTTCAAGCGCCTGGAGCGTCATCGGCAGGAGGGCGAGCGCGCCTTCGCGGAGTTTGACGATCAACCAGTCCAGCCGGCGCGTTCGCTCGTCGATGCTCGCGGCCGAGAGCAGCGCGCCGATCTCCGTCGCGCCGTCGATCCGGCGATAGAACTCCCGCACCGGCTGCGCCATCCGGGCTTCCTCGGCTTCGGAGGGCGGCTTCACCCAAACCGGCACGCTGTGCTCGATCGCGTCGAACGGCAGCGCCAGATTCCGTCGCAGGAAAACCGCCTGCTCCTCGGTGACCTGCTCGATCAGCAGGTCGGCGAGCCGCAGCTCCGTCGAACCGGAATCGGAGTGGTCCCCGACCGATTCGATGTCCAGCGCTTCGACGACCGTCAGCCGGTAGGCCGCTTCGAGAAACCGGTAGTAAGAGCCGCGGATTTCGTTGTAGAGCTCACCCAGGGTGAGCCGGCCGTCGAGGACGCGATAGATCCGGCGTTCGAGCGGCGAAAGCAGCCCCTGCGGCGCCTTGCGTCCCCGCTGCAGGACGACATTCTCGTGCACGAAGATGCGGCGGATCCGCTGCGCTTCGTCGGCCCACCGGCTGCCTTCCATCGCGAGGGCCACGGCGGAGAGCGGCGTCGTGAGCTCGAGCGCGGCGTCGATCGATTCGGCGGCGAAATAGAAGATTCCCGAGCGCCAGAGGAAAATGTCACAGACCTGATTCTCGACATGCTGCTGAAGTTCTTCCTGAACCCGGGCGACGGGCAGCAGGCCGAGCGTCTGGAGGGCATCCCCGAGCCGTTGGCCGCTGCTCTGACACTGCTTCAGCGCCCGGATGAGAGCCGGCTCCTCCAGGAGTCCATTGACCAGCAGATGCTGTCCGAAGAATTCGGCGGGATCGTCCGAGAAACAGGCGACGACATCTCCGTCGTGCAGAAAGATCCGTTTTTCTGATCCGCTGCGACGGACAACGAGCGCCCCGGACCGGCGATCGTTGTGCGCCCACTGCAGGATGTCGCCGATCGGGAAGGAGGCGAGGCGGCCGGAGAATTCCATAGGAGAGGGCTGGTATGTTACCTGCACTCCCGCGTCGTTGAAACTTACCAGGGAGGAAAGATTCCCATGCACTCCAGATTTTCTTGGTATCCGGCGCCTGCCGTGGCCGTCGCATCTCTGACCTTCGCGGTCGCCACGCTTTTCGGTGCGGCAAACGCCTCCGCCACGACCGACGCCGCCACGAAAGGCGACTCCGCCTGCCGGCCGTGCAGCGGCATCGTGGTCGAGGATCCTTTCGCGGTCGCGACAGTTCTGGCAGCGGCACCGCGGCTGGAGAAAGATGCGCGCCTTTTTGTCGGCTGGGACGCGCCTCTCGACGGCACCGCCTCTCCGGCGGCGGCGCACGCCCTGGCCGGTGCCGGTGCCACGCCGTGGCTCCGCCTCCACTTCAATTCCCCCGCTCCCCTGCTCGAGCATCTCGACGCGCTGCAGCGCGAGCTCGATGCCGCGGTCGAGCTCGCCCGGCTCGCGCCGCCCGGCACGCGCTTCGAGATCGTCTGGGAAGGGCCGGGCACCGCTCTCGCCGATGCACGGCAATACGCGTTTCTTTTCAAGCGCGCCGCCGTCGCCGTGTCCGGAGTCCAGACCGAGGCGCAGGTTTTCTCGCAGGCACTGCCGCCGGATCCGGCCTGGCTGAAGCTCTGGTACGGCGAGGAGATCGCCGCGTACGTCGACGGCGTCAGTCTCGCGGCGGGCTCCGACGACGAGCTCGCGGCGACGGTCGCCGAGCTCACGGCTCTCGATCCCGGGAAGCCCATCGTCGTCGAGGGCATCGACCTTCCCACCGACGCGCGCCTCGCCGTGGCCTCCGCAGCGAAGCTCGCGGCGAGCGGCATCGCGATCCCGTTCTTCCGTTCGGGAACGCCGACGGATTCCGACCTCGCGCCGCTCAAAGTCATGGCCAACGAATTCCGCGGCGAGCTCGAGCCCGACTCGGGCACCACGCCGACCGGAGGCGCGGGTGCCTGGAGCTTCGTCCGGGGCGAAGACCTGGGCCTGCGCGTCGTCGTCGCCTCGCCGGGAACCGCGGCTGGCGCGACACCGGCTCCTGCGGCGACGCTCGCGCTCAGTTTCCCCGACCCGCAGCTGCGGACTCCCTTTCGCATCGATCTCCTCACCGGCGTCGCAACGCCGCTCGCCGAACCCCGGCGGTCGGCCAGCGCGACCGAGATTCGCCTCGGCAAGCCGCAATCGGTGGAGCTCCTGCGACTGGCGCGTCCGACGGCGGCCGAGCTCGAAGGAGTGACGGAAGAGGTGACGATCGCTTCCGAACGGGAGATTCCGGTCGAAGAGATCCTCCGCCGTCTCCAGGGTTTCGAGGATGCCCAGGCGCGCCATCTGCTGCGCTATCAGGCGGTGAACGCGACGACGCTGCGCTTTCAGGCGGCCTCCGGCGTCCAGACCGTCGAAGCGACCTTCGAAGGCGAGTTTTTCTTTCGCCAGGGAAAGCCGTTCGACTGGGCCTGGCAGAACTTCTACGTCAACGGCGTCAAGTGGCGCGGCAAGACGATTCCCGAGCTGCCGCTGATCCAGCCGGAGAAAGCCGCGGCGATGCCGCTCGAGATCCTGTTCACCAAGGACTATCGCTACACGCTGCGCGGCAAGGCAAATGTCGACGGGCGCGAGTGCTGGGTCGTCGACTTCGAGCCGGCGGTGCCGGTCGAGGGCAAGAATCTCTACCGCGGAACGGTCTGGATCGACCGTGCGATCGGGGCGCGTGTGCGTTCACGCGCCGTGCAGCTCGGCCTGCAGGGCGAGGTGCTGTCGAACGAGGAGACGATCGACTACACGCCGGTCGACGAGACGGGAAACCTGGCCGCCTGGAACGGCTCGAGCTACTTCCTGCCGCTCAAGGTGACCGCGCAGCAGATCGTCTCCATTCTCAACACCGCCACGGTGATCGAGAAGGAGGTCAAGCTCACTTCAGTCCAGATCAACGGACCGGAATTCGACCAGCGCCGGGAAGAGATCCTCGCGTCGGACTCGACGATGGTGCGCGACACCGACAAAGGCTTCCGCTACCTCGTGAAAGACGCGACCGGCGAGCGAGCGGTGAAGGAGACGTTCGACACCGACCGCCTTTTCCTGCTCGGCGGAACGTTCTATGACGATTCGCTGGATTACCCGCTGCCGCTCATCGGCATCAACTATTTCAACTTCAACGCTTTCGGGAAGAAGCACCAGCTGAACGCCTTCTTCGGCGGCGTGCTGGGAATTCTCAACTACGCCAACCCCCGCCTGTTCGGCAGCAAGTTCGATCTCGGCCTGGACGTCTTCGGAATCGCGATCGCGTCGAGCGATCAACTCTTTCGCAACGAAGTGGAGCAGTCGGGGGAAGAGGTCAAGGATCTGCCGGCACGCATCAATGTGAACATCGGCCATCCGATCGGCAGCTTCGTGAAGTGGAGTGGCACCTACCAGATCGCGTACGACAAGTATTCCCGTGCCGACAACACGGCAACCTCGTTCGTTCTGCCGAGCGACCACCTGACCCACAGCCTGTCGACCGGATTTTCATATTCGCGGTCAGGCTACCGGCTGGACCTCTCGGGCGCCTACCATCAGCGCTCGAAGTGGGAGCCGTGGGGGCTTCTCGCCGGACCAGCGTCCGAGACCACTTCATCCGTCGACGCGTTCGATCCGGACACGAAGGACTACAAGACCTGGCAGTTCTCCGCCAGCAAGAGCTGGTATCTCGCGAACTTCCGCAAGATCGGCGTCCAGCTCGAGTATCTCGGCGGCAGCGAGCTCGACCGCTTCAGCAAGTACCAGTTCGGTTTCTTCGGCAGCGCGCGGGTCCACGGTTACCAGATCGGCAAAGTGCGCGCCGAAGAGGCGGAGCTCGCGCACGTGACGTACGGTTTCGAGCTCGGCGAATTGCTGCGCATCGATGCGGTCGCCGATGCCGCCTGGGCGACCGACAAGGCGAGCGGGCTCGACAACGAGCTCCTCGCCGGCGTCGGCATCGCCGGAACCTTCATGGGACCGTGGGAGACGCTGATCAATCTCGATATCGGCACACCGGTCGCCGGACCCGACGACGGGCTCGTGGCCTACATCGTGTTCCTGAAGCTCTTCCACTGAGGCGAGCGGCGGCCGCGATACACCCTCGCCGGAGCGCTCCTCCTTTCCGGTTCAGTGCCGGAAAGGAGTGAGGACGCGAAACACCGGAAAAAGCCCGACCTCTCCGTCCCACCAGGGCGTGCGCGAAAACCACCAGCGATAGCGCGCGCTCTTGTCGGCGGCGAACGCCGGATCGCCGAGGGCTTTCTCCCATTCGGCCGCGATCGCAGGGTCGTTGAGCGCATTGCGGGCGAAGAGATCGAGGGCATCTCCGTCGATGTATTCCTTGCCCTCGAACAGTCCGGAGACGAGACCCCAGGAGAGCATCGAGTCCGGCGCTTCCGGTTCGAGGAGCTGCACCGCGACGGCGAAGTTCGGCTGGTCGGCCGGCACCCAGAGCGCTCCCGCAGGAACCTTGCGTCTTTCGACGGCTCGAGCGGCGTCCGCGGTGACGCGCGTCAGACCCTGATAGCTCTCCGCAGCGTATTTGGGATGGGACAGCCGGGTCGTCTCGACCTCGAGCTCGAGCGGCGATGCGAGGCGCTCGAAAGTCAGCCCCTGATCCATGATGCGACGTTCGATTTCCGGCCATCCCGGCAGAACGAGGTAGCCGCGCGGCCGCGGCAGCGCGAGCGCGATTTTCTGGCGATGCATCCACGGCACTTCCGTCGTCTGCAGCACGCCGCGCTCGAAATGCACCTCTTCAGTGCCCGAGACGACCGACGTCGAGCGGGTCCAGGCGTAGAACGGAACGTTGTAAGTATCCGCCGCGTCCTTCTCGTAGGTCAGAGCGATCGTGCTCGCCGGCGCATCCCCCCGGCCTGCAGCCACAACTTCGCGTTCGGACTCGGCGATCGCCGACCGGAGCCCGGCGCCGCTCTTCCCCACCTGCAGCAGGATCGCCGCCACGAAATCCCGCGTCGCCAGCACGCGCTCGCGATACGGCTTGTGCGAGTGCGTCTCGATCAGGATCGCCGGACGGTTGCGCAGCGGGAAATAGCCGCTCGAATAGCGGGGCTCGAAGACCAGCGTTTCGAATCCCTTCGCCGGATCCTCGGAGTCGATCAGGCTCACGTACGGACCCTGTTTGTGGCCGGCCGCCTCGACCCGCTGCAGGATCGGCGGAAAGTTGCTCTGCATCCAGGCGTCCACCGGGGCCGGCAGGAGCGGGGCCGCAGCGACCGCCCAGGTGATCACCCAGTCGAGATCGACGCCGTCGGTCACGTGGTTGTCGACGACGAGGTGCGGTTGCCATTCGTTCACCAGTCGCAGCAGAGCGCGCGCTTCGGGTGTCTGCAGTTTCAGATAGTCGCGATTCAGATCATGCCCGTCGGCGGTTGTCCGGAAACCCATCCCATCGACCGGACCGTCCTGGTTGGGGCGATTGAAGGGCGAGATCCGCTCGTGCCCGTCGACGTTGTAGATCGGCAGAATGAGCACCGTCTCGGCCGCGAGAAGCTCGCGTCGACGGCCGAGCGCGAGATCGCGCAACAGCATCAGGCAGGCATCCTTGCCGTCGATCTCTCCGGCGTGAATTCCGTTCTGGATCAGCACGATCGGCTTCGCGAGTTTTCGCGCCGCCTGCGAAGTAAAAGCACGCTCCGCCGAGAGAACGACGACCGGCATCGGGCGGCCTGCCGCCGAGGTGCCGTAGAACTCGAGCTTCATTTGCGGCAGCGCACCTTCGAGCCGGCGCAGAAAAGCGATCGTCGCGTCGTAGTCCGGCGTGGCCGCGAAATTCGCGGCTTCAGCCGGGGTGAGCAGATCCGCAGGCAGCCTCCCCGCCGCGGCCGCAGGTCGCGGAACGGTCTGAAAAAAAAGAAAGAGAAGAAAAAAGCTCAGGAAGGGAGAAACGGCGAAGCGCCTGAATCGCGATGGCACGTCTTGAGCGCTACCGCCCGAGAATCCATCTCCACCCCTACCGAGCCTTTTTTCGCGCATGATCTCCCAAGACACTCCCCAGCGACTGCACTCAGATGGTCCCACAGCTTCTAACAGAGCTCTTCTTCTTTTTTAGTGCCGATCGAGAAGTGGATGGCCCGCTGCGCGGGCGGGTCGCGCGGGCACGGCTATTCGCGTTCCACGACCATGGCGAAGCCGTGACCGCCGGCGGCGCAGACGGTGAGCAGGCCGAACTGCTGGCTGCGACGGCCAAGCTCCCGGAGCAGTTGCATCGTCACGCGCACTCCGGTCGCGCCGAAGGGGTGGCCGAGAGCGATCGACCCGCCGTTCACGTTCAGTCGGTCGAGGTCGACGACGCCGAGCGGCGCGCTCCGGCCGAGCTCGTGGCGTGCGAACTTCTCGCTGGCGAACGCCTTGAGGTTCGACAGCACCTGTGCCGCGAACGCTTCGTGCATTTCGACGAGATCCATTTCGCCGAGCCGCAGGCCGGCGCGCTCGAGCGCCATCGGCGCGGCGTAGGCAGGGCCCTGAAGCAGCTGCTTCCCGGGATCGATCGCTGCATAGGCCCACGACCGCAGATATCCCAGGGGAACCTTCCCGAGCGTTCTCGCGCGACGCTCGCTCATCAGCAGGATCGCGCCGCCACCGTCGGTGATCGGCGATGAATTGCCCGCGGTCAGCGTGCCGAACCGGCGATCGAACACCGGTCGCAGCGCGAGAAGAGCCTCCATGGAGCTGTCGGCGCGTATGCCGTTGTCTGCCGTGACTGCACGGTCGTAGCGCGGCGGCGGAAAGACCGGAACGACCTGTCCGTCGAAGAGTCCCGCAGCCTGAGCTGCAGCGGCGCGCTGGTGCGACAGCAGCGCGATCTCGTCCTGCGAACGGCGGGAGATGTCGTTCTCCTTCGCCATCTTCTCGCACGCCTCGCCCATCGTCATGCCGGTCGAGTATTCCGCGATCGCCGGTGCGACCGGCACGAAGTCGCGCGGCCGGAAACGCGCGATGTCGCGCAGACGACGCCCCAGGGTCCGCGCTTTCGCGAGCGCCATGAACTTCTCCGCCGCGCGCTTGCCCAGCGCGAGCGGCACGTTCGACAGCGATTCGGCGCCACCCGCCAGCACCACGTCCGCTTCGCCGCGCAGAATCGCTTCGGCGGCGCTGGTGATTGCGCGATTCGCCGAAGCGCAGGCAAGATTCACCGAGCTTCCGGGGATGGATGGCGGCAGCGCCGCGCGAAAGACGACTTCGCGCCCGAGGTTCGGCGCGTGCAGCGCCGCGACCACGACGCCGAAGATGGAAGCGTCGATCTCCGCCGGATCGATTCCAGAGCGGGCGACGACTTCTCCCGCGGCGATCCCCGCGAGGTCGACGACGTCGAATTCCCGGAGGTCGCTGCCGGCGCGGGAAAACGGCGTCCGGCAGGCCTCGACGATGGCGACGCGCCCGGATGGCCCGCGAAGCTGCTGCCGGGAGACGCGCAAGATTCCGGGAGCACCGCCGGGCGCACCGCCGGGAGGACCGCCGGGCGACGCCACATCGCGCGTCCAGACCGTATCGGCACGCTCCGCGACCTCTTCCCCCGCGGAGGCATCGTTCGGCGCCGGCAGCGGCGCCGGCGGCAGGCCCAGATCTGGCGTCATCTCCGACATTTTCGTCTCCCCGTTCCTTGGCGTTATACCAAAGCGGCGTGCGGAAACGGCAGGACGTGCGCGGTGAAGGCCGGCGAGAGTTCACGCCATCCGGCAGCAACCTCTGCAAAATCGACAACATCGGCGACACCGTCAAGCTCGGACACGCCGGTCCCTTCGACGAGAAGGTGGCGCAGGCGGGCCGTGCGCTGCCGCATCCAGCGACCGCGCAGAAAGCGCGGAGCCTGCGCTTCGAGTGCCTGAGCGAGCGCCAGCAGCTCCGCGCTGGATCCCGAGAGGAGCGTGGGCCGCGCCCAGGCAAAGAGATCCGGATGCAGGCGCTCGCCGGGATCGACGAGAACGACCGCGCCGGAAATGATGGCCCAGCGGGCGATCGCCTTTTCCGCTGGAACCGAAAGAGGACGCCAGGAGATCCAGATGTCCCGCAGTGAGGCCGCCTGGCGCTCGGGTGAAAGGAGAGCGCGAAGCCTTTCCGAAGCTTCGCGGACCGGGGCATCCTCCTCCGCGAGATGCGAAAGGAACGGTAAAAGGGGGGCGTCGACGGCCGAGCCCTCGTGGACCTCCTTCACCGAAAAAAGACCTGGCGACCTTCCTGCGGGTTCGAGCCACTGAGCGACGTTCTGGTACGAGCGCCAGCGAAAGCGGCCTTTGAGGTCACGGAAGAACAGGCACGGCGCTTCCGGCGCGCGGCGTGCGTGGCGAGCGAGCGCCTCCGCCACCGATTCGGATGCGGACACGGGAGAGGACAAGGGGAGGAGACGCGAGCCGCGGATCGCGGATCGTCAGCCGGCGGCGATGCGCATGGCAGAGCCGATCTTCTGCTCGATCATGGCCCGCATCATGCTCGCCGGGGGTCCGAGCTTCGCCCGGCCGACGAGTTTCCCGTCCTCGAAAGTGATCGCGCCCTGGGCACCGGGTCCCGAGAGCTCCAGCACCTCTCCCGCCCATTTCCTTCCCAGGAGCCCGCCGGGAAATTCCTTGGCGAGCGCGGCGTCGAGGGCCTGGCGGATCTCCGTCATACCGGCTTTCGCGGTGACGACTTCGATGGTGAGCTCGCTCATGCGCGCGCAGTTTATCGCAGCGCCGGGAACTGCACGGGAACTGCACGGGAACTGCAGCGGAGGTGCGGCAAGGCTGCCCGGGAGGTACGGGGCAGACGGCACGTATCCTGCTACAGTCGAAAGCAATGAGGTCGCTTCGGCACCGGGTCGCACGAACTCTCGTCGTTTGGCTCGCTCTCTCCGCTCTGACGGCTTCCCCGCCGGTCGCCGCGAGCGACGCTCCCACTCCGCCGCACAAACTCCTCACGCCGAACGAGGAACTCTTCAACAAGAGTCTCGGCGCCGCCGTCGAGGCGGTCGAGGTCTACGGCTCCTGGGACAATCCGCAGGCGCTCGAGCGCGTGGCCCGCATCGGCTACCGCGTGGCCCGGGAGTCCGGCTTCACCGATCTCCCGTTCTCCTTCTATCTCGCCGATATGGCAGAGCCGAACGCCTTCGCTCTTCCCGGGGGCCAGATCTTCGTCACCCGCGGCATGATCGAGCTCGGTCTCACCGACGACATCCTCGCGGCGCTTCTCGGTCACGAGATCACCCACGTGGTGAAGAAGCACGGCACCCGGCTCGAGCGCAAGGCGATGCTGCTCAACATCCTGTCGCAGGCGGTGCT
>JBDTQG010000117.1:0-9511 GCA_039932315.1 Thermoanaerobaculia bacterium
CCGGGAGTCTCATTTTCATCGTTCTCTCCTAGAGGTTCGATTCCGACCGGGACGATCTTTCGCGGAGGGCGCCCGCCGGGCGATCGGAGGCTCGGCGGCGAGTCCGGCTGCGAGATTCGAGTCTAGGCCCGGAAGGGCGCTCGCGGCCTCTCCCAACGGGTAGGTGGAGACCTCTCGCATGCTAAATTTCGTCTGCCATGAACAATGCGGAACGTGAGACCCTCGACATCGATGTCCTCTTCGTCGGCGCCGGGCCGGCGAGCCTCGCCGGCGCCTACCGCCTGGCGAAACTGCTCGCCGATCACAATGCCCGGGCAGCGTCCGCGGGTGAGCGGATCGAGCTCTCGATCGCGGTGCTCGAGAAAGGCAGTGAAATCGGAGCCCATGCGCTCTCCGGGGCCATCGTCGATCCGAAGAGTCTGCGCGAGCTCTTTCCCGAGAAGTTCAACTCGATTCCGTTCGAAGCCGAGGTCGGGAAAGAGCATGTCTGGTGGCTGACGGAGACCCGGGCCGTCTCTCTTCCCGAGCCACCACCCCTGCGCAATCACGGAAACTACGTCACTTCGCTCGGCAAGCTTGTGAAGTGGATGGCCAAAGAGGTCGAGGGGCTGGGCGTCGACATTTTCTGCGAGTTCCCGGGCAGGACGCTGCTCTATGAGGCGACTGCCGCGGGACCGGTCGGCCGGGTGGCCGGCGTCCGCACGGGGGACAAGGGCATCGGGAAGGACGGCCGGCGAAAGGCCAATTTCGAGCCTGGAGTCGACATCCGCAGTCAGATCACGCTTCTCGGAGAGGGTCCGCGAGGCACGCTCGCGAAACAGCTCGATGCGCAGCACGGCGTCACGGCGGGACGCAATCCCCAGGTCTACGCGCTGGGCATCAAGGAGGTCTGGGAGCTTCCCCAGGGCCGCTTCGAGGCCGGGGAGATCTGGCACACGATGGGGTGGCCGCTCTGGCCCGACCATTTCGGCGGCGGCTTTCTCTACGGAATGCAGGAAAACCTGCTGATCGTGGGGCTGGTCTACGGACTCGACTACGAGAACCCGCTCGACGATCCTCATCTCGAGTTCCAGCGCATGAAGACCCATCCGGCGATCGCGAAACTCCTCGCGGGCGGCAGCATGAATTACTACGGCGCGAAGGCGATTCCGGAAAGCGGCTACTGGGCGATGCCGAAGCTCGGCGGCGAAGGCTTCTGTCTCCTCGGCGACACCGGTGGTTTCGTCGACGGTCAACGCCTCAAGGGCATTCACCTGGCGATCAAATCCGGAATGCTCGCCGCCGAAGCGATCTTTGCCGCCGCGCTCGCCGGTCGGCCGCTCTCTTCCGCCGGACACGACTTTCCGGGACTCTTCGAGGCGAGCTGGGCGAAGCGCGAGCTCTGGAAGAGCCGCAACTTCCACCAGGCGTTCGAGCGCGGCGGATTCGATGGCATGGTCAACGCAGCTCTGGGGACGGTCACTGGCGGCATGGGCTTCGGGATCTTCAACCGGCTCCCGGCGGAGGCCGGGCACGAGCGGTTGCACCGTCTCGACACCGAACGCGCCGACTACCGGCCGGCCGCGCCGGTTCCGGTCGACGGACAACTCACTTTCGACCGTCTCGCGGACGTCTTCAACTCCGGCGCGGCCCACGAAGAGGATCAGCCGGTACACCTGCTGGTCGCGGACACCTCGATCTGCGTCGACCGCTGCGCACGCGAGTTCGGCAATCCGTGCACGCGTTTCTGTCCGGCCGGGGTCTACGAAATGGTGCCGGACGCCACGGTCCCCGCCGGCAAGCGGTTGCAGATCAACGCGTCGAACTGCGTTCACTGCAAAACCTGCGACATTCTCGACCCGTACCAGATCATCGACTGGGTGCCACCCGAGGGCGGTGGCGGCCCGAACTACGGCAAGATGTAGCGCGGCGCAGCGGGGGGACGAACGTGGAAATCAGGAACCCTCTCGACTTCGCGCTCTGCCCCATCGACGACGATCGTCGCCTCTTCATCTCGCCCGCGATCCGGGACTGGAGTCACCTCGAACCCGCGGGCGTGCGTGTGGTGATCGATCTCGAAGGCGAAATCGATCGCGGTGTTCCGATCCTGCCGAATCACACGCTTTACCTCTACTTCCCGATCTTCGACGAAGAACTTCCCGATCTCGACCGGCTGAACGGCATTGCGGTTCTGGGCGCCCGCCTGGTGCGCTCGGGGCAGCCTGTTCTCTCGCATTGCGGCGCCGGTTTCAACCGCTCGGCGCTGCTCGCGGGGCTCATCCTGGTCGAGCTCGGCTGGAGTGGAGCGGACGCTCTGAAGCGGCTGAGGGAGCGCCGCCCGGGCGCCCTATTCAACGACGTCTTCGCCGCCTATCTCGCTTCGCGCTGAAGACTGTCCCCGCCCGCTCGGCGCTCCCGGAGCCCCGCGCTCTCGACGCCCTCCGCACGTCCTCAGGCTTCGCGAGCGGTGTGCTCGGCGAGCCAGATCGCCAGCGCGTCGGCCAGGGCACCGACCGTCTCATACCGCTTCGTCGGATCGAAGGTCAGCGCGCGCGACAGGATCGAACGCAGCTCACGATCCCCCCAGGGCAGACGGGGAATGCGCTCGCGCTCGACTTCTCTCAATACCCGGGAGATCGGTCGCCCGCCGCGATGCAGCGGGCGCTCGCCGGCGAGGAGCTCGAAGAGAATCACGGCCAGGCTGAACTGATCGGCCGCCGGGCCTGGCCGCCGGCCGAGAATCTGCTCCGGCGCCGCGTAGTCGAGCGTGAAGAGCCACACGCCGCTCGCCGTTTCGCGCCCCATCCCTTCGTCATCGAGAAGTTTGGCGATCCCGAAGTCGAGCAGCTTCGGCCATCCCGACTCGGTGACCAGAATATTCGCCGGCTTGAGATCCCGATGCACGACGCGATGGCGATGCGCCGTGTCCACCGCCTCGCACAGCCGCAGGAACAGGCGCAGGCGCTCCGCATGCGTCAGGTCCCGGTCGCGCGCGAACGAGACGATGTCCTTGCCTTCGACCCACTCGAGCACCAGGAACGCCCGTCCGTTCCGGTCGCTGCCGGCATCGAGTAATTTCGCGATCGCCGAATGCTCCAGCCCGGCGAGGATCTCGCGCTCGCGGGCGAAGCGGTGCTCGATCTCGGTACCGGCAAAGCCCGGCAACAGGCGTTTGACCGCCACCTGGCGACCGTTCCATTCGCCCTCGAAGACCTCGCCGGCGCTTCCGCGGCCGACCCGCCGCCGGATTCTGCAGGGGCCGATCGTGCGTGGGGCCGGAGGTTCGAGAGCCGCTCCCGCGGATCTCCCGCTCGCGGGGGCGTCGCTGTTCACCGCCGCGAAGAGCAAAGCAGCGTCGAGATCGAGCGCGCTTCGTTCGACGTTATCCGCCGCCAGGAGCTCGCCGATCGAATGGGCCAGCTCGAGATCCACGAGCGCAATCTCCGCGATGCGCTCCCGGCGGCTGTCCGGATCGAGATCGACCAGCTCTTCGAAAGCCGATTCGACCTCGACCCAACGGTTTCTGAGCGCCACGCTCACCCGCCCATCCCCTGCCGCTCGAGCTCGGTGTGCAGAAAGGCGCGAGCTTTCCGCCAGTCGCGCCGGACGGTACGCTCGGACTGCTCGAGCAGCGCGCCGATCTCGACTTCGTTGAGGCCGACGAAGAAGCGCAGCTCGACGATGCGCGCCAGGCGCGGAGAAAGACGCTCGAGCTCGGCGAGCGCGACGTCGACGGCGATCAGCTGTTCGGCCTGCCAGAGCTCCGGTGCGACCAGCTCCTCGTCGAGGGTCACGGTGACGGCTCCGCCGCCCCGTTTCTGGCGTCGCAGACTTTCGGCATGACCGATCAGAATCTGCCGCATCGCTTTGGCTGCAAGCGCGAAGAAGTGACCGCGGTCGACGAGAGAGAGCGACTCCGAGCGCACGAGCTTGAGATAGGCCTCGTGGACCAGCGCCGTCGTGTCGATCGCGGAATCCGATCGCCCGCGACGGAGCTGGGAGCGGGCGAGCTTCTTGAGCTCGGAGTAGAGGCGGTCGAAGATCCGGTCGAGCGCGGAGCGATCGCCGGTCCGGACAGCCGCGAGGAGCTGGGTGATCTCGCCGGCTGAATCCTTTTTCGCGACCACTGTCCCGGGATGATAGCTCCGGCGGGGGCCGCCGGAGGACGCTGGAATCCACATCGGCGAAGCGAAATTCAGTGCAGCGACGGACATGAGGAACCCCCTGTTCCTCCTCACCGTAACCGGAGGGAAAACCGGACAGGCGGATCGTGCTGGCGGAAGGTGGAGGGCGGCTCGCGGCCGCGCGGGCTTCCGGTCAGCCGGGGCGGCGCATGAGCAGCGCGCCGTTGGTGCCGCCGAAGCCGAAAGAGTTCGTCAGCGCGACCTCGAGCTTCGCGGGACGCGCATGATGCGGAACGAAATCGAGATCGCAGCCTTCGCCCGGCTGGTCGAGATTCAGCGTTGCCGGAATGATCTGATCGCGGATCGCCAGAGCGAGGAGCCCGCACTCGAGTCCCCCGGCGGCTCCGAGCAGATGCCCGGTCGAGGATTTCGTCGAGGACACCGCCAGACGCTTTGCATGCTCGCCGAATACGCTGTGGATCGCGTGTACTTCAGCGGAATCACCGAGAGTCGTCGAAGTCCCGTGAGCGTTGATGTAGTCGATCGATTCCGGCGGCAACCCGGCATCCGCGAGCGCGCTGCGCATGACCTGCGCCGCGCCCCGGCCTTCCGGATGCGGCGCCGACATGTGGTACGCATCGGCGCTCATGCCGTAACCGACGATCTCGGCATAGATCGTCGCGCCGCGACGCAGAGCGAGCTCGCGCTCCTCGA
This sequence comes from Thermoanaerobaculia bacterium, assembly GCA_039932315.1. Lineage (GTDB taxonomy): Bacteria > Acidobacteriota > Thermoanaerobaculia > Multivoradales > JAGPDF01 > JAGPDF01. Next base: position 4,818 of record JBDTQG010000117.1, read on the forward strand.
GCACCAGGATTCCCGCGCCTTCGCCCATGACGAAACCGTCGCGATCCTTATCCCACGGTCGCGACGCCTTCTGCGGTTCGTCGTTGCGATGCGACAGCGCCCGCATCACGGTGAATCCCGCGACCGCGAGGGGTGTGATCACAGCTTCCGCGCCACCGGTGATCATGGCGTCGGCGTAGCCGTGCTGGATGAGGCGATAGGCATCGCCCACCGCGTGCAGCCCGGTCGTGCAGGCGGTGGCCGGGGCGCTGTTCGGCCCGCGCGCGCCGGTCTGAATCGAGACCTGACCGGCAGCGAGATTGACGATGAGGCCCGGGATGAAGAACGGCGACACGCGATCGGGACCGCGCTCGAGCATGACCGAGTGCGTGCGCTCGATGAGCGGCAGACCGCCGATTCCCGAACCGATCACGACGCCGACCCGCTCGGCATTCGCTTCGTCGATCACCAGGCCGGAGTCGTCGAGCGCCATGCGGCTCGCCGCCAGGGCGTAGTGAATGAAGGTGTCGCACTTCTTGACGTCCTTCTTCTCCATCCAGTCTTCGGCGACGAAGCCCTTTACCTCACCCGCGATGCGGGCGTCGAACTTCGACGCGTCGAATCGCGTGATCGGTCCTACACCGCTCTCGCCGGCCAGAAGCGCCTTCCAGGTCGCTTCCGTTCCGACGCCAAGCGGCGAGACCAGGCCTACGCCGGTGACGACGACCCGTCGCCGCTCACGCCAGGAGTTATTGGTCAGATGCGCTCTCGCGATTTGAGTGTTACGGAGAATGACGCTGCGGGAGCAGCGGTCAGTTCTTCTCCGTGGCGTGCTTCTCGATGTAGCTCACCGCTTCCTGGACGCGGCCGATCTTCTCCGCATCTTCGTCCGGAATCTCGATTCCGAACTCTTCTTCGAACGCCATGACGAGCTCGACGATGTCGAGAGAGTCGGCGCCGAGATCCTCGGTGAAGCTGGCCTCGGAGGTCACTTCGTCGGCTTCTACGCCGAGCTGCTCCACGATGATGCTCTTCACTTTCTCAGCAACGGACATGTCGAAAATTCCTCCATAGAAACTTCAGATGCAGAGTGGATTTCTAGCACAACTTCGAGAAGCGAGTCCAACCCTGGTGATGAACGTCAGATATAAAGGCCACCGGAGACATTCAACACCTGCCCGGTGACGTAGCTGGCCTCTTCGCTGGCGAGATATACGACGGCCGACGCGATGTCTTCCGCCTGCCCGAGACGCGCAGCGGGAATCTTGGCGAGCAGGCCGGCGCGAGTCGCCTCCGGTAAAGCGCCGGTCATCGCCGTCTCGATGAAGCCCGGTGCGACGACGTTCGCGGTGATGTTCCGGCTCGCGAGCTCGTGCGCCAGCGACTTGCTGAATCCGATGAGCCCGGCCTTGGCCGCGGCATAGTTCGCCTGTCCGGCGTTTCCCATCAGACCGATGACCGAGGAGACGGTGACGATCCGACCCCAGCGCTTGCGCATCATCCCGCGCACCAGCTCCCGCGTCACCGCGAAAGCTCCGGTGAGGTTGGTGTCGATCACCGCGCTCCACTGCTCGAGACTCATGCGTGCGAGCAGGTTGTCGCCGGTGATGCCGGCGTTGTTGACCAGGATGTCGATGGCATCGAAGCCTTGCGGCAGCTCCTTCAGCCGATCGCCGATCTCGGACGGCCGGGCGAGGTCCAGAGAGAGCGCATGCGCGGCTCCCCCGGCAGCGATGATCTCGTCCTTCACCCGGATCAGTTTGTCCAGCGAGCGCGCCGCCAGCACGACACTCGCGCCGCGCTCGGCGAGCCGCCGCGCGATCGCCTCGCCGATTCCCTGCGAAGCGCCGGTGACGAGCGCCGTTTTGCCATCGAGTCGGAACATGAACTTCTCCTCAGCCGCCCTGCTCGGCGCCGGCGCTCGCCGGGTTTCCGGAAAGCGACGCCAGCGAGGCAGGCTCCGCGATCGAGATCGTATCGGTTCCCGGAATGATTCTCTTGACCAGGGCGGTGAGGACGCTTCCGGGGCCGACTTCGGTGAAGGCGCGAAAACCGAGCTCGTCGTGCAGCCAGCGGACCGATTCGACCCAGCGCACCGGACCGTCGATCTGGCGCAGCAGAGCGTCACGCAGTGCAGCGCCCTCACGCACCGGCCGCGCGTCGATGTTGACGACGACCGGCACGAGCGCGTCGGCGAACGGAGTCTCCGCGAGCATCGGCGCCAGCGCTTCGCGCGCCGGCCGCATGAGCGCGCAATGAAATGGTGCCGAGACCGGCAACGGGAGCGCGCGCTTCGCGCCGCGCTCCTTGGCGAGCACCATGGCGCGTTCGACCGCGCTCCGATGCCCGGCGAGCACGGTCTGTTCCGGCGAGTTGTAGTTCGCAACGGAGCAGATCTCTGCGCCGTCGGCGCTGGTCGCGCTCGCCGCGACCTCGGCGACGATCGACGCCTCGAGGCCCAGGATCGCAGCCATCGCGCCAACGCCGACCGGGACGGCCTTCTGCATCAGCTCGCCGCGGCGGCGCACCAGTCGCGCGGCGTCGGCGAGCGTCAGCACTCCGGCGACGACCAGTGCGGAGTACTCCCCGAGGCTGTGCCCCGCAACGGCTCCCGGGAGATGTCCCTCTGCCGCGAGAACGCGGGCGACCGCGACGGAAGCCGTGAGGATTGCCGGCTGCGTGTTGGCGGTCAGCTGCAGCTCGGCTTCCGGTCCGTCCCAGCAGAGCGTCGCGATGTCGAAGCCGAGCACGGCGGAGACCTCTTCGAAAACTGCGCGCGCGGCGGGAAACTCTTCGACCCACGCCTTGCCCATGCCGAGTTTCTGCGATCCCTGACCGGGAAAGAGAAAGGCGCGGAGCGGCTTCGACTCGAGCGGTTCGCCGGACATCAGGTGCCTCCCGCTCCGAGCAGCGGGCTGGTGATCGAACCGCTGCTCGACAACGCTTCGACGTTGGCAGCCAGCCGGGCTTCCGCGGCGTGAAGCTCTTCGACCTTGTCGCGGATCTTGACGTGCAGCTCGGCGGCGCTGAATTCGACGGCTCGCCGGATGGAGCTGCGGATCGCTTTGGCGTTCGAGCGTCCATGCGCGATGAAGCAGCCGCCGGCAACGCCAAGGAGCGGCACGGCGCCGTACTCGGCGTAGTCGGTGCGGCGCTTGAAGCCGAGGAAGGCCGGTCTCGCAAGCCAACCGCCCAGCCGGGTTCGCAGCGTGCGTCGCAGCTCTTCTCGCATCATCGAGACGATCAGCTCGGCCATCGATTCCGCCGACTTGAGCAGAACGTTGCCGACGAATCCGTCGCAGACCACGACGTCGGCCTCACCGTTGAAGACATCGCGCCCTTCCACGTTGCCGATGAAGTTGAGACCCGTCGCCTTGAGCGACCGGAAAACCTCGCGGGTGAGCCCCGAGCCCTTCGCCTCTTCTTCACCGATCGACAGCAGGCCGATTCGCGGCGACGTGATGCCGACGACTTCCTGCGCGTAGAAGTGGCCCATGACGGCGAACTGTCGCAGGTGCTCAGGACGGGAATCGACGTTCGCCCCGACGTCGAGCACGACGGTGCGACCGCGCGGATTCGGAAAGACCGCGGCGAGCGCCGGACGATCGACTCCCGGCAGTGCACCGAGGAAGAGCTTCGCCGCGACCATGGCCGCTCCGGTGTTACCGGCGCTGACCATCGCCTGCGCCTTGCCCTCCCGGACGAGATCGGCGCAGATCACGAGGGACGAGCGCCGCTTCCTGCGCACCACGGTCGGCGGCTCGTCCATTTCGATCCGCTCTTCGGCATGCACGATCTCGATCTGCCCGCGCCCGCCCGGACGAAATCCCAGCCTCTGGAGCTCGCGCTCCAGGCGTTCGCGATCGCCGACGAGAAGGATCGAGACGCCGTCGTGGACGGCGCTCTCGTACGCTCCGCGCACCGCAGCGCGCGGAGCGAAATCCCCTCCCATCGCGTCGACGGCGATGCGCATCGGGAAACCGGGACTCGGCGGAACTTTAGGTGCGGGCCTGAACGTCGACCACGTCGCGTCCGCGATAGGTACCGCAGGACGGGCAGACACGGTGCGGGAGCTTGCGCTCGCCGCAAGTGGCACAGACCGACGACGCCGGCAGCGCCAGCGCGTCGTGAGCGCGGCGCTTGTCGCGCCGGGCCTTGGAGTGACGTCGTTTCGGATTCGGCATCTTCGCTTCCCCTCTTCAGTCTCGATTCAAGCTAGTTGCCGCTGCCGGCGCCGCCCGGAGGCGGATCCTTCAGCGTTGCGAGAACTGCCCAGCGCGGATCGGTGTTCTCGCTGCGGCAGTTGCATCGCCCTTCGTTCAAATCCTGTCCGCACTGCGGACAAAGACCCTGACAATTTTCGCGACAGAGCGGCTTCATCGGCAGGCTGAACTCGACCTGTTCGAGGATCAGCGGCCGGCTGTCGAACCCGTCCGTGTCGACTTCCACGAGTCCGAGCTCCCGCGCTTCGAGCTCTTCCTCCGCCGTCGCCTCCCGGCGCCGGGTCTTCTCCACCATGACGAGATCGAAGCTCGTCGAGACCGGGAGGTCCACATCCTTGAGGCAGCGATTGCAGGCTGCCCGCGCTTCGTACTGCACCGTCGCCCGCAGCAGAAAATCCGGCTCCATGAACGACAGCGTTCCCTGGCAACGGATGGGACTGAGTTCGAAGAGCTCGAGATCCCGACTTTCCTCCGGCGACAAGGTGATCGACT
>JBDTQG010000118.1:0-9180 GCA_039932315.1 Thermoanaerobaculia bacterium
CACCGACGGCCTGGTGCACATCAGCGAGCTCGCCCCCTACCGGGTGCGCGAGACCAGCGATGTCGTCAAGGAAGGCGACGAGCTCACGGTCAAGGTCATCGACATCGACGACACCGGTCGCGTGCGTCTCTCGCGCAAGGCGGTCATCGTCGAAGCGCCCGACTACGATCCGGCGAAGTACGCCGGCATGGGCATGAGCGAAGACGAGCGTCCGCCGCGTGCCGAGGGCGCTCCGACCGGCCGGCCGGGTGGGGATCGCGGTGGTCGCTCCGACCGTGGTGGACGTCCCGATCGTGGCGGCCGCAGCGGCGGTGGACGCGATTCACGCGGTCCGCGTCGCTAAGGTCGCCGGCATCGCCAACATCGCCAGCCAGCTTTCATCGACGGAGAACTAGAATGGGCCGGGTCGGCAACGATCCGGCCCTTCTCTTTTGAAACCGAGGCGAAAATGTCGCAGGGAGAACTCTCGATCGGCGAGCTGCGGGACTACCTCGAGCGATTGCTCTCGGCATCGCACGGCAAGAACTACTGCCCCAACGGACTGCAAGTCGAAGGCAGGCGTCCGGTCCGCAGAATCGCGACCGGCGTTTCCTCCTGCCTCGAGCTCTTCGAGCGTGCGCGCGATCTCGGCGCCGACGCCGTCCTCGTGCATCACGGCCTGTTCTGGGACGGCATGGGACGTGAGCTCACCGGGACGACCTACCGCCGCGTCGCGACGCTGATCGAGAACGGCATGCATCTCCTCGCCTATCACCTGCCGCTCGATCGCCATCCGGAGCTCGGGAACAACGTCCTCGCCGCGCGCGCTCTCGGCCTCTCCGAGCTCCAGAGCTTCGCCGAATATGCCGGACTGCCGATCGGATTCCGCGGCCGCCTCCCCGAGCCGATCGCACCGGCAACACTGGTCGACCGCTGCCGGAACCTTTTCGGACAGGAGCCGCTCGCCTTCCTCTCCGGCCCCCCGTCGATCCACTCGGTCGGCATCGTCAGCGGCGGCGCACCGGGAGAGATTCACGCCGCGATCGCCGCCGGGCTCGACGCCTACATCACCGGTGAAGCCACCGAATGGGTCATGAACATCGCGCGCGAGAACCGCATCCACTTTCTCGCCGTCGGCCACTACGCCAGCGAGCGGCTCGGCATCCGCGCCCTCGGCGACCACCTGGCCCACCGCTTCGGCCTCGCCCACGACTTCATCGATATCCCCAACCCCATCTGACCGACACCGTCCGTCAGGGACACGATGCGGGGACACGATGCGGGGACACGATCTGGGGACACGTTGCGGGGACGCGTTGCAGGGACACGATGGCGGGACACCTCCAACCCCGCCGATTCGGCGAACCAGCCGCGTCCGCTCGCTGTGGTTTCGACGCCGGACCGCTGCCGCTCTTCCGGCCCTCCGAAGTCCGCTGCCGTCAACCGATAGCGGACGTTTCGCGAGCCTTCGGGAAGAAGCGGAAGAAGTTTTCCGTCGTGAGCGCGGCGACCGAGGGGAGGTCGAGACCGAGCTCCTTGCCCAGCCGTTCAGCGATCTCGACGATGTAAGAGGGTTCGTTCGCCTGCCCGCGATAGGGAACGGGTGCCAGGTAGGGCGTGTCCGTTTCCACCAGGAACCGTTCGCGCGGTGTTCCGGCGATCACTTCGCGGACGTTGTCCGCCTTCGGGAAAGTGATCATCCCCGACATGCCGAGCACTGCGCCGCGGCCGACGACGATCTGGCTCATGTCCCGTCCGCCGGCGTACGAATGAAAATCGACCTTCAGAGCGGCGAACTCGGCCTCGGCGAATAGGGCGAGCATGCGCTCGTTCGAATCCCGATTGTGAACGATCGCCGGCAAGCCGAGCTCGACCGCGACGCGCCACTGCGCCCGGAGCGTGGCTTCCTGCACTTCGCGCGGCGCGTGATCGTAAAAGAAGTCCAGCCCGCACTCTCCGACTGCAACCGCTTTCGGATCGTCGAGAAGCTCCTTCAGCCGAATCTCGTCGCCGGAGCTCCAGCTCGCCGCCTCGTGCGGGTGCACGCCCAGCGCGCACCAGAGATTTTCGTACGAGTGACAGAGAGCCAGCAGCTCCTCCGCCTGCGACAGCTGCGTCGCGGGTACGAGGATTCCATCGACCCCGCGAGCGTGCGCGCGCTCGATGGCGAGCTTGCGCGCTTCCGGATCCAGATACTGCAGATGGCAGTGCGAGTCGACGAGGAACGGACGCGCGTTCACTTCACGCGCGTTCCGTTCGGCGCACCGTCGGCGTGCGGGCGAACGAGAATCGGCTTGCCGTCGGCGTCGGTCGCTGCGAGCACCATGCCGCGCGACTCGACTCCCATGAGTTTTGCCGGCTTGAGATTCGCGACGACGACGACCTGACGGCCCATGAGCTCCTCGGGCGTGTAGGCCTTGCCGATGCCCGCGACGAGCTGCCGCAAGGTCTCCTCGCCGAGGTCGACCAGGAGGCGGACGAGCTTGTCCGATTTCGGGACTCGCTCGGCGAGCTTCACCGTGCCGACCTTGAGCTCGGTGGCGAAGAACTGATCGATCGAGACTTCGACCAGCGCGGGAGTGGAGGGAGAGGGAGCAGCGGCAGGAGCGGAAACTCCAGTCGCGGCGCTGGCCGAAGATACCGCTGCGGTCGCAGCCGCCGGATGAGCCGCGGGCTGCTCCGAGGCAACGGCCGGTGCCGGAGTTACCGGGTGAGATTCAGACATGAACTTCTCCTTGTCGATCCGCGGAAAGAGTGGCGCGAGCTCGGGCAGCAGCGCCGACGTTGGCGTGCCACCCCACTGCAGGGCGTCGAGACTCTCCGGCGCAACGCGGGTGCCGACGGCCGCGAGGACCTGCCGCGCGACGGTCGGCATGAACGGCAGAAGTCCGGTAGCTACGATCCGCACCGACTCGAGCCCGTTCCAGAGAATGTGCGAAAGAGCATCGGTCGCGCCTCCCGTCTTGATCATCTTCCACGGCTGCCGCACGACGAGGTACTGATTCGCTTCGGCGAGCAGCCGCCAGAGCGCGCGCAGCGCCTCCTGGAAGGCCAGGTTATCCATGGCCGCCCGGTAGTCCGCGACGACCTGGTGGGCGACCGGAACGAGCGGATTGTCGTCGCACGACTTCGGCGGCGTCTTGCCGTCGAAGATCTGGCGCGAGAGTGTGACCAGCCGCGAAGCGGTGTTTCCGAGATCGTTCGCGAGATCGCTGTTGAAGCGATCGACGAACGCCTCGTCCGAGAAGTTCGCGTCCTGACCGAAGACCATCTCGCGCAGGAGGTAGTAGCGCAGCGCGTCCGGTCCGAATCGCGCGACGAGGTCGTCCGGCCGGACGACGTTGCCGACCGACTTCGACATCTTCTTCGCGTCGCGCAGCCACCAGCCATGAGCCCAGACTTTGGTCGGCAACGGCAGACCGGCCGACATCAGGAAGGCAGGCCAGTACACCGCATGAAAGCGCAGGATGTCCTTGCCCATGAGATGCAGGCGCGTAGCGGCATTTTCCTCGTCGTTCCAGAAGGCTCGGTAAAGGGAGGATGGATCGGCAGGGTCGACTCCTCCACGGGCGCCGCGAGCGGTCGCTGGAGCTGCAGCGGCCTTGTCCGAGCCTACTGGCGTCAGTTCGGCTGTGCTGCTCTTCGCGCTGCCGGCGGCATTCGACCCTTTGTTCGAGCCTGTCGCGTCGTGGCCTGCGGCGCTCTCCGAGCGCGGGTCGGCACCGAAACCGAGGGCAGTGATGTAGTTCGCGAGCGCATCGAGCCAGACATAGACCGTATGACCGGGATAGCCCGGGAACGGAATGCCCCAGGCGAGCTCGGTGCGGCTGACGGAGAGCTCGCGCAGCCCCTGCTCGACGAACGAGCGGACCTCGTTCCGCCGCGTCTCCGGGCGGATGGCTTCCGGATTCGCGTCGATCCAGTCGAGGATCGGCTGCTGATATTTCGACAGACGGAAGAAAACATTCTCCTCCGAGTGCCACTCCACGGCGCTGCCGTGGACCGGACACTTCTGTCCCGGCGAGAGCTCCTTCTCGGTGTAGAAGAGCTCGCACGGCGAGCAGTACCAGCCCTCGTGCTTCGCGAGGTAGAGATCGCCCGCAGCATCGATGCGGCGGATGAGCTCGAGCACACCACGCTCGTGGCGCGGTTCCGTCGTCCGGATGAAGTCGTCGTGCGAGATCGAGAACGTCTTCCACAACTCGTGGTAGCGCGCGACCACCCGGTCCGCCAGCGCGAGCGGCGTGATGCCCTCCCGTGCCGCCGCCCGCTCGATGTTCTGCCCATGCTCGTCCGACCCGGTCAGAAACCGGACGTCGTCGCCCGCCATCCGTCGATACCGAGCCAGCGTGTCCGCGACGATCGTCGTGAAGATATGCCCGATGTGGGGCAGGTCGTTGACGTAGTAGATGGGGGTCGTGAGGTAGAAGGGAGGCATCGAATCTTTCGCGTTGAGGGAAACCTTTTCAGTTAGCGGAGTCTATCAGCGACGAACAAGGTTCCCGGGCGGGATCGTGCCTGCAATTTTTTCACTTCGACGAGCTAAATGGGGGGTCCCCACTCCTCAAGAATCCAATCAAACCAGTGGGGGCCCGTTTGCGCGGCGAAGTGAAAAAATTGCAGGTGCGATACCGCCCGTCGACCCCGGCGAAGCGCAGACTCCAAAGCCGTCAGGACTCCTCGAGCTCCCCCGCCGCATAGACATACCGCTCGCCACAGAACGAACACTGCGCCTCGACCTGTCCCGAGTCGTCGCGAATCGAATCGAGGTCGCCCGACGGCAACCCGACGAGTGTCGCCAGCAGTCCGTCGCGGCTGCAGCTGCACTGAAAACGCACCCCGCGCCGGTCGATGACTTCGACGTCCAGCCCCGCGAGCACTCCGTTCCTGAGCTCTGCGAGTCCACCGCGTCCGAGAGTCCGGCTCACACCGCCCGTGCGCGCGAGGTTTTCCTCGAGGAGCTCGACCGCATCGGGCCGTGCGCCGGGCATCACTTCGACGACCATGCCGCCGGCCGCCCGAACACCTTCCGGGCCCTCGAGAACGCCGACCATCACCGCCGACTGCGTCTGCTCACTCTGCTCGAGAAAGTGCGCGAGATCGAGGCCGATCTCGCCCGATTCGAGCGCGACCTGGCTCTCGTAGGAGCTGCCGTCGAGAAGCTCCCGCCGCACGCGCAGGATTCCCTTGCCGACCGCGGCTGCGATCCGCAGGCCGCCGCGATCGTCGACCGGCAGATCCACCTGCGGATCGCCCACCAGACCGCGGAGATTGCCCTCGCTGTCCGCCTCCGCCACGATCTTTCCGATCGGCCCGTCGCCCGTCACGGTGAGCGTCAACCGGCGCGACGCTCTCGCCGAGAGCCGGAGCAGAAGAGTCGCTCCTGCCATCGCGCGTCCGAGGGCGACGGCGGCGATCGGCGAGAGGTCGTGCCGCCGCCGCGCCTCTTCGACGACCGCCGTGAGGTCGACGACCGCCCAGCGCAGGCTGACTTCCCCGGCGACTCCGTACTCGAGAGCTGCGGCTCCGTTACTGGAAGAGGTCGTTCCGTCGAGCGAGGAGAGTCCGGTTGCGCGAGCCACGAACGAAAATTACCATGCGCCGCGCTCGCGCAACGAGACCCAGCGCCCCACGCCGCCGAGAATCAGATGGTCGACGAGCCGGACACCCACGAGCTCCCCGCCTTCGGCCAGACGCCGGGTGAATGCCAGGTCCTCGGGGCTCGGGCTCGGATCGCCGCTCGGATGCGTATGGAAGACGACCATGCCGCAGGCGCCCTGCAGCAGCCCTTCCTTGAGAATCGCCCGCGGTTCGACCGCCGCGCGGTTCACCGTTCCACGATAGAGCTCGCGCTCGGCGATCAGGCGATTGCGCGTATCGAGATAGAGCGCTCCCATCACCTCCTGGTCCCGCACTTCGTAACGCAGCGCGAGGTAGCTCGCCACGGCAGCCGGCGCCCCGAGCACCGCGCGCTCGATCGCTTCGTGGCGCGCGAGACGGCGTCCGATCTCCGCCGCGGCGAGGAGCGCCGCCGCCTTGGCTCCACCGAGCCCCTTGCGCAACAGCGCCGGCGCGCCCGTCCCCGTGAGACCGGAGATGCCACCGATCGAGCTCAGAATTTCGCGCGCGACCTCGAGGGCCGAAGCTCCCGGCCTCCCGGTGCGAAGGAGAATGGCGAGGAGCTCGGCATCTCCCAGCGCCCGTGCACCCTGCGCGAGAAGCCGCTCGCGCGGGCGCTCGTCGGCAGGCAGCTCGCGGATGAGCAGGCTCCCGCTTCGCACGGTCCCGCCGAACGGAACGATCGGATCGAGCGGATCCCTCGGATCGATCGTCAGCTCCGCCAGATCCCCGCTCCGGGATCCACTCCGTCGTCGGCTGTGGGATCGATCTCCGCGAGCCTCTTTGCCCACTCTTCGACGAGCCGCGGCAGCGCCTCCCCCGCCGGTTCGCGGACGACGCGATCGGCGAGATGCGAGAGCGGCGTCTCCTCACGATTCACTTCGATGACGAACGCGCCGTTCCGTGCCGCGAGGTCGATGAGCCCGGCGGCCGGATAGACCGTCGCCGAGGTGCCGACCGCGATGAAGAGGTCGCAGGCCGCCGACGCTTCCGCTGCGCTCTCGAAAACTCCCTCGGGCAGGCGCTCGCCGAACCAGACGACCGCCGGCCGCAGCCGTCCGCCGCAACCGCAACGCGGCGCGGCGTTCGCAGGATCCGCGATGTCGATCGCCGTCGCCATGTCGACCTCCTTGCCGCACGCGTTGCAGCGCGCGTTCCAGATGTTGCCGTGGAGCTCGAGCAGGTTCCGGCTCCCGGCGCGCTGGTGCATGCGATCGATGTTCTGTGTCACCACGAGGGTAGACGGAAAAACCGCTTCCAATCTGGCGATCGCGCGATGCGCAGCGTTGGGCTCGGAATCGCGCACCCCGACGTAGCGCGAAGCGTACCAATCCCACACCCGCTTCGGATCCCGCGCAAACGCCTCCGGCGTCGCGAGCGTCGCCGGATCGAAATCCGCCCACAACCCACCGACGCTCCGAAACGTCGCGAGGCCGGACTCGGCGGAAACGCCGGCACCGGTGAAGACGACGATGCGCTGATCTCGTATTTCGCTCATGAGTCCACTTTACCCGTGCGGCTCACGCCATTTCGCTCTGGATGTAAAGCGCGATCCATGCGCAAGCCCATGGCTCCGGCGCGTGGGCCTCGCAGACCTACAACTACGACGGTTTCGGAAACATCACTGGCATCACGACCAATGGAACGCTGCGGCCCACGCCGACGTCGACCGCCTCGAATCGGCTGAGCTCGGGAGGCTATGACGCCTCCGGCAACCTGACGACCTTCACTTCGGACGTCTACGAGTACGACAACCTCAACATGCTGACGCACCGGAAGGTCGGTGCCGAGGACTGGATCTTCGTCTATACGGCAGACGACGAACGCATCTGGAGCCTTCGACTGGGCGGCGGTGGTTCGACGGTCACGATCCGCGACCTCCAGGACCGCGTCCTGCGCTCCTACGACTTCAACGTCGGGCCGCTGCAGTACACGGACTATCTCTACCGCGAGGAGGGACCGGTCGTCTCCTACGCACCGAACGGGACTCCGTCGTACTACCATCTTGATCACCTGGGTTCACCGCGCCGAGTCAGCAACTCACTGGGTCAGCTGGTAGCGAGCTACGACTACTACCCCTATGGCGAGCAGATCCCCGGAACGGTTGACACCCAGGCTCTCCGCTTCACGGGCCACGAACGCGACCTGCTCAATACTGCAGGTCTCGCCGACGATCAGGACTACATGCATGCGCGGGGCTATTCGCCCATCTTCGGCCGCTTCCAGTCAGCGGACCCAAGTCAAGCAAATCGTGGGCACATGCTCTCTACCGGCTGGAACAGGTACGCATATGCACTAGGAAATCCGTTGCGATCTATCGATCCAGATGGAGAGAATGCCTTCGATGTCGTCAACGGCATCGTGAACGGCTTCGGCAGCAGCATGCTTCTCGGAGCCGATCGTTCCTCAGGAAATGACGACTTCAGACTAGGCCAGCAGCTTGGAGATATCGCGGCCGTGGCAGCGGGCGGACTGGAGATTATCCAGGGCACGGGAACGGCCCTCGGGGGTGTTCTGGTCGAAGCCGGAACGGGCGGACTAAGTACCGTGGCGGTCGCGGCGGGCGGCGCCTTGGCGGCGCACGGGGCTAGCACCATCGCCACTGCTAGCGGCAATATTGGTATGTACTTCGCGAGCGCGCGCGAGGGCAACTCTTCCCAGAGTTCAGCCGGAAAGAGGAACAAGGAAGTAGAACGAGGGCAGGCGCCAAAGTCCATTGAACATGTTCACGAAGGTAGAGGGCCAAATGAGAAAGACCACGTTCATTTCAAAGGCGAGCGCGCCACTTTGAACAAGAACGGGAGCTGGAAACACGGCGAGCGCATCCTAGCCAACAAAGAGAAGGCGTGGCTAACATCACACAACTGGACTCTTCCTGCGGAGTAATCGACCTATGAATTCTCAGATCTCGGCTTGGACCAGGGCTGTATGCGAGAAAGGTACTTCCGGCTCCTCGAGCGAGCACCTCGACTACTTTGGGATCTCCAGGAAGGATTGCTCCAACCCTGAGGTCCTGCGCGAACTCTTCACCGACGCCGCCCGGGAGGTTCGCGATCTCGCGTTCCCGTATTGGGTACTGCTCGTTTGCCCGTTGCAGCCATCGGTCTCAGCCTTTACACAGCCACCGCCCACACTAGATGAGGCTTGGATGCACCTACGTCCAGCCGAAATCCCATCGATATATCTCATCTCCAACGCGTGGCGCTTCGTGAAGTTCGAGGTCGTCGAGGCGAGGGTCTATTATCCTGTTCCAAGTCAACGCGAAGCGCTCTACCTTCGCACTTTCCGGAAGTTGGAGAACTCGGAGGAGCCCGATTCCTACGTCACAGATCTGAATTTCGAATCATTTCTTCCCGCACCGGAAGAATAATCCCGACTTGGAACAGCTCCAGTGCGCGTGAGCCCGTCCCCGAAATCGAGTCGAGTCTTAGGGTGACAATCCTCTGTTCGGCCCCTCACGCCATTTCCGATCCGTCGCTCTGCGACTTTCGAGCTTCGTTCTGGCTCGGATTCTTCGACGATGTCTTTTGAGCCTGTCCCCAAAAATGAGTCCAGTCGTAGGATGACAATCCTCTATTCGGC
>JBDTQG010000119.1:0-8519 GCA_039932315.1 Thermoanaerobaculia bacterium
CAGTGGATGAAGCTCGACCTCGCCTACATCGACAACTGGTCGCCCTGGCTCGATCTGCGGATTCTCGCCCGCACGGTACCGGTCGTTCTCTCCGGCAAAGGCGCCTCCTGAGCGCTTGCCGCAGAAGCCGCTCGAACACCTGAGTCATCTGAATCTTTGAACCGCCCAGCGGGCGCCGTTCAGGTCGAGCGGACGACGCGATTCCGGCCGGCCGACTTGGCGCGATAGAGCGCCTGATCGGTTTCGTGCACGAGCGTCGCGGCGGTGTCTCCGCGCTTCGGAATCAGCGCGCAGATGCCGATGCTCGCCGTGACGATTCCCGTCGCCGGGAGACCCGGGTGCGGAACCGCCTGGTACTCGATCGCCCGGCGCATGGCTTCGGCAAGGAGCAGCGCCTGATCGCTGTCGAGTCCCGGCAGGATGATGGCGAACTCTTCACCGCCGTATCGCGCAACGAGGTCGCCGGCGCGGTTCGCCACGGTCGCCAGGGTGCGGGCGATCGTCTGCAGACAGGCATCCCCCGCCTGATGGCCGCAGGCGTCGTTGTAGCTCTTGAAGTAGTCGACGTCGGCGATCGCCAGCGCCACTGGTGTCCGGCTGCGGCGCGCGCGCCGCCACTCGGCTTCGAGAACCTCGTCGAACTGCCGGCGATTCGCGACCCCGGTGAGTGAATCGCGGAGCGCCAGAGCTGCAAGCTCCTGATTCGCCCGCTGCAGCTTCTGGTTGACCAGCGCGAGCTCGATCCGGCCGACGACCTGCTCGGCGATGGTACGGAAGAGCGACAGGTTCTCGCTGTCGAGAACTTCGTGATCGGCGGTCTCGACGTTGAACGCACCCAGCGTGCGACCCTGGAAGCGGAGCGGAACTGCATACTCGCTGCAGATGGTGTCGTCCAGGCCGAAGTAGTCCGCATCTTGCTCGACGTCGAGGACGAGCTGCGGCTCACCCGTGCGGATCGCGCGACCGACGACGCCGACCGACACCGGCCAGCGTTTGCGCGCCGGCAGCGCGAGCCCGGGGCGCAATGCGATCGCGCGGTGCTCCCACTCGGTGCCGTCTTCGTTGGCGACGACGATCGCGGCGAGGGTCAGGTCGAAGCGCTCCTGAACGTAGCGCGTAACGCGACCGAGAACCTCGCGCAGATCGCCGCTCGTCAAGGCCGTGTGCGAAACCTCGCTGATCACTTCGAGATAGAGCGCGCGGCGCTCTGTCTCGTCGTAGAGCCGCGCCGAAGCGATCGCTCCCGAAACCTGGTCGGCGACCGCGGAAAAGAAGGGCAGCTGGCCGCGGAATGCGGCGTGACGCGGGCTCTCGAGGTTGAGAAGCGCCACGACCTCACCGCGGTGGATGATCGGCAGGCAGAGCTCCGACTTCACGCCGGAGAGCGTTTCGACGTAGCCCGGATAGTCGCGGACGTCGTCGAGCAGCACAGGCTTTCCGGTCTCTGCGACCGCGCCGACGACGCCGCTGCCGAGCTCGCGGCTGTAGCCGACACACACATCGGTCGGCGTCGAGCTCGTCACTGCTTCGCAGATGAAACGTCCGGCAGCGCGATCGATGCGCACCAGCGACGTGAATTCGATCCCGAGTCGGGTCGCCAGGGCGTCCGTGATGCGCTGCAGCATCGGACGGAGAGCGAGATCCTGCGTCGCGATACGCGCCAGTTCGTTGAGCAGCGTCAGCGGGTCGACGGGGAGCGGCGCGTCGTCGCGCACGATCTGCATCACGACGAAGGGCTCCTCGTCGGATGCAGAACTGCCGTCCGGCCGCGCGGCAGGTCACCGGCGAGTATCTGCAGCGTGGTGTCGAGGACGGCGTTCATCGGAGAAGCGTCGGCGCGGCCGGTGCCGGCCAGCGCGAACGCCGTTCCGTGATCGACCGAAGTGCGCAGGAAAGGCAAGCCGAGCGTCCAGTTGGTCGCGAGGCCGAACGCCGCGCTCTTGACCGCGATGAGTCCCTGGTCGTGGTAGAGCGCCAGCACCCAGTCGAACTCGCCTCGCGCCAGGCGGGCGAAGAGCGAGTCCGCACTCTCCGGTCCGTGGAGATCGATGCCGCGACGCCGCCCTTCGGCGACCACCGGCGAGAGAATCTCCTGGTCTTCCGTTCCGAGGAGGCCGCCTTCTCCCGCGTGCGGGTTGATCGCCGCGAGCGCGATCCTCCCGCCAGCATGCCGCTCGAGGCAGGCGAGCGCCTCGAGGAGGTGCACGGAATCGATCTGATCGAGCGCCGCACGCAGCGGCAGATGGACCGTCAGCAGCGCAACCTGCATCCCCGGGGCGAGAAACGCCATCAGGTAGTCGCGCCCGTACTTTTCGAGTCCGCAGGCGGCCGCGAGGTAGTCGGTGTGGCCGACGAAACCCGGGAGCACGTGATGGGCGATCGACTCCTTCGAAACCGGCGCCGTGACGACGGCGTCGATCACTCCGCGCTGGGCGAGATCGATGGCGGCATCGAGCGCCGCCATCGCGCCGCGCGCGTCCGCCGCTCCCGATCGACCGAGAGAGATCTGCCGGCGCTCGGCGACGGGATCGAGGAGAGCGATCCTTCGTTCCTGTGCGACGCGGGTCAGCTCCGCTCGGTCGGGCGATTGAACTTCGACGAGGCGTTCCCACGGAAAACCGGGAACGAGCGCGGCAACGGCGTCGAGCGCGCTGCGCTCGGCGACGAGAAGAGTCGCGGGTCGACTATCGGCAGCCTGCAGCTCGAGCGTAGCGAGGCTCTTCAGAAGGATCTCGGGACCGATCCCCGCCGGATCGCCCTGGGTGAGGGCGAGAACTGCCGGGTTCACTCCTCGCTGCTCTCGGGCTCGCTGCCGGACGGCTCGGCGTCCTCAGGGCTTTCGGGAATCGGGCCGCGCTTTCCCGGCGGAGCCGTGGTCGGCCCGATCTCAGCGCTTTTCTTGCGCGTGCGCCGCAGCTCCTCTTCCTTGAAGAGATAACGGATGTTGTGTTTCGGAATCAGCAGATTGGGACCGGCGGTGCGGTTGAGCTTGATCGCGCCCTTGTCGTACCACTCGATCCAGCCGCGCAACTCTTCGTCGTTCGTCAGCACCACGACCATCGGCGTACGCGCTGACATCTGCTTGAGGTAGTAGAACTCCTCGGCGTTCGTCTGCTCCGGAGGAGAAAGCTTGCGTCGCGTGACGGCTCGCGGCTCGGAGCTCCCCACGCCGCGCACGTCGGAAATGTCGGGTCGAATCAACTTACGCTGGCTCATACGGCTTGGCTCACCGATGCCTCATCCTTGGGACGCTTCGCGCCCTTGTACTGATCGTCTTCATAGGCAAGGCAGCACAGCAGCCGCCCACACTGACCGGAAATCTTCGACGGATTGAGCGAGAGATTCTGCCGCTTCGCCATCTGGATCGAAATCGGCCGGAAATCCTTGAGCCAGGTCGAACAGCAAAGGGTCTGGCCGCAGACGCCCACGCCGCCGAGCAGCGCCGCTTCGTCGCGCGAACCGACCTGTACCATCTGAATCCGCGCGCCGAAGCGCTGCGAGAGGTCACGCACGAGCTGGCGGAAATCGATGCGGTGCTCGGCGGTGAAATGGAGCGTCGCTTTCTTGCCCGAGAGCGAGAAATCGACTTTCGAGATCTTCATCTCGAGCTTGAGCGTCCGCACGCGCTCGAGGCAGAAGAGCTTTGCCGTGCGTTCGCGATCGAGTTTGCGCTCGTAGGCTTCTTTGTCTTCGGTCGTCGCCGGACGCACGATGCTTTTCGCGGACGACTTCTGGCATGGCTTGAACACCGGCATCGGCGACTGCTCGACGTGGCCGTAGACCGGTTCGCCGTCGATCTCGACGATGACTCCGGCCCCGCGTCCCAGCAGTTCCCCGCCGGTGCCGCACAGCGTGAGGTTGGTCTCCTCGGCAAAGCGCACGCCGACGAAGGCGGTCTCGACCGCCGTCGACATCCCTTTGTAGGAGCAACCGGAACAACCCGACATGGCTGGTTTACCCGAGCTGCACGATCAATACCAAAAAAAACACGCCAGATCTGGCGAGGAGGGCCGATCGAACCCGCCCCCCAAAAGACCTCCGGCGAGCGCACGAATACGAACTGCCGGCATGATGGCACCCGCCCTGAGGGCTGTCAACGCGCGGGAACGGAAATCCCTATTTTTCAGATATTTAGCGAGAAATTTGCGGTCTAGAGCGCAAGCTGCCGGCGGAGCGGCGTCCAGCGGGCAAGCGCCCAGAGAAGACTGAAATGCAGCAGGTCGGCGATGGCCAGCCGGACCGGATGGCCGTCCAGCCGGAACGGCAGCCAGGGGCCCAGGATCAGACAGAGTCCATAGGTCGCGATGTGCGCGAGAAAGATATAGAGCGCGTGGCGGCCGAACGGCAGGAGCAGCCATCCCGCGAAGCGACGCAGCGGAATGAGGAAGCGATCGGTGAGCGCGAACAGAAAAGCCGCCGCGCAGAGGAGATCGATCAGGCGGCCGGGAGCGAGCTGCTCACGGCCGAAGAGGCGCGCCATCCCTTCGCCTCCCCGGTCCAGGAGCCCGTTGAAGTGCGCGAGGCCGAGAATGACGAAGCCGGAGAAGAGGAGCGCCGGCAGGACGAGTCGCGAGAACGACGAGAGCGCTCGCCATCCCTCGCCCAGACGCTCGCGATGAAATCCGGCAATCATGCCGCCGAAGAACGGGAGCTGCCAGGCGAGCACAAGAAAGCCGTACGGACCGTGCTCGACGAACGGCAGCGCGAGTCCACGCCCGAAAATCTGAACGGCGGCCCAGAAAAGGAGCGAGATCGCCAGCAGGAGCACGGTCCACCCCCGTCGCAGCGCGACGAGCACGAGCGGCGCGAACGCGAGATAGAGGGCATAGCGCGGCAGGACCTGCAGGAAATAGGGCTGATTGAACGACAACAGATCGAACGGAGAGAAGCCGGCAGGGCGCAGCTGGGAGTACGGCAGGATGTGGGTCGTCTCGGCTGCAAAGAAAATGAAGATCAGCGCGAGATTCAGCAGATAGAGGCGCACACTCCGGCGCAGCAGCGCGCTCGTCGCCGCCTGGATGCCGAGCTTCGCGGCACGGCTCCGATAGACGATCCCTGTCGTGACGCCGGAGATGAGGAAGAAACCCTCCGCAGCGGAGACGAACCCGAACAAAGGCTGAAGATCGACCGGCTGCGGCCAGAGGTGGGTGAGGAACATCTTCAGCAGGCAGAGCCCGCGCAGGAGATCGAGGCGATCGTCCCGGACAGCGACGTGAATCCCGGGCGACGACGGCGTTCCCGGCATCGGGAGTTCGTCGTGCCGGGACACGCGCGGACGTTCGCGCCCTACCGCTTGCGCGGCAGCTGCAGGCGGAAGATGCCGCTCTCTCCCGAGGCGATGCCGTGCAGAAGCGCATTGCGGCCGATGTCCTTGCGCAGGATTTTCGACGGCCACGAGATCTCCGCCGCCGCGGCGTAGGCGCTCTTCAACGCTTCGGCGAGCGTCGCGCCGGTCGCGCCGACCGAGAGAACGCGGCCGCCGTCTGCGACGACGACGCCGTCGACCCGAGCCGTGCCCGAGTGGAAGACCTCGACGTTGGGAATCGCCGCTGCGCGATCGAGACCGAGGATCGGTTCACCGCGGACGGGCTTCTCCGGATACCCGGCGCTCGCGAGCACGATCACCGCCGAGGCCTCCTTGCGGAAGTGAAGCCTCGTCACGCCGAAATTTCCCACGGCTCCCGCCGCGAGGATCGGCAACAGATCGTCCTCGAGGCGGAGAAAGAGCGCCTGCGCTTCCGGATCGCCGAACCGGGCGTTGAATTCGAGGACTTTCGGTCCGTCGCTGGTCAGCATCATGCCCGCATACAGGACGCCGACGAACGGTCGGCCTTCCGAAGCGATGCCGGCGATCGTCCGATGGACGACCTCCTCGAGAATCTGCGCCGCGAGATCGGCCGAGAGGAGGCCGGAAGGACTGAAAGCTCCCATGCCGCCGGTATTGGGCCCGCGATCGCCGTCGAGCAGTCGCTTGTGATCGCGCGCGGTCGCGAACGGCAGGATGCGTTCGCCGTCGGAAAGGGCGATGAACGAAACCTCTTCGCCCATCAGATACTCCTCGACCAGAACGCGATCCGCCGCGGAAGCGAAGCGGCGCTCGTCGAAAAGCGACACGAGCGCCCACTCGAGCTCTGCCGGTTCGGTGGCGACGAAAACGCCCTTGCCCGCGGCCAGTCCGTCGGCCTTGAGAACGACCGGGAAACCGAAGCGCGCCGCAGCGTCCGCCGCGTGGTTGCGATCGTGGACGATCTCGAACTGAGCGGTGGGAATGCGGTGCCGGCGCAGGAACTCCTTGGCGAACACCTTCGACCCCTCGAGCTCGGCGGCGTGGCGCTTCGGTCCGAAGATCTTCAGGCCGCGCGCCTGGAACTCGTCGACGATTCCCAGCGTGAGCGGCAGCTCCGGTCCGACGATGGTGAGGTCGATGCCCGCGTCCTGCGCAAAATCGGCGAGCGAGTGGATCTCTTCCGCCGCGATCGGAACGCAGTCGGCGATCGCCGCGATGCCGGGATTGCCGGGCGCGCAGTAGAGCTCCGTGAGCAACGGGCTCTGGCGGAGCTTGTAACAGAGGGCATGCTCGCGGCCACCGCCGCCCACCACGAGTACCTTCACCGGCAACTCCTTTCGTGCCGCTCGACGGAGCCGGCGTTCGCCGCGCGTTCGGAGCTTCCGGCGCAGCGCGCGGATTCGCGCACGGCCAGTGCGCCGGCCGCCGCAATCGTCATCACGTCGACGATGTCCGCAACCGAGCAGCCCCGCGAGAGATCGTGCACCGGACGGGCAAGTCCTTGCAAGAGCGGACCGACAGCCCGCGCGCCGGCCAGCCGTTCGATCAACTTGTAGCCGATGTTCCCGGCGTCGAGGTCGGGAAAAATCAGAACATTGGCGTCGCCCGCGAGTCCGCGCTCCGGCGCTGCAGAAGCGCCGGAACCGCGCGCCTTGCGGGCCGCAATCTCCGGCACCAGGGCCGCATCGGCCTGGATCTCGCCGTCGAAGGCGAAGTCGACTCCGCGGCGACCGAGGATCGCCGTGGCCTCGGCGACCTTCTCGACCTGGGGATGCCGCGCGCTGCCGTGGGTCGAGAACGACAGCAGCGCGACGCGCGGCTCCTCGGCGAGCAGCAGGCGGCAGCTGGCCGCGGCCGCCACCGCGATGTCGGCGAGGCCTTCCGCGGACGGATCTGGAACGACGGCGCAGTCGGAGAAGATGAGCGAACGGCCGCCGGGAAGAGTCATCAGGAAGGAGGACGAGACGACGCTGACGCCGGGCGCCGGACCGATCGCTGCGAGCGCCGCGCGCAGCGTCTCCGCCGTCGTCGCCCGGGCTCCCATCACCGCGGCATCGGCGAGCCCGACGGCAACCTGCGCGCACGCCTGATGCAGCCGGTCCGCGATTCGGCGGGCGGACTCCGCCGCGTCGAAAGCGCGCGCGGCAAGGCGCGCCGCAAGGTGCTCCCGGACGGACGCAAATTCCTGACTTTCATGCGCCCGATCGTCGAGAAGAATCGGCCGGCAGATCTCGAGCCTCTCGCATTCAGCAGCTGCGAGGACGATCCGCGGATCGTCGCTTTCCGGCAGAACGACGCGCATGCCACGGCCTCGTACTTCTGCGCGCAGCCGGGAGAGCGGATCCATTACAGGGTTGATTGGAAGATTCGCAAGATTCGGCAGCCGGAGCCCGGTGCGTCACCGTTCGACGCCGAGGGCGCGGAGACGGATCTCATCGCCGGCGCTTCCTGCGGCTCATTCGTTCACCGGGGCTGGCACCGGCGCTGAGGTCGAAGCGAAACGCTGAATCGCGGCTTCGACCTCTTCGACCACGTAGTCCGGGGTCGAAGCGCCGGCGGTGATTCCCACTTCGGCCACGTTCGCGAACCAGACCGGGTCGATGTCTTCCGCACCCTGGATGAGGTAGCTCGGTTTGTAGCGCGCGCAGATCTCCCAGAGATGCCGCGTATTCGCGCTGCGCTTGCCGCCGATGACCAGGATGAGTCCGATCTCCGGATCGCGGCCCAGCTCATGCGCCGCCTCCTGATTCTCCTTCGTGGCGTAGCAGATGGTGTCGGCGCGGGTGGCCGGCACCTCCGACTCGATGTAACGCGCGAGGTCCTCGAAATCGTCGGCGTTCAGGGTCGTCTGATAGAAGATCTTCACCTTCGGATAGCGCGACCAGTCGATCGTGCGCGCCTCATCGACGGTCATCAGGATGTGGAACCGCTGGGGATCGAGGTCTCGGGTGTAGCCGACGACTTCGCGGTGATGCGGATCGCCGATGAACACGAGATGCGCTCCATCGGCAAGAGCGACACTCGCTTCGTCGTGAATGTCGTAGACGAACGGGCAAGTAGTGTCGAGAATCTTCAGGCCGCGCGCCTGGGCGCGCTGGTGAAACGACGGCGGCACTCCGTGCGCCGAGAAGATGATCGCGCCGGATCCGGCTTCATCGAGGCGTGCCTCTTCGAAATGCTGCACCGTGCCGACACCCAGCTGCGCCATCTCGTCGACGACGCGCTCGTTGTG
>JBDTQG010000120.1:0-8493 GCA_039932315.1 Thermoanaerobaculia bacterium
CCAAGTCGATCGGCCGCGAGATGTGGGAGACCTACGCCTCGTTCAACGACTACGTGAAGGCCTATGGGCTCGAGCGCAGTGAGGGCGTGCTGCTGCGCTACCTCTCGCAGCTCTACCGCACGCTGCAGCAGAACGTTCCGATCGTCGCCAAAACCGAGGCGGTCGAAGATGTCCTCGGTTTCTTCCGCACGACGATCGAGCTTACGGACACGAGCCTGCTCGAAGAGTGGGAGAGCATGCTCCATCCCGAGCTTCTGCTCGCGAAGCGTGACGAACGCGAGAAGGCGGTCGAAGCGATCTGGGTGCGCGAGCTCGCCGAAAATCCGAAGATCTTCGCGGCGCGAGTCCGGTCGGAGATGCACCTCTTCGTTCACGCGCTGGCGAATCGGAACTGGGAAGACGCAGCCGAGAAGATCGTTCACGCCGCGCCGCAGAACGCCGGTGAAGGAATCGCCGACGACTGGGATGCGAAGCGCCTCGAATCGGCGCTGGCGCCGTTCTTCGAGGAGTACACCGACCTCATCACCTCACCCGAGAGCCGACGCCACCACTGGACGCAGATCCGTCAGGTCGGCGACCGCCAGTGGGAAGTGCAACAGACCCTGATGGACCCCCTGCTCGACAACTTCTGGGGAGTCCGCGCGCGGGTCGATCTCCGCCGCGCGACCTCCGTCGAAGTGCCGCTCCTCAAGATCGAATCGATCGCGAAGTAGGACTCTCGCGCGCGGAGCTTCCGAATCTCAGGGAGCGCTGCGGAAGTCGAACCGCAGGGCGGATTCCGGTTCGTCGCTCCGCAGCTCGGCGACGGCCGGGCCGGCGAGGTCGACCCGGAACGACTCGTCCCGCGGCAGCTCGCCCGTTCCCTCCCAGACGATCCACCAGCGATCGGCGTCGTAGTGGCAGCGGCCGGGAAGAACTCCCGAGTTTTCGCCGACGACGCGAATCGCATCCGCGCTCACCGTCCGGCCGTCGATCGGGCCGGAGAGCGAGAAGGTGATCCGCACTTTCTGCGCCGCGACCAGCGCATCCGCGGGCGGGAAGTGGGAGGTGATGAGCGGGCGGAGGGGCTCCGGGCTGTCGTGCCATTCATGGGTCTCGTACGGCTCCGAACCGGCGCTCACGGAGATCCAGAAGATCGCATCGAGGACGTCCGGCGGCGGCGGCGGGAGGTGCGGCAGCGGCGGCCGCAGATCATGATCTCCCAGCCAGTCGTCGAGCAGCACGGCGGCGACGACCGCCGCGACGACGCCGGCCACCACCATTCCCTTGTTGACGTGCGAGAGCACCGTGTCGACTTCCGCGACCTCGCCGGCATGGATCCGCAACATGCGCGGCCGCTCGTCGAGCGCCTGGACCTCGCCCGCAGCGTCGAGGCGTTCGGGGAAACTCAGCCGGTATTCGCCGGGCGGCAGACCGAGGACGCTCCAGGTCGGCTCGAGCGAGCGGAAGACCGGGCGGAACTTCGCCCCCTCCTTGCGATCGAGCTCGATCGACAGGCCGCGCGGTCCGGGGGTGTTTGCCTTGCGCGCCGCGTCGTCGGCGTAGACGCGAAGGGCGATGCCGCCCGTCGTGTGATCGCCCTCGTTCAGCGGACGGCGGTGGGTCTGAACGGAAAAACAGGAGGTCAGAAGGAGCGCGGCCAGGGAAGCGCTCGCGAAGCGCGCGAAAGTTCGTCCGATCATGGGGAGAACTCTTGCACAGCCTGTACCGGGCTCTTGTCCGGCGCCGCCGGCCTCACGCGACCGGCCCGGCTGCGGCGCGTCCTGCAACGCTGCCGCTCGCCCAGGCCCACTGGAAATTGAAGCCGCCGATGCGGCCGTCGACGTCGAGCAGCTCGCCGCAAAGATGGAGGCCGGGGACGAGGCGAGACTCCATCGAGTCGAGATGGACCTGAGTCAGCGGAATACCGCCGGCCGTCGCCTCGGCATGGACGAAGCCGCGGTCGGCGGCGATGGGAATCTCGTTCTCGACGACCGCCCGCACCAGCGCCTTCCTGCCCTCTCGCGGCAGCCGCAGCGCCGTTCCCGCGGGATCGAGTCCGGCGCTGCGAACGAGGGCCGCCGCAAGGCGATCGGGGAGCCTCTCCCCGAGCCAGTTGCCGAAGCTTTTTCGGCCGAGATTCTCGAGCTCGGCGGCGAGATTCTCCGGATGCTGGCGCGGCAGGAAGGAAACGAGGAGGCGCGCGCCGGGATCGTCCTGCCGGGCGAAAAGAAAGTGCCGGCTCGCGTCCAGAGCGACCGGACCGGAGAGACCGAAGTGGGTGCACAGCAGATCTCCCTCGAACGCGGAGCGCCGCTCTCCGCGCGCCCCGCGCACTTCGATCCGCGCCGGAAGGGAGATGCCGGAAAGTGCGCGCACCCAGTGCGTCTCGGGGACGACCAGCGGCACGAGGGCCGGGAAGATCGTGGCGGTCGAGGTGTGACCGAGGGAGCGCACGAGCGCGACGCCCGCGCCGTCCGAGCCGCTTTTGGGCAATGCCTGTCCACCGGCGGCGAGAATGACGCGACGAGCGGCGAGCTCTCCCCAGCTCCCTTTCAGCCGGAAGCCCTCCCCCGCGCGGGCGATCGATTCGACTCGGCAGGGATGGCGGAGGTCGGCGCCCGCCGACCGCGCTGCCCCGAGCAGCGCGTCGAGCACGGTGCGGGCGCTGTCGGTGACGGGAAAGAGCTTGCCGGTCGCCTCGCGCTTGAGCTCGACGCGTTGCGCGCGGAAGAAGTCGACGACCGCGGAGACCGGAAACTCGCGCAGCACCTTCGCGATCGCCCGCGGTGACGCGCCGGCGAAATCCTCCGCCGTGACCTCGAAATGCGTGACGTTGCAGCGCCCGCCGCCGGCGACGAGGATCTTCGCGCCGAGAGTGCGAGCGCCGTCGAGCGCGACAATGCGCTTCTCCGGGTTCCGCCTCCCGGCCTGGATCGCCGCCATGAGGCCGGCAGCGCCGGCGCCGACGATCGCGATGTCGACGGAATCGCTCGAGCCGACGACCGCGCTCATGGAAAACCGGCGTTTGAAGCGGGAGCCTCGAGCACGAGCCTCACTCTATTCGACCGGTTCGACGCCGCGGGAAGATTGGATTGCGACCGAGGTTTCCGCATAGGATTCGCCGAAATCAAGAGGTTCGGTGGCTGTGCGATCGCTCAGGTCTTCGTTGCATCCGGGCGATGTGCGCCGGATCTGTATCTTCCAGGAGGTTTCCGTGCTGCGAAAAATCGGTCGCTGGGCGCTGCGTCTCGTCGTCGGAATCGCGGGTCTCGTTCTTCTTCTTCTGCTCGTCGTGCAGATGCGCTGGAAGCGGACCTTCACGGTGCCGTATCCGGCGATTCAGGCTTCCACGGATCCAGTGGTCATCGAGCACGGCCGCAGGCTCTTCTACGGTCAGGCGGCCTGCGCTTACTGTCATGTTCCGCGGGACGGATGGGCGCGGCTGGATGCCGGTGAGATGGTGCCGCCGTCCGGGGCCCACAGGTTTCCGCTGCCCTTCGGACCGGTCTATTCGGCGAACCTGACCTCGGATGTCGCGACCGGCATCGGCGGGCGCACGGACGCGGAACTGGCGCGCACGATCCGCAACGGAGTCCGCGCGAACGGTCGCGCGATCATTCCCCTGATGGACTACCCGGGCATGAGCGACGACGAGCTCGTCGCGGTCATCTCCTACATCCGCACGCTTCCGCCCGTGGTCAATCAAGTGCCGGAGCACGAGCTGAACATGCTCGGCAAAGCGCTCATGGCGTTCGCCATCGGGCCGCAGAAGGCGGAGACTCCGCCGCCGGCCGTGGCGCCCGCCTCGGCGCCGACGATCGAGCGCGGCAAGTACCTCGTGCTGAGCAATACCCTCTGCGCCGACTGCCACACGAAGCACAGCAACGAGGAAAAGGGCAAGCTCGCCGGCGGCGACCCGATGGAGGCGGCGCTCGATCCGAAGCATCTTTATGTGCCGCCGAATCTCACTCCCGATCCGGCGACGGGCCACATCACCGGCTGGACGGAGGAGACCTTCCTGGCGCGTTTCCGCGCCGGCCCGGTCTACAAGGACGGCGTCATGCCATGGGGCGCGTACGGGCGCATGAGCGACGACGACATCCGGGCGATCTACCGGTATCTCAAATCTCTGCCGCCGATCGTCAACGACACCGGTCCTGCGGTCGTCGACATCTGACGCCAGCTCGAAGCCCGGAGGCTGGACGAGCGCCGCGAGCTCGGTTGCTCGTGCGGTATGCGTTTCCCGGGGGCGCCGCTCGGTTGGCGTTGCCTCACGCGCGCAGGCGCGACATCGCGAGCGCGCCGAGCGCCAGAACCAGGATGAGAATTCCGCGCCGGTCGAGAGCGGGAATTTCGACAACCGACGTCGCGCTTTCATTCGTCCACGTGCCGTGCATGCCGCTCGAGGCATAAGGATCGAGGCTGGTGGTGCCGCACGGAGCGGCGTTCGCGTCGCCGGTGCCGACAAGGTCGATGCCGCCGAACGGGTCGGGGAGACCGGACGACTCGATCGCATGCTGCGGCGACAGGGGTGCGTAGGGGAACTCGCGCAGGCCGATCTGCCAGCGGGTGATCGCTCCGGCTCCATCGGTCGCCACTTCGAACCGGCAGAGGAACGAGTCGGCGAGGGCGCGCGTAGCGACGCCGTCGGAAAAGGCGAGTCCGACGATCGCCGGGGTGATGTCCGTGAGCGGCAGGAAGGGCGGCAGTGGATGGTCGACCGCCAGCGAACCGGTCAGGTTGCCGCCAGAGGCATAGGGGGGCAGCGCGGAGACGTAGGGAGCGCCGGTATAGCGATAGAGCGTCGGCACCAGAGGCAGCGGGTGATCGGTTTGCCAGATCCCCTGGGTGTTGCTCGAGCCGAAGGGCGAAAGCGCCATCACACCGCACGGGTCCGCCGGTGCGGTGCCGCTGCCTGCGAAGTCCGCGCCCTGTACGACGCCGGGTTGTCCGTTGCTGTCGATCGCGTGATGCGGATCGCCCGTGTTGTAGGGAAACCGGCGCAGAGAGATTCGCCAGCGAGTGATGTTTCCTGTCCCGTCGGTCGCGACCTCGAAGGCGCAGAGGAAAGAATCGGCAAGGGTTCGGGTCTCGACGCCGTCGTCGAAGGCAAATGCGACGATCGCCGGCGTCACGTCGGTGAGCGGCAGGTAGGGCGGCAGCGGGCCGGCCAGGGTGAGCGAGCCTTGGACCGCGCCGCCGAGCGAGTACGGGGGTGTGGCGGAGGTGTAGGGATCGCCGGTGTAGTTGTAAGTCGATGGGTCGGGTGGCAACGGCTGGCTGGAAATCCAGCTGCCCTGCGCTGAGGACGAGGCCATGGGCGCAAGGGCGATGGCGTCGCAAGGTCCGGGGCCGGCGGTACCGGTGCCGGCAACGTCGATGCCGGAGAGGACTCCGGGCTGTCCGAAGCTCTCGATGACGTGATGTGGATCGCCGGGGTTATAAGGCGAACGCGCCAGCGTAATGTGCCAGCGGGAAATCGCGCCGGCGCCGTCCGTCGCCACTTCGAACCGGCAGACGAAGGAGTTGGCGAAAGTCCGGCTCTCGACGCCGTCGGAGAAGGCGAATCCGGCAAGAGCCGGCGTGACATCCGCCAGCGGCAAGAAAGCGGGCAGCGGGTTGGCGAAGGTCACCGAGCCGGAGAGCTGGCCACCCAGGCTGTAGGGCGGTGCCGCGGAAGTGTACGGACGACCGGCATAGGTGTAGATCGTCGGCAGGCTCGGCTGCGGGTGATCGGAGATCCAGCTCCCCTGCGCCGCGCTGCTGGCCGCGGGAGCGGCGACGATCGGATCGCACGGATTGACGCCGGCCGGGCCGGTGCCGACGAAGTCTGCCCCCTGCAGGATCCCCACGTTTCCCAGGGTTTCGATCGAGTGCTGCGGGTCCAGAGGGTTGTAAGGCGAGCGCCGGAGCAGGATCCGCCACTGCGTCACGGCGCCGGCGCCGTCGGTGGCGATCTCGAAGCGGCAGATGAAGGAGTCGGCGAGGCTCTGCCCCTCGACCCCGTCGTGGAAGCTCATGGCGGCGAGCGCCGGTGCGAGGTCGCTCAAGGGCCGGAAGGCCGGCAGCGGCGCGGCCACGGTGAAGCTTCCGCTCAGGCGCTGCGTGGCCAGGTAGGGAGGTTGCACCGCGGTGTAGCTCACGCCGGTGAAACTGTAGGTCGTGGTCTGGCAGAACGCCGGCGCCGCCAAGGCGGCAGTGGCGGCAGTGGCGAGGATCAGTGTGACCCAGCGGCGGGATGGCACCGGCCAACGGCGCCGGTCCTTCGGATCGAGCAGGCTCATACTTTCCATTACCGCTGATTCGGTCGCCGGAGGGACAATCGCCCGCGGTTGCGGTCCGGCGATGGCGGCGAACGTCCGCCGGGGAGGCGAGGCCTGCGCGACGAAACCCCTCTGCATCCAAGAACGAGGAGGTGTCATGTACCTGGAAGAGATCTGGCGGTATCCGGTGAAGTCGATGGCTGGGGAGCGCCTCGAGACGGCGCTGCTGGACCGGGAGGGAGTCGAGGGCGATCGCCGGATTCAGGTGCACGGCGAGCGGATCGTCACGGCGCGGAGCCGGCCGGCGCTTCTCGGACACCATGCGACGATCGACGAGAGAGGAGAGGTTCTCGTCGACGGACGTCCGTGGCGGGACGCCTCCGTCGCGGCCGACGTCGAGCGCGCCGCCGGCAAGGGTTCGCGGCTCGTGCCGTCGAACGCGCTCGAACATCGCTACGACATTCTGCCGCTCCTCGTCGCGACGGACGGCGCGATCGACTCCCTGCAACTCGATCGCCGGCGCTTCCGGCCGAATCTCTACATCGCCGGCGTCGAGGGTCTCGCCGAGCGCGGCTGGGAAGGTCGGCGCCTCCGCATCGGCGATGCAGTTGTCGCCCTCGCCGACCTCCGCGGGCGCTGCGTCATGACGACTTTCGATCCCGACACCCTGAAACAGGATCCGAAAGTCCTGCGCACGATCGTCGAACGCCTCGGCGGCGTCCTCGGCCTGAACGCCGAAGTCGCGCGCGCCGGGCGCGTTCGAGTCGGAGATCGGGTGGAGCTGTTGTGAAGTCTGAAGCGGCGGCCGCGGTCGTGGCGCCGGGCGCGCGTTACCGCGCGAGAACGGCTTCGGCGGCGAGGAGGCCGGCGGTGGGGCGGACGCCGCCGCCGGGGTGGTTGCCGGCGCCGCCGAGGTAGAGGCCGGGAACGCTGGTGGCGTAGCGCGCGGCGGAGGGCGCCGGGCGGAGGACGAGCAACTGGTCGAGCGCGATCTCGCCGTGGTGGATCTGGCCGCCGGTGAGCGCGAACTCCTGCTCGAGATCGCGCGGCGTCAGAATCTCCTGCGCGACGATCTGCGCGCGGAGGCCCGGGGCGTGACGCTCGAGCTCCGCGACGATGGACTCCCCGAGCGCGCTCTTCGCGGCATCCGTCCAGCCGCCTTCGAGCGCGAAGGGCGCGTAGCTCGCGAGAATCGAGACGACGTGGTGTCCCTGCGGTGCCAGGCTCGCGTCGGCGACCGTCGGCACGCGGATCTCGAGATTCGGCCGCGTCGCGAACTGGCGGTACTTGATGGCATCGAAGGCGCGCTCGAGATCGTCGACGTGCCCGCCACCGATGCGGATCGCTTCGTCGCGCCGGCCGCCGGCTCCGGTGAGCTCGAGCGGACCCGAGAGCGCGAGATGCATCTTCGCCGCGGAGCCGCGGGCGCGGAAGCGACGGAACTCCTCTTCGATCTGGATCGGCAGTGTTCCGGGAGCGACGAGCGAGAGCAGGGTCTGCTTCGGGTCGGCGGAAGAGAGCACCGTCGTCGCGTCGATCGTCTCGCCCGAAACCAGGGTGACGCCGGCGACGGCGCTGCCGGCGAGACGGATCCGCGCGACTTCCGAGCTCAGACGGATTTCCGCGCCGGCGGCGCGAGCCGCTGAAACCAGTGCCGCGACGAGCCCAGCCGGCCCGCCGGCGAGGCTCTCGCCCCCGCTGCATTCGCGGAGGAGGAGATTCGTGTTGCTGCCCGCCGACCACGGCCCGCTCCAGGTCGAGATCACGGCCGGAGCCGCGAGCCCTTCGACGAGGAACGGCGTCTCGAACTTCTCGTTGAGGAAGTCGGCGACACACATCGGCGCGACGCGCGCCAGCTCGACGATGTCCCGGCGCTTGAGCTTGAGCGCGACGAGGCCGCGGCGGACGAGCCCGAGGACTTCCCGCCAGCCGTGCGGCGTCAGCGGCGGGGGTGTGTCGGCGAGGATCGCTTCGAAAACAGGTTGAATTCGGGAAAGAAAGGAGCGGTAGAGGAGGTAGTTGTCGCCGTCGTGGCGCGAGCGCTGGGCGATCGCGGCCGCCGTTTGCTCGGCGTCGGGGGAGAGAACGATTCCGGGTCCGCCGTTCTCGACAATGTAGGTCGCGGGCGCCGTGCGGAAGCGCAGTCCGTGCTTCTCGAGGTCGAGCTTCGACGCCACTTTCTTCGTCGTCAGCGCGTCGTCGTGCAGGATGCCGGGGACGGAGTAGCCGGGATGGAACTCGCGCTTCG
>JBDTQG010000121.1:0-8346 GCA_039932315.1 Thermoanaerobaculia bacterium
GTCCATTGCGCTCAGGGGAGGGCGAGCAGTTCGATCGTTGCGCGGTGTTTGGCCGCAGCGAGCGCGGCGTCGCCGGTGAGGAGGGGGGCGTCGAGGAGCTCGGCCAAGGCGATGTACACGCCGTCGTAGATCGTCAGATGGCCGCGCAGCTCCCAGGCGCGTGGCAGGAGCAGGCGGTGGCTGTAGCGTTCGAACGGCAGATCGGCGAGATCCTCCAGGGCCGCTTCCGCGCGCGTCCGATCGAGGAGCTGCGCGCGCTCATAACGCCGCAAGACCTGGGCAACCTCGAGGTCGAGTCTGGAACGTGCAGCGTCTCGGCAGGGTCGAAGATCCGCTCGGCGCGCGCGTCGCGCTAGTTGCGCGCGTCGCGCTCGGCGCGCGCCGCGGGTTCGGGGAGGGTGACCGCCGGGCGCGCCTGCAGCCGCGTCCGCAGCTCGGCGGCAGTCGGCCGCTCGGCGACCTTCCGGAGGTCGGCAAGCAAATAGTCCGAGAGCGACATGCCGGCCTCTGCCGCGCGGACCTTCAGCTTGCGATGCAGGCTCTCGGGTACGTTGCGAATCTGGATCATCACGGGCATGTGGCGAACATAGGCACATGTGCGGCGCATGTCAACGCATCCGCGGGCTGTTCTGACCTGCCTTGCCCATCGCGCTTGGGAGTGCCGCGCTTGGGAGTTCGGCTGGCACTCTCCGGAAATCGCCTGGCACCGAGTCAGCACCGAGTCAGCGGCGGCAATGCTTTTTTCGAAGGAGTATGGAACGTCGCGGATAGTGTAGATGGATACGACCGTAACCAGGAGATTCTCTGTGAACAAGACGAGTCTTGCTCTCTTGTAGGTTTTGGCAACCTTCGGAGGTTGCAATTCTCTCCAGGAGAAAGTCTGCTCAATCTCGAGCATACCGTCGCCCGATGGAACCAGAGTGGCCTATCTCTACAGGCTGGAGAACGGAGGAGGGGCCTTGGGCGACATCAGTTTCAGAATTTCAATCGCTCAGGCTTCAAACGGTACTAGGACTTGGGAAACTGGGCAGATCGTTTGGGAAGCTCGCGACCATGTCCCGCTGTACGTATTTTGGAACGATGATCGGAATTTAGAAGTCTTGCTTCGTCCAGGCGACGCCGTCTCAAAGACAATTCGGACGCCCACCTCCGACGTTTCTGTCACAACCCGCGAGCTCAAGACGACTCTCAAGGCTGAGATACTTGGCCTCCCCGCCAAA
Organism: Thermoanaerobaculia bacterium; assembly: GCA_039932315.1. Classification (GTDB taxonomy): domain Bacteria; phylum Acidobacteriota; class Thermoanaerobaculia; order Multivoradales; family JAGPDF01; genus JAGPDF01. The sequence goes on from JBDTQG010000121.1 coordinate 1,221, forward strand.
GACCAGTAGTGCACGATTCTCCCCGAGGCGATCTGCGGAAGCCAACCAATAGTCTCGAAAGAGGCCTTCGCAAACCCGAGCTTCGGCCGGAGCTGCGCGCTCTCGCCGTGCGCCGGACTCCCCATGAGGATCGTGACGCCGCCGCGATCGACGTTGCCGAGGTCTTCGCCAGGTTGACCAACGGCGAGGTCGTGTACCGATCGCTAAGTCCTCGATGAAGTCGGCATTGAAGTCGCCGAAGGTGAGGGTGGTGCCGAAACGGTCGTTCACGGAGGAGCTTCCGACCACCTCGCCCTCGGAGCGATCCGCAGCATCCGATGCCCGGAGCGGTTCGGCGCGATGGGTGGGACGCCGGCAAGGGGCGCGAGCTGGGCCGACGATCCATTGCGGAGAGAACCGATGCGGGGACTGCGATTCGAGTCTCTCTTGACCTGCTTCGCGTAGCCCGAGCCGACCTGGGATCATCCTGCCCGGACTCTCCGCGAAGAACGCCTCGGCCTGGCGCCCAGGCCGTGCGCTACGATTGTCGCCAATGCGAAAGCGGCTCATGAGATGAGCAAGGTGGGGCTCCTCTGGGACTCGCTCAGTGCAAACACCGGCGATCAGGCGGTCGGACTCGCGGCGCTGCGGCTGGCGCGCCGGGCCGGCCTCTCCCAGGTCGAGCCGGTTCACCTCGGCGCCTCGGTCTCGACCGACTACGACTGCCTGATCGTCGGTGGAGGGGAACTGCTCCATCCCGAGGGTCACCCGTTCTACGACCTCTTTCGTGTTCCGGGCGAGCACATCCTCAACACCGCCGGCTGTTTCGGAGAGGTTGAGGCCGGCCACCTCTCTTCCTACCGGCTGGTCTCGGTACGCTCGCTTGCGGATCGCGAGCAGTTGAGCGGCGTCCACCGCGACAGCATCGAAGTGGCGCCGTGTCTGACCGTTCTCTTCCCCGATCTGGTCGAGGACGGTGCCACCCCGCAGCCGGCCGGAACCACCCTCGTGCACCTTCACGCCGGTGCCCTCACTCCCATCCAGGCCCCCACCGTGGTCGCCTGGCTCGAGCAGCTCGAGGGTCCGGTCGCACTGCTCCCGTTCACTCACTACAACCGCGACGAAGAACTGCTCGGACACTTCGCCCGCGCCGCGGGGCTCGCCGCGCCCCTGGAGACGGCCCATCCCGACCAGGCGTTCGCGGCGATCCAGCGCGCCAAAGCGGTGGTGGTGGCCTCCCTCCACGCCGCGATCTTCGCCTACAGCGCCGGAGTCCCCTTCCTGGTCTTCGGCTACTCGCCCAAGGTCGAGCATTTCCTCGCCGAGCGTGGCCTCGGGCAGCGGTTGCTGCGGAACGCGAGCGACCTGGCCTCGCACACCCACCTCCTCGCCCCCGGGACCGTCGATTGGGAGCCGCAGCTCCGGCAGGACCGGGCGACGGCCACGGCACTTTTCGAACGGATCGCGAGCGCGGTCGAAGGCGTCCGCTCGCACGTCCGCCCCAACGGCCAGCGAGCCATGATGCAGAGCAGTTGGCGCCCACCCCCTCGACCCGACCTGGCGCACGAGGCCATGATCGAGGTGCACGCCAAGTACGCGAGCGTGCGCGCCGATCGGAGCTTCCAACTGCTCAGGGCAAGATCCAAGGCAGCCGGCGTTGCCACCGAGGAACCGACCCGGAACGCCGCCGCGACCGCAGATTCACTCGCCCGCCAGCTCGAGCGGGGCGAACTGGTCTTCTTCGAGAAATGCCCGTTCCCGTTGCCGACCGGCTCGGACCTCGAGTTTCTCCTCGCCCGGCAGCTCGATGGCCACGCCAAGTCGATCACCCTGTTCCCGGCCACGGGCGTGATGGGCGGCCAACAGGCAGGGACGGCGGAGGACACCGTTCGTCTCAAGGCCGTGCTCGAAGATTTCAGCCGCGAGGCTAGCCGCTGGCTCGCTCGCGCCCTGCCCCGGTACCACCGAGCGGCGCGCCTCGGACCGCTGCGGTTCCGCCTCGTCGAAGAGAAGGGGCGGCCGATCGATCCGCGCATTTCAGGCGCCCTGCTCCACGTCGATGCCAACAGCGACCAGGCGGCCCACGGTGGATCGTTCCTGCGCGTCTTCGTCAACATCAACCCCACGGTGGAACGCGAGTGGCTCACCTCCGAGTCGCTCGGTTCTCTCCTGGATCAATGGGGCGAAAAGGTGCGCGAACCCGGGGAGACGCGGCCCGATTGGCGCACCCGGCTGCGCCTGCGTTTCGGTGGCCGCTTCGGCATCCCCCTGCCCGAGACGTCGACCTACGACCAGCTGATGATGCGCCTGCACTTTTTCGGCAAGACCGATCCCTACCTGCAGGAGCAAGCGCCCACGACCTACTGGGCGTTCCCCCCGGGCTCGGCCTGGGTGGTGTTTTCCGACCTGGTCAGCCACGCGGTCGTCGGCGGTCAGTTTGCGATCGACCAGACCTACCTGGTGCCACCCCACGCCTTCGTCGAGCCCGAACGCTCCACCCGCGCGGTGATCGAACGATTCTGGGCGGGTAAGCGGGCGGCTTTGCCCCCGCAGTAGCCGCCCGAAGGCCAGAGTCCGGACGAGTCCGAAAGCTGTTCCTCGAGGCGTTCGCTTGACAGAGTACTTAGCGGTAAGTACATTGGATGCATGACCGTGTCGGACATCGCACAGCTCGCGGAGATGGCGCGACTTTTGGGGAGCCGGGGCGGGAAAGCGCGCGGCGAGCGGCTGTCGGCGGTGGAGAAGAAGCGCATCGCTTCCCTCGGAGGCAAGGCGCGGATGTCGTCGCTCCGCGCGAGCCGGCGCATCATCGAAAATCTGAGGTACGCGGCCGCCGCGGACGAGCTCCGTGGGAAGGGGAGGGTCGTCCGAAGCGAGAACACTTTCACCGGTCGCCTGCCGGGGATCTATCCCGGGGATTCCTGAATGGCTGAACGCAGCGACCCCCTCGGGACGGTCGGCGAAATCGTCGACGCGCTGCGCGCCCTGCGGCTGGATCCCGTGCTGGTGGGAGGCATGGCCCTCGTCGTTCTGGGGTCGAGGAGAGTGACGCGGGATTTCGATTTCGTCATTGCGCGTCCGGGTGAGCGCCTCGCGAGCGCTATCGCGCTGCTCTACGACCGCGGGCTCGAGCTCGTCTCGCGTCTGGACGAAGCAGGCGACGTCGCCTCGACGATCTCGAACCGCCGGGTCGCGATCGCACGCCTGAAACTGGATGCTCCGGCGAGTGCGAGCTTCTTCGATCCGAAGAGCGGTCTTCGAATCGATCTCCTCTTCGACTTTCCGATCCCCGCGGCGACGCTCGCCGGGCGGGCGACGCGTACCCGGATTCGCACCCACCTCTTCGACGTCGCATCCGAGCCGGACCTGCTGCGCCTGAAGAAGATCGCCCTCGCGGAGCGGTCCGCTCCCGGCGACTCCGTGGACATCGCCTTTCTCGAATCGCGTCGAGGAAGCGGTAGCTAGCGCGGGGAGCCTTTCCGCGCGGGAGCTGTTAGGCGGCTCCGGCCTCCGTGTCGGCCGGCGAAGGCCTGCGAAGGCGGCTGGCACCTCAGCGGCACCTCAGCCTGGTTGCGATGGGAAGCGCCGCGCATCTTGTCCCGCTGGTTTCTGGCGGGCGCAACGAGTCTCTCGGTCTTGGCCCTCTCTCGCTGCCCCTACGCCCCCATCGCCCGAGCGAGCCGCAGCCCCGCTCGCCGCGCGGCCTCGCGCGCCGCCGCCGCCGAAGGATGGCCGAGCACCCGGGCCAGGTCCTCATAGCGAAATCCCAGCTCGACCCGCGCCACGAGCAGGTCGCGATCCGCCTCGGTGAGGCTCAGGAGCGCCGCCCGATAGCGCAGCGCCTCTTCGGTTTCGATCACCTCGTCGAGCGGACTCGAACCCGGGTCGACCTGGTCGGCCCGGGCACCGTTGCGCACTTCGCCCTTGGAAGCCCGCCGAACTTCGTCCTTCACCCGATTGCGGATGGCTGACAACAGGTAGTTGCGCAACCGCTCCGGGTCCGACGAGTCGAGCTCGCCGAGCTGGTGGGGCCGACTCCATCGCTCTCAGGAACGCTGCTTGAGTAGACTTATCCAACTGTCCACGAACTCGGTGGCGCTACAGGTGGCAGTGTTGGCAGCAACTCGGAGAATCAGTCCCGGCACTATCGAGAAGATCTCGGGAGAATCAAGTTGAAATTCATCCACACAGCCGACATCCACCTTGATAGCCCCTTATCTGGCCTCGCCGCCTATAAAGATGCCCCTGTCGATCTCCTCAGAACCGTCACGCGCGATGCATTCACACGTCTCGTGGATGTGGCCATCGAGGAAGCGGTGGATTTCCTGGTCATCGCAGGCGATCTCTATGACGGTAGCTGGAAGGATTACAACACCGGCCACTTCTTCTGCCGCGAGATGGGGCGACTCAACAAGGCTGGCATTCCGGTCTACCTGCTGTTCGGCAACCACGACGCCGAAAGCGAGATGACAAGGAAGCTGGTCCTGCCCCCGAATGTCCACCAATTCGACTCCCGCAAAGCCAACACATTTCGTATCGAGAGTCTGAAAGTGGCGCTGCACGGCCGCAGCTACAAGGAAGCGGCCACTCTGGAAAACCTGGTGGCCAGCTACCCTGTGCCGGTGGCCGGTTGGCTCAATATCGGCGTATTGCATACCGCTCTGGAGGGATATGCAGCCCATGCCAACTATGCGCCTTGCTCCCTAACGGAACTCGCCGCGAAGAAGTACGACTACTGGGCCCTTGGGCATGTTCACGAACATGCCATTCTGCTCAAGGACCCGTGGGTTGTGTTCCCGGGCAACTTGCAGGGGCGTCACATCCGCGAAACAGGCCCCCGTGGAGCGATGCTGATCACAGCGGACGGGTCCGGTATTCAGTCGGTCGAGCGTCTGCTGGTCGACCTGCTGCGTTGGAAGGAGCTCGAGATCGATGCCAGTCAGGCGAGCACACTGGATGAAGTCGTCAGGCTGGTGGGGCGGGCGTTCGAACAGTTGGTCGCCGAGACCCCCGAGAGCATGTTTCTCTCGGTACGTGTATGTCTCAGGGGCAGAACGGCGGCCCATGGGGAACTTTTCGGTTTGGAATCGCAGCTCAGAGAGGAAGTTCTGGGACAGGTCGCCGGCCAGGGCATCGACCGACTCTGGGTGGAGAAGCTCAGGATCGAGACGGAACCATACGCCGACGATGGAACCGTGGCGGCCCGTTCGGACGCCATCGCCGATCTGCAGGGTTTTCTGGCTGAGGCACCTGACGATGAAGCGTTCCTGAAGTCTCTGGTCGAGGATCTTCGACCTCTGCTGGACAAGGCGCCGATCGAGTTGATTCAAGCCCTTCCGGACCTGAATGCAATCCGCAACGGCAGTGCTTCCGGGATAGTCAAGGCGATCACGCCGGGGCTGCTGGCGTATCTGGCTAGATCGAACTGAGCTCGCCATGCGAATTTCACGTCTTGACCTGAAACGATATGGAAAGTTCACCGACCGGTCGATTTCCATGCCAGCGGTGACCAGGGACTTCCACCTGATTTTGGGGGCCAACGAAGCCGGCAAGTCGACCTTGCGCGATGCAGTGAAGGATCTGCTGTTTGGCATCGAAACCCGCTCGCGATACAACTTCCTTCACCCTCATAGTGAGATGTGTTTGGGTGCGCTGGTGGAACATGGAGACGAAAGCCTTGATTTCGTCCGAACCAAGGCGCGGACCAGGACTCTGCAAACTTCGAAGGGCGTGGCACTTCCTGATGGCGCCATGATGCCCTTCCTTGGGCAGGTAGATCGGACGTTCTTCGACCAGATGTTCGGGCTGGACCACGAGCGTCTGGTCCGCGGCGGGCAGGAGATCCTGAGCGCATCCAACGACATTGGCCAGATACTCTTTCAGGCTGCCGCCGGAATAGGTGGCCTGGGTCAAGTCCGCGACCGACTTGAGGCGGAGGCCGACAAGCTTTGGGCCAAGCGCAAGTCCGGCGAACGGGAATATTACATAGCCAGCGCGGAGCTCGAACAAGCTGAAGCGGAGCTCAAGCAAGTCACAGTGCGCACGCGGGATTGGCAGGAGGCTCGGGCTCAGGTGGACAGGCTGAAAGAGGAAATGAGTCAGGCGCGCGGTCGCTTTGACGCTGCCGAGCAAGAGCGCGTGCGACTGGAGCGGGTGCGCCGCGTGGCCCCGATGCTGATCCGCCTCAGTGAGCTGGATCGCCACATGGCTGACCTAGGCCAGGTGATTGCTCTGCCAGAGGCGGCCGCTCACCAGTTGGAGGGAGCGGAACGAGAAATCGCCATCGCCGAACAATCGCTTACTCTCTTCGAGAGACAATCCGCAGAATTGCAGGAGAAGATCGACAAACTCCACCCGGACGAGTCGTTGCTTCTCCGAGCTTCTGATATCGATTCGCTGTCCGAATTGCGCCAGCAGTTGCGAAATCACGAAGGCGACATTGGCAAGCGCGAAGAGGAGATCCGTGTGCTGTGGCAGACCGTTCGGGCATCCGCGCGGCAGCTTGGCTGGCCAGAGGAGACTGAGGAGGATTTTGCTCAACGCTTGCCGAGCAGCTTGGTGCAATCAGCCCTCGATAGTCTGATCCATCGCCACGAGGCTCTCGAGCAAGCGCTCACAGCGGCTGAAGAGAGTAGAAGGAGCAAAGAGGAAGAGATCAAAGGCATCAACGCAGAGATTGCGGCACTGCCTCCCAATGAGAATCCGGTGTCACTGCGTGACGCCCTGGCAACGGCCAGAGCGCTCGGTGATGTAGTTGCCCAGGAAAAGAAGGGCGCGACACAGGTGGCTCGTCTGAATCGAGATCTGGAAGCCGCTTCCCTCGAGTTGGGGAGATGGGGGGCGAGCCCAGAGGATTTGCGGCAGATTGCGCTGCCACCAGCGGAGGAGACGAATCGTCTGGTGACTCAGCGAGGCGAGCTGGAGGTCGCCGCATCGACGATCCGCGAGCGTCTCGCCGATGCCGTTGCCCACGGTGAGGTCCTTCAGCTTGAGATTTCGCAGTACAAAGCCGCGCACCAGCCTGTCACGCTGGTCGATGTTCAACAGAGTCGCACTGTCCGCGATACGACTTGGCAGGCAATGAAGAGCGGTGTGTCAAATAGCTCCCTAAATTCCCCCCTTTGTGGCGGTTAATTTTCCCCCCTTG
>JBDTQG010000122.1:0-8319 GCA_039932315.1 Thermoanaerobaculia bacterium
GGCACTTGCAGCTCGTCGCGGTACTTGGCGACCGTGCGGCGGGCGATCTGGATTCCTTCGCGATTCAGAATTCTCATGAGCTCGCTGTCGGAGAGCGGATGCCGGGCGTCTTCGCTCTCGACCAGCTGCTGAATCTTGCGCTTCACCGTCAGCGACGAAATGTCTTCTCCGTAGTCGCGGTCGATTCCGCTGTGGAAGAAATACTTGAGCGGGAAGAGGCCGCGCGGCGTGTGCATGTACTTGTTCGAGACCACTCGGCTCACGGTCGATTCATGCATGCCGATGTCTTCGGCGACGTCGCGCAGCACCATGGGGCGAAGGTGATCGAGTCCATGATCGAGGAAGTCGCGCTGCTGACGAACGATCGACGTCGCGACCTTGTAGATCGTGCGTTGCCGCTGATCGAGACTCTTGATCATCCACAGCGCCGAACGCATCTTCTCGGAGATGAACTGCTGGGCGTCGTTCTGCCGGCCCTCGGAGCGCAGGTCCTTGAGCATCCGCCGGTAGGCGCGTGAGATCCGGAGCTTCGGCAGCCCGTCGTCGTTCAACTGGATGACGTACTCGTCGCCCACCTTGATGACATGGACATCCGGCTCGATGTAGTGCGTCCGGTCGTTGGTGAACTTCCGACCCGGGCGCGTCTGCAGTGTCTTGATCTCCTCGATGACGGGCTCGAGGCTGGAGAGAGTGAGACCCATTGCCCGGGCGATCAGCGGATACTGGCGGCGCAGGAAAAGGTCCCAGTGCTCGGCAAGAATGCGGCGGGTCACGGAGTCGCCGGGCTCGCCGCGCAGATCGAGCTGCAGCAGGAGACTCTGACAAAGGTTGGCACAGGCGATTCCGGGCGGATCGAGCCGCTGGACTCGCGCCAGAACCTCCTGGATCTGCTCCATCGACTGCGGCTCTTCGTGGTCGGCGTTCGCGAGGTCGCGGATCTCCTCGAGGTCGGCGACGAGGAATCCGTCCGGATTCAGGTTGCCGACGATGAGCTCCGCGACTTCGCGCTCGCGCGGCGAGAAGTCCGACATATGGATCTGCCAGAGCAGGTGATCGTAGAGATCCGGCTCGCGGGTGAGCGTATTTTCGAGCGGCGGCGCCTCGCGATTTTCGGACTCGCCGTAGCTCCCGCCGTCGTCCCCGGAAGCGTCGTCGAGATAGGCCTCGAAGGCGACCTGCTCGAGCCGTTGCCGCTCGATGACCTCGGGCGTCGGCAACGCTTCGATCGTGTCCTGCGCTGCGGCCTCGAGCGGCGAGCCGTCCTCCTCGTCTTCCGCGTCTTCCGCCTCTTCCAGGACGGGATTGATCTCGAGCTCCTGCGCGACCACGACCTCGAGCTCGAGCCGGGTCATCTGCAGCAGCTTGATCGCCTGCTGCAGCGACGGCGTCATGACGAGACGCTGCGAAAGTTTGAGGGAGAGTTTCTGCTCGAGAGCCATACGCGGGTGGAAGTGGAAGTCGGGCTAGAGCTGGAACTGTTCGCCGAGGTAGATCTTGCGCACCTGAGGGTCCGAGGAGAGCTCCTGCGGTGTGCCGGCGCGCAGAATTCCGCCGTTGTTGATGATGTACGCGCGGTCGGTGATCTTCAGCGTCTCGCGTACGTTGTGGTCGGTGATCAGGATGCCGATTCCCATCTCTCTCAGGTGGCGGATGATACCTTGAATATCGAGCACGGCAATCGGATCGATGCCGGCAAACGGCTCATCGAGGAGAATGAAGGAGGGCGACAGCACGAGCGCCCGTGCGATCTCCACGCGGCGGCGCTCGCCGCCGGAAAGCATGTAGCCCATGCTCTTGCGGACCTTCTCGAGGCGGAAATCCTCGAGAAGTCGGTCGATGCGCCGCTCCTGCTCGGCATGCGTCAGGTCGAGAGTCTCGAAAACGGCGCGCAGGTTGTCTTCCGCCGAGAGCTTGCGAAAGATCGACGGCTCCTGCGGCAGATAGCTGATGCCGCGCTGCGCGCGCAGATACATCGGCAGATCCGTGATCTCGTCTTCGCCGAGCATGACCTTGCCGCCATCGGGCGGCGCCAGGCCGACGACCATGTAGAAGGTCGTCGTCTTTCCGGCGCCGTTCGGACCGAGAAGGCCGACGATTTCTCCCGGCGACACGTCGACCGAGATGTCCTGAACGACCGCACGGCCGCCATAGACCTTGCGCAATCCGATCGCGGCGAGACGGGGTCCGTCTTTCTTCTTCATGGCGGGCTCACCGCCGCGGTCGTGGAAGGCTTCGGAGTGTTGGCAGGCGCCGGTGGCGCAATCGCGGGGGCCGCTGCACCGGAGCTGGTGGGCGCGTTCTCTGGGCCGGCGGTATCGGTGGCACCGGCGGCACCGGCGGCACCGGCAAGTCGCGCGGCTCCCGTCTTGAGGTCGTAGATCGCGCGCTTTCCCGTCAGCTTCGCGCCCGTATCGTCCTGAATCGTCACCGGTTCTCCCGTGAGCTCAATGCTGTCTGCAGCGACATCGTATGTCGCGACCGTCGCCTGGATCGAGCGCCCCGCTGCGGCGTCGCGCAGCAGCACTTTTCCGGTCCCGGTCATGCGACGTACCTGCTGCTTCTCGTCGAGATCGGCGACGATTTCGTCGCACGCGAGCGTTCTTGTCGTCTGCGAGAGTCGCACGGTTCCGGAATAGGTCAGCGTCGATTCCTTGCGGCGGTAGGTCAGGAGATCGGCGAGGACCTCGGTCATCGGTGCGGTCGCGGCGGTGGCGACGGTAACGAGCGGGGCCACAGGGGTAGCGGCGGCAGGGGCTCGGATCTCGGGCGCGCCCTTTTCCGCCGCGCCTGCAGTGCTCGCAGCGGGCGCCGCGGTCGACTTTCCCTGCGGCAGAGCGAGCAGCGTCCGGACGTTTCCGGCCGCCGCCAGGCGCTCTTCCGTCTCTTCTCCGTGAATCTGGTCGGCGAGGAGCAGGCTCTTCCCCTGCCAGGCGCGCGCCTTGCCTTTGAGCAGAAACCCGCGCGGCGATTCGCTGAAGACCGCCTCATCCGCCTGGAATTCGATCGGCTGGTCGCTGCGGAAACCCACTCCGGCGATGGTGCTCGCAGCGGGTGCGCTGCCCCGTTTCAGCACGCCGCGGACTCCGCGATCGGCGTCCAGCAGGCCTGTCTTCCGCGAGTAGACGATGTGTGGCGACGACAGGTCGCCGCTCGCGCTTTCGGTGCGCGCCGGCGCGCCGAGGAGCTCGGACCGTTCGAGGGCGAAATCGAAGATCGCCTGATCGCCCCAGCCGCGCAGCGCAGGGTCGGTCATCGTGACGCCTCCGTTCAGCGCCACCCGCTGCACGCTGCCGTCGGGTCCGAAAGCGGCTTCGGCGCGATCGGCGCGTGCGGACCGAGTGGGTTGATCCGTGCCGGCGCGCGTCTCCGAGAAGTAGACGGGTTCGTTGCTCTGCGCGGACTGGGGCCGGCCGTCGGCAAAGGTCATCGTCAGCGCGCGGGACGCGAGGCCGTCGATGAGATCTCCTTTCACCGACTCCACGAGCGCCAGTCTGCCCGGCCGTCCTTCGAGGGCGATCTCTTTCGGCTCGGAAAATCCGCTCGCGCCGAGTTGCATCGTCAATTTGATGCCCTGAAAGTCGACGCGACCGTCACCGGGCAGTGCGGTGGCATCCACCCAGGTTCCGGAGAGATCGCCTTCGAGCGCCAGTGCGGAAGGAGTGGAACCGTCCTCGGCGAGATATACGTCGGCGGTATCGGCGACGAAATGACTGGCGCCGCGGTTTGCGGTGACCTCGCCTTTCGCGGAAAGCACTCGTCCGGAACGGTCGAGCACGATCTTCCCCGCGCTGACATCGATCGGCTCGGCGCCGGGGAGTCGTCCGGCGATGGTGACCGGTCCGCGCAAGGTCAGAAGGTCGAGGGCGATGTCGAACTCCAGCGAGGCCGCCGCGCCGGTCCAGAACTCGCCGTGTCGGAGCGCGACCGGTCCCTCAGCGGAGATGAACTTGCCGCCCCGTCCGAGTTGCAGCTGTCCGCTGGCGATCGAAAGCTCGCCGCCGGCGAGATGCACGTCGCCCGAAAGGAGAGCATCCTGAGAGTTCGAGTCGTAGGTTGCCGCGTTGCTCGAGACCGAGTAGCTCACGTCATCGCGGAAGACTTCGAAGCGCACCTTTTCGAGCTCGACCTTGCCTTCCCGCGTCGAGCGGAAGCGGTCGCCGTGAACCGCGAAAACCCGCTTCCCTTCCATCGATTGAGTGAAGTCGAATGCGGCGCTCGAGGCAACGACGTTCTCCGCGTTCGCCGCCGCCGTTTCGGCGGCAGTGGCGGTGTCGACCGGTGCGGGCTCCGGGCTGTCGCCAGGTCTTCCCAGGCGCCCGAGAAGGTAGAGCCCGATCAGTCCCGCGACGACCAGCAGCAGGAGAGCCAAAAGTCCGCGTCGGAGGCCCTTGACGGTGCCTCTGCCTTTTCGCTTCATCCCGTTCATTCTAGTTGGTTTGAGGGCTCATCGTGCGCGCATCGATCAGGCGCAGGCGAGGTCGGTTGCGGTAGTTGTCGTGCTCGAGACTGGCAAGCATTTCGAAGCGGTTGCCGGCACCCGGTTGAAACAGGCTCTGCCGGGCGCCCCAGCCCCAGGCCACCACCTCGAGGCTCTCGGCGCCGCTGCGGACGAGAAATCCGAGGTGGCCGTTGCCGAAGGTCCGCGGCGGACCCGCGACGCTGCACGGCGAGAAGCGGAAAACCGGCTCGGGATTTCCCATGCCGAACGGCTCGAGCCGGGCCAGCTCCTGGATCCTCTCTGCGCTCACCTCTGCGAGCGGGAGGTCGCCGTCATATTCGAAAGTCTCCGCCAGCTGATGCTCGGGGAAGCGGGTCGCCGCCTCTTTCCACTCCGCGGCGAGACCGGAAAGATTCGCTGCGAGCACCGTCATTCCGACCGCCTGCGCGTGCCCGCCGAACCGCTCGCAGCTCGTTTGCCAGCGCTCGAGAAAGCCGTGCAGGTCGAGTCCTGGCACGCTGCGCCCAGAACCGACGGCGACGCCGTTCTCCACCGCGAAGAGCACCGCAGGGCGATGAAATTCGCGCGCCAATCGCCCCGCCGCGATGCCGACGACGCCGCGATGCCAGTTTTCGCTCCAACCGACGAGGATTCCCGGCAACGGCTGGCTGGCAAATCGCTCCGCGCAGTCGTCGAGCACCTTGCGTTCGAGCGCACGGCGCTCGACGTTCCATTCGCCGAGCTGCCGGGCGAGCTCCTTCGCCCGCGCCGGATCCCGCGTCAGCAGGAGCTCGAGCGCGGGATCCGCGGCGCCCAGCCGGCCGGCGGCGTTGAGCCGGGGACCGAGGCGAAAACCGACATCGTAGGCGCGGACGGGAACGCCCACTTCGGCCTCGGCCATCAGTGCAAGCAGACCGACGGAGGGCGTGGCTGGAAGTGCCGCGAGACCGACGCTCGCGAGCACCCGGTTTTCGCCGACGAGCGGAGCCGCATCGGCGATCGTTCCGAGACAGGCGATACGGCAGAGCGCGGGCCAGGGGATCTCCCGGCCGAGCCGCGCGAGCACCGCCGCCGCGAGCTTGAGCGCGAGCCCGACGCCGGCGAGATCCTTGAACGGGTAGGTACATTCCTTCTGACGGGGATTAACGACCGCCGCTGCCGGCAGCGGCTCCGGGCCGGGAAGGTGGTGATCGGTGACGATGACCGGCAGATCGATCGCCCCGGCGGCAGCGATCGCGGCGTGTGCCAGAATTCCGCAATCGGCGGTGACCAGCAGACGGCATCCGAGCCGATGCGCTTCGGCGACGTGACGGGGCTGAAGACCGTACCCGCCGTCGTGACGATTCGGCAGGATGCCCTCGCAGCGAATCCCGACCGCTCGAAAAAGCCCGAGAAGGAGAGCGGTCGAGGTGATCCCATCGACGTCGTAATCGCCGACGACTGCGACGCACTCTTCGCGTTCGCGGGCTGCCATGAGTAGATCGACGGCCCGGCTCATGCCGAGCAGCCCCAGCGGATCGTGGAGGTCAGCGACCGACGGAGAAAGGAAGGCCGCGCGTTCCGCTGCGGAAACGATGCCGCGCCGGCGAAGCAGGTCCGCGAGGTCCGGAGCGTGGGCGGCAGCGGCTGAGATGTCGACTTCGGCGGGCGCGTTCGCCGCAGGCTCGGCCTGCCGAAGCGTCCAGGTGGCACTCACCCGGCGTCAGGTTCCGCTGACCACACCCAGCGCGCGAAAACGCCGATAGCGGGCCTCGAGGCGGGCTTCCGGACTCATCGATTCGAGCGCCTTGAGCGCCCGCTCGAGAGCCTCGCCGAGGTTCGCCGCTCCCGCTTCCGGATCGGTGTGAATTCCGCCCGGAGGCTCGCTCACGATCTCGTCGACGACGCCGAGTTTCAGGAGGTCCGGCGCCGTGAGGCGCATCGCCTCCGCAGCTAGCGCTTTCTTCTCCTGGTCCTTCCACAGAATCGCGGCGCATCCTTCGGGAGAAATCACCGAATAGACCGAGAATTCGAGGATCAGCACGCGATCGCCGACGCCCAGCGCCAGCGCTCCTCCACTGCCGCCCTCGCCGGTGATCACGACGACGATCGGAACGCGGAGTCCAGCCATTTCGAGGAGGTTCCGGGCGATCGCTTCCGCCTGTCCGCGCTCTTCGGCGTCTAGCCCGGGATAGGCGCCGGCCGTGTCGATGAGGGTGATGACCGGGAGGCCGAAGCGCTCCGCGAGCTGCATGACGCGGAGCGCCTTGCGGTAGCCCTCCGGACGAGGCTGGCCGAAATTTCTCGCGATGCGTTCCTTGGTGCCACGACCTTTGTGATGGCCGATGATGGCGACGGAACGGCCGCGGAACTTCGCCAGGCCGGCGACGATGGCGGCGTCATCGCCGAAAGCCCGGTCGCCGTGCAGCTCGACCCAGTCCTCGGTCAGCATCCGGACGTAGTCGAGAGTGTAAGGGCGATCCGAATGCCGGGCGAGAAGCGTCTTCTGCCAGCGCGACAGGCCGGCAAAAATCCGGTCGGTCTCGCTGCGCAGCTGCTTGCGCAGCTCCTTGAGCTCGGCGCCGCGGCCGGTGCCTTCGGGGTACCCTTCGAGCTCCTCGATCTTGCGTCGCAAGGCGACGAGAGGCTCCTCGAACTGGGCGTTCTGGGTGCTGTCTGCGGCGGCCGGAGCTCCGGAAGGGGCGGTCACGAGAGCGGCCAAGGTAGCAGAGGCGCGGGAAGGAGGTCAAACACTCAGAGCAGGTGATACGGGTCGACGTCGATCGCGAGCCCAGCCAGAACCTTGTCGCCCAGCGCCTCGCGAACCACCTGGCGGACGACCGGGCCCTGAACGCCGCGAACGAGGAGCTGCAGCCGCCACTCGCCGCGCAGGCGCTCGAGCGGCGCCGTCGCCGGACCGGTGACGCGGAGCTCGCCCGCGCGCGGGTGCCGCGCGATGCGCGAGGCCACTTCGGACAGGCGCGCGAGGCCGCGCTCCCGGCTCTTGTCGCGCAGAAGAAGCTGCACCATCCGGGTATAGGGCGGATAGTGGAAGATGCGGCGGAAGCGCAGTTCCTGGTCGGCGAATGCGCGGTCGTCCTGGAGGAGCGCCGCACGGATCGCGTAGTGCTCCGGCAGGAACGTCTGGATGACGACGCGACCGGGTCGTTCTCCCCGTCCTGCTCTTCCGGCGAGCTGGGTGAGAAGAGCGTAGGTCTTCTCCACCGCGCGGAAATCGGGGAATCCCAGATAGCTGTCCGCCGAGAGAATTCCCGTCAGGGCGACGCCCGGAAAATGGTGCCCCTTGGAGACCATCTGTGTGCCGACGAGGATCCGCGTCGCACCGCGCTGGAAGCGCTCGAGGATCGCCGCCGGACCGCCGCCCCGGCGCAGGGCGTCGCGGTCGAGAACGTCGACGGGCGTTCCGGGGAAGCGCTCCTTGAGCGCCTCTTCGATGCGCTCGGTCCCCGCCCCGATCGCCTCGAGAGTTTCTCCGCGGCAACGGGGGCAGCGAGTGGGGGCCGCAAGATGCGAGTCGCAGTAGTGGCAGATCAACTGCTCGCCGCGCCGGTGGTACGTGCGGGGAAGACCGCAGTCGTCGCAGCGAAAATCTTCTCCGCATGCCCGGCAGAGCAGGAGCGGCGAGTAGCCGCGACGGTTGCGCAGGAGGATGACCTGATCGCCCTCCGAAAGCGCCCGTTCGATTTCGGAGATGAGCCGCTCCGAAAACTGCACATCGCCGGGGAGTCGAACGATCGGTTCATGGCGCAGATCGACGAGGATTCCGTCCGGCAGCCTCCCCTGTCCGGCGCGCTCCGTGAGAGTCAGCGCCGCCACTCTCCCGGCTTCGACGGCGAATCGCGTTTCGAGGCGTGCATCCGGATCATCGACAAGAAGGGGCC
>JBDTQG010000123.1:0-8201 GCA_039932315.1 Thermoanaerobaculia bacterium
GGGTGATCGTGGACGGAGGCCTCAAGGTCCAGCCCGGAGCGGCGGTGCAGGTCGTCGAACCGACGCCTGCCGGTGGCGCCCCGGCGGCCGGAGCCGGTTCATGATCTCGCATCTCTTCATCCGGCGGCCGATTCTCGCCACCGTCATCTCGCTGCTCATCCTGCTGATCGGCGCGGCAGCGATCTTCAACCTGCCGATTGCGCAGTACCCGGAGATCGCGCCGCCGCAGGTGACGGTGAATGCCTTCTATCCGGGGGCTTCTGCCGAGACCCTGCAAGTGACGGTCGCGGCGCCGATCGAAGAGCAGATCAACGGCGTCGAGGGGATGCTCTACCTCTCGTCCACCTCGTCCTCGAACGGCTCGGTGAGCATCAACGTGACTTTCGAAACCGGGACGAACGTCGACCAGGCGGCGACCAATGTCAGCAACCGCGTCCGCCTGGCCGAGCCGCGCCTCCCCGAGGAGGTGCGGCGAAACGGCGTCACCGTCCAGAAGCAGTCGTCGAACTTCCTGCAGATCATCGCCATGACGTCGCCCGAAGGGCGGTTCGATCCGCTCTTCCTCTCCAACTACACGACCCTCAACGTCCTCGAGGAGATCAAGCGCGTTCCCGGAGTCGGCTCGGCACTGCTCTTCGGCGCCAAGGACTTCTCGATGCGGATCTGGCTGAAGCCGGATCGGCTGGCGCTCTTCGGGCTGACCCCTGCGGACGTCGCGAACTCCATCCGGGAACAGAACTCGCAGTTCGCGGTCGGACGCGTCGGGCAGGAGCCGACGCCCGGGCCGCTCGAGCTGTCGTTCACGGTGACCGCGCCGGCGCGCTACACCGAGCCGAAGGAGTTCGAGAACATCGTCCTGCGCTCGGAAGCAGGCGGCGCGCAGGTGCGTCTTGCCGACGTCGCGCGGGTCGAGCTCGGTGCGCGCGACTACGACACCGTGTCGAACGTCAATGGCAAGCAGGCGATCATCATGGCGATCTTCCTGCAGCCCGGGGCGAACGCCTTGAAGACCGCCGACGGCGTACAGGCGACGATGAAGGAGGTCTCGAAGCGGTTCCCGGCCGGGATGGACTACTCGACGCCCTACGATTCGACGCGCTTCGTCCGGGTGTCGATCGAAGAGGTCGTGAAGACGCTCCTCGAAGCGATGGCGCTGGTGTTCCTCGTCGTCTATCTCTTCCTCGGCTCCTTCCGGGCGACGCTCATTCCGCTGCTGGCGGTGCCGGTCTCGCTCGTCGGCGCCTTTGCCGGAATGTACGCCCTCGGCTTCAGCATCAACACGCTGACGCTGTTCGGACTCGTCCTCGCGATCGGCATCGTCGTCGACGATGCGATCGTCGTCCTCGAGAACGTGGAGCGCATCCAGCGGACGGAGAAGGTCTCGCCGCGCGAGGCGGCATTCAAGGCGATGACCGAAGTGACCGGACCGGTGATCGCGATCGTCCTCGTGCTCGTCGCGGTTTTCCTGCCGGTCGCCTTCTTCGGCGGTCTCGCCGGTGAGCTCTACCGTCAGTTCGCGATCACCATCGCGATCTCGGTGGCGCTGTCCGGCGTCGTCGCTCTGACGCTGACTCCGGCGCTGTGCGCGATCCTGCTCAAGGACAAGCACATCGAACCGCGCGGCATTCTGGGCAAGTTCGATCGCTGGTTCACCAACCGGACGGCGTCTTTCGGGCGGGCAGTGGACTATCTGATCCGTCACAAGGCGCTGGCCGTCGGACTTTTCCTCATCGCGCTGCTCGCGACTTTCGGACTGTTGAAGATCGTTCCCGGCGGTCTCGTGCCGAGCGAAGATCAGGGCTACTTCATCGCGGCGGCAGTTCTGCCGGACGGCGCCACGCTGTCGCGCACCAGCGACGTGGCGCGTCAGGTCGAGGGCGCCGTTCTCGCCGACAAGGCGGTCGAGCGCATCGTCTCCATCGTCGGCTTCGACTTCGTCGGTGGTGGCAGCAAATCGAACGCCGCGACTTTCTTCATCATTCTCAAGCCCTGGAAGGACCGTTCCGCGAGCCTGGACCAGGTGCTCGGCGGTTTCTACGGCCGGGTCGGTGGCATCAAGGAGGCGGTCGTTTTCGGCTTCAATCCGCCGCCGATTCAGGGCCTCGGCTCGACGGGTGGTTTCGAGTTCTTCGTCCAGAACCGTGGTGAAGGCGGAACGCAGCGACTCTCGCAGGTCGCGTTCGACCTGATGGCGAAAGCGAACAAGCTGCCGGAGCTGGCCGGCGTCCGGTCGCTCTTCCGGCCCGAAGTTCCGCAGCTCGAAGTCGAGCTCGACCGCGAGCGCGCCAAAGCTTCGGGAGTCGCGGTCGACGACGTGTACGCCGCGCTGCAGAGCACTTTCGGAACGCTCTACGTCAACGACTTCACCCGCAGCGGCCGCGCCTTCCGCGTCCAGCTGCAGGCCGAGGCCGTCGATCGGCAGTCTCCGGAGGATCTCGGGCGTGTCTACGTCCGAACCGGTGACGGCAAGATGATGCCGCTCTCCGCGCTCGTCACGATCAAGCCCACGGTCGGACCTGAGGTTCTCGAACGGTTCAACGGCTTCCCGGCGGTGAAGCTGCTCGGGGCCGCTGCACCTGGACGGAGCTCCGGCGAAGCGATCGCGGCGATGGAGAAGCTCGCGAACGCCGATCTGCCCCAGGACTTCGGCTACGCCTGGAGCGGCTCGGCCTACCAGGAGAAGAAGACCGGCGGCTCCTCGGCCATCGTCTTCCTGTTTTCGATCATCGTCGTCTTCCTGATTCTCGCCGGGCAGTACGAGAGCTGGAAGCTGCCGATCGCCGTCCTGCTGACCGTGCCGATCGCCGTCCTCGGGGCTCTCGTTGCCGTCTGGCTGCGAGGAACCGCGAACGACGTCTACTTCCAGATCGGACTCGTCACTCTCATCGGTCTGGCGTCGAAAAACGCCATTCTGATGGTCGAATTCGCCACCCAGCGGCGGCATGCCGGGGCGACTTTCGAAGCGGCGGCGCAGGAGGCGGCTCGACTGCGCTTCCGGCCGATCGTCATGACGTCTCTCGCTTTCGTCCTCGGAGTTCTTCCGCTGGTGATTTCGAGCGGCGCGGGGGCCGCCAGCCGGCACTCGATCGGCACCGGTGTCTTCGGCGGCATGCTTGCAGCCACCTTCATCGCCGTTTTCTTCATTCCCGTGTTCTATGTGCTGATCGCGAAACTCGGTCGAGGGCGAGACGCTTCGCTACCGGCCGACTCCGAGAGCGCGCAGGAGGTGTCTTCGTGATTCGCCGATCGTCCGTTCGTTCCGTTTTCGCCGCCTCTCCCTGGCTCGCTCTGATTCTGCTGGGCGCGAGCGGATGCTCTCTCGCTCCGTCTCCGCAGCCCCCGGCGCTCACCACCCCGGACAGCTGGCGGTCGCCTTCAAGCAGTTCTCCGGCGTCAGCGGTCGCCAGCGACTGGTGGAAATCGTTCGGAGATCCGCAGCTCGATGCCCTCGAAGCGAAAGCGCTCGAGGCGAATCATGATCTCGCGATCGCCATCTCCCGCGTCGAAGAGGCCCGCGCACTGGCGCGTGTCGCCGGAGCTGATCGCCTGCCGTCCCTCGCTCTCGAAGCCTCGGCGGCGCGGACGCGGCTGTCCGAAAGCACGGGCGTCGTGGCTCCGGGTGCCGATCCGGTGGTCGAGTCGGGGCGGATCGCCGCGAGCGTCTCGTTCGAGCTCGATATTTTCGGTCGCGCGCGCAATCAGGCTGAGGCCGCGCGGCAGGATCTCCTGGCTGCAGCTTCGACGCGCGAGGCCGTTCGTCTCGCAGTCACCGCCGATGTCGCGTCGACCTATTTCGATCTCGCGGCGCTCGATCGTCAGGTCGCAGTCACCCGGGAGACCGTCGACACACGTCATCGGACCGAACAACTGATCGACGATCGCTTTCAGGGAGGGCTCGTCTCGCGTCTCGACTTCGAGCGCGCGCGGGCCGAGCGGGCAGCCGCGGAAGCCACCCTGCCGGAAATCGAGCGCGAGCAGCGCGCGGCGGAGAATCGTCTCGCGATCCTGCTCGGCGGAATGCCGGAGGCGATCGAGCGCGGCAAGGCTCTGGAAGAGCTCATCGTTCCAGAGGTTCCTCCGGCCCTGCCTTCGGAGCTCCTCCTCCGTCGCCCGGATGTGGTCGCTGCGGAAGCGCGACTTGCCGCCTCTGCCGCTCGTGTCGGTCAGGCGCGCGCGGCTCTTTTTCCGTCGATCGGACTCACCGGCTACTACGGCCGGGAGAGCACCGAGCTGTCGAATCTGTTCAAGCCGGCGGCGCTCGTCTGGCAGGCGGCCGCCGGTCTGCTGCAGCCGATCTTCCAGGGCGGCCGCAATCGCGCGCTGGTGGTGGCGTCGAAGGCGCGGCAGGAGCAGGCGGTGATCTCGTACCTCGCGACCGCGCAGGGAGCTTTTCGTGATGTCGAAGACGCTCTCTTCGCCGCGCGGTCGCATCACGCCCGCCGCCTCGCGCTCGCAGAGCAGAGCGAGGCGCTGACGTCCGCGGCCGGGCTGGGCCGGGATCGCTACCAGGAAGGGGAGTCGGATTTCCTCGAGGTGCTCGACGTCGAGCGTTCGCGGCTCGTGGCCGAGCTCGAAGTGATCGGCGCGCGGCGCGACGAGCTCGTGGCGGCGGTCGATCTCTTCCGTGCGCTGGGCGGCGGCTACGACGGCGGAGCCGGGGCTCCGGATTCACCGGCGTCAGCGCCACCCGCTCCGTAGTCCCGAAGCGGCGGCTCGGCGGACCGGGCGCTGGCGATCCGCCGGCGCTCGGCCTTCTCCTGCCGGCGGAAATAGAAGGAGAGGTAGCGCTGGCGCCACTTTCCCGCCTGCGCGTTCTCCCAGGCCTCGGCCGCGCGGGTGAGAGCGGTGGAGTGCGTCGGGTACGCATGAATCGTCGCCGCGAGCCGGGCGAGACCGATTCCGTTCTGAATCGCCACGACCAGCTCGCCGATGGTCTCTCCCGCATGATCGGCGACGATCGTCGCCCCGAGAAGCCGGTCGGATCCCTGGCGATAGATCAGTTTCATCCGGCCCGGCGGCGCGCCGTCGACGCGCACACGATCGTCTTCATCGAGGGCGACCTCGAGCGTCCGGAACCGCACGCCGCGCGCCGTGAGCTCCGCTTCCGAGGCGCCGACCTGGGCGAGCTCAGGATGGGTGAATGTGCAGCGCGGAACGACGAGGTCGCTGACGCGCCGTCGGCCGCCGAAGAGTGCATTCTCGACCACGATCTTCGCCTGCGCTTCCGAGAGATGCGTCTGCCGGAGATTCGAGGCCACGTCGCCGCACGCGAAAATGCGCGGGTTCGCGGTGCGCAGCTGATCGTCGACTTCGATGCCGCGCGGTGAGAAGGCCACGCTGGCGTTCTCGAGCCCCAGCCCCTGGACATTCGCCGAGCGCCCGGTCGCGACGAGGAGCTCATCGGCGGGCAGCTGGTGCTGATGGCCATCGAGCTCGAAGTGCAGCACCTTGCTGCGCTGCGGGCGCCGGACCGCGATCAGGCGAGCTCCCGTGACAATGCGCACGCCGTCGGCTTCGAGCGCGCGGTGAATGATCGCGGCGCAGGCCTCGTCCTCGGCGGGAAGGAGATGGTGATCGCGGAGGAAAAGGGTCACCTGGCTGCCGAAACGGGCGAACGACTGCGCGAGCTCGCAGCCGAGAGGACCGCCACCGACGATCGCCAGCCGTCGCGGCAGGTCGGTCAACGAGAAAACGTTGTCACTGGTGAGGTAGCCGATGTCCGCGAGTCCTTCGAGATCCGGCGCTGACGGTCGCGTTCCGGTGGCGACAAGCGCGCGGCGAAAACGAAGGGTCCGGTCCGCCACGGAGAGAGCGTCGGATCCGGTGAATCGGCCCTCGCCGAGAAAGACGTCGATCCCGAGATCGCGCAGCCGCCAGGCGGAGCGCGCGGCGCTCACTTCGGCGCGCACTCTTCGCACGCGATCCATCGCGGCGCCGAAGTCGCTCGCCTCCGCCGTTCCGCGACCGCCGAAGTCGGCCGCGTGGCGCGCCGCGCTCACGACACGTGCAGCGCGCAGCAACGCCTTCGAAGGGATGCAGCCCGAATTGAGCGAGCAACCTCCGAGGAGATGCCGCTCGACGACCGCGACGCGGGCGCCGAGAGCTGCGGCGCGCATCGCGGCGGAGAGGCCGGCGGCACCGCCGCCGAGGACGACCAGGTGGTAGACCGGAGCCGGCTCCGGTTGGGTCCAGGATGCCGGATGGAGGTTGTCGACCAGCCGCTGATTGTGGCCGTCGAGGGGTAGAACGAGCGGCGCGTCGCTCATCGCATTCCGTCAGGGAGCGAGCAGGGCTCGTTTGAAGTCTTCGCCGGGCCCGGGTTTCGGACCGATCCAGCAGCCGAGCAGCGCATCCGCGAACGGTTTGCCCGGGAAGACCGGCCCGGCCTTGCCGCCGATCTCGACCGCGGTACCGAGGCCGGGAACGTACGTGAGCGTGAGCTTCGCGCCCTCGGCGACCGGCGCCATGGCGGCGCAGAGATCGTCGAACGCTTTCACCAGATCAGGACCCGCCTGGGGACTGTTCGCCGCCAGCCCTTCCTTCCAGCCCTCGCAGATCTGGGCCGCGGAAAGGCTGCGGAGAAAGTGCATCTCCATCCTCCGCGCGCTGTCTCTGTCAAGGATCGCCGCAGCATCGCTCTGCTTGTCCTTGAGGTAGAGCGCCGCGACGTAGACCTTGAAGATGTACTTGGTGCGCAGGGCCACACCCGAGAGAGTCAGTGCCTGGTCGCCGACGATCTGCGAATCCGGCACGGCAACTCCGGCGAGCGTCGCGGCGCGCGCGGATGCGATCGGAGCGAGGAGCAGCGCCAGGGCGACTACGGCAGCGGAACGCTTCATCGGGGAGGCCTCCAGCAAGGCAGCAGCATCAGTGGATGGTCCGGACTTTCGCGACAGGTAGGCTAGTCTAGTCGGCCGGAGGCTGCGGACAAAGCGGTGGAAAAGAGGGGGGCGGAGAGTGACGAGTCGCTCGCCGAACGGGCGAAGCGCGGCTCGGAGGAAGCCTTCGGCGAGCTCGTCGAGCGGTTCCACCGGCCCGTGTTCTCTTTGCTCGTGCGCATGGTCCGCCAATCTGAGCTGGCGGAAGACCTGGCGCAGGAGAGCTTCCTCAAGGCCTGGAAGTCGCTCGCGCGTTTCGATGCGGAGCGGAAATTCTCGAGCTGGATCTTCAAGATCGCGCACAATACCGCGCTCGACGAGTTGCGCCGCGGCGGTCTCGAGACGATTTCACTGGATGCCCCTTTCGAAGCCGGGGACGATCCCCCGGAGATGCCGGCGGACCTCGCCGCCGAGGATCCACTGCTGCGGACGCTGGCGCGCGAGTCGGTGCGTGTCCTCGAGCAGGCGATCGCTCATCTCCGCCCGGCCTATCGCGGGATTCTGCTCCTCCGGTTCGCGCAGGAGATGGCCTATGACGAGATTGCGGAGGTCCTCGGAGTGCCCCTGGGAACCGTCAAGATCCATATCTACCGGGCCCGGGCGGAGTTGCTGAAGGAGATGCGCGCCCTGGGACTCGACCCGGAGCCGCCGGCGATGAAACCCGGGGGCGGCACTCCCGTAGGGCCGACTGGAGAGCGATGATGAACCGGAACCCACAGCCCCCTGTACCGCTTGGATTCCCCTCGGGGGAGCGTTCCGAGGCGGCGCTCGATGCGCGACAGGATGCAGGTCTCGCCGCCTGGTTCGCTCTTCTGCCCGAGCGCTCTCCGCGCCCGGCGTTCGTCCTGCGGGTGATGGCGGCGCTGCCGCGTCGGACCTGGCTCGATTCGCGCTGGAGTCGCGGCTCGCTGGTCGCAGCGCTTCTCGGGGTGACGGCTGCCGCCGGTCTGCTCGTCCCGGCGCTCCTGCCGCTCGTCCGGCTCGTGAGCCCAGCCGAGCTCCTGAATCTGTGGATCGGAGCGGTCGCCGATCTTGCATCGCATGTCTCCAGCGGCCTTTCGACCTGGGGCGCTTTCGCCAGTGCCGGCAGGTCCCTCGGAAAGGCTTTCGTGTTGCCGCAGTTCCTGAGCCTCATCGCTTTGAATGCCGCGCTCGCGCTCGCCGCGTTTCGTGGCCTGGTCGTTCTGGCATCGAAAAGGAGTGCATCTCATGTCGGCATCTCGATCTAAGTTTCCTGCGGAGTCCGTTGGACGGCGGTGCTTTGCCTGGACCGTTCCGGCGACGCTGGCCATCTGCGGACTCGGTTTCTGCTCGCTCGCGTTT
>JBDTQG010000124.1:0-8030 GCA_039932315.1 Thermoanaerobaculia bacterium
CCTCACAGAGGAGCAGGAGCTTATCGGCATATTGCGCCGCCAGATTGAGATCGTGGAGCACCGCGACGACGGTGTTGCCGCGCGCCGCGAAGCGCTTTTCGGTCGCGAGCGCCGCATGTTGACGTGCGAGATCGAGCGCCGACGTCGGCTCGTCGAGGAGGAGAACCGCAGGCTCGCGTTCCGTTCCCTCCCAGACCTGGGCGAGCGCCCGCGCGAGGTCGACGCGCTGGCGCTCGCCGCCGGAGAGGGTCGCGACTTTGCGCTCCGCGAGGTTCCGGGCTTCGACTTCGGCGAGCGCGGCAGCCGCGATCGCGAGATCGCGGTCGAGCTCGACGCCGCGAGAATGCGGTGCGCGACCGAGCAGCACGACTTCGAGAACGCGATAGTCGAATGCCGGCGTCGCCCCCTGAGGCATCACTGCGCGCCGCCTTGCGAGATCGTCGCGGCGCCACGAGCCGAGGGTCTTGCCGGCAATGTGGATCTCGCCCGCGTCCGGCAGGAGATCGCTCGCCAGAAGCTTCATCATCGTCGACTTGCCGGCGCCGTTCGGGCCGACGATCGCCACCAGCTCGCCGGCATCCGCGGCGAAGGATACGTCGGAGAGGATCTCGCGCCCGCCAGCGGAATACGAGATTTCGGCGGCGCCGATCATGCGACGAACCTGCGGCGCTCGTTGAGCACCAGACTCAAGAAGAACGGCGCGCCGATGAGCGCCGTGACCAGCCCGAGCGGAAGCTCGGCCGGAACGACGACGGTCCGCGCCACGAGATCCGCGACGACGACGAGCAGCGAACCTCCGATGAGGCTCGCCGGAATCACCAGACGAAAGTCGGGCCCCGCCGCCATGCGCACGAGCTGCGGAACGACGAGGCCGACGAATCCGATCGTCCCGGCGACTGCGGTCGCCGTGCCGGCAGCGAACGCCGAGACGATGAGCACTCGCCGCTTGAGACGCTCGGTGTCAACGCCCAGATGCCCGGCTTCGCGTTCGCCGAGCGCGAGAAGGTTGAGCGCGTGCGCGGCACGCAGCGCGGCGAAGGCCGCCGCGGCAAGGAGCGGGCCGCCGATCGAGACCTCGCGCCAGGTCGCGCCGGCGAGGCTGCCGAGATTCCAGAAAGCGAGCGTCCGCAGCTGCACGTCGGTGGCGAGGAACGTGAGCAGTCCGGTGCCCGCGAAGGCGAACGCGTTGACGGAAATGCCGGTGAGGAGGAGCAGCACCGTGCCGGTGCGATCGAGCGAACGGGCGAGTCGCGCGACGAGCGCCCCGGCGGCGAGCGCGCCGGCGAATGCCGCCACCGGAACGAGAAGGGTACCGATCAGACCGTGGAATGAGAGCCCGAGCATTCCACCGACGACGATCGCGGTCGAAGCCCCCAGCGAGCCGCCGGCGGTCAGTCCGAGGAGCCCGGGCTCGACGAGCGGATTGCGGAAGAGGCCCTGGAGCAGTGCGCCGGCGGCCGCGAGCGCCGCCCCCACCGCGATGCCGAGCAGGACGCGCGGCAAACGGATGCCGATGAGCACGCCCTCCTGCCGCGCCTCGAACGGCACTCCGAGATCGAAGCCCAGATGAGCGGCGGAGATCGCGACGACCTGCGCCGGCGAGATCGCGACGGCTCCGAGACCGACACCTGCAAGCACCGCGACCAGCAGAGCGATGCCGAGGAGCGCCAGCACGCCGCGACGCCGTCGACTCCGCCGCACGAGGTGAGTCGCGAGACCGCTGTCGACGATGGCCGGGGCCAGGCTCGCGGTGCCGGTCACGAGCGCGGTGCCTCCCCTGGAACGCGGTCGGGCATCGGAGCGGGCGCTTGCATCGGCGCATCGTGGAGCGTTCGGGTGAGGCTTGAAAGCGTCGACGCGAGACGCGGACCGAAGCTCAGGAATTCGAGATCGTCGACGACCACGAGACGGTGCGCTTTTCCGGCCGACGTCAGCCGGAGCCCGGGGAGCCGCCAGAGCGCCGCCTCTCCCCCGAGGCTTTCGAGTCCGCGGGTCACGAGGAGAAGAATCTCCGGATTCGCCGCGACGGCGGCTTCGGGAGTCAGCGCCTTGTAGCCCTCGAAATCGTCGCTGGCATTCACGGCTCCAGCCATGCGGAGCATCGCGTCAGCCGCGGTGTTGCGTCCGGCGACCGTCGGCGCACCGCCGGCCCGGGCGTAGATGAAGAGAACCCGCGGATGCACCGGAAAAGTCGCCACCAGTCGCGCGACTTCAACCATCTCCTGGCGCAGCGCTTCCGCCAGGCGCCGGGCTGCGTCCGGCCGTCCAAGAGCGTTGCCGATGTCGACGATCCGCTGCGCCGCCTCGTCGCCGTTGCGCGGCGACTGCGTCATGAAAACCCGGACGCCGGCGCTCGCGAGCTGCTCGAGGGCCGCCGGCGGTCCCGACTCGTCGGTGGCGATGACCAGCGTCGGCGCCAGCGACAGGACGCCTTCGGCAGAGATCTGACGCTGGTAGCCGATCTGCGGCAGACGCGTCGCCGCTTCCGGATAGAGGCTCGAGGAATCGACGCCGACGAGCTCGGCGCCGGCCCCGAGGCCAAAGGCGATCTCCGTTGTCGCGCTGCCGAGCGTCACGATCCGGGCGGCGCCGGCGCCTGCCGGCGCTTCCGCTCGCGCTCCACCTACGGCGAACAGGGCAAGAAGGGCGCCGAGCACGCCCGTTCGCGGCGGGAGTCGCATCACCAGTTGAGACGCAGCGCGGCCGAGACGTTGCGACCGGGCGAGGTGTAGCGGTCGAGCACGGAAGAGCTTGCCGAAACCCCCTGCACGTCGCCCCACTCCCAGTACTTCTCGTCGAGCAGGTTGAAGAGGCCCGCTTCGAGCGAAAAGTGCTTGTTGATCGCGTAGGAGACCGTCGCATCGATGACGAACGCATCCGGCGTCGCGAACTGGTCGACGCTGCCGTTGTCGATCTCGGCATCGCGCTTCTCGAACAGGTAGCTCGTGACGAGTCCGGCGCGGAAGGCACCCTCGGGCCGCCAGTTGAGGCCGACGACGACGCGCGACGGTGGCACCGAGTTGAGCGGTGCATCGGCGGTTTCGTTGTCACCGTCGATGAAGGAAGCCGCCCCACGCAGCGAAAGGTCATGGGCGAGACGGGCGTCGGCCGAGACTTCGATGCCACGCACCCGCACCTTGCCGACGTTCAGCGACTGAAACTCGAGAAGACCCGTGGCCTCGTTCTCACCGATCGCGACGAGCTCGATGAAGTCCTTGAACTGGTTGTCGAATATCGTGACGGAAAGACCACCGCGGGCGAAAAGGCCGCGCACTCCGAGCTCGTAGTTGTCGCTGGTTTCGGGATCGAGATCGGGATTCGGGAGCGCGGTGTAGCCGGACTGCAGGTTGGTGAAGCCGCTGTTGACGTCGCTGTAGGGCGGCGTGCGGAAGCCGTGCGAGTACTGCGCGAAGGCGTTCCAGCGGGCGGTGAGGCCGACGACCGCGCCGAGACGCGGCGAGAACGCGTGGTGCTCGGCGTCCTCGGGGATCGCGATGCCGGGATTTCCCGAGAGATAGATCGGGTCGTTCTGGTCGGCGTCGAGCTTCGCACTGTCGTAACGGACACCCGGAACGAGCGTCACGCGGCCGGACGCCAAGGCGATTTCGTCCTGTACGTAGACGCCGAGCTCGTCGACGTCGCTCTCGGGAAAGTACTTCGTCGGAAAAGCGAAGGTCGAGGTGAGGACCGCACCGGTGACCGGATTCGTGTCGATGCGGTTGCGCAGCTGATCGAAGTTCGTGTGATCGACGCTCGCGCCGTAGGTGAAGAGGTGCTTCGTGGAGCCGGTGTCGGCCGCCGCCTTGCCCTGGAGCTCGGCGCCGAAACCGTCCTGGTCGAAGCGGAAAAGTCCGTCCCGACTCGCCGCGCTCGAGCGCAGAGGGCCGAAGGGTCCGCCGCCCATGGTGGTGCGGACGAGCTCGACGACGTCCTGATCGGTGCGCGTGTCGTAGAAATAGCCGCGCGCCACAAGGGAGTTCAGAAACGGTGCGGTGAAGGTCGTGTAGGAGTCGAGCGAGAAGCGGCGCCGGTCGGACTTGTCTTCGGCGTCGAAGTCTTCGGTGGCGATCTGGAAGATCACGCCCGGACCGAAGGCCGAGCCCAGATCCTGCAGCGTGCGGCTGGTGAAGACTTCGCCCGAGCTCCGGGTCGAGAAGCTCTCGGCGCCGAGGCGCAGGCGCCAGGAATCGGAGACGTCGAAAAGAACCTTGCCGAAGATCTCCGTGCTCTGGCGATCGAGCGGATTCGGCGTCGTGCGGAGGGACGTCGTGCTGTCGTTCTCGCCCTGATTCCCGGTCGCGTCGCCGTCGCGGTAGGTCGCCGCGAGCGAACCGCTCCACCGGCCGGCGGAACCTGCGACGGTCGCCGCACCGACGCTCTGCTTCGCCGCGCCGTTGTAGCCGAGGCGGCCGCCGGCATAGCTCGTGTTGCCGTTCAGATAGTCGCCGGGATCGCGCGTCATGAGCGAGACCACTCCGCCGAGGGCATCGGAACCGTAGAGCGAGGAGCCGGCGCTCCTCAGGATCTCGACCGACTGGAGAGCGTCGACGTCGATCGACGAGCGCTGGATGGCGAGCGGTCCGAACGCGAACTGCTCGGCGACCGGCACGCCATCGACCCGCGTCTGCACGCGATTGCCGCCGATGCCGCGGATGTTGAATCCGCCGAGACCGAGACGGGCAGGGCTGCCCTCGGCGTAGACGCCCGGCTCGAAGAGCAGCAGGTCGCGGACATCCGCCGCCTGCGTCTCTTCGATCTGCTGCTGACTGATCACGCCGACGGAGCCGGCGGTGTCTTCGATGGACTGCGGCGTCGAGGTCGCGGTGACGGTGATCGCGTCGAGGAAAGAGTCGTCGGTCGAGGCCTTGGTTTCGGGATCCGCGGCGACGGTAGCAGCGCCGGCAGCGGCATCCGGTCCCGACGTCTGAGCGGAAGTGAAGCCGGTGGTGGAAAGAAGCAGAAGCAGGAATGCCGGTGCTGCGCGGCGCATGTAGACTCCATTCGTGACAAAGCCCCGACGCTTCATGCGCCTTGGGTCAGTCATCGAGAGCGGAGATCGGCAGCCTGCCCAGGTGAGTCGATCTTCGCTCTCGCCTTGTATGTACGTCCCTGCCGCTCGAAAGCTTCTCTTGAGACGGTGTCTCAACTGACGGAATAAATCTTGGACCAATTTGGTCCGGATTGTCAATCCGGAATCGCGCGATGTCGCTGTGATCCCTCGGGGCCGAATTTCCCGCTCCATGATCGAGGGCCTTCCCATGCGCTTCGTCGCCGCTGGCTTCGCCGTGACGCTCCTTGGACTTTTTGCACCGTCCGACCTCGCAGGACAGATGCGCTCGACGCGACTTTCCGAGCCCGGCGTGCCGGGAAACGACGTTGCGGCGGGCGCGGCTTTGAGTCCCGACGGAAAATGGGTGGTCTACCGGCAGGATCCCGTCGTGCCGGGAGCGCTCGAGCTCTTTTCCGTGGCCCGAAGCGGCGGCGAACCGGTCCGGCTCTCCTTCGCGCTGCCCGCCGGAGTCTCGGTAGTGTTTTTCAGGATCACACCGGACAGTGAGCGGGTGGTCTATCTCGCGGCGCAGGAGACTGCCGGCGTCGTCGAGATCTGGAGCGTTCCGATCGCCGGCCCTGCCGCCGCCGCGGTCAAGCTCAATCCGACCTCCATCGCGAGCGGCGACGTCGTCGACTTCGCGATCTCGCCGGATTCGACCTCCGTGGTGTTCCGCGGCGACCTGCTGACCGACGGTACGTTCGAGCTCTGGAGTGCCCCGATTCTGGGACCCGCGGCTCTCGCGACGCATCTCCATCCGGCCCCGGTCGCCGGCGGGCACATCACGCTCTACAGGATCGCTCCGGACAGCTCCCGGGTCGTTTTCACCGGCGATCTTCTCTTCGACGAACGATTCGAGATCTTCAGCGTCCCGATCGCCGGACCGTTCACTTCGGTCGTCGTTCTGAATCCCCTCCCGGTTGCGTCGGGTGACGTCGAGGACCACGACATCTTCATCGACTCCGGGAGCGCGCGCGTTCTGTTCATCGGCGATCTCGAAACCGATGGTGTGTCGGAGCTGTGGAGCGCGGCGATCGCAGGCCCCGGGCGGGCGGCGATCCGGTTGAATCCGCTGGCGACCGCGGGAGGCGACGTCCCACCGAGTCCTTTTCAGAGCGTCGCAATCAGCCCCGACGGGCAGTTTGCCGTGTTCTACGGCGATCTCTCGACCGACGACGTCTTCGAGCTCTGGAGTGTACCGATCGCCGGACCGGCCTCGCAGGCCGTGAAGCTCAATCCGCCGCCGGTGAGCGGCGGCGATGTCGAGACCTTCAACCTCAATCCGCCGTTTCGGATCACGAGCGACAGCGCGCGGGTGCTCTTCTTCGGCGACCTGCTGACGGATTCGATCAGTGAAGTGTGGAGCGTACCGATCTCCGGGCCGGCGGCCGACGCCATTGCGTTGAGTCTGCCGGCAGCGGTGCCGAGCGGCGTATCCACACAGCCCTGGTCGCTTTCGAGCGACGGCGCGCGCGTTCTCTTCTCCGGCGTTTTCTCGGGTGGCAACCGGAAGATCTGGACCGCCCGGACCGATGGCCCGGCGCGAAGCGCGGTCAATGTCTGCGGAAACACCTCTTTCAATCAGCATCTCGAAGCCTACGAATTCGCCGCCGACGCGTCGCGCATCTTCTTTCGCGCCAACCTCGATCGCGCCAGTCAGGACTGGCTCTACACGACGCCGGCCGACGGTTTCGGTGGACGGGTCGCCCTCACTGCGGATTTCGACGCGGTCCGCGGATCGAACGTCTCGCAATACGCGGCATCGCCCGACGGGAGCGTCGTGGTCTATCGCGCCGACCGCGATGCCGAAGACACCTTTGAGCTCTTCGAGGTGTCGACCGCCGGTGGCCCGGCGTCACGCATCAGTCCGGCACTTCCGGCGGGGCGCGATGTCCTCGCGCTCGAATCCGTATTCACCACGATGGGCTCGGGGGCGCTGCTCTTCGAGGCGAACGTCACCTCCCTCGACAGTGCCGAGCTCTGGATCGCCGACTCCCGGATTCTGCTCGCCGGCTTCGAGACCGGCGATGCGGCGGAGTGGTCGGTCAGCGTGCCCTGAGAGGTTCCGCCGTCGAAGGAGCGCGCCGCGAAGCGCGCTCCTTCCTGCATCACTCGAGCGTCGACTGCGGATCCGGCTCGTCGCTCGCATCGTCGGCGGGAAGCTCTGCGAGGCCCTCCGCGTCGTCGTCGCGCTCGAGGACCTTGGCGATCGCGACGAGGCGATCGTCGCCGTCGAGGTTGATGAGCCGCACGCCCTGCGTCGAACGCCCGATCTCGCGGATGCCGTCGACCGCCGTGCGGATGATCATCCCGTCGTGGGTGATGAGAATGAGCTGATCGCCCGGCAGGACCTGGGCGATGCCGACGACCTTGCCGGTCTTGGCGCTCACCTTGAGATTGATGACTCCGAGGCCGCCACGACCCTGCTCGCGGTACTCCTCGATCGGCGTTCGCTTCCCGATGCCGCGCTCGGCGGCGGTCAGGATTGCGCCCTCCTTTTCGAGCGCGTCCATCCCGATCACCCGGTCGCCCTTGCGCAGCGAGATGCCGCGCACGCCACCCGTCGCCCGGCCCATCGGCCGGCAGTCGGACTCGGGGAAGCGGATCGACATGCCGTTGGCGGTCGCGAGGAAGAGGTGCTTCGTACCGTCGGTGCTCTTCACCGACAGCAGACGGTCGCCCTCTTCGAGATTGATCGCGATGATGCCGCCGGCGCGCGGATTGCCGAACTGCGACAGCGCCGTCTTCTTGATCGTTCCCTTCTCGGTCGCGAAGACGAGGAAACGGTCGTCGGCGAAGTCGCGCACCGCGATGGTCGTCGCGATGGCGTCGCTGCCCTCGAGATTCAGGAGATTGACGATCGCCTTGCCCTTCGCCGCCGGTCCCGCCTGCGGGATCTCGTGCACCTTGATCCAGTAGACGCGGCCCGACTGGGTGAAGACGAGGACGTAGCTGTGCGCCGAGGCGACGAAGAGGTGCT
>JBDTQG010000125.1:0-7964 GCA_039932315.1 Thermoanaerobaculia bacterium
TCAGGCCCTGCCGCGCGGCGCTGGGCGCTCGCCCTACGGGAAGAGCACGATGCGATTCTCGTCGGCAGTGGAACCGTTCTCGCCGACGATCCGCGTCTCGATCGCCGGGGGGTGCGCACCGATCGCCTTTCCGCGGCGCCGATCCTGCGCGTCGTTCTCGATCGCCGCCTGCGCACTCCGGAGTCGGCGAAGCTGTTCTCGATCGCCGGACCGGTGCGGATCTATACCGAGTCGGAGGATGCGGCAGCCACGGCGAATCTCGGCGCTCGCGGAGCGACCGTCGTGCATCTGCCGCGTGTCACGCCGGAGACGGTTCTCGCGGAGCTCGGGACGCAGGGAGTTTCGAGCGTCCTCGTCGAAGGAGGCCGCGAAGTCGCCACCAGCTTCTTCGACGCCCGGCTGTTCGATCGGCTGGAGATCGCCGCCGCCGCGCGCCTGATCGGCGGCGTGCACGCGCCCGGGCCGGTGGGCGGCCCGGGCGTGACCGCCCTTGCCGAAGCGCCTTCCATCGAGGGCCTCAAAGCCCGGAAGTGCGGATCGGACCTGGTGCTGTCAGGATTCAGCTCCAAATGTTTACGGGAATTGTTCGCGAGCTTGGAACTTTAGTCGCCGACCCGGTCGAATCGGACCAGGGTGGGGTGCGACTGCGCATTGCCCACTCGGTCCGACTGGGGAAGCTTCTGTCGATCGGCGACAGTCTGGCGGTAGCGGGTGTCTGCCTGACCGTGCTCGCGGACGGACGCGAGCGGGGGGGCGCAGGGAAGCCAGCGGTCTCGGCGGTTGAACTGTCGCGGGAAACCCTTGTCCGCACGCGCCTCGGCCGCATGAAGCGTGGAGACTCGCTGAACCTCGAACCGGCATTGCGGGCCGGGGATCCGCTCGGCGGCCACTGGCTGCAGGGACACGTCGATATGCTCGCGACGCTGGTCCGTCGCGCCGACCGGGGAGCGCACAGCGAATTCACGCTCGCCATCCCGCGCGGGATGGCGGCATACATCGTGGAAAAGGGATCCGTAGCGCTGGACGGTGTCAGTCTCACGGTCGCCTCCTGCGACGACGGAACGTTCACTGTCGCGCTGATCCCTCACACGCTCGAAGCGACGACGCTCGGCAAGGCAAGGGCCAACGACCGCTTCCACTTCGAAGCGGATGTGCTGGCGAAGTACATTGAACGGATGCTCGACGTGCGCGGACTCCTGCGCGCGAAAGAAGAGGGCGGTATCGAAGAATGAGCTGGCGCGAGATGGTTCCGTTGCCGTCGCGGTTGTGGATTCGCCACGCACCGCGGCGTTGGCCCGTGGCGTCCGAGCCCTGGCTCGATTTGATCGAGCACCGGATTTTCTGGCCTCCCGCCGTGCCCGCGGTGCAGCCGGCAGGCGAGCGGCTGCCGGCGCTCACGACGTTGAGCGATCTCGTCGTGCTGCCGCCGGTGGGGAAGGAGAAGGTGCAGGAGCGGGCCGACCTGCTGCAGGATCTGGCTGCGGCCGGGGTGCGGATTCTCGACCAGAGCGCGCCGGAGGCCGGCTGGAGCGCGGCGGCGGAGGTGACGCCGGTGTTCGACCTGCTCGGCCCGCTGCTCGCCGGAGATCTTTCGACGCTCGAGGAAACGCCGGAGCGCGCCTGGATCGTGGTTCCACTGCTGCCCGTGTTGTCGAGCTCCAGCGCGACCTGGATCGAGATCCTCGGGAAGCTGAGCCCTCTTCGTCCTGCCGCAGTGGTCGGGATCGTTCCCGATCTCTCTCCCGTCGACCGGCGTCGACTCGTCGACCGGCTCGGCGAGAAGCACTTCGAAGCGGTCCATCATGGAGCTCCGGAGGTGCCTGCCAACCGCGCCCTGGAACGCGCGTTTGCGATCGCGGTCGCCGGCGCCGGCCTCTCTCCGTTCGTCGAACGCCCAGCCGTCACGCTGCCGCCACGTCTGTTGCGCAACCGGGCGCTGGCGACGCGGCTGACGGAATGCGGCGAGCTGTGGATACGTCTCGGTCGCAGCGAGGCGGACGGAACGGCGCTCCTCGCGGCCGCACGCCACTTCGAGAGCGCTGCCGTGGCCGGACTCGATCTCGCGGCCCTGTCGCGCGAAGGGAATCTCGCGCACCTCGGATTTCTCTCGCCCCTCGCGCTGCAGGTCGTCGACGGCTCGGTCGGCCACGCGGGAGCGCCGCCGCTTCTCGTCGAGCTGCGGAAGGAGTATCTCCGGGACGCCGCTCCTTGAGCCCGGGCCTCGGGCTCTATCTTCACGTACCGTTCTGCCGGACCAAGTGCCGCTACTGCGACTTCTATCGCGTCGGAGAGAACCGGCTCAAGATCGACCTCTTCCTCGCCGCTCTGCATCGAGAGATCGATGGCTGGAGCGAGCTGCACGGGCGTCCCGTCGAGACGATCTTCCTCGGCGGCGGTACGCCATCCCTGCTCTCGGGAGCAGAGATCGCGCAGATCCTCTTGCACCTCGGCGAAGTCTTCGCGCTGGCGGCGGACGCCGAGATCACGGCGGAGGCCAACCCGTCGGATCTCGACCCTGCGAGTCTTTCCGCTCTGCGAAGTGCCGGAGTCAACCGCCTGTCGATCGGCGTCCAGTCGTTCTCGGACCGGGAGCTCGCGCTCGTCGGACGGCGTCACGACGCCGCCCGCGCCGCGCGGGTGGTGCAGGAGGCCCGCGCGGCGGGATTCGACAACCTCTCCATCGACCTGATGCTCGCGATCCCGGGACAGACCGAGGCGGGGTTCCGCCGTTCGCTCGACCGCGCCATCGAGCTCGAGACGGATCATCTGAGCCTCTACCTGCTCGAGGTCCACGAAAGCTCGGAGATGGACTTCCTGCGCCGGGAGCGGCCGCGCCTTTTTCCGGGTGAAGAGGCCGAGCGCCGGCGCTACCTCGCGATGCACGATCGCCTGCTGGCGGCAGGATTCGAGCACTACGAGATCTCGAACTTCGCGCGACCGGGAAAGCAGGGGCGGCACAACCTGCGCTACTGGCATCTCGAGCCCTGGCTCGGGCTGGGGCCCTCGGCGCACTCGTACGTCGACGGCCGGCGTTTCCGCCACCCCGCCGATCTCGGCGCCTGGCTCCTCGATCCGCAGGCGATCGAGACGCTCGAGAACGATCCACTGGAAGAGCGCGCGATGCTCGGACTGCGTCTCGACGAGGGCATCGAACGGTCGACGCTCCAGGCCGCCTCACGCGCCGATTCGATCGAGCTCACCGCACGCCTCGCGCGCCTCGGCCAGTTCGTCGAAGCGTCGGACGGCCGGATTCGCCTGACGACCGAAGGGCGCCTGGTGTCGAACGCCGTGCTCTCCGAGCTCTTCTTCTGAAACCCTAAGAACAGACAGAAGCATAGGCTGGTTAAAAGCAAAAGCTAGAAGCAAAAGCTAGAAGCAAAAGCTAGAAGCAAAAGCTCGGTAAGGGAGGGTCGGGAGCTGGGGCGGTTCCGCGGGTGCGGGGCTCGGGGAGGGAAGGGACCAATGCGGGCGGAATCGTCGCCGCGCTGCCGACTCAAAGGCCACGTTCGGTGCCGGAGTCTCTCCTGGTGCCTCCCTTACCGAAAGCTTTTCACTTCCGAAACCAAAACAGCCTCGCCTTCCGGTAAGTGAGTGGTGCCGGCTCTGCCGGCTCTGCCGGCTCTGCCGGCTAGCCGGCGGGGGTGCGGAGGCGGGCGATGAGGTCGATCTCGACGCGGCCATTCTTCGGCAGGGCGGCGGCCTGGACGGTCGAGCGGGCTGGCTTGTGGTCGCCGAACGTCGCGGCGTAGATCCGGTTCAGCACCGGGAAGTCGGTCATGTCGGCGAGATAGACCGTCGCCTTGAGGACGTCGGAGAAGTCGAGTCCGGCGCTCGCCAGCACGACCCGCAGATTCGAGAAGACCTGATGCGCTTCGGCCTCGAATCCGCCGGGCGCGAGAGCTCCGGTGCGTGGATCGAGCCCGGTCTGGCCCGAGGTGTAGAGGATCCCGTGGACCGAGACCGCCTGGCTATAGGGGCCGATCGCCGCCGGAGCGTCGTCCGAGTGGTACGCGAGGATCTCGTCCTGCGGCTGCCGATCCGGAGGTGGGGTCATTGCTCGTTGATCTCCACGACGCCGATGTAGGGGAGGTTGCGGTAGCGCTCGTTGAAGTCGAGTCCGTAGCCGACGACGAACTCGCGTCCGATCTGGAAGCCGCTGTAGTCGATCGGGACATCGACCTCGCGCGCCTCGTGCTTGTCGAGAAGAGCGCAGAGCTTCACCGATCGCGCGCCGCGGAAGCGGAAGAGGTCGAGAATCGTGCGCAGCGTCCAGCCGGTATCGACGATGTCCTCGACCAGGATGACGTCCTTCCCCCGGATCGAGAGATCGATGTCGCGCTTGATCCGGATCTCGCCGGCCGTCGTTCCCGAGCCATAGCTCGTGGTCTGGAAGAAATCGATGCGCAGCGGGGTCTGTAGCTGCTTCACCAGGTCGGTGAAGAAGAAGACCGAGCCCTTGAGAACTCCGATCGCCACCAGGTCGTCGCTGCCGGCGAAATCGGCGTCGATCTGGCGCGCCAGCTCCCGCACCCGGGCGGCGATCGTCTGCTCGTCGAGCAGCACTCGGATTTTGTGGCTATCCTTCTGGCTCTCCATGCTTTACAATCCTCTTACTCCAGCCAGGCGCCAGTGACGACCCCCGACATCGCCGTTCTGCATCGACGCTATGTCGACCTGGCGAGCCGCTTCAAATCCGCCTGGACCTTCCATCAGTTCCTGCAGGGGATCCAGAAGTTCTTCACCGAGGTCGAAATCGGGCGCTATCCGTCCGATTTTCAGGAGATTCACGCGACGCTCAAGTCGATCGCCGACAATCTGAGCAGCGGCGACGGCGACCGCCTCGTCCGCGAGCTCGACCAGGTCGAGCGCCAGCTCGCGCAGATGACGAACATCCTCGCTGCAACGGATTCCCGGGTCTCCGCTTCGCTTCTGCGTCAGTTCTTCGATCGCGTCAAGAATTTCGACGAACAGATCCTAGCCCAGATGGTGCGTTTCTATCTCGCGACATCGTCCGAGAGCAGCCTTTCGGGGGAGCGCCAGGACAAACTCGATTTTCTGGTTTCGAAGCTCTCCGAAGAGCTCGATCGCGTGAGCCAGCTCTACGTGCTCCGCGACCGGACCCGACTGCGCGAGCTCTACGAGGGATTCTGGGCGGCGCTTCCCGGGATCGAGGTCGACGCTTCGACGCTCGCTTCGCGGCGCGCCGAAGTGGAGGAGTTCCGCCGCGAGCTCGTGAGCCTGACGAATTTCGAAGCGCTCACGAGCAGTGGATTCGTCCAGCGCTATCGCGATCTCAAGCACGAGATGGGGCGCTACCTGTTCCAGCCCGAGCTGATGATCGCGGTGGTCGAGACCAATCTCGCGGTGAAGAACAAGGTTCGCCAGTACTACCGCTTCGAGGAGCAGCGGATCGTCGACGAATCGCATCGCATCCTGGAGCTCGAGAGCGAGTTCGGATCCGACGCTCCGCTCGCCGCCGATATTTCGGATCTCCGCCAGTCGATGGCCCAGCTCGAACGCAGCCAGCAGCGCGACAACGTCAAGCTGGGAGATCTCGACCTTCTGCGGCGCCAGGTCGACGAGCTCGCGCCGCGGGTCGCCGCGCGCAAGGAAGCCGCGGCCGCCCGAGCCGACGCCGGCGTGGTGGTCACCAGCTCCCGCGGCGCCCGGCCGGCGGCCCCGTCGCCGTTCAGTGGCGCCTCCGGCTTACACCTCCAGGAGCTCGTCGAGGCCCTCGAGTCGACGGACAACATGGCCGAACCGCGAGCCGTTGCGCTCTCACGCGAGATCTATCACCTGCGCCTCGAGCCGCGCGAGATCATCGCGTATCGGCGCATCCACGTGGATCCGGAGGGAGAGATCGACGTCGAGAGTTTCATCCTCGAATCCGCGGCGCTCCGGCTGCGCATCAACCAGGAGGCAGGTGAAATCGCCGAGCTCCTCGATGAGTCGTCCGTGACGAAAGACGCGCCGGTTTTCGAGCGCGCACGCGGCACGACGCGGTCGGCGGACGCCTTCGTGCAGCGATTCAGCAGTGTGATCGATGTCGCGGTGCAGGACGGGAACTTCGCCGAAGCCCAGCAGCTGCAGCTTCTGCGCATGCGCCTGATTCGCGACTACTCCGGGCTCTGGTTGCTGGTCAACCGCCCGACAGCGCCCTGATCCGCGTCGGCACGAGGCGATGCGCGGCGAATCGCCTCGTGTCGCTCGGACTCGCTATGAATCAGCATTGAATCCGCTTTGAATCCGCTTTGATTCCGCTTTGATTCAATAGACCCGAGGATCGCCGAGCAGCGCCGCGAAGAGCGCGCGGACCCGGCCCGCCGCCTCGCGGCCGGCCTCGAGAACCTCTTCATGATGGAGCGTCGCCGTAGTGACGCCAGCGCCCGGATTCGCCACCAAAGAAATCACCAGGCAGCGCATTCCGAGATGCCGCGCTGCGATGACCTCATGGACGGTCGACATTCCGACGAGGTCCGCGCCGAGGGTGCGGAGCATCCGGACCTCCGCCGGCGTCTCGTAGCTGGGTCCGTTGAGACCGGCGTAGACACCTTCGGGAAGCTCCATGCCGAGCGCCGTGGCGTGCTCCCGCGCGAGAGCGCGCAGCGAAGGATCGAAGGCCGCGAGCATGTCGGGAAAACGAGCGCCCCAGGCGGCCGGCGGATCGCCGAAGAGCGGGTTGCTGCCGGTGAGATTCAGTTGATCGGAAACGGTGGCGAGCGTCCCTGCGGGCCAATCGGCACGGACACCGCCGGCGGCGTTCGTCATCAAAAGAACTCTGGCGCCGAGCAAAGCCGCGAAGCGCACCGGGAAAACGACCTCGGCGGGGCTGTATCCCTGGTAGCCGTGAATCCGCCCGCGAAAATAGAGCACGCACTTTCCCGACGGCAGCTCCAGCAGTTCGATCT
Organism: Thermoanaerobaculia bacterium; assembly: GCA_039932315.1. GTDB lineage: Bacteria > Acidobacteriota > Thermoanaerobaculia > Multivoradales > JAGPDF01 > JAGPDF01. Next base: position 6,909 of record JBDTQG010000125.1, read on the forward strand.
CGTGACGATGCCCGGCGACGGGCAGGACCGGAAAAGGCAACCAGTCGGCGAGGGGTTCGGGTCCCGCGAGCGGGCGAGCGAGATCCACGGAAAGTCCGGAACCGGCAACGACCGCGACGTCCGGCGCCGGGCGCCCGAGAGCCCGCCAGCGTTTGACAGCCTGCGTGAGCTCGTCCTGCCAATGCTGCATGGGAGGAATCCTAGCAGCAGCTTTCGGGTATCCTTCGCGTCCGATGTCGGAGCTCGATGAACAGATCGCCAATCGCCGCGCCAAGCGCGCTGCGCTCGCAGAGCGCGGCGTCGAAGTCTTCCCGGCACGCTGCGAATACGATCTCGAACCGGCAGCGGTCGTCGCGCGTTTCGGCGCGATGTCCGCCGAGGATCTGCTCGCCGAGAAGAAGCGACTGCGCGTTCCCGGACGCATTCGCGCGATCCGCGAGCAGGGGAAGCTCATCTTCATCGACCTGCACGACGGCGCCGCAAAACTGCAGCTCTTCATCCGCCAGAATCTCCTGGACGAGGCTTCGCGCGATCTCCTGGACGCGCTCGACCTCGGGGATTACCTTCTCGCCGAAGGGGAGCTGCTGCGGACACGGGTCGGTGAGCTCTCGATCGCGCCGGAGCGGCTGACGCTATTGTCCAAAGCGCTGCGGCCGCTGCCGGAGAAGTGGCACGGCCTCGCCGACACCGAATCCCGATATCGCCAGCGTTACCTCGATCTCGTCGCGAATCCCGAATCCCGGCGCGTGTTCGAGATCCGCGCCGGAATCGTCAGCGGGATGCGCCAGTTCTTCGATGCGAAGGGTTTCCTCGAGGTCGAAACGCCGATGATGCAGGCGGTTCCGGGCGGCGCGGTGGCGCGCCCGTTCGTCACGCATCACAACGCGCTCGACATCGATCTCTATCTCCGTATCGCACCGGAGCTCTACCTCAAGCGCCTGCTGGTGGGCGGGCTGCATCGGGTGTACGAGATCAACCGCAACTTCCGCAACGAGGGGCTTTCGACCCAGCACAACCCCGAGTTCACGATGCTCGAGTTCTACTGGGCGTACAGCA
>JBDTQG010000126.1:0-7910 GCA_039932315.1 Thermoanaerobaculia bacterium
CCTACGCCAAGGCGGCGCGCATGCGCGTCTGGACCGACGTGGAGAACAGCTTCAAAGAGGGCCGCATCATCAAGGGCCGGGTCATCGATCGCATCAAGGGCGGCCTGACCGTCGACGTCGGAGTGCGCGCCTTCCTGCCGGGTTCGCTGGCCGACATCAAGCCGGTCAAGAATCTCGAAAGCCTCAAGGGTCGCGACCTCGAATTCAAGGTCATCAGCCTCGATCGCCGTCGCAACAACATCGTCCTGTCGCGCAAAGCGGTTCTGGAGAAGGAGTACGAGCGCAAGAAGGGTGAGACGCTCGAACGCCTCCAGGAAGGCGAACGCCTGAAGGGCGTCGTCAAGAACATCACCGATTACGGTGTGTTCGTGGATCTCGGCGGCATCGATGGACTGCTGCACATCACCGACATCTCGTGGGGCCGGGTCAATCACCCGTCCGAACACTTCAATGTCGGCGATGAAGTCGACGTCATCGTTCTCAAGTTCGACCGTGAATCGGAGCGCGTTTCGCTCGGATACAAGCAGCGCCAGGAAGATCCCTGGATCCTCGTCGACAAGAAGTATCCGGTTGGCGCGCGGGTCGAAGGCAAGGTCGTCAGCCTCGTCGACTACGGTGCGTTCGTGGAGCTCGAAGAGGGTGTCGAAGGCCTGGTGCACGTGAGCGAGATGTCGTGGACCAAGAAGGTCGTGAGCCCGGCGAAGCTTCTCGTCGTCGGACAGCAGCTCTCGGCGATCGTCACCGAGCTCGACCTCGCGCAGCGTCGCATCAGCCTTTCCCTCCGCCAGATCGAGCGCAATCCCTGGGAAGGCCTCGGCAACCTCTTCCCCGTGGGCTCGATCATCGAGGGCCGGGTGCGGAACCTGACCGAGTTCGGCGCGTTCGTCGAGATCACCGAAGAGATCGACGGCCTCGTTCACGTCTCCGACATGAGCTGGACCAAGCGCATCAAGCATCCGAGCGAAGTCCTGAAAAAGGGCGATACGGTTCGAGCGCGAATCACCAATATCGATGTCGACAACCAGCGCGTTTCGTTGTCGATCAAGGAATTCCTGCCCAACGAGTGGCAGGAGTTCGTCGAGAACAACCGCGTCGGCGACATCGTCACCGGTCGCGTGGTGAATGTCACCGATTTCGGTCTCTTCATCGATATCTTCGACGGTCTTGAAGGACTCGCGCACATCAGCGAGATCGACTTCGCCGGCGGCAAGCTGGAGAGCACCTTCCCGGTCGGTAAGTGGGTCCGGGCGCGCATTCTGCGCATTGAGCAGGACGAGAAAAAGGTCGGCCTGACGGTCCGTGGCGTCGCCCAGCCCAGCGATGAAGAGGTCGCGGAGCTCGAAGCAGCAGCGACGAAGGTGATCGAATCCGCCGAAGCGGTGGAACCGGACAGCGAACCGTCCTGAGCTGGTGAAGGGGGAACCCGTGCTGCCAGCGAATGAAGGACTCACGAAGGCGGATCTCGTCGAAGATGTGGCGAGAACCGCGCAGCTGACCAAGAAACAGGCCGAAGCGATCGTCAATCTCGTCTTTCAGACGATCATTGACTCGCTTCGGGATGGTTCGAAGATCGAGCTGCGGGGTTTCGGCAGTTTCCGGATCCGCAATCGTGGCGCGCGCCTGGGGAGGAATCCGAAGACGGGAGAGAAGGTCGAAGTGCCCCCGAAGCGGATTCCCTATTTCAAGCCGGGCAAGGAGCTCAAAGAGCAGCTCAATCAGTCGACCGACTGAGACGGAGATCTGGTGACCGAAGCCGCAAAGTCGAGTTTTCCGACGCGTGCATTGCTGCTCGCGGCGTTAGCCTGGATTCTTCCGTCGTTCGGTCACTTCCTGCTCGGCAAGCGCCTTCGGGCGCTCGGCTTCGCGCTGGTGATGCTCACGGCGTTCGGACTGGGTCTGCGGTTGGAGGGTAACCTCTACCGTCCGGTCGCCGGTCAACCTCTGTCGTATCTCGCAACTCTCGGTGCGATGGGCGTTGGAGCGCCGTACTTCATCGCACGCTACGGCGCCGGCTATCGGGGAACGCCGGAAGCTCAGGGCTTCGAGTACGGGACGGTTTTTCTGCTCTCCGCCGGGCTCATGAACCTTCTGCTGGTCCTCGACGTCTGGGATATCGCGAACGGGCGGGAGGAGAAGGCGTGAGCCACCTCCTCCTGATGGCCGTATACGCCGCGCTGATCGGAGTGTTCTTCTCCCTTCTGTGGCGCCGCGGCCGGCGCGAGCAGACGCGTCTGTTCGGTCAGATTTTCCTCGGCATGATGATCGGCGCCATCCTCCTCGGTTGGCTGATGTACTTCTTTCCCACCGGACCCGCCGCTCCGATTCCATGATCGCCGGCGACCTTCTCGTGGTCGCCGGTGAGGCTTCGGGAGATCAGCACGGCGCGCGGATGATTCGCGAGCTCAAGCGCCTGCGGCCGGGGCTCTCCGCATTCGGCCTCGGTGCAGATCAGTTGCGTGCGGAGGGCGTTGAGCTCCTCGCCGACAACCGGGCGATATCCGTCGTCGGAATCTCCGAAGCGCTGGCCATTCTGCCGCGCGCCAAGGAGATTCAGGATCTGATCGTGACGACCTGCGAAAAGCGCCGTCCAGCCGCTGCGGTGCTGATCGATTTTCCGGAGTTCAATCTGCGACTCGCCCGCAAGCTCAAGTGGCTCGGCATTCCCATCGTCTATTACATCAGCCCGCAGGTCTGGGCCTGGCGAAAAGGTCGCGTCCGCATCCTCTCCGAACTGGTCGACCGGATGCTCGTCCTGTTCGCTTTCGAGGCCGAGTTCTACAAGCGGCACGGCGTGCCGGTGACGCACGTCGGACATCCCCTGGTCGACGAAATGCAGTCCTTGACGAGCGTGTGGGAGACGTCCGGAAGGTCAAGAACGTCGGGCGCCCTGCGAGTCGCGCTCCTGCCGGGATCGCGACGCAGCGAGATCCGCGCGCTGCTTCCGCGCATGCTGTCGGCGATCCAGGTCATGCAGCAGGATCTCGAGATCGAGGCGTCCGTGATCCAGGCGCCCTCGGTGACCGACGAATTTCTCGCGCCATTCCTGAGTGAGCATGCGGCTCGGGGAGGTACCGCCGTCGGCGTCGTTCGCGCCGACCGATTCCCAGCCATCGCCGATTCCCACCTCGCGCTCTGCGCCTCGGGAACCGCGACGCTCGAGGTCGGGCTTCTCGGAACGCCGATGGTGGTGCTCTACCGCCTCGGCGGCTGGAGCTACCTCCTGGCGAAGGCACTGGTCCGTCTGCCGCACTTCAGCCTGGTCAATCTCGTCCTGCAGCGCGGAGTCGTTCCCGAGCTCCTGCAGAATGAAACAGCGCCGGAGAATGTCGCCGCGCGGGCCCTGGCGCTGCTGCGGTCGCCCGAAAGCATCGCCACGATGCGCGAGGAGCTGTCGCTTCTGCGACCGGCACTGGGGCGCTCCGGTGCGAGTCTGCGCGCGGCGCAGGAAGTTGCGAAGTTCCTGCCCGAGCGACCGGCGGGTCGCGCCGCATGAAGGTTCTCGCGTTTCTTTCGCACTACCTGCGCTCCTACTGGCGATGGGCAATCCTGGCTCTCGGCGCCACCGTCCTTTATGCCGCTGCGACCGTCGTCCTGATTCAGCTGCTGGAGCCGGTTTTCAGCGAGGTTCTGCAGATCCGCTCCGCGGACATGCCGGGCGGACTCGGCGGTCTGCTCCCCGGGAAAGCCGCTGCGGTGGTTCCCGCGACGGCAACCGGGCCTTCTTCCGTTACATCCGCCGATCCAGCGTCCCTGCCCGCGGCAAGCAAGACGTCGACCGGGTCGGCCGGGGTCGTCAAGGAGGCCCAGCAGGCGCGGGTTTTTCTCGATCGCTTTCTTCACGACGGATACGAACGCATCAAGGCGGCGTTCCATGTCGCGCCGGATCAGGTCATCTATTTCGTACCTCTTCTGTTCGTCGCCGTATTCATCCTCCGCAGCTTCAGCGACTTCCTCAACGGATACGCCTTCCAGCACCTCGGACTCGGAGCTACCACGGACCTGCGAAACGACCTCTACGCGCGCACTCTCGCGCAGTCGAGCCGCTTTCACGCCGATCACCCGTCCGGGGAGCTCGTGAGCCGTGTCGTGAACGACATCGGTGTGCTGCAGGCGGCAGTTTCCACCCGGCTGGTCGATCTCGTTCAGCAATCGGTCACGCTCATCGGCCTCCTGTGCCTCCTCTTTTCGATCCAGTTCAAGCTCGCGCTCTTCTGCGTCGTGGTCGCCCCCCTGGTGCTCTACCCGATCGTTCGCTTCAGCAAGGGCATGCGCAAGACCAGTCATCGTACGCAGGAGCGCACGGCAGACCTCGCGAATCTGGTCTCGGAGTCGTGCCGCGGCCATCGTGTCGTCAAGGCTTTCGGTATGGAGGCTTTTGAAGAGTCCCGATTCCGCGAAGCCACCCGTCGCCACCTGCGCGCCAATCTCCGGGGTCAGATGCTGTCGAACCTTTCCGGTCCGGTGATCGAGTCGCTCGGTGTCCTCGGCGCCGGCGTCTTTCTGGTTTTCGCCGGTCGCGCCATCCACTCCCAGACGATGGAACCGGGCGTGCTGGTCAAGTTCCTCATCGGCCTCTACGCCATGTACGACCCGATCCGGAAACTGAACAAGGTGAATCTGGTCGTCCAGCAATCGATGGCGGCTGCGCAGCGCATCCGCGGCTTGATGGTTCTGCCGGTGGAGATCCAGGACCGGCCGGGGGCCGTCGCCGCCTCCGATCTCAAGCGGGAAATCCACTTCGAGAACGTCTCTTTTCGCTACGAGGAAAAAGAAGTCCTATCCGGGGTGGAGTTCACTGTTCGCCGCGGCGAAGCCGTCGCGCTGGTCGGGCCGTCGGGTGGTGGCAAGACGACCTTGTGCAATCTGGTCCCGCGCTTCTTCGACGTCACCGGAGGACGGATTCTCATCGACGGCGTCGACGTCCGCGATCTCAGGCTCGAAACTCTTCGCGGAATGATCGGTCTCGTCACGCAGGAGACCATTCTCTTCAACGACAGCGTCCGCGCCAACATCGCCTATGGACGAAAGGATCTTCCGCTCGACGCCGTTCGCGAGGCCGCCCGGGCGGCCTTCGCCGACGAGTTCATCCTCGAGCTGCCGGAGGGATACGACACCGTCGTCGGAGAGGGTGGTGTGCGTCTCTCCGGCGGCCAGCGCCAGCGTCTCGCCATTGCCCGCGCGCTGCTCAAGAACGCCCCGATTCTGATCCTCGACGAGGCGACGTCCATGCTGGACACCGAATCGGAATCGCTGGTCCAGAAGGCGCTGGGCAATCTCATGCGCGACAGGACGACGTTCGTCATCGCGCATCGCTTGACGACGATCACCATGGTCGACCGGATTTTCGTCGTCGAAGCCGGCCGCATCGTCGAGCAGGGATCGCACGCCGAGCTTTTGGCGGCCGATGGGCTCTATCGCCGGCTCTACGACCTGCAGTTCCGGGACTGACGTGGGCGCCGTTCCGGCACGGTCGTCGGCAAGGACGCTGGCGAACCCCGCGGACGATTGGCGCATCGGACCCATGAGTCTGGCCCTCGCAGGACTGATCCGGGGAATCGCAGCGACCGTCGATCTTGCGTTTCATGATGATGCGACGATCCGTGCGTGGGAACGCGAAGGGCGTCCGTTCATTCTCGCTTTCTGGCATCGCCATCTGATCCTCATGCGCTACGCCTATCGCGGCTCGCGGATGTGCGTTCTGGTCAGTCAGAGCTGGGATGGCGAGCTGACCTCGCAGACGCTCGGGCATCTCGGCATCGCGACGAGCCGCGGTTCGTCGAGCCGCGGCGGCGTCGCCGCCCTTCGTGACCTCCTGCGGAAGGCGCGCTCCGGATCCGATCTCGCCTTCACTCCGGACGGCCCGCGCGGTCCGGTGCACAAGGTGCAGCCGGGCGTCGTCGTTACGGCGATCGTCAGCGGATTGCCGATTGTTCCCGTCGCGATCGGCGCGACGCGCAAACGGCTCCTGCGCAGTTGGGACAGAATGCTGGTTCCACTTCCGGGGGCACGAGTTGACGTCGTCTACGGCGCACCGCTTTCTCTTGCGCCGGGCTCGGCGATCGACGAGGGAGTCGCCACACTGGAGAGTGCGCTGATGTGCGCGGAGCAGCGGGCGGAGGAACTTTCCGGAGCCAGGACATGAGAAGCATGACGGGATTCGGCCAGTCCATCCTCGAGAGCGAAGGCCTGCAGGTCTCGGTCACGTTGCAGGGAGTCAATCATCGCTATCTCGACATCGTGACGCGACTGCCGGAGGAGTTGCGATTTCTCGAAGCCGCGCTGCGCGAACGTCTGGGCACCGTGCTGCGCCGGGGGCGATGCGAAGCGAGCGTCGGTCTGCGTCGGCTGGAAGAAAGCGACGTCGAGGTCGAGCTGAGAACGGGCGCCGTACGGAAGCTCGTCGCCGCCTGTCAGCCGCTCATCGAATCCGGTGAGATCGCGGGATCGCTGACGATCGGCGACCTCGCTCGGACTCCGGCGTTCGTGCGAGTGGAGAAGCGGCTCCATGCCTGGAGCTCCGCCGACGACACGACGGTCTGGAGCTGCGTCGAGGCTGCCCTGGGCCAGTTCGAAGAGAGTCGAAGCGCGGAAGGTCGGCGGATCGGAACGGCCATTTCAGCCATCGGGATGCGACTGCAGGAGGCGACGGCTGCTTTGCGCGATCGCCTCCCGGAGGCGCGCGCGGCGATCGCCGACGGAGTCCGTGACCGTCTCCGCGACTGGACGCGCGGGACGGGTCTCGACGAGGAACGTCTGCTGTCGGAGATCGCCTTGCTCGCCGAGAAAAGCGACGTCCAGGAAGAGATGGACCGCCTGGCGGCGCATCTCGAGCAGTTGCAGGAGGTCTCGGAGCGATCGGGGCCGATCGGGCGCCATCTCGATTTTCTCGCTCAGGAGCTGCTCCGGGAGTTGAATACGCTGTGCGCCAAGTGCCGCGACACCCGCGTCGTTCAGATCGGACTCGACGCTCGCCTTCTGTGCGAGCAGATCCGGGAGCAGGTGCAGAATGTCGAATGAACCGGAGCGCCATTCGCCGTCGCAGCCGGCCGCCAGAGGGGAGCTTTTTCTGCTCTCCGCGCCCTCCGGAGCCGGCAAGACGACGCTGATCCGCAGCCTCATCCAGTCCCTCGCCGACTCCGGGAGGCTGGAGTTCTCGGTCAGCCACACCACGCGCCGGCCGCGCCGCGGCGAAGTGGACGGCAAGGACTATCACTTCGTCGAGTCCCAGGACTTTCAACAGATGATCGCCGGGGACCAGTTCCTCGAATGGGCCGAGGTCCATGGCAACTACTACGGCACGTCGACAGCGGCGGTCATGCCGTATCTCGACGACGGCGTCGATGTGGTGGTCGACCTGGATGTCCAGGGAGCGGAGCGTCTGATGCACCGCTTTCCGGCGGCGTACAGCATCTTCATCCTGCCGCCGTCCTATGCCGATCTCGTGCAGCGGCTCGAAGGAAGACGCCTCGACGGGGCCGATGAGATCGCCCGCCGGCTCGCCGTATCTCTCTGGGAAATCAAGCGTTTCGACCGCTACCAGTATGTTATTATCAACGACGATGCCGCTCGCGCCAGCCGGGCGCTGGCGGCAATCGTGCTGGAGAAAAGGTGCCGCTTGGCGCGCACGCAGGCGCGTGTCGACGCCATCGTCGCCGACTTCGCCAGCGTTCCCAAGTCCTGAGGCAACCCGAGAGACCGCGAGCCGATGGCCCGCTGAGGAGCTTTCATGGAGCAGATTCCGGATCGGATCGACAGCACTTTTCGTTACATCCTGATCGCCGCCAAGCGCGCCGAGCAGCTGGTCCGGGGCGCCAAGCCGCGACTCGACATGCCGAACCGCAAACCGTCGCGGGTCGCGATGCGCGAAGTGGTCGAGAATCTGGTCGATTGGGACTACGGTCCGGCGCCGG
>JBDTQG010000127.1:0-7858 GCA_039932315.1 Thermoanaerobaculia bacterium
ACGTCGTAGACGACGCGGTTGATGCCGCGGACTTCGTTGACGATGCGGTTCGCGACGCGGCCGAGGAGATCGTAGGGCAGGTGGCTCCAGTCGGCGGTCATGAAGTCCTGGGTGTCGACGGAACGGATGGCGAGCACGTTCTCGTAAGTGCGGAAGTCGCCCATGACGCCGACCGACTTGACCGGCAGAAGCACCGCGAACGCCTGTGAAACCTTGTCGTACCAGCCCGCTTCGCGAAGCTCGGCGAGAAAGATCGCATCGGCCTTCTGCAGCAGGGCCACGCGCTCGGCGGTCACTTCACCCAGAATCCGCACTGCGAGCCCGGGGCCCGGGAACGGATGCCTGCCGATGAACTCCTCCGGCAGACCGAGCTCGCGGCCGAGCTGCCGCACTTCGTCCTTGAACAGCCAGCGCAGCGGCTCGACGAGCTCGAAGCCGAGCTCCGCCGGCAGCCCGCCGACGTTGTGGTGCGACTTGATGACCGCCGACGGCCCGCGCACCGAGGTGGATTCGATGACGTCCGGGTAGAGCGTCCCCTGGGCGAGGAATTTCACTCCCGAGAACTTCTTCGCTTCGCGCTTGAAGACGTCGATGAAGACCTTCCCCACCGCCTTCCGCTTGGCTTCCGGATCGCTCACGCCCGAAAGCGCGCCGAGAAAATCGGCGCCGGCGTCGGCGGTGACGATCGGAATCTCGAGGCCGTCCGTGAGGCTCGCCTCGACCTGCTGGCGCTCGCCCTGGCGCAGGAGACCCGTGTCGACGAAGACCGAGATCAACCGGTCGCCGATGGCGCGCTTGAGCAGCGCGGCGACGACCGCGGAGTCGACTCCGCCCGAAATTCCACAGAGCACCCGGTCGTCGCCGGTGCGCTCGCGGATCGTCATCGCCGCTTCGTCGAGATAGGAAGCCATCGTCCAGTCGCCGGTCGCTCCACAGGCTCGGTAAAGGAAATTGTGCAGCAGCGTGGAGCCGTGCTGCGTGTGCGAAACCTCGGGATGAAACTGGATGCAGTAGAGCCCTCGGGACGTGTTCTCCATGCCGACGATGCCGGCGTTTTCCGAAGAGGCCGTGGCGACGAATCCCGTCGGCAGCCCGGTGACGTGGTCGCCGTGGCTCATCCAAACGGTTTCGCACGCGTCGAGGCCGCCCAATAGAAGGCCCGGATTTCCGATGTTCACCTCCGCGCGGCCGTACTCCCGCCGCGCGGCATGTTCGACCTTGCCGTCGAGAAGATGTGCCACGAGCTGCATGCCGTAACAGATTCCGAGAACGGGAATGCCCAGCTCGAGCAGCGCGCGCTCGGCGTGCGGAGCTCCCGCGTCGTAAACGCTCTGCGGACCGCCCGAAAGAATGACGCCGATCGGCGCGCGCCGGCGGATCTCCTCGACCGGCATGGAGAACGGATGAACTTCGCAGTAGACCCGCTGCTCGCGCAGACGCCGGGCGATGAGCTGCGTGAACTGACTGCCGAAATCGAGGATGAGGACGGTCTGGTGGGTTGCCATGGGAAAGTCTATCGAATCCCGCGTCAGATCTCGGTTTCGTGCTTGAGGTCGCGTGTCATGAGCTCGCGGACGGCGACCTTCGCCGGTTTGCCCTCGTACATGAGAGCGACCATCTGCTCCGTGATCGGCATCTCGACATCGACTGCCGCAGCGAGCGCGAGAATGACGCGCGAGTTGCGCACGCCCTCGGCCACTTCGGTGGTCTCGAGCAGGATCTCCTGCAGGGTCTTTCCCTGAGCGAGCTCCATGCCGGTCCGGCGGTTGCGCGAGAGGCCGCCGGTGCAGGTCAGAACGAGATCACCCAACCCGGCGAGCCCGGAAAACGTCTTCGGATCGCCGCCGTAGGCAAGCCCGAGGCGGGAGATCTCGTGCAGGCCGCGCGTGATGAGGGCAGCGAGCGTGTTGTGCCCCAGACCGAGGCCTGAAACCACGCCGGCGCCGATCGCGATGACGTTCTTCGCGGCTCCCGCGAGCTCGACTCCGGCGACGTCCGTCGACGAGTAGAGCCGGAGCGTCGGACTCGCGAGCGTCTCGCGGAGCTCTGCCGCGAGAGCTTCGTCCGCACTCGCGATCACCGCCGCCGAAGGCACGGCGCGCGCGAGCTCGGCCGCGAACGTCGGCCCCGAGAAGGCGGCGAAATTCGCCCGGGTCTCGGCCCGTTCGCACTCCTCGGCGGACACCCGGCTCATCCGCGCGAGAGTTTCGGCTTCGATGCCTTTGGTCGCGGAGACGACGGTCAGCGGCGCGTGCGAGCCGCGGGAACCGCGGACCGCGAGAAGCTCGCGCAGCACTTCGCGATAGCCGTGCGACGGCGCCGCGACCACCAGCGGGTCGGAGTCGACCAGTGCCGCGAGGTCGTGCGTCACGACGAGACCGGGCGGAAAGCCGACACCCTGGAGATAGCGCCGGTTCTCGCGCACCGCCTCGAGCTCCTTCGCCGCCTCTTCGCGCCGCACCCACAACGTCGTCGCATGTCCGGCACGCGCGGCATGCACCGCGACGGCGGTACCGAACGAACCGGCGCCGAGCACTCCGATCTTCGCCATCAGCTCCGCCTCTCTCCCAACCGGCGCTCGGTTCCCTTCACGAGACGGCGGATATTTCCTGCATGACGCAAGACGACGAGACCCGAGCAGGCGCAGGCAATCGCCAGCGTGCCGCGCGCGACGGGCGGCGAAAGACCGAGCCGGACGTAGAACAGCTCGACGGCGGGCAGCGCCATGGCGGCGAGGACCGACCCGAGCGAGACGAGACGTGTCGAGATCACGACGAGCAGAAAGATCGCCAGCGCCGTGCCGCCGGCGAGAGGAAAGAGCGAGGCCAGCGCGCCGAAACTCGTCGCGACGCCTTTTCCCCCGCGGAACCCGAAGAAGAGGGGAAAGATGTGCCCGAGGACGACGGCGAACGCCGCCGCGGCGACCACCTCGGCCGGCGCGCCGAGGGCGCGCGCGACGCGCACCGGCACGACGCCCTTGGCGATGTCGAGCAGCAACACGAGAATCGCCGGCCACCGGCCCGCGGCCCGCAGTACGTTCGTCGCGCCGGCGTTGCCGCTGCCGACCTTCCGGACATCGGCGCGCTTGATCATCCAGACGACGGCCAGACTGAAGGAGAGCGAACCGACGAGGTAGGCCGCGCCGACGAGAAGAGCCCAGTGCAGAGTCATCGAACGCCGCTGCCGCTACGCCCGCCGCTGCCGCCGCTTTCCATCATCCGGCGGCGAATCATCTCGAGCGCGAGCTGCGCCGCGAACATCCGCACCCGCTCGCGATTCCCCGGAAAGCGCGCCATGCGATGGGCGACGACCGGATCGTTGCCCTCGGAAGGCGGCCCGGCGAGAGCAATATGGACCGTTCCGACCGGCTTCTCCGCCGTCGCTCCTCCGGGACCGGCGATGCCGGTGATCCCGATGCCGAATCCGGCCCCGAACCGCGCGCGCACGCCGCTCGCCATCGCGCGCGCGACCTCTTCGGAAACCGCGCCATGCGCCGCGAGAAACGCCGGCGGCACGTCGAGAAATGCGCTCTTGACCTCGTTCGCATACGCCACGACGCCGCCGAGATACATCGCGCTGCTCCCCGGAACGCGCGTGATCCGCTCGGCGAGGAGACCGCCGGTGCAGGACTCTGCAGTGGCGAGCGTCTGGCCGGATTCAGCCAGGAGCTCGACGACGACGCCCTCGAGCGTCGTGTCCTTGCCCTCTCCGAACACGCCTTCGCCGAGGTCGGCGAGCGCCTTGCCGCGCATCTCGGCGAGACGCGCCTTGCGGACGTCTTCTGCGCCGACGGCGGTGAGCAGGACGCGCACCTCACCGGCGCCGGCGAGGACGGTGATCCACTCGCGCCCGAACTTCTCGTACGCCGGAACGAGGGCAAGATCGACTTCGGATTCGGGCCGCATCGCGAGCTTGATCGTCCAGGTTTCCCGTGAGGCTCCGCCGGTGCGTTTCTCGAGCCACGGCACCAGATGCTCCTCGGCCATCGGCTCGAGCTCGAAAGGCACGCCCGGGAACAGAAACAGGGCCTTGCCGTCGCGCTCGAAAAGCTGGCCCGGCGCCGTTCCGTTCGGATTGTCGAGGGCGCGCGCGCCGTCGAGCACGGCGGCCTGCTGGCGGTTGTTGGCGGACGGCTTCCGTCCCATCGCCGCGAACCGCCGTTCGATGGCGGAGAGAATCGCCGGGTCTTCGGACAGACCGATCCCGAGCGCGGCGGCGGCGGCCTCTCGCGTGACGTCGTCCGCGGTCGGTCCGAGGCCTCCGCTCACCAACACCAGATCGACCCGGTCCCAGAGATGACGAACCTCCTCCGCGATTTCGGGCGCGAGGTCGGCGGCGACGGACTTTTGGACCAGCTCGACGCCGAAGCGCTCGAGAAGCGCCGTGAGGCGGAGCGAATTCGTGTCCAGCCGCTCGGTCGAGAGCAGCTCCGATCCCACCGCCAGAATGGCCGCGCGCACGCCCGCCATGATAGCAACGGGCCGCAGTCCCAGGCGGGCTCCGGACGGCTCGGGCGGACGGGTTGACTCTTTCCGGAGCGCCACCTACGATGCCCGAGGTATGAACGCGAACCGCTCCGGGAAGGCTCTTTCCCACGTCCTTCTGGCCGTCGCCGCGCTCTCGACCGGCGGCGCTCCGGGCCGCGCGATCGAAACCGATCCGCCCTTCTGGAGCGCCGGCGAGCGCACGCTGAGGGCCGCTCCCGAAGCTTCGCCCGCCGCGTCGAGCTCCGCGTCGGCAACTGTCACCGGGAGCGCCCGCCAACGGACGAGTCAGCGTTTCATTCTTTCCGGCAACGGATCGGGTGCGTCCAAGGCCGCGGATACCCCCGGGATCGCCGTCGAGCTGCCCGCAGGCGTCGCGGTCGAAGACCTCTTCGTTCTCGGCAGCCGGACTTTCCTCAGCGCCATCGGAGAGAGCTCCGAAACCGCGGTGGACCGCGGGCCGCATCCCGACCTCTTCCTGGCGCTGATCGACGCCGACGGAGCGCACCGGCTGCCCGTCCCTGCCGTCGCCACCGCCAGCGCCAGCTTCGAGCGCGCGAACGCCGTGCCCATGGTGAAGGCGGACGGCGACCTCGCGGGACTGGTCTGGCTCGAAGGCGCGGACCGGCAGAGCTTCACGGTGCAGTACGCCGCCTGGACCGGATTCGCCTGGGGCGAACCCGTCGAAGTTGCCGCGCCGGCGGCAGGCAGTCAGCTCGCACTTTCCGTCGCCGGACTCGCCGACGGAACCTCGGTCGCGATCTGGAGCCGGTTCGACGGGCAGGACGATGAGATCGTCGCTGCGCGTTTCGACGGCCGCAACTGGAGCTCTCCGGAGCCGATCGCGGCGGACAACGCGGTCCCCGACATCACGCCGTCGATCGTCGCCGTTCCGGGCGGCGCCGTCGCGGTCTGGAGTCGCTACGACGGTCACGAGTACCGGTCGATGGTCGCGCGCTTCGACGGCACCCGCTGGGGCTCGCCCGCCTGGGCCGGCCCGGCCGGGGCCACGGACCCCAGCCTGTCGCGCGTCGCGAACCGCACCTGGATCACCTTTGCCGGCGCTTCGCCGCACGGTTGGGGCGTTCTCGAGCTCGACGCCGAAGCCAGGGTCGTCGCGCAGGCGCGCACGACCACCGCCCTTCAGCACCGCCCGGCGCTCACCGCGCTCGGCAGCAGGAAAGTGCGCCTGGACTGGGCGGCCAGCGAAAGCACGCTCGACCTCCAGCCCTAGGAGGGTCCGCAGTTACGAGGGAGCGATGCGTTCGTGGACGAGCGCCGGCGCGGGAACCTCTTCGCCGATCTCGAAGCAGTCGGCGAAGCGCGCGGCAAGATCCGGATCGGGCGTCCGCAGATAGACCCGGGCGAGCTCTTCTCCGGCGGAGACCCTCCGTCCGAGACGCGTGCAGTACCGGAGAGACACTCCGAGATCGATCCCCGCGCCGACCGATCGGCGGGAAGCGCCGGCCTCGGCCAGCAGAAGGCCGAGCGTCCGCGTCCGCACCGCCGACACGAAGCCGTCGCGTGGCGCCCGGACGACGTTCTCGACCGGAGCGAGCGGCAGATCGGGCCGGTCGAACCAGTGCTCGTCGACGCCCTGCTCCACCGCCCAGCGCACGAACCGCTCGCGCGCGGCGCCGGATGCGAGCAGCGCGCGCAGACCCTCCGCCGTCCACTCCGCACCGATCTTGCGGCCGAGAGTGAGAGCCAGGGCGACCGTCAGCTCGATCGTTTCCGCCGGTCCCCGGCCTTCGAGGCAATCGAGCGTTTCGCGGATCTCGCAGGCGTGTCCGGCCCAGTCGCCGAGAGGCTGATTCATGTCGGTGAGCAGGGCCTCCGCCTTCATTCCGAGCTCGACGGAGATCCCGACGAGGAGCTTCGCCAGCTCACGCGCCTCGTCGATCTGCGGCAGAAAGGCGGCGTTTCCGACCTTGACGTCGAAGACGATCGCGGACGCACCTGTGGCGAGCTTCTTCGACAGGATCGAGGCCACGATGAGAGGGAGCGAGTCGACGGTCGCCGTGCGATCGCGCAGCGCATAGAGCTTGCGGTCGGCGGGGGCGATTCCGGCGGTCGCAATGCCGAGTGCGATGGAGCAGCGGTCGATCAGGCGGCGCGCCCGACCCGCATCGAGATCCTGGCGGAACCCGGGGATCGATTCGAGCTTGTCGGCGGTTCCGCCGGTATGCCCGAGTCCTCTCCCCGTGAGCATGATCACCTGCGCGCCGGCGGCCGCGAGGAGTGGCGCGAGGACCAGACTGGTCTTGTCTCCGACGCCGCCGGTCGAATGTTTGTCGACGAGGTGAGGATAGTCGCGCGCGAGCGCCCACTGCTCTCCGGAATGGAGCATTCCGGCGGTGAGCTCGCGGGTCTGCGGTACGTCAAGGCCGCGGATCGCGACCCCCATCAGGAAGGCCGCGAGTTGTGCATCGCTCCAGCTGCCGTCGGCCGCACCCTGCGCGACCGCCGTCAGGTCCCCCGGCGCGAGTGTTTGCCCGGAACGCAGGCGCGACAACACCGCGTAAGGCTGGCTCAGGACTAGATTCCCCGGGTTGCCGGTCCGGCCTGCCGCTGGGCGTCGCTCGCGTACGGCGACTGCGGATATTCGTCGAGAATCCGGCGATAGGTCGCCTGGACGTCGCCGGTCTTGCCCAACGTGCCGTAGGAAAGCGCCAGCTGGTAGAGGATGAGATCGGCGGGCAGCGGCTTGTCAGCGTCGTCGAGCATCTTCTTCAGCTCGTCGACGACGGCGCTCGCCCGGCCCTGTTCACGATCCAGCTTGTAGAGATTGACCCGCGCCGCCGCCGAAAGGGCGCCGCTCGGCTCCGCCGCGAGGAACGCGTTCCACAGCTGCTTCGCCTTCTCGCTGTCGTTGTCCTTGAGAGCGCTCTGCGCCAGATAGAGCTTGGCGACGCGGCCGGTCTTCGTCGAGCCGTAGCGGTCATCGAGCTGGGTGAAGAGCTCTTTCGCGCGCGTGCGACGCGCGGCCTCGGTCGCGAAAGTCGGGTGCGTGGCATCGGCCGGATTCGCTCCGGTCGCGACGACCTGCCCGCCGTCGGCCGCCAGCGCCTGCGTCAGGAGCTCGTTCGCTCCGGTCTGGCGATGCGCGACCCACGAGTAGACGCCGAGCGCGACGACCGCGAGGCCGACAGCCGCGCCAATGCCCCAGACGAGCATTCGCTTGTGGTCCTCGGCATAGTGAATGCCCTTGCCGAGCGCTTCGCCGAGCTCGTTCCGCTTCAGATCTTCCCGTGTGACCGCGTCCATGAGCCGAAGGCCTTTCTTCGAATGTCGATTGAAAACGTCCGCGCGCCGCCGCCGGCCGAACCTGGTGCGGCTGGGAGGAGTCGAACCCCCGACCTTGAGCTTAGGAT
>JBDTQG010000128.1:0-7658 GCA_039932315.1 Thermoanaerobaculia bacterium
GCGACGATGTCCTTGTGGCGGAAGAGCGCGTTGTCGTCGAAGTTCATCTTGGCGTCGAGCGCCATGACCTCGCCGGCGCCGGTCACCATCAGCGGATTGATCTCGGCGAGCGCGGCGTCGGTGTCGATGTAGGCGGCAACGAGGGCGCTCACGACTTTCGCGGCGCGCGCGGCCACGTCGCCGCGCAGTCCGAGTCCGCGGGCGATACGACGGGCCTGAAAAGGCACCAGGCCGATCTGGGGATCGACCGCTTCCCGATGAATCGCATTCGGATCGTGCTCGGCGACCTCTTCGATGTCCATTCCGCCCGACGAGGAGGAGATCACTACCGGCTTGCCCGACTGGCGGTCGAGCGTGACGGCGACGTAGAGCTCCTGCGCGATGTCGGCCGCTTCTTCGATGAGCACCTTCTGGACCTTCTGCCCTTCGGGACCGGTCTGATGGGTCACGAGCTGCATGCCGAGAATCCTGCCCGCGAACTCGACCGCCTCGGCGGGCGACTTCGCGACCTTGACGCCACCGCCCTTGCCGCGGCCGCCGGCGTGGATCTGCGCCTTGACGACGCAGCGACCGCCCATCTCCTCGCAGATCGCGCGTGCGTCCGCCGAATTCTCGATCACCTTGCCGCGCGGCGTCGGGACGCCGTAGCGGCGCAGAATTTCCTTCGCCTGGTACTCGTGGATCTTCACGTTGGACTCCTCTGGGAAGCGGCCGGACCGCGACGCGATTCTATCCCAGCGGAAGGCGCGGCCGAGGCCGGCCGGCGATGCGTCAGGGCATGCGCAGAACGAGGACCGTCAGATCGTCCTCGCGCTCCGCGCCCTGGGTGAAGGCGTCGAGCGCGGCGAGAACCTTGTCGCGGACGACGCTCGCGCCGTGGCCACCGAAATTTGCCAGAACCTGCTCGAGGCGGTCGAAGCCGAAATGCTCGTCCGAGCCTTCCTTGCGCGCCTCGACGACGCCGTCGCTGCATAGGAAGATGATGTCGCCGGCCTCGAGCTTTGCGGTGTGGGAGTCGATTTCGATCGTTTCGCGCACGCCCAGCGGATAGGCGACGGATTCGAGACTTTCGACCTTGCCGAGCTTCGAGATCCGGTAGGGGAAAAGGTGCCCCGCGCTCGCGAAACGCATCTCGCGCCGGACCGGATCGATGAGCGCGTAGCAGAGCGTCGCGAGCAGCCGCTTGCGCGCGCTCTGGAAAACCATCCGATTGAGCGTCGCGAAAACCGCAGCGACCTCCGGATTGAACGTCACCTGCACCGCGAGCGCCGACTTCGCCATCGACATGACGAGCCCCGAAGAGACTCCATGCCCGGCAACGTCTCCGACGGCGACCGCCAGGCGCCCGTCTTCCAAAGCCAGCACATCGTAGAAGTCGCCGCCCACCTCCGTTGCCGGCAGGTAGACGTGCGACAGCTCGACGCCGTTCAACTGCGGCGGAAGCTGCGGCAGGATCGAGCTCTGGATGTTCCTCGCCGTCTCGAGCTCGACCCGCTGGCGTTCACGCTGGGCGATGCGCCGCACGTGCGGCGGGACGTCTTCGTAGCGATAGACGAAGGTGCGATCGGAGACCAGGTGGCGCGCCGTCAGGATCAGGGGAACAGCGCCGGCAAGGACGCCGATCCAGCCGTGGACCTGGAGCACCGGATCCGTGGCGAAGACGAAGGGAAAGATCGACAGCACGGCCGCGGAAGTGAACGACGCGAGAATCGTCGTCAGCAGGTCGGTGGTCAGAAACAGCACCACCGTCGCCAGACTGTTGAGAATCCAGATGGGAGTTCCCATCGTCATCGGCAACGCGATGATCGGGGCGAAGAAGACGAAGCTCGTAGCCAGCGCCGCGAGCAGCCCGCCGAAAATCTTGCCCAGTTTCCGGGTCAGCCAGGGCAGCAGGAAGAGCCGCCCGAAGAGCGTCGTGTAGATGCTGAAGATGACGAGAAAAAGAATCAGCGCGAAGCTCGGCCACCGCGCATGTTGCCAGAAAGGACCGAACTGGTAGGAGATCGGCGCGATGCCGCCGAAATGCGCGAGCGGGATCAGGCTGGCGAAGATCGCGGCGGCGATCGCGAAACCGGCGGCATATCCGCGCAGTGATGCCAGCGCGACGGTACGGTTGTTCCACTGCTTCTGAAACAGCGCATCGAACGCGGCGAGCTTCGATCCCCAACCTTCCCGGCACAGCGATTCGCCGACCGACCAGGAGAGGAGAGCCGCAATTCCCATCGGCAGGAAGAACAGGATGATCATCTGTCCGCCCCACACCCAGGTTGTCTGCTGCCGGGAGAGGATGCCGAAATTGCTGCCCTGTGTCGCCCCTGCGGAAACCTGCGCCATGAGAACGACGCCGAGACCGAGAATCAGCAGCAGGATCTGGACCCCGCGGCGGACGCCGAGCTCTCCCTCGTGGTACCGCTTGAGGAAGATCGGCGCGACGAGCGGCAGGATCAGAAACGTCGAGAAGAACGAAATGTTCCCGAAGAGGTTGATCGGCTGGAGGAGCTGCGTGATCTCGTCGGGCTTCACGTCCTCGACGTAGGTACCGAAGCTCGCGAGCTGGTCGCCGGCGAAGGTGACTTCCATTCCCGAGCGCAGACGCGTCGAAAGCGGCGACTCGCGATCGGCGTAGCGGACGACGCGGTCGGTCCGTTTGTCGAAATCCTTGTTCTTGACCTCGGGTGCCACGAACTTCGCCGGGTCGAAACCGCGCTCGACGAGGAGCGCGTTCGCCCGCGACAGGGCGTCGGCTTCGCTCAACGCGCCGCTGGGGTCCGTTGCCTTGAATCCCTTGACCAGCGAAAGGACCGTGCCGTCGAAAGCGATCTCCGCCTGGTATGACCAGTCGCGCGGCTGCGCCTGCGGTGCATAGACCGTGACCTGCCAGCAGAGGATGCGCTTGTCGAGCGCAGAATCACGCACGATGGCCATCTGCCCCGCGCGCGAGGCCTGGATCAGCCGGTATTCGAGGCCGGCTTCATCCTGCATCTGCGCGACGACGTAGGGATCCTGAGGCATTTCGCCCAGGAGACGCAGCTCGTCGAGGGCGATCTTCTCCGCTTCGACGCGCGACACCTTCCAGTTGGCGGGAAAGAAGGGAAAGGCGCGAGGAAAGGCCCAGGCGCAGACCGCGGCGGAAGCCACCAGCACGATCAGCCAGGTCAGGGTCTTGCGGTAGGGCTCGCGCATGAGAGACATTTCCTCACTTCCAACTTACGCACATCCCCGGAGGGAGTTTTTTGTCGGGCGGCAGACCTCGCCGAGTACTCCGAGTCCCTTTGAGGCGCCCAGGAGTCGTCTTTCCATCGCCGTCCAGCGACTTCCTGGCGATCTTCCGACGGTCCGAGGATCGCCTTCTGAACCTCGTTCGCGAGCGGCCCGACGAAGCTAACACAGGCCGGTGCTAGGCTCGGCGGGTGAAGTGGGAACCCCTGCTGGCGGCAGCCGGCGCGGCGCAGCGGCACGCACACTGCCCGTACAGCGGATTCGCCGTCGGTGCCGCTTTCGAAACCGAATCGGGCGAGATCTTCGTGGGCGCCAACGTCGAGAACCGGAGCTACGGCGTCACGATCTGTGCCGAACGCTCGGCGGTCGCCGCAGCGGTGAGCGCCGGGCATCGCCGGTTTCGCGCCGTAGTCATCGTGACGCCTTCGACGCCGCCCGGTCCGCCCTGCGGACTCTGCCGCGAGACCATGACCGAGTTCTGCGATCCCGACCTGCCCATCCTGCTGGCGAATCCGCAGGGAGAGCGGCGCATGTTCTCGCTCGGAGAGCTCTTTCCCGAGCCGTTTCGCCTGCCCGAGGGGGAAACTTCCGGGGGCTGACTCCGTATCTCAGGGCTCCACTGCGATTCTTTTTTCTGCCTCCCGGAGGAACTTCCGTGAAGACTCGTCTCGTCTGTCTTCTGACGCTTGCATTCGCCCTGTCGCTCCTCTCCACACCGCGACTCGAGGCGCAGCCGAAGCCGCCCGAGTTCCGGCTCCCCGCGGGCGCCCATCCGACGCGGATGACCGTCGACCTCACGATCGTGCCGGAGAAGGAGACCTTCGACGGCAAGGTCCGGATCGACCTCGAAATGGAACGGCCGACGTCCGTCGTCTGGCTGAACGCGCACGACCTCGAGATCCACTCGATCGAGGTCACCGCGGGGGGCCCCGCGTTCACGGCGGCCGCGCTCGCCGGCGGCGAAGATTTCGTCGGCGTCGATTTCGGTCGCACGCTTCCGGCCGGCAAAGCAAGCCTCGACATCGCCTACCGCGGCAAGCTCGATGCGGTCGAAACCGAAGGCGTTTTCCGTCAGCAGGACGCCGGCTCCTGGTACGCATTCAGCCAGTTCGAGTCGACCTTCGCCCGCCGTGCCTTTCCCTGTTTCGACGAGCCTGCGTTCCGCGTTCCGTGGAAACTGACGCTGCACGTCAAGGCGGACAACGTTGCGGTCGCGAACACGTCCGCTGTCGCCGAACGTCCGGAAGCCGATGGAATGAAAGCCGTCGAGTTCCAGCCGACCCATCCGATCTCCTCCTATCTCGTCGCCTTCGGCGTCGGCCCGTTCTCGCTCGTGGACTCGGGCACCTGGGGCGCGGCGAAGACGCCGATCCGCATGGTGGTCGCCCGAGGACAGGGCGCCAAGGCTGCGTACGCGGCGGAGGTCACGGGGCCGCTCCTCGCAGAGCTCGAGAAGTACTTCGAGATCCCGTACGCCTTCGGCAAACTCGACAATCTGTCGATTCCGCAGACGGTGCAGTTCGGCGCCATGGAGAACCCCGGGCTCATCACGTATGTCGACCGCCTGCTGCTTGCCGATCCGGCCCACCAGACTCTCGAGCGTCAGCGGGCCTATGCCGGCACGGCGGCGCACGAGAACGCGCACCTGTGGTTCGGCGATCTCGTCACGATGCAGTGGTGGGACGACATCTGGCTGAACGAAGGCTTCGCCACGTGGATGGCGGGAAAGATCGTCGCCCGGTGGAAGCCCGAATGGGGCGGCGAAAACGAGAACGCGGGCCGCCGCAGCGAAGCGATGGGCGCCGACAGCCTGGCGTCGTCGCAGGCGGTGCGCCGGGCGATCCACAGCAACGGCGACATCGAGAGTGCTTTCGACGGCATCTCCTACGCGAAGGGCGGCAGCCTGCTCTCCATGTTCGAGACCTGGATGGGGCCCGAGAACTTCCGCAAGGGCATCCAGCGTTACCTCAAGAGTCACGCCTGGGGCAACGCAACGTCGCAGGATTTTCTCGCTGCACTTTCCGCAGAAGGCGCGCCTGAAGTCGCGCAGTCGTTCGCGACCTTCCTCGATCAGCCGGGAGTGCCGGTCGTGACCGTCGCTCTCTCCTGCCAGGGCGGCAAGGGAGAGCTCACGCTTTCGCAGCGCCGCTACGTTCCCCTCGGCTCGCCGGTCGAAACCGCGCAGCTCTGGCGCGTTCCTGTCACGGTGCGCTACGGCAGCGGCGACCAGAGCGCGATCGCCAAGGTGATGGTCGAGGGAAGCTCGACCCGGAGCGAGCTCCCCACCTGCCCGGAATGGGTCCAGGCGAATCACGGCGGATTCGGCTACTACGTCTCGGAATACAAGGGCGAGTTGCTGGACCGCCTCGCAAGTTCGGCCACGCGCCTGCCGCTCGCCGAACAGGTCGCGCTGATCGCCGACACGCGGTTCCTGTTCTCCGCCGGCGATCTTTCGGCCGAGGCGGCGCTCGCGGTCGTCCCGCGTTTCGAAAATGCAACGAGCCACCTGGTGATCGATGCCGCGCTCGATCTCGCGTATTCGGTCGAAGACAATCTGGTCGCGGATGGGGTCCGGTCGAACTACGAACGCTACCTCGCCGCCTCCTTCGGCAAACGGGCGAGGGCGATCGGGCTCGCGCAGCGCGACGGCGAGACCCTCGACGACACCCTCATCCGCCCGCGGCTCGAACGCGCCTTCGGCACCTATGCCGCCGACGCCGCGACGCTTGCGGAGGCACGCCGCCTCACGGAGGCGTGGCTCGGCAATTCTTCTGCGATCCGGCCGGACATGCTGGGGACGGTACTCGGTATCGCCGCTGCGGGCGGCGACGTCACTCTCTTCGACCGCCTCGAGGCGGCCGCCGTGAAGGAGCAGGACCGGCGCGCGCGCCGCCAGATCCTCGAAGCGATCGGGCGCTTCCGCGATCCGGCCGCCGTCGACGAGGCGCTCGCGCTCGTCCTTTCCGGCAAGTTCGACATCCGCGAAGCGTCGACGATCCTGTGGACGCTTTCCGGCGAGCGCGTGACCCGTCAACGGGTCTTCGAATGGGTCAAGACCTCGTTCGATCCACTCTCAAAGGCGATGCCCGAGAAATGGGCCGCCGGACTCGTCCTCACGAGCGCCGGTTTCTGCGACGCCGCGCAGCGCGAGAAAATCGCCGCCTTTTTCGGTCCCCGCGAGTCGAAGCTCGCCGGCGGCGACATCAACCTCGCGAAGACCCTCGACCTCGTCGGCATCTGCATCGGCCGGCGGGAAAAGCAGGAAGCCGGCGTCTCGAGCTTCCTGCAGGCTTACTGAGGGCGCACGGACGGAGCGACGACTGCCCGCGGCTTCCAGATCGCCGAGAGCTCGGCGAGGAGCGCCGCGGGAGTCGCTGCGGAGCTTTCCCGGCCGAGCTCTCCGCGAGTTTCGGGAGCGGCGTAGCCCCACGTGACCCAGACGAACTGAGAGCCGGCAGCGCGCGCCGTCTCCGCATCGACAAGGCTGTCGCCGATCATGAGCAGCTCTTCCGCGCGGCAGTCGAGGGCCGATGCGATCCCGCGCAGGCCCTCCGGCCGGGGCTTGCGGAACGGCAGACTGTCGCCTCCGACGACGACCCGGAACCATCGCTCCCACCCGAGGTGTCCGAAAATCGCTCGCGTCATCGCGATCGGCTTGTTGGTGAGGATGGCGAGCGGCCAGCGCCGGACAGAGCCCGACAGCAGCTCGTCGACGCCGTCGTAGCCCCTCGTCGCCTGGGTGCACACCGCGGCGTATTTTTCGAGGAATCCGGCGAGCGCCCGGTCGCGCGAGACTTCGGGCGGCGCGTCGGCGAGCGCACGCTCGACGAGGACGCGTGCGCCTTCACCGATCATCCCGCCGACGGCCGATTCATCGAGAAACGGAAGCGCAAGCTCCCGCCGCACTGCGTTGACCGCCGTGGTGAGATCGGGCCGCGAGTCGACGAGCGTGCCGTCGAGGTCGAAAACGACGACAGCGGGATTCATCGGCGGGAGACGCGAATCGGGCGCCGGACGAATCAGTCCGACTCGACCCACTGGGCGATCACGCGCTGCGGCAGAAGCCCGGCTTCATGTCCGTGATCGAGCAGGCGCTGCACCGCGGCGCGACCCGCTTTGCCGTAGTCGCGTGTCCACTCGTTGACGTACATGCCGACGAACTTGTCCGACCGCACCGGATCGTCCTCGAGGCCGCGCGCGTACTGCACTGCATATCCCAACGCCTCCTGGCGGTGATCGAGGCCGTAGGCGATGCTCTCCGTCAGCAGGCGGCAAAGCCGGCGCGAAAGCGCGGGGTCGAGATCCCGCCGGATACCGTTGCCGCCGAGCGGCAGCGGATCGCCGGTCTCGTCCTTCCACCAGGCGCCGAGATCGCGGATGCAGACCAGGCCCTCTTCCTCGTACGTCAGCTGGCCTTCGTGAATCACCACGCCGGCATC
>JBDTQG010000129.1:0-7645 GCA_039932315.1 Thermoanaerobaculia bacterium
CCGCCGAGGTTCCCGCCCATCGTTTCCGAGCGAATCGAGCGATCGTCGACCCGGACGAGCTCGCCGAGCTCGCGATTCACGGAAAGCTCCAGGCCCTGCGATGCCCACGGCACGCCGAGCTGCAGGTACTTGTCGACGGCGAGCGGCGTGCGGCCGACCTCGAGGCCAGCCTCGACCGTCGGCGTCTGGTCATCCATGAGGAGGAGCTGCAGATATCGCATCTTGTCGGCGAGGCCATCGGCCACGCCGGGCCCGCCCACGCCGACAGTCTCGAAACGGTGCAACGAGGTCTCGGGCCGCAGGACGCGGAGGGGGTAGAACGATCCGAAGGCCATGTTCTTTGTCAGGTCGTCGACCGCGTCGAGCCAGCCCGAGTCCGCGAGCAGGCCGGTCGACATGCCGTAGTCCTCGAAGTCCGTGTCTTCGAGCCACCAGCCGGCGACCTTCGCCTGGACGAAGAGGCCGCCGGTTCCGGTGTTTCCGGTGAGCTTCAGCTGCACGCCGGCACCGCTCGGATCGGCGAGCTCGTTCGCGTCCCACTCGAAGATCAGGTACTGCGAGCCGGCGAGTGTGACGGGCTTGCTCCCCAGCGTCCGCACCAACGATCCGCCTTCGTAGAGCTGCGCCTTCAGCGTGGGGTAGGAGCCGCCGGCCGGGTCAATGTCCACGCCCGTGCCGCCGGCGTACTTGCATTTCACGATGAACGCCTGGCGCCGAGCGCTCGCCGGCGCATCGATCGGAGAGACGACCGGCCCGGGGCTGGGATCCGGGAAGGTGAGCAGGATCGACCACGGCAGCACCGAGCTCGTCGGCACGATCATGTTCCCGTCGTCGGCGTCGGTGGAGAGGTCGTCGTCGACCGCCGTGTGGCTGCCGGTGACGTTCGTCCCGC
Organism: Thermoanaerobaculia bacterium; assembly: GCA_039932315.1. Lineage (GTDB taxonomy): Bacteria > Acidobacteriota > Thermoanaerobaculia > Multivoradales > JAGPDF01 > JAGPDF01. Next base: position 893 of record JBDTQG010000129.1, read on the forward strand.
CGCTCGAGCCGTTCGGCGCGATCCACCGCGGCAACCCTGGGGGATCGGTGGGGAGCGCCGTACTGAAGAGCCGCGCCCGCCAGCGGCCCGAGCCCTGGCGAAGGGTGTGGGCGACGATCGCGATCGCGTCGGCGAAGGATCCCGGGAAGTTTGCGGAGTTGTGCAGGCCGTAGCCGGTGCAGAGAAACGGATTCTGATTCGACGATCGCCACACCAACGACGGCCGCGCGAGCTTCAGGTTGTCGTCCGGGAAGTCAGCCGAGTACTCGGAGGCCATCGTCCACTTCGAGACGCGAGTCCCGAGATGGTTCGGGCCCGCACAGATCACGACGTTGTAGCCCACGGCTAGGACTCCTCCCGGTAGAGCAGCACGCGCACGACACCCGACTGGGGATCCGGCTCGATCGCGAAGATGCAGAAAGCCTCGTCGGGCCCGGAATCGAGCCGCTTCATCGGCTGCCCGTCCTCGTCGTCGAACTCGAGGTCGAGATAGACGGGGTCGAGCAGGTCGAATTGCAGCGCCATCGGGAGGCACTGGATCTGGACTGCATGCTCCTCGCCGTCGTAGAGAGCCGTGAGGCGCTGCGCCTCCCGCCGGCCGCCGCGGGTCGTCGAGTGTGCCGACTCAGAGATGAGGAGCTCGCGAGCCTGTTTCCGTAGCTTGCGGACGGCGAGGTTCGGGCCGAGCATCGTCATCCAGTCCTGCAGCAGGAACCGCCGGGCGTCGTCGTACGCCGGGACATTCAGCTCGGCCGAGAGCTTCGTCGTGTCGAAGCGGTGATAGTTGTGGCGGCACTTCAGCCGGGTGATCCAGACCGGTGCGCGGGCCTTGATCGGCGCGTCGATGCCGACGATGTCGTCGATCCCCAGAGTCTGGATCGGCCGCGTCGCGTTCGCGACCGCGTCGGCGACGCCGTCGAAGCGGCGGATGGTGTAGAGCCCGCTGACGTTCGCCTGCCAGACCGAATAGCCCCCGGACTTGAGGAAGTAGTCGGCCACCTGGCGGACGGTGCGATCGTCCGCGAACCAGAGGTTCATCCCGAAGGCCTGCTGCGTCGCGGCGAGATCCCAGGCGTCGGTGTCGAGCTCGGTCGCATCGTCGAACGGATCCGGCCCGAAGGTCGTGATGGCCATCCGGGCGAGCGGCGCCATCGTCGTCCGATGCGTTCCGTCCGTGTCGTCGCCCGGCACGTCGAAGGTCACGTCGAGCTGCGGGGGGATCGCGAGACGCACGAACGTGCCGCCCGAGGTCCGGAGGACGTCGAACGTGCTGCCGACGGTCGTCGCGGCGAGGAACGCCGGCCAGCTCGTGAACTCGACGCCGGCGTTGCCGAGATCTCGCGGCACGCCGCCCTCCTTCGCGATCGTGCCCAGGGCCATCCGTCGCGCGTGGACCTGCCAGATCGGAGGGTTGGCCTCGACCAGGAACCCGGGGACGTTCTCGGAGGCGCCCAGGGCCTGCGGATGCCGTTGCCCCTCCATGTCCGCTGCGCCCTCGAGCGCCCTGTACCAGACGCTCCCGTGGAGCGTCGCGGCGGTGCCCTCGCCAGAAGCCTCCGCGGCCGTGGTGGCGCCGAAGCCGTCGTCGAAGGGCCAGTACGCAACCAGCGCCACGTTGAGCCGCTCGGCGGCGGTGAGCGTCCGCTGCGCCGTGTCCGAGATACTCGCGGGCCCGCGCGCGATGTTCCAGATCCGGACCTCGTTGATCGCGCCGTTGAAGAATCCGGCGCCGGCGTCGTTCTGAAAGAACTTCAGGTGCCGCGTCGACGCCGCGGGAGCGATGTGCGTCGCGCTCAGGCAGTCAAAGACCCCGTCGATGTAGACCCGGCAGACGCCGGCGGCGTCGATGTCGAAACAGATCGAGTGGCGCTCCTGCGAATTGATGACGCGCGACGTGCTCGAGGTCTGCGATGCGCCGGACTGGCTCGTGTCGAACTTCACCTTGCCGTCCGAGCCGTAGCGGATCCCGTAGCCGTCGACGGTGAGTGAGCCGCGGGTCATGATCGTCGTCGCCGCGCCCGGAATCCCGTTCGGCAACGTGCGGACCTCAAAGCTCAGCGGGAACGCGGTGAAGTTGAACGAGCTCGACGTCCCAACGTCGGCCCAGAGAGTGGCGCCGTCGCTCCAGAGCATCCAGGGCAGGCCGCAGAGCACCGTCTCGGTATAGGGGAAGTCGAGGCGCGTGTCCGTCGGAGCGAGATCGACGACGACTTCGGTGAGTCCGACCGCGGGCTGGCCGCTCACCACGCCCTTGTAGATCTCGCCGTACTCGTCGAACGCGAGCTCGCCCGTCGCTTCGCTCGACCCGCCGTGGTACACCGTCACCGGCCGACCGTCGAAGTAGTACTGGCTGCGCCAGGAGTCGAGGTTGCCGTGGTAGTTCTGGTGGCGGAGCTGCCCGCCCTGCGCGCCGGGAATGATGCCGGAGAGGTTCTCGAGCTCGATGCTGCGCGAGAACCGGAACGGCTCGAGGAGCTGCGGCTCGAACTGCTTCGCGGAGATCGAGTCCGCCGTCTTCGTGCCGAATCCGTCCGTCGACTGCAGGAACTCGACCGTGTTCCCGTCCCGGTCGATCGGCTGATACCGGACGAGGTAGCGGTCCTCGCGGATGTCCGAGGCGAGGAACTCGAGGTAGCGCGCGGGAAGGGCCATCTATGCCCCGAACCCGGCGCCGAACGTCTGCGTGCCCGTGATGCCGACCGGCGTGCCGGTCGACCGCGCGCGGAAGGCGAACGCCGCCGCCTGGTCGTTGCCGCGGCGGGCCTCCTGGTGAATGTCGCCGAGGCGCGCCTCGAGCTGGCCCAGGCGGCGGTTCGAATCCTGCGCGAGCGTGGCCATCAGCGTCAGCGCCGGCGATTCGATGACGAGCGGCGACGTCGGCCCGCCGGTGCGCTCGAAAGGCAGCACGTTCGCGGAGGCGCCTGGCGTCGGCCGCCATCCACCGGCGCCGGTGCCCGCAGCGCCACCCGGGAAGCCGGGGCCCGGCACAACGCCGCCGATCCCGCCGAGCGAGAGCAGATGGTTGATCATCTCGTTGAGCCGCAGGAACTCGGCCGAGTACCCGCCCGTCGAGCCGTAGGAATCCTGGTAGCTCGAGAGGTAGTCGCGGATCAGGTCCTGGAACGCGCGAATGTCGTCAGGATCGTGCGATGCGTTCGCCTGGTTGTAGGCGTTCTGGATCTCGCCGGCGAGGAACTGCGTCTGCTGCTCGGCGTTGAGCGGCGAGAGATCGGAGGCCCAGAGATCGCGCTGCAGATCGGCGAGACTGTTCAGCGCGTCGATCAGCTCATGCTGGGCCTGGAGGGCGTCGTCCGCACTGTTGTCGTAGCTGCCGCTGTCGGCCCCCGTGGGGAGTGTGGGAGTGTCGGCGTCGAAGTTCGGACGATGGGTCAGAAGGTAGAGCTCGAAGGCCTTGAATCGCTGCTCCATCTCGTCGCCGATGCCGCCCACGGCTTCGAGCTGATGCCACAGCAATTCGAATTGCGCTACCTTCATGTCGTATTCGATTTCGCTGGCCATCTTGCGGAACTCGGCGGCGTCCTTGTCGGCGCCGAGAGAGTCTGCGAGATCCGCGGCGATCCCCAGGAGCTCGCTCTGGAGCGCAATCCGGACTTCGCCCAGGACTTCGATGTAGCGCTGGTGATCCTCCTCGGAGCCTTTCATCGTGCTCCGCAGGTATTTGAGCGTTTCGTTCATCTGTGCGAAACGATCGCGCGCCTGCTCGAGCGGCAGGCCGAGGCTGTCGATAAGACCTTCGCGCAGCGCCCCGAGTGCCTTCCTCCGGGCCGCCTCGAGCTGTTCCTCGCCGCCGGCGACCTCGCCGGCCGCCTGCGACTGTGCCGCGAAATCGGCATCGAGCTGGGCGAGCTGAGTCTGTAGGTCGGTCAGACCGTCGAACTTGTGGCTGTCGAGGAAGTTCGCGAAGTCTTCCGCGCGCTGCGCGGCGAGCTCCTCCGGGGTCGGGCCGCTCGGCACTGTCGGCCCGCCGCCGTGGTGGCCACCGCCACCACCGTGCCCGCCGCCGATGTGGATCTCGCTCGGATCGATGAGCTGAATGCCGTCGAGATAGCCCTGCGCCGTTTCGAGCGCGGCGATCTGGCCGTCGAGGAGCGCGAGCTGCTGCTGCAGAAATTCTTCCTGTACGTCGTTCGAAGCGCCGATCAGCTCGAGGCGTTCGATCTCGGTCCGGCCTGAATTTTCGTAGAGCTGGCTCCGAATCGAGAGCACCTGCGACTGCATGTCGAGATCGCCGGCATCCAACTGGACCTTCGAGCGGAGGAGTTCCGCGTGCGCCTTGAGGGTGGCGAGATCGATCGCGTTCTGCGCCCTCTCCAGCGTGACCTTCGCGTTGAAGGCAGCAGCCTGGCGCTGGCGCTCCGCGAGCTCCTCGGCGGCGGTCCGCTGATGGCCGGTGATCTGGTCCCGCAGCTCGTCGAGACGCTGCGCTTTCACCTGCTCGGCGACCTGCTGCGCCGTGTTCAAATCGACGCCGGAGGCGACCAGCGAAGCGACGAGGGCCGACGCGGCCGAATCGAGTCCGCGGAGCTCGACCTCGATCTCGGTCAGGCCGTGCAGCTTGTCCATGATGGACTGCACGGCCTGCGTCGCCTCGACCAGCTTCGTCGGATCCGAGCCCTGAAAGTTGTCGATGACCTGCTGCACGACCGGGTCGATCGCGCCCTGGATGTTGCCTTCGTTGAACATCAGCTTCACGCCGGCGAGCATCGCTTCGCCCGCGGTGTGGAACTGGTCAACGATCATCCCGTTGAACATCAGCTCGAACGAATCCTTATCGTTGCGGATCCGGATCACGGCCTCGGCGTTCCCGGTGATCAGCGCCCCGGTCGAGTCCTGGATCGCGGTAACGATGCCTCCCATCGCCTCCGCGATCTGCGAGCCCGTGGTGTCGAGACGCCCTGCGTATCCGCTACTGACGACGCCGTCGCGAACTCCCGTCGTCGTCTGGGTGTTGTAGAGGCGGGAGAAGTGCGCGTCGGACTGATGCTTCCCGATCACAGCGAGCGCGGCGACGAAGGCGAAGCCGGCCGCAGCTCCCCAGGCACCTCCGCCGGCGGCCGCGCCGCTGCCGGCCGACGTCGTCCCCGCGCCGCCGGCGGATCCGACGGTAGCCGACCAGCCCGCGCCACCGGCGCCGCCGCCGAATCCGGACGTGTAGGTTCCGGCCGCCATGCCCGAAGTGCCCACGGTGCCCGCGCCGCCGCCGAAGAGCTTCACGATCGAGCCCCAGTTCAGCCCACCCGTGCTGCCCCCGCCGCCGCCGGAGCTTCCGCCGATCGCCTTCGATGCGAGCGCAGCCTTGGCGATCGCCGCGAGCTGCGCGGCCAGCCATTCGGCGACCGTCTGCAGCAGGACCTGTTTCAGGTGATCGCCCAGGTGCTCCCAGGCGTCATCGCCGCCGGCGAGCATTTCTTCGAAGAACGCCTCGCCCGCGCTGACCAGACCGGCTTCGGTGTGCTCCGCGAAATTCGCGGCGCTCTCCTCGAATGCTGCAGTCAGCGGAGCGACCGTCGCCGCCGTCACCTGGATCGTCGGCGTGACCGGGTGTGCGTCGAGATCCTTCTGGATTTGGTCGGCGACGAAGAACGTGTTGCCGTAATTGCGATCGCCCGTGGGGAGGAGCGGCAGATCGTTCGCCGTCAGCTCCTGGGCGCTCCGGACCTTCTCGAGCTCGTAACGAATCTCGGCCAGCGCGTCGCGATAGGTCTTCGAGTCGCGCTCGCTCTCGGAGAACGCCCGGTTCAGGATGGCCGTGCTTTCGGCGGCTTCGCGCTCGGCCTTCGCCAGCGGATCCGCCTTGTCCAGAATCGCCTGCAGCTGCGTGGCGAATTTCTCCTCGGCGTCCGCGCCCTCGTTCGAGTCCTTCACCCACTGATCGATGGCCTTCGACAAGTCATGGGTGAGCTGAAGGTGTTTCGCGATCGCAGCGGTCGTCGCGGTCTCCTGATTGGCGACGGCCGCGAGAGGCGGTAGAACCTGTTTGACCCGGCCGGCGTACTCGTTCCAGGCGTCCCACGCCTGGTGAAGAAAGTCGCGCGTGCCGCCCAATACCTCGCCGATCGCGCGAATCGGGTGTACCAGCGACATCAGAGAGCCCGGCGAGTTGTCGGAACCGCTCCCGAAGCTCGAGATCGTATTCAGCAGACTCACGACGTCGGCTCCGACGCCGAGCAGATCGCCGAGAGCCGAGCCGATGCCCTTGATCGACTGAACGACAAGCCCCCCGCCGCCGATCCCGTTCGACGCATCGAGCAAGTCCTGCAGGCCCGGGAGAAGCTCGAGCCCGAGCGCCTCCGCAAGATCCAGAACTTCGACCTTCGAGGCCGCGAGCGCGCCGGAGAAAGTGTCACGGTACGCCGCCGCGGCGCCGCCGACTTCCTGCGAGAGGGCGGAGATGACGACGTTTTGTGCAGCCGCCATCTGACCGGTCTCGGCGAGATCCTTGGCGAGCTTGATCTGATTCTCGGAGAGGAGAAGCCCAGCCTGGCGGAGAGCTTTCATGCCCTCGCCCGGCTCCTGCAGCGCTCGCCCGACCATCTGCGCGGCGTCCGTGAGACCAACGCCTAGGGTGCGGGCGACGTCGGCAACGAGCTGCGAGACGTTGCCGAGGACGCTGTCACTCGTTACCCCGTAGCGGATGAGCATCCGCTCGGCGCGGATAACCTCTTCGCCGTCGAAGGCGAACGCCTCACCGATTTCGTGGGCGTGAGCTTTGACGGAGGCGGCGGTGACGCT
>JBDTQG010000130.1:0-7587 GCA_039932315.1 Thermoanaerobaculia bacterium
GCAACTCGAGCATCGCGCGGACGTGGGCTGCCATGGAGCTCATGGAGCGCTCGATGTACGCGCCGGGAGCGCTTTCGCGCAGGGCCAGAGCTTCGCTGAAGGGCATCCCGTGCGGAACGTAGCCTTGAAGGTTGTCGTGCGCCGATGTCTGGTCGGTCAGCACGTCGGGAACGATGTTCGCGGCGATCAACGCATCGAGGAGATCGACCGCGTTCGCCTCCACGCCGATCGATACCGCCTCTCGCTGCTCGCGGGCAGCGATCGCACGCTCGATGCCCGCGGAAATCGAAGGCGCGAGCTCGTCGAGGTACCGCTTGTCCAGCCGGCGATCGATGCGCGAACGATCGACCTCGGCGATGAGGCACACACCGTCGTTCATCGTCACCGCCAGCGGCTGCGCGCCGCCCATGCCGCCCAGTCCCGCGGTGACCGTCAACCGCCCGGCGAGCGTCCCGCCGAAGTGCTGCCGGGCGAGCTCCGCCAGGGTTTCGAAGGTGCCCTGGAGAATTCCCTGCGTGCCGATGTAGATCCACGAGCCCGCGGTCATCTGTCCGTACATCGTCAGCCCGAGGCCCTCGAGGCGCCGGAACTCGTCGATCGTCGCCCACCGCGGGACGAGATTCGAATTTGCGATCAGGACCCGCGGCGCATCCGCGTGCGAACGGAAGATCGCGACCGGCTTTCCCGACTGCACCAGCAGAGTCTCGTCATCGCCGAGCCGGCGCAAGGCGGCGACGATGGCATCGAAACAGTCCCAGTTCCGCGCTGCTTTGCCGGAGCCGCCGTAGACGACGAGCTCTTCCGGACGCTCGGCCACTTCCGGGTCGAGATTGTTCATCAGCATGCGCAGCGCTGCTTCCTGCAGCCAGCCGCGGCAGCTCAGGGTGGTACCGCGCGCCGCGCGGACGATCCGGGGCGCCGCGTTTCGAGGTTCATTCATGAGCGGATTCTATTCGCAGAGTACCCACTGCAATGCCTCCGGTCGGCCCTGCCGCACCCTGTTCATTCGTCGCCGTCAGCACCGGTGCGGCCGCGCTTGCGGTCCGCCTGCAGCTTCTTGTCGCGCAGCCGGCGAGCGCCGGACGCGCGGGTCGGACGGGTCGCCCGCCGTTTCGTCGGCGCGACGTGCGCACGAGCGACGAGATCCTGCAATCGCGCGATGACATCCTGGCGATTCTTCTCCTGTGTCCGATGGCGTTGGCCCAGGAGCACGATCTCGCCGTCCTTCGTGGCGCGCCGGCCCGCGAGAGCGATCAGCCGCTCTTTCACCTCCGGCGCGAGCGCCGGCGAGTTGACCACGTCGAAACGAAGCCTCGCCGCTGTCGCGACCTTGTTGACGTTCTGTCCGCCGGGGCCGGAAGAACGGACGAATTCGAAGCGCAACTCCGATTCGGGGATTTGAGTGGCGTCCATCCGCGCGATTCTTCCACGCCGGCGCTCCGGACGAGTCCGCTCACGACCAGGGGCTCCTGTGATGCACGGACGGATCCTCTCGGGATTTTCGAGGACAGCTTCGAAACCCAGGATACGAGCTTCGGGTCCCCGGTCACGCCTCCCGGAACGGCCGGTCGCGCAGCGCGGCCTCGCCCGTTCCCGCGAGAACCCGGAACGGCAGACGCAACCGGAAGACCGTCCAGGAGCTCTCCCCTCCGGATGGATTCCGCGGCGCCGAATCGAACTCGACCGCTCCGCCGAGCTGCTCGGCGAGGCGCCGGGAGAGAGCCAGGCCGATCCCCGTCCCCCCGTAGCGCCGGGTGCTCGACGGATCGATCTGACTGAAGCGCTCGAAAACGAAATCGCGCTGTTCCTCGGGGATACCGATTCCGGTGTCGCGAACCTCGACGGCCAGGTCGACGCGATCGCCGGATCCCGCCGTCGTGAGCGCGCGGACGCAGATCTCCCCGGCATCGGTGAATTTGATGGCGTTGCTCAGGAGGTGGCGAACGATCTGCCGCAACCGGCGCGCATCGCCGATGACCTCCAGTTCGTGGTCGATGCGGGATTCGACGACGAAGCGGAGCTTCTTCTGCTCCGCCGCAATCCGGTGACCCTCGGTCACGGCTTCGAGCATGGTCGCCAGGGGAAAGAGCGCCTCTTCCATCGGCGCCTTGCCGACTTCGAGTTGCGCGAAGTCGAGCAGGTCGTCGACCATGCCGATGAGCCCTTCCGCCGAGCGTTGCGCCGTGATCGCCAGGCGGCGCTGTTTTTCATCGAGTGTCGAGTTCAGCAGCAGCTCGTTCATTCCGAGGAAAACATGCAGCGGCGTCCGCAGCTCATGGCTGACACTGGCGAGAAACTGCGACTTCGTCCGGCTTGCGGTGAGCGCCGTGTCGCGCGCCGCAGCGAGCTCGCTGCTGCGGACTTCCGCCTCGCCGGCAGCGCGCCGCAACCGGGCCACCGAAGCAAGCGCGGTCATGCCCACCGCGAGCACGGCGCCGAGAACCGCCAGTGCCCCCCAGCGCCGGCGTGCGATGGCGTCGGTCCAGAGCCCGCCGTCGTAATCGACACCGAGTACCGCTTCGACGCTGCCGTCCGCCGTCCGCATGGGAACAAAACTCGAAACCCAGCTTCCCCACCGGTCACCGGAAGGTGTCATTTCCGAGATGGCCTCGCCTCCGGCCGCCCTTTCCATCTCCGCCGTGACGTCGGGATAGATCTCACCGATCGCCGTGCGGCTCTCGCGCTCGCCGGTGAAACGGCCGTCGTGGTCGTAGTCGGTCTCGGAGTCGACCAGAAGCGCCATTCGGCCGTCGGCTGTCCTGCGAAAAGTGTAGATGTCGCTGACGTTCGGATTGCTCGCCAGCCAGCGCTTCTCCGCCGCGATCATCTCCAGATATCCCGGATCGTCCGGCGGAGTCGTCGGCCCGATCCGGGAATGCCCCATGCGCTCGAGCTCGGCCGCGTAGGTCGGCGCCATCGCCGAGACGAGGCGCTCGAGGTCGTCCGCCGCACGACGGCCGGCGCTCTCGACGTAGAACCAGCCGGTAACGAGCCCGACAATCAGGGCGACCAACGCCAGCAACCGGCTGCGATGGAGCCGCGCCTTCCGGGCGAGCACCGCCGTCCCGAGGACAGCCGTCAGCGCGACCAGCAGAAAGTCCCAGGGAGGATTCATCGTCGCGCCGGTTCGACGTTTACTCGAGGCGACTCAGGCCAGGAACATCCTCCGCAAGCAGACGATCGGCGGTCGCGAGATCCGGGGACATCTCTCGATCTTCGATCCAGGCCGGAACGCTGCGGCGAAGCCAGCGATGGAGATCCTCGAGGTCCGGACTCGACCGCAGCGGGCGCAGCAGATCGATCCCCTGCGCGGCAGCGAGCACCTCAATGGCGAGAATCTGCCGGACGTTGCCGCAGATCTGCCGGCACTTGATGGCCGCCCACATTCCCATCGAGACGTGATCTTCCTTGTCGGCCGAGGTCGGAATGGAATCGACGCTCGCGGGATGAGCGAGCCCCTTGTTCTCCGAAACCAGCGCTGCCGCGGTCACCTGCGCCATCATGAATCCGGAGTTGAGCCCGGCGTTCGCGACCAGGAACGGAGGCAGGCCGGAAAACGTGTCGTTCGTCAGTTTTTCGGTCCGGCGCTCGGAGATCGAGCCCAGCTCGGCCAGGGCGATGCTCAGGAAATCGGCCGCGAACGCCATCGGTTCACCGTGGAAGTTCCCACCGGAGAGCCACTCGTCGTCGCTGGCGAAGATCAGCGGATTGTCGGTCGCTGCATTCATTTCGATCAGCAGGCGCCGTTCGATGTCGACGAGCGTGTCGCGGACGGCCCCGTGCACCTGCGGCATGCAGCGCAGCGAGTAGGCGTCCTGCACGCGCGGATCGTTCGTGCGATGCGACTCGCGGAGATCGGATCCCTGAAGCAGGTGCCAGAGGTTTCGCGCGCTGGCGAGCTGCCCAGGATGCGGACGAACGAGATGAATCCGCGCGTCGAAGGCGGTGTCGGCGCCGCGCAGTGCATCGGTCGAGAGGGCGCCGATGAGATCTGCCAACCGCACCAGGCGCCGGCTTTCGAGAACCGCCAGGGCGAGAAGCGAAGTCATCGCCTGCGTGCCGTTGACCAGCCCGAGGCCCTCCCGCGGCGCGAGCCTCATCGGCTGAAGACCCGCGGAGCGCAGACCCTCGAGCGCCGGAACGAAGACTCCGCCGATCCTGACTCTGCCGCGTCCAAGCAGCGGCAAAGCAAGATGCGCGAGCGGAGCGAGATCGCCGCTCGCTCCGACGGAGCCGCGGCTCGGTACTTCCGGCAGCAGATCGTGGTTCAGCAGATCGAGCAGTCCGTCGATGAGCGCCGGGCGAACGCCCGAATGCCCTTTGGCGAGAGTGTTCGCGCGCAGCAGAAGCATGCCCCGAACCGCCTCGTCGGGAAGCGGCTCGCCCACTCCTGCGGCGTGCGAAAGGACCAGGCGCTCCTGCAGCGATTCGAGGTCCGCGTCCGCGATGCGGACATTGGCGAGATTGCCGAAGCCGGTGTTGACGCCATAGACCGGCTTTCCCGAACCGACCGCGCGATCGATGACCGCGCGAGCCTCGGCGACTTTCTCCCGCGCGCTCGCTGCGAGAACCACTCGCGCGCCTCCCGCAGCGACCTCGGCAAACGTTTCCAGCCCAAGCGACTGCCCGTCGACCTCGATCAATCCCGCCCCCCTGCTGACGCCGCTTTCGATGTGGACTGCGACAGCGATCGGGAGGAACCCTAACCCAGATCGCCGTCGCGTCCTTAGATCGGTGCGTCAGCCGCCGGAGGTCGTCGCAGGGGTCGCGAGGGTCGCGGCCGTCGTCGGGACCATCGGTGGGATCGTCGCCGAGATCGTCGGCGGCGCCGTCACCAGAGCGCGCAGCGCTTCTCCGGCGGCCGGACCATCGCGGAGCCTGGCTTGCAGGCGAACGTCGGCTGAAACTCCGGCGAGTTGGCGAGCGTTCCGATGACCCGGAACCGGGCGACCGGATGCGGATCGTTTTTCACGAACTGACGCTGCGCATCGAGTCCCATGGAAACTCCCGCCGACTGCGCCCAGGAGATGAAGAACTGCTGCTCGGGAGTGAAGCCGTCACGCGCCGGTCCCGGATGCACGGCGAGCGCTTTCTCGAGCGCGCGATATGCCACCTCGAGACCTGCGAGCTCGGCGATGACCTCGCCCCGGATGGGTGTCCCGAGCAGGGGCTCACCGGGGGCGATGGAATAGGTCTCGAACTGTTCCACGAAACAGGCACCGCGACTCTCGAACGCCGCGCGATCGGCCGGCGTCCACCAGTTCCGCGGTCGTCCCTGCAGGTCGACTTCGACGCCGAGCGTGTCGATGGTGTGCGTGAGGTCGTGCGCCAGTCCGACTCCGAGGGCGCCGTAGTTGGCGGCGTCCGTCGCTGCGAGGTCGAAATACGGCGGCTGGAGGAAGCCCGCAGGGAGCACGATCTTGTTGAGCTGGAAGTCGATGTAGGCGCCGGGCGACGAGGGCGGGAGTGCCCATAGATCCCGGTCCGTCGTCCTCCCGAGCTGGCGGCGTTCGTCGTCGACCTGCGCCCGGCGCAGCTGGACGATGTTCGCCCACAGCGCATCGCGCCGCAGGACGAGTCGCGCGTCGTCCCGCCAGTGATCGGGATAGCCGATCTGCAGGTCGAGCGCAGCCACCTTCGCGAGTGCCAGGCTTTTCGTGGCCGGATCCTGCCAAGTCAGTCCGGCCAGCCGCTCCGCGAGCGCGGCCTGCAGGTTGCGCGCGATCTCCTGCGCTTTCGCCTTCGCTGCCGGCGGGAAGTAGCGCTCGGCATACTCCCGTCCGACCTCTTCGCCCAGCAGTGCCTCCGTCGCATCGAGGCAGGTCTCGGCGCGCGGCTTCTTCGCTACAGCGCCGTTCAGATACTTCTCCCGGAAGTCGAAGGCTTCATCGGCGAACGGCGAAGCGAGCCACGGCGAGGCCGAGTTCAGGAGATGCCAGGCGAGGTACGACTTCCAGGTGAGGAGCGGTGTGTCGCGGAACTCTTTCTCCAGATGCTCGACGAATTTCGGTTCGGCCACGTTCACCGCATCGCGGTCGCTGGCGCTGCCACTGGCTTCATTCGTTCCCGCACCGGCCGCCGGACGGAGCCGGCTTTCGTCGAAGTAGCTCGTCCAGTCGAAATGAGGCGCCATGCGACCGAGATCGGCGATGGTCGAGAGGTGGTCGGTCTTCGCGGGATCAGCCGCGCTGTCGCTGTCCAGCGAGGCGGCCGCGAGCCGTTTCTCGAGCGCCAGGATTTCGCCGGCGGCGCTCTCGGCCCTCGCGGCTGGCGTTCCGCCGGCCGTGAGAACGCGGGCAACATGCGACCGATAGCGCTCGCGCACCTCGACGAAGTGCGGTTCGTCGCTCAGGTAGAACTCACGTCCGGGCAGCCCCAGGCCTCCGGCCACGACGTTCACCAGAACCCGAGAAGGATTGTTGTAATCCGGCACCACCGTGGTTCCGAACGGCACCGGGACGGCGATCTCGTGCAGCCGCCGGATGAGCGCCTCCACACTGGCGAGATCCCGGGCGTTCTCGATGTCCGCGAGCCAGGGAGCGAGCGGTGCGAGGCCCGCGGCATCGATCGCCGCTTCGTTCATGCACGAAGCGAAGTAATCGCCGGCGAGCTGCCCCGCCTTCTGTACCGCCGACCGCGATGGAGACCCGGCTCGCATCGAAAGCTCTTCGAGCAGGCTCCGGACTCTCTGCCGGTTCAGCCCGCGCGCCGCGGAGCGCCGGCTCCATTTGGACATCCCTTCGGGAATCGGATTCTCGGCCCGCCAGGTGCCGTCCGCGAATTCGTAGAAGTCGGTGCACGGATCGACGGTGCGATCGATCCCCTCGATCCCCTCGACTCGCTCGCTGCGATCGTTCCCGGCCGGCGCCTTCGTCGGCTGCGCCCCAGCCGCGGGAGCGGGCGGCGGCCCGGCGGCGAACGCGGGCAGCGCGAGCGCGAAGAAAAGCGCGCCTGTCGGGATCGCGCCGACGGAAAATCGCTCGCGGCGAATCATGCCCGGCTCCCGGCCTGTGCCCACTGCAGCATCTGCGCATCCTGCACCGCGGACAGGATCGAACGCGTGTCGACGACCGTCGCGAACTCCCCGTGAAGGTCGGAAAGCGCGATCGCCTGAATCTGCTCGGCCGGATGCACAATGCCGTCGGGACCGCGGCGATCGAACGTCGCCGTCGCGTCGCCGGCGAGCCAGACGGCGAAACCGAGATTGCCGGCCATCCGGACGGTCGTCGAGACGCAATGGTTCGTCGTCAGCCCGGCGACGACCAGCGTCCCGATTCCGCGGGTCCGGAGATCGTTTTCGAGCGTGGTGCCGATGAAGCAGCTGTTGACCTGCTTCTCGATGATCGCTTCGCCGGGCAGCGGAGCGCCTTCCTGCTTGAATTCGTTGCCCGGTTGTCCGGGCCGCAGCGGGGAGCTAGGATCGATCGACATGTGGCGCGCGTGGAACACCGGTCGATCGCTCGCGCGCCAGCCGCGGATCAGCTCGGCGATCCGCGCTTCCATCCGCGGATTGTTCCGCCGCCCCCACTTTGCGTCGTCGAATCCCTTCTGAACGTCGATGATCAAGAGCGCTGCATTCGTGGCCAG
>JBDTQG010000131.1:0-7529 GCA_039932315.1 Thermoanaerobaculia bacterium
AGCCGGTCGCTCCCGCGGTCGTCGATGCCGGCAGCGATGTCGCGATCTGTGCGGGCGCCTCGGTCCAGATCGGCACTGCGGCGATCGGCGGCCAGAACTATTCCTGGTCGCCGGGCGGCGCGACGACGGCACAGATCACGGTCAGCCCTTCCGTGCAGACGATCTACACGGTGACGGCGGTGAACAACTGTGCGAACGCCTCCGATTCCGTGACGGTGTCGATCACGCCGGGCGCGGACGCCCCGGCGCTCGTCGCTCCCGCGGACGGCGCGATCAACCAGGCGCTGCCGGTCGCTCTCTCCTGGGCCCCGGTGGCCGGCGCGACCACCTACACCCTGGAGGTCGCGACGGACGCCGCCTTTGCGAGCATCGTGCATTCCGAAACCATCGGCGGGACGTCGACCTCGGTCGCCGGACTCGATCCGATCGAATACTTCTGGCGTGTCCGGGCCACCAACGTCTGCATCGGCGCACCGTCGGCGACTCGCACCTTCACCGTCACGGACGTCCTCTTCACGGACGGTTTCGAGAGCGGTGGAACGTCGGCCTGGAGCGTTTTTCCGTAAACCCTTGCCGACCGTCCGACGAATCCGACGAATCCGACGAGGAGACTGAATGAAAACGCACAGGACGTCCGCCCGCTTCTCTCGCTACGCCCTTGCGTTCCTCGCCGGATTCGCCGGCACGGTGCTCGGCTTTGCACCGCTTCACGCTCAATCGCCGACGGTCGGTCCGGATGTCACCGTCATCACTCTCGGAAGCACGTCGAATCTCGGCGCAGTCGGCGGAATTCGCGCCTACTCCGTCGGGACGACCTCCTGCAACGTCGGCAATCAGAACGTGAACTGGTGCGACGAGACGCTCGGCTGTGCCGGTACCGGAGTCAATCTGAACCGGACCCAGCACCCGGTCATCGCGCAAAACATGTACCGGCTGAAGGACGGCCGCTTCGTCCAGCTCGGTGGCAGCTGGCTGAAGCACGGTTTTGTCTCGACGAACACAACGGACTCGACCTGTCAGACCGGGCACGCGAGCTGCTCGAGCACCCCGGTCGGCGGCAGCATGCTCGGCGTGGGCTGCACCGACACATACGGCTCTGGCCTGAACTCCGGCGGCGGATCGACCTGTGGCGCCGGAGGCCCATGCCGCCTCGGCCAGCGGTCAGAGGTGAATCCAACCTCAGGCGACTTTCCGATGCCCTACACCAACGTCGACCACCCGCAGACGATCGACCAGCGACTACAGGTCCAGGAGAACGACGTCAATCCCGCACTGAACGCCGGCGCGCTCTACTGGGTCGAGGGGCAGTACATTTCCGACAACGACGCCAAGGCCGGCAACGGACTGAACAACGCCTCCTACCGCGCAGTGACTGTCGGAGCCTCGCCTTTCAACCTGACGCTGTCGGGTGCCACCCTCCGGGAGAAGACGGCCCTCTTCGCCTGGAAGGCGGCGGACGCCGCCGTTGAAATCGCCAACCAGGACTTCTGCACCGCGCCGGTCGAGCGCTTCGAAGTGGCGCGCAAGGTGACCGTCGTCGACGCCGACACCTGGCACTACGAGTACGTCGTGCGGAACATGAACTCCGACC
Source organism: Thermoanaerobaculia bacterium (assembly GCA_039932315.1). GTDB lineage: Bacteria > Acidobacteriota > Thermoanaerobaculia > Multivoradales > JAGPDF01 > JAGPDF01. The sequence goes on from JBDTQG010000131.1 coordinate 1,592, forward strand.
ACGCGGCTCGCCAGTTTTCGGTCGACTTCCCCGACGGAACTCCGATCGCCAACGTCGGTTTCAAGGACGTCGACTCGCATTCGGGCGAACCGTATTCGACGACGGACTGGACATCGGCAGTCAACACCGGCACGGGGACGGTCAGCTGGTCGACCGAGACCTTCGCCGCCAACAACACCGCCAACGCCTTGCGCTGGGCGACGATGTACAACTTCTGGTTCGATGCCGACGCCGCGCCGGCCACGGCGACGCCGCACATCGATCTCTTCAAGCCGGTCGATCCGGCGACCGCGAATGCCGGAAATGACGTCGCCATCTGCGCTGGGGATTCGGTGCAGATCGGCACGGCAGCCCTTGCCGGGCAGACTTACTCCTGGTCTCCCGGCGGAGCCACGACGGCTCAGGTCACCGTGAGCCCGGCGAGCACCGGGATCTATACCGTGACGGCAGCGAATTCCTGCGCCAGCCCGGCGATCGACACGGTCACCGTCTCCGTCACCGTGCCGCCGGCCGCGCCGAATCTGGCGACGCCCGCTGACGGTGCCGTCGACCAGCCACAGACTCTCCAGCTTTCTTGGAGCACGGTTGCAGGAGCGCTCTCGTACCACGTCGAAGTGGCGACCAACGCGGGATTTACCGCCGGGCTCGTCTCACAGGCGGTCGCGGCGACGGACGCCACCTTCGTCGGACTCACTTCGGGTCAGCACTTCTGGCGCGTGAAGTCCGACAACAGCTGCGTCGGCGCTCCGTCCGCGGTGCGGAGCTTCACCGTCACGAACGTCATCTTCAACGACGGCTTCAATTCCGGAAACACGAATCTCTGGAGCGACGAGATCCCCTGACCCGGTTCGCAGGCTCAGTTGAACGATCGGGAAGCCGGCCGCTGGCCGGCTTCTTTTTTTTCGTCAGGCCTCAGCCGGCGGTCTCGAGCGCGGCGATGCGTTCGCGCACGATCTCCGGCAGGCTGGCCTTCGCCATTGCGCGATAGTCGAACGCGACGACCTGGCCACTCCCTTCGAAGACCACCCGGCCCAGCGCGCGGCTGCGGACCTCGTAGAGCATGAGGAAGCGGTCCGCGACGACGTCGACGATCCGGGTCGCGATCTGCACGGCGTCGGGCCAGACGAGCGGAGCGCGGAAACGCCCCTGCGTCGAGTGCAGGATCGGGCCGATGCCGGTTTCCGACTGGATCTTCGGCCAGCCGATCCGGCGGAAGTACTCCATCCGCACACTCTCTGCCCAGCGGAAATAGACCGTGTTGTTGACGTGGCCGAAAGCGTCCATCTCTCCCCACTGCAGAGGAACCTCGAGCTCCACCGGCCAGTGCGGACCTTTGCCGGGAAGCCCCGCGAAGAGGTCCGGCGCTGCGCCGCGCGTCATCGCGAGATCTGCTCCAGGTAGTGCGGCAATACGCGCCGCCAGGAGGGCCAGTCGTGATCCCAGCGCGGGCCCCAGTCGTCGATCCGGTGCGGCACCCCGCGCGCTTCGAGAACGCCGGCGACCTGTTGGGCGTATTGCGGCCGCTCCCACGCTCCGCGACCGGTGACGAGATGCACGAAGCGCTGCCGCAGCAGGGCCAGGTGCTTCTCGTCGGCGAGGCGCGGGAGAAAATGCAGCGGCGAAGAGTAGTAGAAGTCGAGCGACATGCGCTCCCCGTCGAGCATCTCTTCGAGGTCGTACTTCCCCGACATGCAGACGGCGTGACTGAACACGTCCGGGTGCCGGCAGATCGCCGCCAGCGCATAGAAGGCGCCGAGCGACGCTCCGGCGGTGAGGATCTCCCCGTGGCCGTTCGACAGGTGGCGCATGTAAGGAGCGAGCTCGTGGTACAGAAATTCGTCGAAGCGGTTCTGCACCCAGGAGCAGTGACTGGGCGTGAACTCGTCCGAAACCCAGCATTGTCCCGGTACGCTGTCGCACGAGAAGATCTGAATACGCCCCGCCTGAACCAGAGGGGCGAGAGCATCGACCATCCGGAAACGTTCGACCTCTTCCGCGTCTCCGCCAGCGGTCGGAAACAGCAGCAGCGGCCGCCCGGTCTCGCCCCAGCGAACGACCGAAACCTCCTGCGCGAGATAACTCGAGCGCCAGACCTCCGAGCGTTTGGCGATCACTCGGCCGGAGCGGGAGCCGTCGACTTCGCCAGATAGTCCGCTTCGGTGCGGCGCCAGAACTGAATGAGTCCCCAGAAATGCTCGGTGAACTCCTCGATCTCGTGTTTCGGGAAGAGCGCCGCGACCTTCTTGCGCACGGCGTCTTTGGCGACATCCGAGCCGAAGAACTCCCAGGCGACCTCGTCGAGATGCGACAGGTGCTGCGCGCAGAACTCGGCAAAGCGGTCGCTCTCGAACCGCTGATGCGCGAGACGCGCGTACTGCGCGAGCCGCTCCTTGAAAGTTCCGCCGTTCATGGCGATCTCGAAGAACGGCTCCCAGTCGAGGTTCTTGCGCATCCTGCGCCGCGTCGCCGCGATGTAGATCGACCACTTGAGCTTCGCCTTGACGAGCCACGGGAAGTGGAAGTGCAGCGATGTCACCTGCGAATCGGGGCAGGCGTTGGCGAAGTCGATCGGATAGAAGACGCCGTCCTGGCGCAGGGCCTCGCAGCTGTTGAAGTCCCAGCCGAAGAACGAATTGATGGTCAGACACATGTTGGCCATGTGCTGCCACTCCTCGGCGTTGACGAAATCGAAGGCGACCTTGTATCGATCGTGCAGCGGCGCACCCGGGTCGTACTTCATGAGATGCACCTGCGGACCGACGCCGACCGCACGCACGAAGAGGTCGAACGGAGAAACGGCCTTCTGCAGGTGCATGATCCGCTTGCCCGAGCCCTCGTAGGCCTTGGCGAGCTCCTCCGCGTCGTCGACCTTCGAAACGCCGACCCAGGCTCCGCCGTCGTAGGGCTTGATGAACGCCGGATAGCCGAGCTTGTCGCCGACCGCTTTGAGGCTGAACATCTTCGCGTAACGCTCGAGAGTGACCTGGAGATCGTTCGACGGCTCGTATTCTTTCGGCGGCAGCATCCAGGTTTCAGGTACCGGGAGGCCGAGCCGCATCATCGCCGCGTAGGTGGTGTGCTTTTCGTTCGCCTGGATGGACCAGGGATTGTTGAGCACGTAGAGGTCGTTCATCACGACCGCTTTCTTGATCCACTCGCGCGACAGGTGGTACCAGTGCGTCACGCGGTCGAGCAGAACGTCGTATTCCACCGGCTGCTTGAGATCGAACGGCTCGATCGACACCCGGTCGACCTTGAACCGCACCGTATCGCCGCCGATCGGCAGGGCCAGGTTGAGGTTCTTCAGGATCTCTTCGTAGCAGATCGGCCAGCAGAGATCGGCGCCCAGCGAAAGTCCGATGCGACGAACGACGTCAGCCATGATTTCTCCCGGTTGAGGCGGTGAATCCTATCGTCAACGCCTGCCGCCCGGCGAGTCCGTCCGGCGGCGCGCCCGCCGAACGATGGGCTCGCTCGCCGGCCGGTTCCGGGCTGGCGCCGCCGCGAAAGGCAGATCGCGAAAGCGCTCACGAGGCAACCCCGCAGTCTACGTCTCCGGAGGGCAAGACAAGACAGCGAAGCTGATGGCCGAGCGTTGCGGTTTTTGACGTAATACTCTCCGAGGGGACCTTCATGGGCTTCGCGCTTCGCCGCATCTACTGGTTGCCTGTCTACGCAGCTCTCGGCTTCGCTGGCGCTGGCAGCGCTCTCGCCGACGTCATCTTCACGGTCGACAGCATCCTGGACCAGATCGACGACGACACCACCGACGGCATCTGCCACACCGCCGCCGATTCCTGCACCCTGCGCGCCGCGGTCATGCAGGCGAACGCGGTCAGCGGCGCCGGCGCGACCATCCATCTCGCGGCGACGACCTACACGCTCATCCGGCCCGCAGCCGGCGCCGACGGTTCCGACAACGGCGATCTCAACCTGACGACGCCCGCGAGCGGCGATCCCGTGATCTCCATCGTGGGAATGGGCGAAACCGTCACCATCGTCGATGCCAACGATATCGACCGCGTCCTGAGCGTCGCGGCGGACCGCACCGCGATCCTTTCCCGCCTGACCTTGCGCAACGGATTCCTGAACAGCGCCTTGCTTCAGGACGGAGCGGGCATCGCCAACGACGGGTCGCTGACGCTGAATCACTGCACCGTCGCCGACAATGTGCTTGCTTCGGTGGCACGCCGGGGTGGCGGGATCTTCAGCTCGGCGGGGTCGACCCTCCATCTCAACGACAGCACGGTAAGCGGGAATACCACTGCCGGAAGCGGCGGCGGGATCCAGAGCCTGTCGTCGCTGTTTCTAGACCGCAGCACGGTGGACGGGAACACGGCCCAGGCCGGCGGGGGTGGAGTCGTTTCCGTGAGCGCCGCCCTGACCATCACGGGCAGCACGATCAGCCGGAACACCAGCCACTTGTTCGGCGGTGGAATCATCAGCCTCGGCGAAACCGCGACCCTCATCGTCACGAATTCCACGATCACGCTGAACAATGCCGACGGGGACGCCGGGGGAATCTCCGCCGCAAACGCCAACATCTACAGCTCGACGATCGCCTTCAACGGAGCCGACGCGGACCACGATGAGGTCGGCGGGCTCGGCGGCGGCATCTATGTCGACGGCGGAGGGCCCTTCAACATCGCCAACACGCTGGTCGTCGGCAATACGCTCATGGACACCTTCAGCTACGACGACTGTTTCGGGCCGGTGACCTCCTATCGCCGGAATCTGTTCAGCGAGGTGAATGCCACCTGCTCGATCTCGATCGCCAGCGGCGACGGCTGGGGCTTCCTCAATTCACTCGCTCTCCTCGGCGAGCTGGGTCCGAACGGCGGCCCGACCGCGACCCGCGCGCTACTGCCGGGCAGCAATGCCATTGACGGCGGCGACTCGACGCTCGGCTGCACCGGCCCGACCAGCGGTGTGCTGGCGACCGATCAGCGCGGCGCGGCGCGCACCCATGGCGCGCGCTGCGACGTCGGCGCCTACGAGGCGGGGTCGCTGTTCTTCGACGGCTTCGAGTCCGGGGATCTCGCCGCCTGGTGATCAGGCGGTCGGCTTGCTCTCCTTCATCGCCCCGCGCCAGACGTAGACGCAGAGAGCGAGAAAGAATACCGAGGAGACGATCTGTGAAGCCGCCGGGTTGTCGTAGAACGGCGTCTTGACCCAGCTCTCCCTGTAGCTCGGAACGAGGCGCAGGGCCGCGCCGAAGACCCCTCCCAGAGCTCCGCCGGCCATGAGGCCCGAGGCGATGACCACGCCGCGCTCGCGCATCGACTGGCCGCGAGCGCCGCCCGCCGCCAGGGAGCGCTTCGTCACGAGATGCGCCAGAAAACCGCCGACGAGCGCCGGCGTGTTGAGCTCGAGCGGCAGGTACATGCCGAGCGCGAAGATCAGCGCCGGCGCGCCGAGCATCTCCATCGAGACCGCGATCATCGCCCCGGCGCCGAAGAGGATGTAGGCCACCGGCTGCTGGCTCATGAAACCCTGGACCAGTGCCTTCATGATCGACGCCTGCGGCGCCGCGAGGACCGTACGCAGATCCCCCGGCGCGGCTTCCCCGAACTGGAAAGTCTTCGCGAGCAGCATGATGGTGAGCGAGCCCGCGACGGCGGAGGCCGCGATTCCCCAGAACTTCACCCGCTGCTGTACCGCCGGCGTCGAGCCGAGCCAGTAGCCCACCTTGAGATCCGTGGCGGCCTGCCCCGAGACCGAGAGCGCCGTGCAGACCATGCCGGCGATCGCCATGACGAAGAACATACCGGTGGTTCCGGAGAGACCGAACCGCAGCAGCACGACCGACGACACGATGATCGTCAGCATCGTCATCCCCGAAACCGGGTTGCGCGCAATCGTCGCGATCGCGTTGGCCGCGACCGACGCGAAAAAGAAGGAGAACAGGACCGTGAGACCCAGTCCGACGAGAGTGACC
>JBDTQG010000132.1:0-7342 GCA_039932315.1 Thermoanaerobaculia bacterium
CTTCGAGCGCCTGAACCCAGCGCTCGTAGTCGATTTCCTTCTCGCGCGCGACCTGCCGCAGGACGTCCCCGAGATTGATTTCTGGTGCTGCCTGTGTCTGAGCCATACCTTCCCGTTCCTACGCGTCGATCACCAGCTTTGCGAGCTGGATGTCCTGAAGTCTCAGCCGCAACGGCGGCCGGTTCTCGATCTCCGTCAACTCCACTTCCTGCGCGGCGTCGTCGAATGCCGCCAGGATTCCGACGACCGTCGCTCGTTTGCCGGTCGCGGAGTCCAGAAATCGAACGCGCGCCCGTCGCCCGACGAAGCGCGCATAATCGCGCGGTCCGTAAAGCTGCCGATCCAGCCCCGGGGAGCTGACCTCGAGGGTGTACCTCGTGAGCCCGAAGTTGCGCACGTCGAGCAACGCCGAAGTCAGCTTCGAGATCGTCTCGCAATCTTCGAGACGAACTCCTCCCTCTCGGTCGAGAATGAGGCGCAAGGTGCCGGCCTGGTACTCGACCTGCAAAAGCTCGCAGCCCTGGGCTGCAGCGACCTCGGCCAACTCAGCGCCGAGCTCGGGGTCGATCCCTTTTCCGGCCATCCCGTCCAATGCCTGCCCTACAACAAAAAAGGCGGGCTAATCGGCCCACCTCACAACCGTTAGGCAAGCTGTCAAAAGCCATGATAGCGCGGTGCCTGCGGCTTGGCAAGTTACGGCGCCGACAAGATTTCCCGCCGGCAGCCGCTCCGGAGGGCGAGCGGCGCCGACATTCGGCAAGTCGGAAACTTTCCCTCGCCGAGGACGTCTTTCGCGACAGACGGTTCGGGCACGACGATTGCTTTGAGTTGCTCGCGCAGGTCAAACGCATCGCTTCCAAGAGGAGAACCCCTTCATGCCTTCCCAGCAACCGAGCCGGAACGTCGCCACCTTCGCCCTCCTTGGGGGTGCCGTGGTTTTCGGCATGGTGCTTGCCGGCGGTCTCGATCTCTCCGCCACGGGAGCTGCCGCGCCGATCGCGGCGGCGGCCCCGGCGGCTCCGGGCGAAACGGCCGCCCCGGCACGCGTCGGATTGTCCTACCTTCCTTCTTTCGCCGATCTCGCCGAGAAAGTGAATCCGGCGGTGGTCTCGATCGAGGCCTCGACCATCGAACGCGCCGATGCGCGCCGCGGTTCAGGTCGCGGCGGCTCGCAGGACCCGTTCCAGTTTTTCTTCGGTCCCCGGGGCGGCGGCGGTCAGCAGCCGAATGGCGATGACGATCGCGAATACCGGTCGGACGCCGGCGGCAGCGGATTCGTCGTCAGCGCCGACGGCTACGTGGTGACGAACAACCACGTCATCGAAGGCGCGACCAAGCTGCGCGTGCGTCTCGCGGAGCGTTACTACGATGCCACGGTCAAGGGGGCGGATCCGGCGACCGACCTCGCACTGCTCAAGATCGAAGCCGGAAGGAACCTCGCTTTCCTGCCGCTCGGCGACAGCGACCGGCTGCGCGTGGGCGACTACGTCATGGCGATCGGCAATCCGCTGCTGCTGGATCACACGGTCACGGTGGGAGTCGTGAGCGCGAAGGGGCGATCGATCGGCCTCATGCGGGACTCCTCGTTCGAGAATTTCATCCAGACCGACGCCGCGATCAACCGCGGCAATTCGGGCGGGCCCCTGGTCAATCTGGCCGGTGAGGTCGTCGGAATCGCGACCGCGATGAACGGCGGCGCGGAAAACATCGGATTCGCCGTGCCGGTGAGCACGCTCGAAGCGGTGTTGCCGCAGCTTCGCGAGAAGGGCAAAGTCAGTCGCGGATACATCGGCGTCAACATCAGCAATATCGACTTCGACCGCGCGCAGGCTTTCGGGCTTTCCGAAGCGGGCGGCGCGCTGGTGACGCAGGTCGTTGACGGTTCTCCCGCGGACAAGGCCGGGGTGGAGCATGGCGACGTCGTTCTCGCCGTCGATGGGAACAAGGTCAATGAGACCCGGGACCTCATCGACTACGTCTCGGCGCAGGGGCCCGGAAAGAAGGTCGAGCTCGACATCCTCCGCGACGGCAAGCGACTGCACAAGACCGTCGAGCTGACGGAACGCGCCGGCGACACGACCGCAGAGGACGAGACGCCGGAGAGAGAAGGGTCGAAGGACCTCGGTTGGCTGGGGCTCGAGTATCAGGACCTGACACCGGCGCTGCGCCAGAGTCTGGGACTCGCGAGCTCGGTCGAAGGCGTTCTCGTGCGAGAGGTCGAGGCCTCGAGCCCGCTCTACGACGAAGGTGTGGGAGATGGCGATCTCATCACCGAGATCAACGGCACACCCGTGACCAGTGTCAAGGAGTTCGAACGCGTCGTCGGCGCCGCTCCGAAGGGCTCCTTCCTGCGTCTGTATCTGCGTCGCGTCAGTGCTCAGGGTCAAGGTCAGGGTCAGGGAAGCGGCCGGCAGGTCAACTATTTCGCTATCGTTCGCGTTCCCTGAACGCGAGCGTTTCCGCGGTTGTTCGAAAAGCTACGGGCCGGCTCCTTCGCGAGCTGGCCCGTTTTCGTTTGTTAAGCTCGACCCATGGGCGCGGCGTCACGAGCATCGGTGTTGGTCGTGGATGACGAGCAGGACATCCGCGAGAGCCTGCGCATGATCCTCGAATTCGAGGGCTACCGTGTCGAGGAGGCACGCACCGGACTGGAAGCGCTGCAGAAGGTCCGCGAGCGTCCGCCGCACGCGATTCTGCTCGACGTCCGGATGCCGGAGATGGACGGGTTCGAAACTCTGCGGGCGCTGCGGGAGCGCGGCTATGAGATGCCCGTGCTGGTCGTTTCCGGGCACGCCGATATCGCGACCGCCGTCGAGATGACCCGACGCGGAGCCTTCGACTTCTTCGAGAAGCCGCTGCAGCGTGATCGCCTCCTCGTCTCCGTGCGCAACGCCGTCGAAGCGAATCAGATCGCCGGCGAGCGCGCGCCGGAAGGCACTCCGAGCACGCCGCTCGTCGGGGTATCGCCGCCGATGCAGCGTCTGCGCGACACTGTGGCGCTCGCCGCTCCGACGGCCGCGACAGTTCTCGTCACGGGAGAAAGCGGTACCGGCAAGGAGCTCGTCGCGCGCGCCATCCACGACCTCAGTCAGCGCCGGGGCCAGCCATTCGTTCAGGTCAACTGCGCTGCCATTCCCGAGGAGCTGATCGAGTCGGAGCTCTTCGGCCACGAGAAGGGGAGCTTCACCGGAGCGGTACGGAAGCAGACCGGTAAGTTCGTTGCCGCCGACGGTGGGACGATATTTCTCGACGAAGTGGGTGACATGTCGGCGCGCACCCAGGCCAAGGTTCTGCGCGTGCTGGAGAGCGGCGACGTCGAGCCGATCGGAGCCGACAAGGTCGTGCGGGTGAACGTCCGTGTCGTCGCGGCGACGAACCGCAACCTCGAAGAAGAGATCCGCTCGGGGAGGTTTCGCGAAGACCTCTACTATCGCCTGAACGTCGTTCCGATCCGGACTCCGCCGCTGCGCGAGCGCCTCGAAGACGTTCCGTTGCTGGTCGAACATTTCGTCCGGCGTTTCTGCGAGACGAACAACTATCGCCGGAAGCGGATCACGCCGGAAGCTCTCGACGCTCTGCAGCATCTTCCGTACAAGGGAAACGTCCGCGAGCTGCGGAACATCGTCGAACGTCTGTTGATCCTGACTCCCGGAGACTCGATCGGACCGCAGGCGATCACGGAAGCGGTGGGGAACACGCGCATCGAGCTCGGTCAGTCGTTTCAGGGGCTCAAGACGTTGCGCGAGTTCAGGGATCAGGCGGAGAAGCTGTTTCTCGTCCAGAAGCTCGGCGACCACCAGTGGAACGTCACGCAGACCGCGCTCGCCATCGACACGCCACGCAGCAATCTCTACAAGAAGATGGAGCAGTATGAAATCCGCAGACGCGAGCTCGCAGCCAGCAAGCCCGACGACGAATGACGCTTTGCTTCGCTCGCTCGAAGCGAGCGGAGCCCTCCGCCACGGACACTTTCTGCTCTCGTCGGGTCTGCATTCGCCGGCTTACGTTCAGTGCGCGCTTCTTCTCGAGGAGCCTGTTCGTGCCGGTGACGCCGGACGCGCCATTGCCGAACGCCTGCGCGAGTCCGCTCCGGACTCGGTGCTCTCGCCGGCTCTCGGGGGAGTCGTCATCGGCCACGAGGTCGCGCGGGCGCTCGGCGTGCCGTTCCGGTTCGCCGAGCGCGACGGAGAAGGTCTGGCCCTCCGCCGCGGCTTCGAGCTCCGCGCCGGCGAACGTGTCGTGATCATCGAGGACGTCGTGACGACCGGCAAATCGACGCTCGAGACGGCGGCTCTGGCGAAATCGCGGGGCGCCATCGTGGTGGGCATCGGCGCGATCATCGATCGCAGCGGGGGCCGACACGGGTTCGAAGTGCCGTTTGTCGCGCTGCTGCCGCTCGACCTGCCGACGTACAAGGGAGAGGATTGTCCGCTCTGCCGCGACGGCTCGACGGCCGTCAAGCCGGGCAGCCGGCCGCAGGCGAAACCGTCCGCCTGATCCCGTCGGGTCGACCGGTCAGGTCAGGCGATCGCGTCCGGCAGTCCGGTCAATGAATCGAGTTGCGGTAGACGCGATCGACGCTCAGGCGGAGGGCTTCGAGCCGGCCTTTGGCGGCAGCCTCTTTTCCGGTGACCTGCAGGGGCCAGAGATTGTCCGCGGGATCGTAGACCTCGAGCTCATAGCGATTCTCGTTCCCGTTCCAGGAGCCTGTCCCGGAAGCGCCGATGCCCCAGCCCGAGGGAAGGTAGCTGCGAATTTCGATCTCGGTGAAAGTCAGGCGATTCGATGCTCCGCTCATCCGGGAATCTTGTCCCAGAATCGGTCGCGAGAGAAGCGCAGGCCGGGTCAGTGGTCGATGAGGAGCGGCTGCCGGTCCGGCGACGGTGGCCGGGGAATCGCGGCGCTGGTAGCATCGATCGGCGAAGTTCCACCTCAGCAGAAAGCCACGAGGGAAGGTAAGTATGCAGATTGAGCTCAACGAGGAGCAGGTGCTTCTGCGCGACACGGTTCGCCAGTTCGCTGCTGAAGTCGTGGCGCCGCGGGCGAAGGAGATCGACGCTACCGGCGAATTTCCACTCGCCTATTTCCATCAGGCGGGAAAGCTCGGCCTTGCCGGAGTCTGCGTTCCCGAGGAGTTCGGTGGTGCGGGAATGGACATGATCGCCTATTGCGTGGCGATCGAGGAGATCAGTCGCGTGTGTGCGTCGAGCGGCGTGATCCTGTCAGTCAACAATTCGCTCGTCTGCGATCCGCTGATGCGCTATGCATCCCCTGAGCAGAAGCGGCGTTTTCTTGTGCCGCTCGCGGCGGGCGAGAAGCTCGGATGTTTCGCTCTCACCGAGCCGGACGCCGGCAGCGATGCCGCTGCGCTCAAGACCACCGCGAAGCGCGAAGGCGACGAGTACGTCCTCAATGGCAGCAAAGTCTTCATCACCAACGCCACACACGCCGACACCGCGCTCGTCTTCGCGACCGTCGATCCGGCGCTGAAGCATCGCGGAATCAGCGCCTTCATCGTGCCGATGGACAGTCCGGGATTCGGGCGCGGCCATCACGAGTACAAGCTTGGTGTGCAGGCATCTGGAACCACGCAGCTGTTCCTGGAAAACGTCCGCGTGCCGGCCGATCAGCGCCTCGGCGACGAAGGCATGGGTTTCAGGATCGCAATGTCCACTCTCGACGGCGGCCGCATCGGCATCGCGGCGCAGGCCGTGGGCATCGCGCAGGGCGCTTTCGAGGCGGCTCTCAAGTACGCGCAGGAGCGCGAGCAGTTCGGCCATCCGATCGCCGACTTCCAGGCCATTCAGTTTTATCTGGCCGACATGGCGATGGAGCTCGATGCCGCCCGGCTGCTGGTCTACAAGGCGGCATGGGCCAAGGAGAACCTCAAGCGGTTCACGCTCGAGGCCGCGCAGGCGAAGCTCTTCGCCTCGGAGATGGCGCAGCGCGTCACCAACAAGGCGCTTCAGATTCACGGCGGTTACGGCTACACCCGCGATTACAACGTCGAGCGCTTCTTCAGGGACGCGCGGATCACCGAAATCTACGAGGGTACGAGCGAGATCCAGAAACTGGTGATCGCCGACTGGATTCTCAAGGAAAGCTGAATTCCCGTGGCAGTCGATTTCTCCCTTTCCGAGGAACAGGAGTTGCTGCGCCACGAGATCCGGCGCTTTGCCGAGGAGCGCATTCTCCCGGGCACGCGCGAGCGGGACCGCACGCACACCTTCCCCGCGGAGCTCCTGCGCGAGGCCGGGGAGATGGGCCTCCTCGGCATGCTGGTCGGAGAGAGCTACGGCGGCGCCGGATTCGATCCCCTTTCCTACTGTCTGGCGGTCGAGGAGATTTCCCGGATCTGCCCTTCGGTCGGCGTCACGATGAGCGTGTCGAACTCGGTTTGCAGCTGGCCGATCGCCAAGTTCGGCAGTGAGGAGATCAAACGGCAGTTCCTGCCGGACCTCGCGAGCGGCAGAAAGCTCGGCGGCTTCTGTCTGACCGAAGCCGGTTCCGGCAGCGACGCCGGTGCGATGCTCTCGACCGCTCGTCGCGATCGCGACGACTACATCCTGGACGGCGCCAAAGCGTGGATCACCAACGCCGGCGTCGCCGGAACGTTCGTGGTGATGGCGAAAACGGATCCATCAGCCGGCAAGCGCGGGATTTCGGCCTTCGTGGTCGACGCGGCGTCGCCGGGTATCGCGATCGGCGCGCCCGAGGAGAAGCTCGGCTTGCGCGCGTCGGTCACGGCCGCCGTGTCCTTCACTGCCTGCCGCGTTCCGGCGCGACAGATGCTGGGAGTCGAGGGCGGCGGCTTCAAGATCGCGCTCGCGACCCTCGATCATTCGCGTCTCGGTATCGCAGCGCAGGCCGTTGGAATGCACCAGCGAGCGCTCGACCTCGCTCTCTCGTACTCACGCGAAAGGGTCCAGTTCGGCGTGCCGATTGCGGAACATCAGGCCATTCAGTTTCAGCTGGCGAAGATGTCGACCGAGCTCGCGGCAGCGCGCGTCCTGCTCTGGCACGCGGCCGCCGCGGAGCGAACTCCTGCCGCGGGGCGGCTGGCTGCGGAGGCCAAGGCCTTCGCCAGCGAAGCGGCGAACCGGGCGGTCTGGGACTCCCTGCAGATTCACGGCGGCAACGGATTTTGCGAAGAGTTCGAGATCGCGCGGCTCTATCGCGACGTGCGCGTCACGACGATCTACGAAGGCACCAGCGAAATGCAGCGCCTCGTCATCGCGCGGCACCTGCTGACTTCGTGAGCCGGCAGTTGGAGGAGTTGCCGGCGGTCCCTCGGGTGCTGGCCATCGTGCTCAACTTCAATGGCCGGGAGATGACGCTGTCG
>JBDTQG010000133.1:0-7113 GCA_039932315.1 Thermoanaerobaculia bacterium
GAGATTCGATCCGATGCAGGTCGTGGCCGATGCGCTCACTGCTCGTGGGCTCCCGAGAGCCTCCGTGGCGACGATCGGCAACTACGACGGCATCCACATCGGCCAGCGCGCCGTTCTGAGAAAAGTCGTCGAGCGCTCCCGGGCAGAAAACCTTCCCTCCGTCGTCGTCACCTTCGAGCCCCATCCGCTCACCGTGCTGTCCCCGGCGCAAGCGCCTCCCCGGCTGCTGACCGTGGAACAGAAGGCCCGACGGCTGGGCGACTGCGGCATCGATGTTCTCGCCGTCATCCCGTTTACCGAGCTCTTCGCTGCGACGACCGCAGAAGCGTTCGTGCGCGAAGTGCTGGTCGCCCGGGTCGGAATCCGCGAGCTCTATGTCGGCCGGCGCTTCGCTTTTGGAAGCAAACGGAGCGGAAACCTCGAGCTCCTCGCGCGACTCGGAGAAGAGCTCGGGTACTCGGTCGTCGGCCTCGACGAGGAGCGGATCGACGGCGAGGCCGTGTCGAGCACGAGGATCCGCCAGGCGATCGCTGCGGGCGAGGTCGAGGCGGCGGCGCGTCTCCTCGGCCGGCCGTACAGTCTGACCGGAGAAGTGGTCGCTGGTGCGCGCCGCGGCCGGACGCTGGGATTTCCTACCGCGAACCTCGCTCCGGACGGTCAAATGTTGCCATCCAAAGGGGTTTACGCGACGAGAATCGCACTTCCTGGCATTCCGGAAGGGGTCGATTCGGTGACCAATATCGGTGTCCGGCCGACCGTCGGGGGCGATCCCCGATGCGTCGTCGAGACCCATCTCCTCGATTTTGATCGCGATCTCTATGGCGCCCGGGTGGAACTCCATTTCCACCGACGGCTGCGGAATGAGATGCTGTTCCCCTCGGTCGCCGACCTTGCCGCCCAGATCGGGCAGGACGTCGTCCGGAGTCGAGAATACTTTTCCGCTTTTCGCGGTTCTACAGAGAGCAGGAGTCGTTTTTCCGCAGATTGAGGCCGGCGCGGCCCATCTGATGTCGAACTTTCAGAAAGGATGAAGTCCATGGCGAATGAAAAGATCGTGACGGTGGATCAGCAGAATTTCCAATCCGCCGTTCTCCAGTCCGATAAGCCGGTCCTGATCGATTTCTGGGCGACCTGGTGCGGTCCGTGCCGGATGGTCGCGCCGGTTCTCGACGAGCTCGCTGACGAGTTCGATGGCAAGCTTCGGATCGGCAAGATCAACGTCGATGAGAATCAGGAGCTGGCGATGCAGTTCCGGATCTCGAGCATTCCGGCGTTCCTGGTTTTCAAGAACGGCGAAGTCGTCGAACGTGCCGCCGGCGCGATGCCGAAGGCGATGTTCAAGAACCTCCTCGCCGACCACATCTGACTTCTTGACGCCCGGAGTCGGCGCGAAAGCTGACCTTTCCGCGAGCGCCGAGCGAACGAGCGCTCTGGCCGAGCTCCTGCGGTGGCTCGACGCCGGGGCGCTCGTTCTGTTGAGTGCCACCGGCGACGATCCCGACCGCGCCCTCTTCACCGGCCGGGCGAACCTCGGCACGGCCCTGGTGGTCGCGAAGCCGGGCGCCACGCCGCGTCTCGGCTATTTCACGCCGATGGAACGCGATGAAGCCGCCGCGACCGGCCTCGACCTGCTGACGCCGGACGACCTCGATCTTGCGCGCTGGCACCGGGACTCACCGCAGGCCGGCGCCTTCCACGCCAACGCCGTGGGCCAGGCACTGCTGCGGTGCGGCGTCGGACCGGGGAGGATCGCGCTCGCGGGGCGACTGCCGTTCGGACTCGCCCAGGAGATCGTGGAACGACTGGGAGGAGAAGGGTGGACGTTCGTCTCGGCGACCGAGCCGCTGCTCACGCTGCGGCGGAGAAAATCGGCGGCCGAGCTCGCCGAGGTGCGGCGGGTCTCGGCAGCCGTCGTCGCCGCGTTCCGCCATGTCGCCGGCCGCCTCGCAGCGACGGAAGTCCGCGCCGGCGAGCTCTGGCTCATGGGCGAACGTCTGCGCGTTGCCCGGCTGAAATCGGAAATCGCTGAGCTCTTCGCGCGCTCCGGGCTCGATCAACCGCGCGCGAACATCGTCGCCCCCGCGGAGGAGGGGGGCGTTCCGCACAGCGCGGGCACGCTCGATCGCGTCCTCCGCGCCGCGGAGTCCCTGGTCGTCGATCTCTTTCCGCGCGCCGTGCTCTTCTCGGATTGCACGCGGACGTTCTGCGTCGGCGATCCGCCGCCAGCGCTCACTGCCGCTCATGCCGCGACCCTCGCGGCGCTCGAGCTGGCGCACGCCGGAGCCCGTCCCGGAGCGCGCGGCTGGGACCTGCAACAGCGGATCTGCGCGCACTTCTCGGAGCTCGGATACGCCACGCCGATCTCGGCTCCCGGGACTCTCAATGGCTACGTCCACGGACTCGGGCATGGCGTGGGCTATGAGCTTCACGAGTATCCGACGTTCAAACATGCGGCAGGAGCGGAGGGCATTCTTGCCGTGGGCGATCTCGTCACGCTCGAGCCCGGGCTGTACGATCCGGATCCCGAGGGCGGATTCGGCGTGCGCCTCGAGGATCTCGTCGCGCTTCATTCCGACGGCAACGAGAATCTGACCGCTATGCCGTACTCGCTCGATCCGCGCGCCTGGCATTGACAGTGCGAATGCCGCTGCCCCGGAGGCGCTTCCGCTAGGATCTTCGCGCGAAGGAGAGCGCCCCATGCACGATTACGAGAAGCTCGGTCTGTTCTACCTCGGCCGTCCGGTCGACAAGAGTGGCACGGTGGTCGACGAGCCGCTGCTCTACGACTCGCGCGATCTGGTCACTCACGCCGTCTGCCTCGGCATGACGGGCAGCGGAAAGACCGGTCTCTGCATCGCACTGCTCGAAGAGGCGGCGATCGATGGAGTGCCGGCCCTCGTCATCGATCCGAAAGGCGACCTGACGAATCTTCTCCTCACTTTCCCCGAGCTTCGCGGCGCGGACTTCGAACCGTGGGTGCAGGAGGAGGACGCGCGGCGGAAGGGCCTCGACGTCCCTGCCTACGCCGCCGCCGAGGCCGACAAGTGGAAGAAGGGGCTGGCGAGCTGGGACCAGGATGGCGATCGCATCCGCAGGCTCAAAGCGGCGGCGAGCTTCCGCATCTTCACTCCCGGAAGCGCTGCCGGCGAGCCCATTTCGATTCTTGCCACTTTCGCTGCGCCGCCGCCCGACCTCGTCGACGACAGCGAGCTCTTCGGCGACCGCGTGCAGTCCACGGCGACGAGCCTGCTCGGTCTGGTCGGCATCGCCGGAGATCCGCTGCGCAGCCGCGAGCACATCCTGATCTCTTCGCTTCTCGATCGCGCGTGGCGCGCCGGAGCGAGCTACGACCTCGCGCAGCTCATCGCCGACATCCAGAAGCCGCCTCTCGACAAGATCGGCGTGCTGCCGCTGGAGAGCTTCTTCCCGGCGAAGGAGCGCTTCGATCTCGCCATGACGCTCAATGGTCTGCTCGCGGCGCCCGGCTTCGGCCTCTGGCTGCAGGGCACGCCGCTCGACGTGCAGCAGCTCCTCTATGCAGCGGACGGCCGGCCGCAGATCGCCGTGCTGTCGATCGCGCATCTGTCCGACGCCGAGCGCATGTTCTTCGTTTCGCTTCTGCTCAACCAGACGATCTCCTGGATGCGCGCGCGCCAGGGCACGAGCAGTCTGCGGGCCCTGCTCTACATGGACGAAATCTTCGGCTACCTTCCGCCGACGGCCAATCCGCCGTCGAAGAAGCCGATGCTCACCCTTCTCAAGCAGGCGCGGGCGTTTGGTCTCGGCGTCGTTCTCGCGACGCAGAATCCGGTCGACCTCGACTACAAGGCGCTGTCGAACATCGGCACCTGGCTTCTTGGCCGGCTGCAGACTGAGCGCGATCTGGCGCGTGTCCTCGACGGTCTCGAAGGCGTCGGTGGAGGAGAGTTCGACCGGCAATCGGTGTCGACACTGCTTTCAGGCCTCGCGGCGCGGCGCTTTCTGCTGCACAACGTCCACGACGAAAAGCCGGTGCTTTTCGAAAGCCGCTGGGCGATGTCCTACCTTGCCGGCCCCTTGACCCGCGATCAGATCCGGAAACTGAAGAACGGGAGTGCGCCGGTCGCCGCCACCCCGGCACCGGAGCGCCAGGCTCCGCGCGCCGGCGGGGGGGCAGGCGGAGCGGGGAAGGCGGTGGACCTATCCGGTCCGCCGATCCTGCCGAGCGAGATTCCGGTGCTCTATCTCCGACCGCCCACCGGCGCCGTTTCTCCGGACTACGGCGCGGCGATTCTCGGTCAGGGTCGCGTGCATTTCCAGAGTCCGGACGCGGGCTGGAGTTTCACCCGCGAAGTCGCGCGAGCGCTGCCGATCGCCTCCGGAGAGGCGTTGCTCGTCGACTGGTCGGGTTCCGCAGGCGTCGAGGCGGCAAACCTCGCCGAATCGCGTCCCGCGACCGCCGGCGGTTTCGCCGCCCTGCCGTCCGAAGCGACGCGACCGAAGAGCTTCGACAGCTGGGGCAAGTCGTTCAAGGATTTCCTTGCGCGCTCGGAAGAGCTCACCCTCTTTTCGAGCGCACAGTACGGCGAAAGCTCGAAGCCCGGAGAGAGCGAAGGTGACTTTCGCGTGCGCCTGAGCGATCTCGCGCGTTCGGCCCGCGATTCCCAGGTCGACAAGCTGAAGGCGGGCTATGCCCCGAAGTTCGCCGCCCTCGAGGACCGCGTGCGGCGCGCCGAAGCGAAGGTGGCGGAGCAGAAGTCGCAGGCGACGGCGCAGAAGTTCGCCACTGCGGCCTCGGTGTTCGGAGCTGTCGCGGGCGCGCTTTTCGGGCGCAAAAAGCTCTCGAGCTCGACCTTCAGCCGGGCAGCGACCTCGGTGCGATCGGCCTCGCGAACGATGAAGGAATCCCGCGACGTCGACCTCGCCGAAGGGGGAGTCGAGGCTCTTCAGCAGCAGATCACCGACCTCAACGCGGAGCTCGCCGGTGCTGTCGCCGACCTCGAGCGCCGCAGCGATCCGCACACTCTGGAGCTGGTCGCGAAGACGCTCAGGGCGAAAAAGGCCGACGTGGAGCTGGTGCGGGTCGGATTGGTCTGGCTGCCCTCGGAACCCGGCTGAGCGGGACCGTCCTTCGCCGTCCGGAGCGAGACGCGGGAACCTGACGGAGGTTCATGCGTTGGTCCAAGGTGATGATCGCTTTCGAATCCTCGCTCCCCGCCGCCGAGGCCGCCGCCGCCGACGCCCGTGCCATGGCGCGCGCCCGTGAGGGCGATTGGGAGGCGTTCGGTCAGCTGGTCGAGCGCCACCGGCGCGGGCTCGTGCGTTACCTCGCGCGGCTCGTGAGCAGCCGCGAGCGCGGCGAAGAGCTCGCCCAGGAAACCTTTGTCCGCCTCTGGCTGGCCGCCGGGCGCTACCGCGAAGAGGGACGCTTCGAGGCCTATCTCTACCGCATCGGCACCCGGCTCGCCCGCAGCAGCGAGCGCCGCGAGCGTCTGCGCCTGCGGAACATTCTTTCCGGTGCGCGGGAGGTGAAGGCGGAAGCTTTCGAGGACGCGGATGCGAGCTCCAGGCTGTTGCGCGAAGAGGAGGCGCGGGAGCTCGCGCGCGCGGTCGCGGCACTGCCGCTCCGATTCCGGGCGCCGCTCATTCTCCACGCGATCGAAGAGCGACCCATCGCCGAGATTTCGCAGCTGCTGGGCGTGCCTCCAGGGACGGTGAAGACGCGGCTTTTTCGTGCGCGGCGCCGGCTCCGCGAAACGCTGGGGGATTTCTGGAACGGAGAGGCCTCATGAAGGAAGGTATCGAACAGGAGTGTGGCGCGGTCCGTCTCGACGAGGCGCTACGGGCTCTGCCTCGCACGGAAGCGTCGACGGACTTCGTCGCTGCGGTTCTCGCCCGGGCGGCTCGGGCCACAGAGCGCCGAAGGACGAAGGTCCGCCGCCGCGCTTCGCTGATCGCGAGCGCGGCCTTTCTTCTTGTCGCTTCTGTCTTCTGGAATCAGCACCTTGCGCACCGGCAGGCGGAACGTCGCGCCGCGCTGGTCGACGAGCATCGCCGCCTGGTTCAGGACTTCGACGACCTCCGCGCGCTGGCGGAGAGACGCACCCAGATCCGTCTCGGCGGCGATGCGACCACGGATCTCTTTCTCGACCTCGCCGCACTTCCGGCGGTGGCCCAACCAACCCCTTCCCTGAACGCGACCCGGAGCCGATCATGACTGGAACGCATCGATTCGCCTTTGCCGCTGCCGTCTGTCTCATCGCCGGATCGAGTTTCGGTGCGCCGCCTGGACTCGCGCAGCCGCTGCCAGCCCCCGCAGCACGGCCGGTGGTCGCGGCGCGTCCGGCCCTGCCGGCTCCGGCACTTCCGAGCTCGACGGCGGTGGCGCCGAGTCCGCGTCCGCTCACATCCGGACGTGCGCCGGAGGCCCCCCGGGCACCCCGCGCTCCGCGGGAACCGGGCCGGCGCGATCACGGACGGACCGTGGGCGGTTATCTGGGGGTGGAGCTCGTCGACCTGACGCCGGAGCTCCGAAAGCACTTCGGCGTCGCGGGCGAAGCGGGAGTCATGATCGGCAGGGTGGAGCCGGAGAGCCCGGCGGCACGCGCGGGACTGGAGGTCGCGGACATCGTGACCGCGCTCGGCAGCGAGCCGGTGCACGACAGCTGGGAGTTCTCGAACGAGATCGGCGGACGCGATGGCGGTGAGACGCTCGAGCTCAGCATCGTCCGCGACGGCCGCGAACGCCAGATCACCGCGACGACCGAGCGCCGCGAGCGCGAGGCCGTCGACGTCGGCCGCTGGGTTTTTCCGCCGCTCCCCCAGGTTCCCGGCGTGCCGCCGACCCCGGCGATTCCGCCGGAAATGGGGCAGGCGCTGGCGCGTCTGGGGCGCCTGATCGACAACGGCGATCTCGATGCGCGACTGCGCGCGACGCAGGAGAAGGTCGACAGCGAAGTGAAGGAGCGGATGAAGGCGCTCGAGCAGCGGCTGCAGGAGCTCGAGAAGCGGCTCGCCGAGGCGGGCCAGCGACGCTGAGAAGGGGCGGAAGGCGGAGAACGAAAAAGCGCGGCCGAGGCCGCGCTTTTTTCGTGTCGATGGAGGATCGGCGGCCGTCGACCGCCGCTCGACCGC
>JBDTQG010000134.1:0-7087 GCA_039932315.1 Thermoanaerobaculia bacterium
TGATCGTCGCCACGTTCCTCGCCGTCGGCGGCTGCAACGGCCGCGACCGCCGTACCCTCGTTGCCCGGCGCGACCGATGCTCGTGTCGCCCCCGCAGCGTCGGCCTCGGCCTCCCCCGCAGGCGCCACGGCGCTCGCTCCAGGAGCGCCCGGAGCCACGGCAGCGCCAGGAGTCGCGGGAGCCCCGCCGGTTCGACCGGCGCGCGGCGCCGTTCTGATTCACCGCGCCACCGAGCCCTATCGCCCCACGCCGCCTCCGGGCCGTCCCGCGTACCGCCCCTCGGGCCCGCCGGGATCGCGTCCGTCCGGCCCTCCGGGAAGTCGTCCCGGTGGCCCTCCGGGCAGCCGTCCCTCCGGCCCTCCGGGGAGCCGTCCGCCGGGCCCGGGTGGCAGTCGCCCGCCCTACGCCGGGGGCGGCGCTCGTCCGCCGATGGGTGGCCCGAGCCGCCCAGGAGGACCTCGCCCGCCGGGCTCGCAGCCTTCGCCCTCGTCTCCGGGAAGCTCGAAGCGCGGCGATCGCGGCGGCAGCCAGGACGCGGACAAGAAGAAGAACAAAAAGGGTCGCAAGACCACGATCGAGATTCAGACCGCGGACATCCGCAGTCTCCGCGGCTCGCTGGTCGAGATCGAGGACGTTGTCGATCAATCGGTGAATCTCAAGGGCTCGGCCCTGTCGCGACGCCGGCGACGGAACGAGACCCGCGGCGACCAGGATCCGGAAGTCAACACGATCAAGAGCGGCCGGACGGTCGAAGACGGCCCCGTCGTCATCTCCGAAGGCATGACGCTGCGCGATTTCGCCGACAAACTTCAGGTCAAGGCGAAGGACCTCATCGCGCTCCTCGTCCAGCGCGGAACGATGGCGAACATCAACTTCGTCATCGAGCCGGAGTTCGGCATCAAGCTGGTCAAGGAGTTCGGACTCGAGTCCAAAGTGATGACCTTCGAGCAGGAAGTGCAGTCGAACCGCACGACCGAATCCCAGTCCGGACCCGACGACAAGCTCGTCACCCGGGCGCCCGTCGTCACCATCATGGGGCACGTCGACCACGGCAAGACCTCGCTCCTCGACAAGATCCGTTCGTCGAAGATCACCGAGGGTGAGTTCGGTGGAATCACCCAGCACATCGGCGCCTACCATGTCGACGTGAACAAGCGCCAGATCGTCTTCCTCGATACGCCGGGACATGAAGCGTTCACGATGATGCGGGCTCGCGGCGCCAAGGTCACCGATATCGTCGTGCTCGTGGTCGCTGCCGACGACGGCGTCATGCCCCAGACCGCCGAAGCCATCGATCATGCGCGCGCCGCCGGAGTGCCGATCGTCGTGGCGCTCAACAAGATCGACAAGTCGAACGCGAATCCGGACCGGGTCAAGCAGCAGCTGGCGGACCGTGGGCTCGCGCCCGAAGACTGGGGCGGGCAGACGGTTGTGGTCCCGGTTTCCGCGGTCAAGGGGACGGGAATCAACGAGCTGCTCGAAATGATCCTGCTCACGGCAGACATCCAGGATCTCAAGTCGAATCCCGACCACCCCGGACAGGGCATCGTTCTCGAGGCGCGCAAGGAAACCGGGCGCGGAATCATCGCGACCGTACTGGTGCAGAACGGAACTCTCAAGGTCGGCGATGTGTTCGTCGCCGGGGCGACCTGGGGCCGGGTACGCGCCATGAGCGACGACCGCGGCAAGCGGGCACTCGAGTCGGGACCGGCGACCGCCGCCGAAGTCACCGGCTTCGCGGACCTTCCCGAAGCGGGCGATACCTTCCAGGCCGTCGACGACGAGCAGAAGGCCCGCAGCATCGTCGAGTTCCGGCAGCAGGAATCACGCAAGAAGGATCTCGTACCGACCGGAGCCCGACTCTCGCTGCAGCAGCTCTTCAGCCAGATCGAGAAGGGCGAGGTCAAGGATCTCGCCGTCATTCTCAAGGCCGACGTCCAGGGATCGATCGAAGTGCTGCGCGACTCCATCGAGAAGATCGGCACGGCGAAGGTCAAGACCACGGTCCTGCACAGCGGGCTCGGTGCGATCACCACGAACGACGTGCTCCTCGCGTCGGCGTCGAAAGCGATCATCGTCGGCTTCAACATCCGGCCGGAACGGAATGCGATCGAGCTCGCCGAGAAGGAACAGGTCGAGATTCGCCTCTACACCGTGATCTACGAGCTTCTCGACGAGCTTCGAAATGCGATGGTCGGCCTGCTGGAACCGACGTACAAGGAGGTCTCCCGCGGACGGGCCGAAGTGCGCGAGATCTACCGCGTCCCGAAGGTCGGAACGATCGCCGGCTGTCACGTTCTCGACGGCGTCATTCCGCGCAGCGCTCCGATTCGTCTCGTACGGGACGGCAGGGTCGTGTTCGAGGGCAAGATCGTTTCGCTCAAGCGCTTCAAGGACGACGCCTCGGAAGTTCGCGCCGGATTTGACTGCGGTATCGGACTCGATCGCTTCCAGGACATGAAGCCGGGCGACATCATCGAGGCTTTCGCGCGCGAGGAGATCGCTCCGACGTTGAACTGAGTGGACCGAACGCGAGCGACCGGAAACGGTCGCTCCGTCCATCTCCACTTTCGCTTGACGGATTCGCTCCGATGTTCGTAGGACTCGGCATTCTCGACCTCGAGCTTCCCCACGCTCACGACCTCAAGGCGAAGCGCCGCGTGGTGCGCAGCCTGATCGACCGCCTGCACGCCCGACATCGCATCTCCGCCGCCGAAACCGGGATGCAGGACCGGCTGCAGAGGGCCGAGATCGGAGTGGCGCTGGTCGCAGCGAACGAATCGACGGCGCAGCAGCTGCTCGATGAAGTTCTCCGCCTCGCGGACGCCGAGACCGAGGCTGTCGTTCTGGGATGGGAACCGCAGATTCTGGAGGAAGGTGGATGAGTCAGAGAACCGAGCGCGTCGCCGACCAGATCCGCAACGAGCTCGCGGAGCTCTTTCTGCGCGAAGTGCGCGATCCACGGGTTCAGCTCGCCAGCATCTCCCGCGTCGACGTCAGTCGCGATCTCGGACACGCCCGGATCTGGGTCTCGGTGCTCGGCAGCGAAGAGGACCGCGAGCAGGCGATGCTCGGAATCGCCAGCGCCACCGGATTTCTGCGCACCCAGATCGGCCGCCGCCTCAGGCTGCGCGTCACCCCGGAGCTCGTTTTCGAGCTCGATCGCGGCGCCGAGTACCTGCAGAACATGACCGAGCTCCTCGACAAGCTGCACAAGGACCCGATTGATTCCTGAAACGGTACTCTCGCGCGTTGCCTCCGACCGGCGCTTTCTCATCACGAGTCACGCCAATCCGGACGGCGATGCCATCGGTTCCGAGCTCGCGCTTGCACGCATTCTGCGCGCCGCCGGAATGCAGGCGGCAATCTGGAACGCCTCGCCCACTCCGGCGGTCTACCGTGCCCTTCCGGGGAGCGCGGAGATTCACGTCGGCGAGACGCCGCCGCTCGGGTTTCCCGGCGCCTTCGATTGCGTCGTCGTGCTCGAATGCCCGACACTCGATCGCAGCGGCCTCGCGGAGCCGCTGGCTGCCCTGCCGCAGGTGAACATCGATCATCATCTCGGCAACCCGGACTACGGTGTGGCGCACTGGGTCGACACTTCGGCGGCGGCCGTCGCCGTCATGGTCGCTGAGCTGGCGCGCGCGTTGCGCTTTTCGATCGATGCGACGGCTGCCGACTGCCTGCTGCTGGGCCTGGTCAGCGACACGGGGGGGTTCCGGTTTTCGAACGCATCGCCGGCCGCATTCGAAGCCGCGGCGGCGCTGGTCCGTGACGGCGCGCGGCCCGAGCAGGTGTCGCAGTGGCTGAACGAGAGCCAGCCCGAATCGGCCATACGCCTGCTTGCCGAGCTGCTCGCGACGCTCACGCTGCATTTTCATGGTCGCATCGCTTCCGTCCATCTCGACGCGGCGATGTTCGAACGTGCGAAGGCAGACGCCGGAGATTCCGAGGGCCTCGTGGACGCGCCGCGGTCGATCGCCGGCGTCGAAGCCGTGGTGCTTCTCCGCCAGGTCGGCGGGCGCCAGTGGAAGATTTCGCTGCGCAGCCGCGGCGGCGTCGACGTTCAGTCGATCGCGAAACGTCACGGCGGCGGGGGCCACCGGAACGCGGCCGGCTGCAAAGCCGAAGGCGAGCTCACGGATCTCAAGGCTCAGTTCGTGCGCGAGCTCGAAGCGGCCATGGAGCCGATGGAGCCGGGCGCGTGACGCTCGACGGGCTTCTCCTCGTCGACAAGGAGAGCGGCTGCACCTCGCACGACGTCGTGCAGATGGTGCGCAGGATCTTCCGGCAGAAGCGGGTCGGGCACTGCGGCACTCTCGATCCCGACGCCACGGGCCTTCTTCTCCTCACTCTCGGACAGGCCACACGGCTCACCCGCTTCCTGATCCAGGCGCGCAAGATCTACGAAGGCTCGATCACATTTGGACTCGAGACCGACACCTACGACGCCTCCGGCCGCACCATCGCGGAACGGCCGGTGGACGGACTTTCCGCGCCCGCCATCGACGCGGCGATGCGGGCCTTTTCCGGCACCTTCGAGCAGCGCCTGCCGGCCTACAGCGCGCACAAGATCCAGGGCGTCAAGCTCTACGAGATGGCGCGGCGCGGCGACGAGATCCCGGTCGCCAACAAGGTCGTCACCGTGGACGAGTTCGTGCGGCTCACGGAGCTCACCGGCGGCGAGCGCCCCCGGATCGATTTCCGCCTGACCTGCAGCTCCGGGACCTATGCGCGGAGCCTCGCCCACGAGGTCGGTGCGGCCGTCGGCACCGGCGGGCACCTTTCGGCGCTGCGCCGGACCCGAATCGGGAAGCCCGGCCTGTGGTTCGACATCGCGCAGGCCATCCCTCTCGCGGAGGCCGATCGCCGGCACTCCGCCGGCTCCGGTCTCGGCGATGCGTGGATTCCGCTCGCGCAGATCCCGTTGCCGTTCGCGACGGCGATTCTGGACGCTTCGCAGGAGCGCCGGGCGGTCAACGGACAGACCGTCATCCTGCCCGCACTCGGCGGAGCGACCGGCGACTGGGTGCGCATGGTCGACCGGGTCGGCGATCTGATCGCCGTCGGCTCGATCGTCGAGGCTCTGGGAAGCTCGGGAACCGGGGTCCTCCAGCCCCGAATCGTGTTCAAGTCAGGGCCGGATGTGGTAGGATTTTCAAGGATATAGACAGAGCGACCCCAACCCAGCGGGACGACCGCACTCGACTCACGACAGAAGGAGAAGCAACTTGCCGCAAGGAAAAGCTGAAGTCATTCAGAACTACCGCATTCACGACACGGACACCGGTTCGACGGACGTTCAGATCGCGCTGCTGACGCAGCGGATCAACGAGCTCACCGGGCACTTCAAGACCCACACCAAGGATCACCACAGCCGCCGCGGACTCCTGAAGCTGGTCGGCCAGCGTCGTCGCCTGCTCGATTACATGAAGCGGCGCGACGCCGAGCGTTACCGCCAGATCATCGAACGCCTGGGAATCCGCAAGTAAACCCTCCGAACGGCCGCAGTGACGCACCCGACCCACGGTCCTCGTGGTCGGGTCGCCGTCACCTATCGTCCGTTCCGTAAGCAAAGGAAAATCCATGAGAACGCAGAGAACCGTCCAGGTCGGATCGGAGAATCTTTCTCTCGAAACCGGCCACATCGCCAAGCAGGCCCACGGCGCGTGCGTCGTCCGCCTCGGCGACACCGTCGTCCTGACCACCGCCTGCATGCAGGCCTCCACCATGCCGCGCGACTTCCTGCCGCTGACCGTCGACTATCGCGAGTACGCCTACGCGGCCGGCCGGATTCCCGGCGGCTTCTTCAAGCGCGAAGGCCGCGCCACCGAGAAGGAAACGATCACCGCGCGCCTGATCGACCGGCCGCTGCGGCCGCTCTTTCCGCCCGGCTATACCAGCGAAACCCAGATCATCTCTTTCGTCCTCTCGGCCGACGGTGAGCACGATCCCGACATCCTGGCGATCAACGGCGCTTCGACCGCCCTGGTGCTGTCGGAGATTCCGTTTTACCACCCCATCGCCGCCGTCCGCCTCGGCCTCATCGACGGGCAGGTCGTGTTCAATCCGACCAACAGCCAGCGCGACGTCGCCGACCTCGACCTCGTCGTCGTGGGTACCGAAGACGCGGTGATGATGGTCGAAGCCGGTGCCAACCAGCTTTCGGAGAAAGTTCTGCTCGACTGCATCTGGGCCGGCCATGCCGAGCTCCAGAAGGTCATTCAGGCGCAGATCTCGATGTTCCGCGAGCGCGGCCTGTCGAAGCCGGCATGGACCGCTCCCGAGCCCTATCCGCAGGAGCTCTACAACGAGGTCCGCGGCGCGATTCACAGCCAGCTCAAGGCCGCCCTTCACACGCAGGGCAAGTTCGAGCGCAAGGACGCACTGTCCAAGGTCGTCAAGGAGTATCTGGGATCGATTCCGGACGACAATCCGACGAAGCGCTCGCAGGCGAAGAAGGTGATCGAAACGCTCGAAGAAGAGACGCTCTACGATTCGGTGCTCGACGACCGCACTCGTTTCGACTCGCGCAAGCTCGACGAGATCCGCGCGATCGACATCGAGGTCGGCGTTCTTCCCCGCACGCACGGCTCGGCGCTCTTCACCCGCGGCGAGACGCAGGCGCTCGCCACGGTGACGCTGGGCACGCAGCGCGACGCCCAGATCATCGAGGAGTACGAGGGCGAGACCAAGCAGAAGTTCCTCCTCCACTACAACTTCCCGCCGTTCTCCGTCGGTGAAGTGAAGTTCATGCGCGGCGCGTCGCGACGTGAAATCGGTCACGGCGTTCTCGCGCGCCGGGCGCTCTTGCCGGTGCTGCCGCACGAAGAGGACTTCCCGTACACCATCCGCGTCGTCTCGGACATTCTCGAGTCGAACGGCTCGTCTTCGATGGCGACGGTCTGCGGTGGTTCGCTGGCGCTCTTCGACGCGGGCGTTCCGCTCCTCGCGCCGGTCGCCGGTGTCGCGATGGGTCTGGTGCAGCGCGGCGAGCGCTTCGCGGTGCTGACCGACATCGCCGGCCAGGAGGATCACTACGGCGACATGGACTTCAAGGTCGCCGGCACGCGCAAGGGCATCACCG
>JBDTQG010000135.1:0-7028 GCA_039932315.1 Thermoanaerobaculia bacterium
CCGCTGCTGCAGAAGAGCGTCTCCGGAAGGCCGCGCCTGCGCTTCGCCCTCGCACCGGAGCCGCTGCGGATTCTGGGGGATGCCGCTCGCCTCGAACAGGTCTTGTTCAACCTGGTGACCAACGCCGGGGACGCAACGCTCGAGAAGGGCGAGATCCTCGTTTCGACAGGCACTGTCGACGCGAGCGAGGCGCGGTGGCAAACGGAGCCCGCCGCCTCTGCGGCGCGGGCCATTCGGCTCGAGGTGCGGGACACCGGAGTCGGCATGCGGCAGGAAGTCCTGGATCATCTTTTCGAGCCGTTCTTCAGCACGAAGAGTCCCGATCACGGGAGCGGATTGGGCCTCGCTTCGGTCTACGGCATCGTGCAGCAGAGCGGCGGCGTCATCCGGGTCGCGAGCGAAGCCGGGCAGGGAACGCAGTTCTCCGTTTATTTTCCCGAGCGGACGGATGCGACGCCCGACGCTCGCGACGGATCGTCCGTTTCGGTCTGAGATAACTGCGAAAGCCGGGACGCGGGCAGAAAAAGTGCTCTGTTATGGTTGAAAAAAGCATGAGGGAACCACCTCCGGTCGCGGGAACGCTCCTCTTCGACGGCGTCTGCAATCTCTGCAACGGCTCCGTGCAGTGGGTCATTCGCCACGATCCCGACGCTCGCTTTCACTTCGCCTCCCTGCAATCCAACGCCGCCCGCGTGCTTCTCGTCCGGCATGCGCTGCCGACGGACGCCATGGAAACGATGGTTCTCGTCGACGGCGACCGTCATTGGGTGAAGAGCGACGCTGCTCTCGAGGTTCTGCGGCGCGTGGGGGGGGGCTGGTCGTTTCTGCGGCTGTTCAAGGTCGTGCCGCGGCCTTTGCGGGACGGGGTCTACGGTTGGGTCGCCCGAAACCGCTACCGCTGGTTCGGCCAGCTCGAGAGCTGCTGGTTGCCGACGCCCGAACTGCGCGGGCGATTCCTCGAGTGAAGGCCACTTCCCGGCCGCCAAGTTCCGCGAGCTCCGCGATTCCCGCGAGCGCCCGCCGGCCGCTCCTCCTCCTCGCCATCTGGCTGGTGGTGGGGGAAATCCTGATCCCGGCGCTCATCTCCTGGCTCTATCGCGCCGATCTCGCGGGCGGGCCGATGGCGCTCGTTCACGCTGTCGAGTCGGCGCGGATGCATCACACGCTGGCGGAGGCGCTCGCCTCCTGGCGGAACAACGCGCGCTGGATCGTTGTCGCCGTCGTCGGGTATCAGCTCATCGCCGCTGCGAGCCGCAGCCCGAGATTCGCCGAGCGCTTCGTGCCCCCGGCGACGCCGGGAATGCTGGGCGCGATCCGGGCGTGGGTGGCGACCGTCCTGCTGATCAGCGCGCTGTGGGAAAACCTGGCGAGCACGGCGCTGCTGCCGCGCGGGATGGTCAACATCGAAGGCATCTTCCGGCTGCTCTACGCGCTGCCGATCGGATTCGCGAAGCTCGTCGCCAGCGCGAACGCTCTGGGAGTCTTCCAGACGTTCACGGTGCTACTTCTCGTGGCCGCGGCGGTGGGGTATCGCACGCGATGGACTGTTCCGCTCGCCGCCTCGGCGTACCTCGTGATGGCCGGGATCTTTCGCCAGTACGCCTGGTTCTACCACAGCGGTCTCGTGCCGATGTTCCTGCTTTTCGTCCTTTCCTTCACGCCGTGCGGCGATGGTTTTTCGATCGATCGCTGGCTGCGCTCGCGGCGCGGCCTGCCGGTTCCCGAGGCCGCGCGCGCAACGCTCGCCTACGGCTGGGCGCGCTTCCTCCTGTGGACCACGCTGGCCCTGCCGTATGTCGAGGCGGGTCTCAGCAAGCTGCGGCGCGGCGGGCTCGGGTGGGCCGATCCGGCGAATCTGAAGAGTGTCCTCCTCGTCGATACGCTGAATCCGATGCAGTTCGACTGGGGCGTGACGCTGCACCTCTTGCACGCTCCCGACGCGCTCTTCTGGGCGATCGGAGTCGGAACGATTCTCGGCGAAACCGGATTCGGACTGGTCCTCTTTTCACGCCGCGCGCGCCAGTTGATGCCGCTCGTGACGATCGGAATGCACTTCGGGATCTGGCTGCTCCAGAACGTGCTCTTCTTCGATCTCATTCTCCTGCAGGCGATTCTCTACGACTGGCGTCCGGTGGGGCAGTGGATCGCGAATCGCTTTCCGGTTCTCCGCGCGCCCGGATCGCCGGGCGTTCCGCCCGCAACCGCAACCTGGGGCCGTGCCCTGCCGTCGGCCTCTGTGCCGGTCGACTGGGCCCGACGCCTGCGCATACTCGCCGCGGTGTTCATCACCTGCTGGGGGATTCGCGTCGAAGAGTTTCCGCTGACGGCGATGCAGATGTACTCGAAGCCCGACACGACCGGCATCATCGAGTGGATCGCGGTGCGGGCGACGTTCGCCTCCGGAGAAACCCGCAAAGCGCCGATCGAAGCGGCCATTCCGGCGATGCGCGACGCCCGCTACCGGCGGGTGGTCCGCCGCGGCTTCCTGCCCGAGAACCAGATGCTGGCGAAGACATTCCTCGCTGACTTCGCGGCCGCCCATAACGCCAAGGCGCCGGCTGCGGAGCGGATCACCGCGGTCGCGGTCGAGCGCTGGCGCTGGGATTGGGCGAAGCAGCCGGACGATCCCCGCCACGGCGAGCTCGCGGCGAGTTACGGCATCTCCGTCGCGCGCTGACGCGACCGGCGCTAGTCCTGCAGCTGAACGTCGAGCAAGCGGCCGGGATCGCCGGTCTGATTCGTCGTCTGGACCTTTCCCTTGTCATCCACGGAGAGCGCAGCCGCCGGCAGGATCGAACCTTCTCCGCTGCCGCGGCTGTCGACGTCGAAGGCGAGGATACCGAAGGGGAATTGCGCGTCGGCAGGCTCGCCTTCGACAGTGCGGCGGAACGGCCGCTCGGCAACGACGAGTACATGCCGCGCGCCACCTTCGAGCGGCGTGACGAGCACGAGACTCACGCCAAATTCGAACCCACCAAGCTGAATGCGCCCGTTGGCACGCGTCCGCATCGAGGAGCGGAGGAGGTCCTGCCCGCCCTGGAGAAGAAGATCGCGCAGCGCCGGCACCTCTTCGACGGGCGTGGTGCTGTCGATGACCAGTCGGAAGGGTACTCGATTGGTGCCGAGCGTCCGGGCGCTCTCGAACTCCGCGGTCGCCGTGTAGACCTCCGAGGCGAACGCGCGCGAGTCCGTCCCGAGTGCAAAACAGAACCAGAGGCCGGCGATCGTCGCGATGCCGACAGAAGTGGAGGAGATCCGCTGAGGTCGCATAGACCAACTCTCCTCGCAACCGCAGTGCCAACTTGAAGGGGCCGACCGATCTTCCGGGATTCGACAACGGTCTGCGGCCGGCAGGACGGGCATTTGATTCGCTAGCAGGGAACAGGAGCATCGACTTACTTCCGGTCAGGAGGCCGAAAATGAACGAAATCGCGCCGTTGCGCCGCACCCCTTTGTGCGCTTTTCTCCTCATCGCCACGATTTTCAGCCCTCTCGCCGGTGCCGCTCGTGCCCAGGAGATCTGTCCCTGTCCGCCTCCTGCCCCGCCCCCGCCGCTCTGGACCGGTTCACTGGGCCTCTCCTACCTCGCGACTTCCGGAAATACCGACACCGAAAGTCTCGGATTTCTAGCGAGCTTCGTGCGCCAGCCGACGCCGTGGGGACTCGAAGTCAACGCCCTTGCCACGCGCTCGGAAACCGAAGGCGTGAAGTCGGCGGAGCGCCTCTACGGCGGAGTGCGCGGGAAGCGCACGCTCAACGAACGATTCGATGCCTTCGTGGGGCTCTCTTACGAACGCAACGAATTCGCCGGCTTCGATTCGCGCGTGCTGGTCGAGGCGGGAGGTATCTGGAAAGCGGTCACCGGTCCGGTGCACGAGCTCGCCTTCGACGCCGGCGTGACCTGGACCGCGGAGGACCCGGTGATCGGCGACCGCGATGATTTCGCCGGGGCTCTTGCCGGGCTGGCCTACGCCTGGAAGATCAGCAGCTCGGCGGCACTCCGCGAGCGTCTGGTTTTCTATCCGAATTTCGAAACTTCGGACGACTGGCGCCTGCGCTCCGAAACGGCGCTCGAAGCCGCAATCGTTTCATCCTGGGCCGTCCGCGTCGGCTATCTCTACACCCGGGACAATCTGCCGGCCCCGGGCTTCGGCAAGAGCGACAGCGCAACTTCCGTCTCGCTGGTCTGGAAGCGCTGACGCATGTGCGCAGGGTGCGCTATCCGCCGACGAGGGCGTAATTTCTGAGGAAACTCCAGATCCTGCCCTCCTGTCCGGCGATGACATGGCCGCCGTTGGTGACCAGGATGAGCTGATACTGGGCGCAGAACGGTCCCCACCCGCTCAGGTCATAGACCTTGGCCGTGTGACCGTTCGCGGTGTAGGTCTCGAGGAGAACGCCGTTGTCGTTGCCGCCGGTCGTTCCGCTGTCGTAACAGTTCGTCTGCTCCGCCCAAAGCTTCATCGGCCAGAACACTCGCCAGTCGATATTCCAATCGACAGGATCGTGGAACGTCGCGGTCGGCGGCGGTTCGACGGAGGTGTCGTCGGTGCCGTGCAGGTGGAGGATCGCCGCCGGGGCGTCGTGGTGCGCCGCGCTCGATCCGCCGACGTCACAGTCCGTATCGCCGGCCTGACAGTAAAGCAGACCGGCGTTCACTGCGACGGCAGCGAACCTGAACTTCGTCGACGGGCGCTGGAGCAGGAAGTACGGGACGTAGGCGCCCCGCGAAACGCCGCCGACGTAGATCCGCGCCGGGTCGACGCTCGCCCCCTGGATTCCTTCGTCGATCAGTTTGTCGACGAGAAGACTCAGGAACTGCTCGTCGAGGGGTTGACCGGCGAGATCCGATGCGGCGTGCGTCCAGGTCTGATTGATGCCGCTCGGAGTCACCACGATCGCCCCGTCGGGATCGGTGAAGGGATAGAAGGCGGCGCCGAATCCACCCCCGCCGCTGCCGCCGTCGCCGTGCAGCCAGATGAGCGCCGGCCGGCCTTTGGCAGGCGCCGGTGTTCCGGGAATCCGGTAGAAGTACGTGTGGGTCACGAGATCGCTCGTCTGGATCGAGCCCGAGCCCGAGATGGCCTCGCCGAGCCAGGCCGAGAACGATCCGGACTCGAAGCCGTCCGAGAAGACGAGCGTCTCCGGTGCGAGATCGCGAGGCGCTCGCGCGAAACCAGGAGCTGCGGAGAGTCCGGCCGTCAGAAGACTGAGATGAGCGACACGCAACAAAGCTCTTCGGGTCATGGAGCTCCCTCTATTCTCCGCTCGGTGGGTTCGTCGCGTCCGAGGTGTTCCATCCCCCGACGCCCGCGACCAGCTCGTCCGCCTCGACCGGTCCCCAGGAACGCGGCTCGTACTCGCGCAGGAGAGAGACGTCGCCGATAACAGGGTCGACGATGGCCCAGGCCGCTTCCACCACATCCTGCCGCGCAAACAGTGTCGCGTCACCCGCCATCGCATCGCCCAGAAGACGCTCGTAAGCGTCCATCCGGCCCGCGGTCCCCTCCGCCGGGCCCTTGAGGACCGAGAGCTCCACAGGATCTCCGGTCATTCCCTCGCCGGGATGCTTCGCCCGCGCGCCGAGAGCGATCACGACCTGCGGACTCAGCCGGAACCGCACGTGATTTCCCGCTGGCGGCGGAGGCTCGGAGAAGACGACCTGCGGCGGGCGCCGGAACTCGATGGTCACTTCGGTGACCAATTGCGCAAGCTCCTTGCCCGCGCGAACGAAGAACGGCACGCCCTCCCAGCGCCAGGAATCGATCATCAGGCGCAAGGCGGCATAGGTCGGGACGCGCGAGTCGGCGGCGACCCCGGGCTCGTCACGATAGCCGCGGAACTGGCCCACGACGAGATTCTTGCTGTCGAGCGGCCGGACGGTGCGCAGAACCTTGGCCTGCTCGTCGCGGATCGCTTCGTCATACGTCGACGACGGCGCTTCCATCGCGAGGTAGCTCACGACCTGCAGAAGATGGTTCTGGATGACGTCGCGGATGACGCCGGTCTCTTCATAGAACTTGCCCCGACCCTTGACGCCGAAGTCTTCGGCCATCGTGATCTGAACGCTTTCGACGTAGTGGCGGTTCAGGATCGGCTCGAGAAACGTGTTCGCAAACCGGAAGTAGAGAATGTTCTGCACCGCCTCCTTGCCGAGAAAGTGATCGATGCGAAAGATGCTTTCCTCGGCGAAGGCCTCGTGCAGGATGTAGTTCAGCTCGCGCGCCGAAGCGAGATCCCGTCCGAACGGCTTTTCGAGGATCACTCTTGCGTTCGTGGCGACTCCCGCGCGATTCAGATTGCCGACGACGACCGGAAAGAGACTCGGCGGAATCGCCAGATAGTGGATCGGGCGCTTGGCGCCTGCGAGCGCGTCGCGAAGCGTCGCGAAAGTCGACGGATCGTTGTAGTCGCCGTCGACGTAGCTCAGGCGATCGGCGAGGATCGCGAAGCTCTTCTCGACGAGACCGCCGTTTTCGGTGACGCTCGCCCGCGCGCGTTCGATGAATTGCTCTCTCGTCCAGCCCGAGCGCGCGACGCCGACGACCGGAAAGTCGAGCTTGCCGCGTCCGGCCATCGCCTGCAGCGCCGGAAAGATCTTCTTGTAGGCGAGATCGCCGGTGGCGCCGAAAAATACCAGCGCGTCCGAGCGCGGTCGATCGTTGCGCTTCATACTTTTTTCTCCGCGTTGTCCGCGTTGTTTGCCGATGAGGTTTCCGTCTTCACCTCATGATGCCCGCCGAAGCCGAGTCGCATCGCCGACTGAATCTGGTTCTGGAAAAGCGCGTTGCCGCGCGAGGCGAAGCGTTCGAAGAGCGCCGCGCTGAGGACGAAGGCAGGAACTCCGAGGTCGTTCGCTGCAGCGACGGTCCAGCGACCCTCTCCGGAATCCGAAACGCGTCCGCCGAACTGCTCGAGCTTCGGATCGACGGCGAGCGCCTGCGCGGTCAGGTCGAGAAGCCACGACGGAATCACGCTGCCGCGTCGCCAGAGCTCGGAGATCGCCGGCAGATCGAACTCGTAGCGGT
>JBDTQG010000136.1:0-6989 GCA_039932315.1 Thermoanaerobaculia bacterium
GTGCGCACGATGACGCCGCCGCCGTCGGGGAGCTCGAGCTTGCCGGCGATGCCGCGGAGCTCGGAGCGCGTGTCCTCGTCCTCGACCTTCCGCGACACGCCACGCGTGTCGTCGAAGGGCGTGAAGACGAGATACCGGCCGGCGAGCGAGAGATTGGTCGTGATCGCAGCGCCCTTCTGATTCTCGGGTTCGCGCGTGACCTGAATGACGATCGGCTTGCCCTGCTGCAGGACTTCCTGGATCTCCGGCCGGCCGCCATGACTGGGTTCCGAGTAGCGCGCCTCGGCAACGACATCCTGAATGGCGAGGAAGCCGTTCTTGCCGGTGCCGTAGTCGACGAAGGCGGCATTCAGTGCCGGCTGAAGATTGGAGATCACGCCGCGATAGATATTGCCGCGCGTCAGTCCACCTTCTCCGACCTCGACCTGGTAGTTCTCGAGCCCGGCGTCGGAGACCACGGCGATGCGTAGTTCTTCCGCGCTGCGGGCATTGATGAGCATTTTTCGGGACAAACTGGCTCCGTGAAACTCTGTTGCGAGCGATTGAGGCGGGCGCAAAGGCGGCGGCAAAAGCGCCCGCGGAAGTACGACGAGTCTACTACGGTCCCGGCCGGGTGAGGCGTTTCCCCGCCCCTCCGGGTACGATTCTCCGGCGATGCCCGAAAGTGCGGAAAATCGGCCCGGTCCGCCGCCGCCGTCCGATCCCGAGCAGGGGATCTACCGCGGCCGCCGGATTGCCCGGCGCTTCGTCTCCCCCGATGGCATGACGGTTCTCGTCGGCAAAACCGCCGAGGAGAACGACCTCCTGACGACGAAGCTCACCCAGCCCCTCGACTTCTGGTTTCACCTCGCCGGCGACTCCGGTTCGCACGTTCTGGTGAGAAATCCCGACCATCTGGAGCGTCTGCCGAAGGCGACGGAGCTCTTCGCTGCGGGGCTGGCGGCGGGCTACTCCAAGGCCAGGAACGCAGGGCGAGTCGCCGTCCACATGGCGCGCGGCGGCGAGGTCTCGAAGCGCCGTGGCCAGCCGCCCGGCGAAGTCAGCCTCGAGCGCTACACGACGGTGATGGTCAAACCGCAGCGCGAATGACGGAATCGAAGCAACTCCTGTCGGGATTCAGAGTGCCGGCGTCGGGGGGATACGACTTCCGTGGGGCAACCTCGTTTCGCCACTCGCCGTGGCGGACCGTCGGTGTTTTACGCTAGATTTGCGCCATCGTGCGGAAGATCGTTCACGTCGACATGGACGCTTTCTACGCTTCGGTCGAGCAGCGGGATCGTCCGGAGCTGCGGGGAAAGCCGGTGGTCGTCGCGTGGACGGGGCCGCGATCGGTGGTTTGCGCGGCGTCGTACGAGGCGCGGCGATTCGGGGTGCGGTCCGCGATGGCTGCGGTGACAGCTGCCCGGCAGTGTCCGCAGGCCATCTTCGTTCCGCCGGATTTCACCCGCTATCGCGAGGCCTCGAGGCAGGTGCGGGCAATCTTTCTGCGTCACACGGCGCTCGTCGAACCGCTGTCGCTCGACGAGGCCTATCTCGACGTGACCGAAGAGTTGACCGGACTTCCGACGGCCACCGACACGGCACGCGTCATTCGGCGCGAGATTCGCGAAGAGACGGCGCTCACGGCTTCTGCCGGCGTCGCGCCGAACAAGTTCCTCGCCAAGATCGCCTCCGACTGGAAGAAGCCCGACGGACTCTTCGTCATCCGTCCGGAACAGGTCGAGGCGTTCCTCGCGCCGCTCGCGGTGGGCAAGCTGCCCGGCGTCGGGAAGACGACCGGCGAGGCGCTCACGGCGCTCGGCGTTGCCACCGTCGGAGACCTCCGTGCCGTCGCGCTCGTCGAGCTCGAGCGGCGCTTCGGGAAGTTCGGTCGCCGGCTCCACGAGCTCTCCCTCGGGATCGACGACCACCCCGTGGTCAGCGAGCGCCCGGTGAAATCGGTCTCCTCCGAAACGACGTTCGAGAACGACCTGCCGGTCGAGGCCCTGTCGCCGTCCATCGAGCGCCTGGCGCGTCAGGTCTTCGAGGCCACCCGGCGCCGGGAACGGGTCGGACGCACGATCACCGTCAAACTGAAAACCAGCGACTTCCGGACCCTCACCCGGCGCACGACGCCGCCGGCTCCCGTGAGCGATGCCGCTGCGCTCGCCGGCATCGCGGTCAGCCTGCTCGACCTCTTCGCTCAGGGAGATGAAGCGCGCTTCCGCCTCGCCGGCGTCGGCCTCTCGAACTTTCTCGACGAGGAGGCGGAAACCCCTCAAACGGAGCTATTTACGGAAGCAGACTAGAATGGGGGGGAATGCAAGAGGCCTCTCTCCCGCAACATCCGGTTCCCGAGACTTCCCGCTCCTTCGATGATCTGGGTATGACGGCCGAGTTGCGGCTCGCCGTCGCCGAGCTCGGCTGGGTTCATCCCACGCCGATCCAGGCCGCGGTCATCGCCGAAGCGATCTCCGGACTCGACATCCTCGGACTCGCCGAAACCGGCTCCGGCAAGACCGCCGCGTTCGCGATTCCGCTCGCCCAGCGCCTCAAGGTCGGCCGCGGCATTCGCGGCCTCATCCTGTCGCCGACGCGCGAAATCACGTTGCAGACGAAAGCCTTTCTCGACTACTTCGGCGCCAGTCACCGGCTGCGAACCGTTTCGCTCATCGGCGGGCTGAACATCAAGCACCAGATGGACCAGCTGGCGCGCAAGCCCGACATCATCGTCGCGACACCCGGACGGCTTCTCGATCATCTCGAGCGCC
This sequence comes from Thermoanaerobaculia bacterium, assembly GCA_039932315.1. GTDB lineage: Bacteria > Acidobacteriota > Thermoanaerobaculia > Multivoradales > JAGPDF01 > JAGPDF01. The sequence continues at coordinate 2,751 of JBDTQG010000136.1, forward strand.
GCACCGTCAAGCTCGACAAGGTGGAAGAGCTCGTGCTCGATGAAGCCGATCACATGCTCGACATGGGCTTCATGCCGCAGATCAACGCCATTCTCGAGACGCTGCCGAAGATCCGTCACACGATGATGTTCTCGGCGACGATGCCGCCGCCGATCGAGCGCCTGGCGCAGCGCTTCCTCAAGGATCCGATGCGGGTGGACATCATTCCGCCCGGCCGCGCGGCCTCGGGCATCTCACATCGCCTGTATCTGGTCGACACGGACAACAAGAAGCCGTGCATCCTTTCGCTGCTCAATCAGGAGCTCGGGTCGACGCTGGTCTTCGTCCGGCGGCGCAGCGACGCCGAGTGGCTTTATCGCGCGCTGCTCCGCGAAGGGCATCCGGTCGACCGCATCCACGCCGATCTGTCGCAGAAGGAGCGCATCGCCTCGCTCGATGGTTTCCGCGAAGGTCAGCACCGGATCATGATCGCGACGGACATCGCCTCGCGCGGCATCGACGTTCCCGGCATTCAGCACATCATCAACTACGATCTGCCGGAAACCGTCGAAGACTACGTTCATCGCGCCGGGCGCACGGCGCGCGGCAACGCCACCGGTCTGGTGTCGTCGATCGCGACGTGGATCGAGAAGGAAAAGATCCGCGACATCGAAAGCGCGATCACGCAGGTGCTTCCGCGCTGCTCGACGCCCGGGGTCGAGGCCTACGTCGAGCGCACCAACGTCAATTCCTTCAAGCGCACCCGCAAACTGCGCTGGTAGAAGCCCGCCGCGCGCCTTGCGCCGTGGTGATCAGGAGTGCGGGAGCAGCGAGCCGCTCTTCAGGTCGAAGCGATCGCCGGGGAGGAGAATCCGCGTGATCATGCCGTCGACGCCGAGTCGCGGCTTCGTCGCGGCGCCGTCGGTCGCGACCTTCGCCTTGCGGGCGTCGAAGATCATCACCGAGCCGTCGCCGAAGACGTCGAACGTGCGGTCCGGATGGATCCAGATCGTCGTCTTCTCGTCGACTCCGATTCCCGGCAACTCGGGATGTTCGAGGACGACCGAGATCAGCCGGTTCTGTCGCTGACGGGTGATGAAGTGCTGGTCGATGATCGCTTCCGTCACGTAGCCGAGGCCTTCCTTCACCTCCACGTTGCCGCCGACGATCTTCTCGAAATCGCCTTCTCCGGTGAGCATCACCTTGCTCATGCACGCGAGGCCGGCCGAGCTGCCGCCGAGCACTCCGCCGTCGTCGTAGACCTTGCGGATCGCCGCTTCGGCGGGAGTGCCGAGAATCGCCGCCGTCACGCGGGACTGATCGCCGCCGGTGAAGAAGATCGCCCTGGCATGCGCGATCGCCGCGAGAATTTCCGGTTTCGACGAATCCTCCCGCGACCGGAGTGGCAGCCACACGGCGCCGGTCGCGCCGAGCGCCTTGAGCTCATCGACATACTCCTGTCCGGACTCCGGTCGTTCCGAAGCCGTCGGCAGAATGACGATCGCCGCGTCCTTGCCGCCGGCGAGCTCGAAGAATCGCGGCCAGTACGGCGCCGATTCTCCGCCACCGCCGTTCAGCAGCAGATTGCCGGTCGTCGGCTTCGATGGCGCAGAGGCCACCGACGAATCCGGCGCTTCGAGAGCCCACGCGGCAATCGTCGCCACGATCCCCACCGCAAGCGTTGCCAGCCACAGGGCCATGCGGGTGCGCGACGCGAATCCGGATGCGAGCTTCATGGATGGCTCCCTTCGGTGCCGGACGTTTCGGGTGTGAGCTGCAGCCGGGAAACCGTCGCCTGATCGATCGCCGCGTCCGTCCACGGCACGGCGCGCGTCCCGGTCGCGAGGTAAGTCGCCAGCTGATCGTCGTAGTGCGGATCGCCCGGATGGCCGGACTGACCTCCCGGAAGAATCGCCAGCCCGCGATCCGGATCGCCGAGATCGTTCACCAGCCGCATCGAAGCGCCGTAGGTGACGTCGATTTCGGAATTCTCGCCCGGCAACCACGGACCGCCGAACGCCATGACCGTTGTCGCCGATCCCCGCAGGGCGAAGGGCCCGCGATTGAACCAGCGGCCGACGACCGGCGCCGAGCCGAGCGGATGATCGAAGCGGATGCGGTGAATCGAAGCGTACGGCCAGTTCGCGACATCCGCACCCCAGCGCTTCTCGCCTTCCTGCCAAGCCGCGTTGAGCGCCCGCTCGACGATCTCGGCCCGCCCCTCGACGGCCGGCGTCGCGACATCGTCGAACCAGGCTGCGGACATTTCGCTCTTGAACAGCCGGATGAGCCGCCAGCGACTGCCGAAGCGCGCGATGTGCGAGGCCGTGGCCTCGTCTTCGAAGACCGCACGCTGCAGCTGCCGCTCGGTGAGCGCGAAGAGCGTCGCCGTGCCGCGTTCCGCCATCTCGCCGTTCCAGGACGAAAGCGCCGTCCAGGCTTTCGCTGCGTCGCCGGTGTACTTACCGGCCAGATTCGGCACCAGCCACTTCGCCCACAATGAAATGTCGTCGCCCTGAAGCTGCGCGATCTCCGCCGGCGTCCAGTCGGTCTTCGATGAGAGCCGCTCACGGATGCGATCGGCGCGGAACGGCGTGTCGAACTCGCCCTGGAACCAGGTCGGAAGATCGACTGGCAGAAAACTGTTCGCTGTCGCGATGAGCTCCGCCGGCGGATCGAGGAGGACCGGATTCTCCGACGCCGGAAGCATGCCGGCCCAGCCCACATCGCTCTTCCAGCCCGGCGCCGGGAAACGACCATCCCAACCGTAACGGTTCGGCGCGCGGCCGATCGGCGTCCACAGGATGTGCCCGTCGTGGTCGGCGACGACAAGATTCTGCGCCGGGAAGGTGTAGGGCGCGATGGCCGCCGGAACCTCCGCGACCGTCTTCGCGCGGGCCAGATTCATGAAGGCAAGCAGCTGATCCGCTGCTTCGTAACCCGACCAGGCGACACTCCGCGCCGGCAACCCGTGAATCGGATCCGGCTCGAGCAGCGGACCGCGATCGGTCGAGCGGATTTCGAACGGAACCTCTTCGCCGTCGTCGAGCCGGATCGTCGCGTTTTCGACCGCGATCGACACCCACTCGTCGCCGCGCAGAACCTTCTTGCCGGTGACATCGAGGCGCTCGACGAAGAGATCGACGTCATCGACGTAGAGGTTCGTCATCGCCCACGCAAGATTCGCGCTGCGACCCAGAACGACTCCCGGTACTCCCGGAATCGTCATACCCGATGCATCGTAGTCGGGCGCGCGCAATGCCGCCTGGTACCAGACGCCGGGCAGGCCCAGGCCGAGATGCGGATCGTTCGCGACGAGCGCGGCGTGACTCGCCGTGCGGCCGGGTCCGATCGTCCAGTTGTTGCTTCCCACACCGGAGTTCTCCGGCGTTCCCGATGCCGACTCTCCGGCGGCGGCCGTTTCGTCGGCCAGGCGCTTCACTTCGTCGAAAACGACCGCCTGCGGAGTGCCCGCGAGCTCGCGCGCGCGATCGGTTCCGAACGCGCGCAGGAAACCGAAGAGCTCCTCCTCATTCGGCTCGAAAATCGCCGAGAGCTGACGCGCCATGAGGAAGACGATGCCGATCGAATCTGCCGGCTGCCACGGTTCGGGATGTGCGCGAATGAGTCGGAATTCCGGCGGCAGATCGGAGCGATGAGCGGCGATCCAGGCATTCACTCCGCTCGCGTAGGCGGCAAGCAGCGCGCGACTCTCGGGAGAGGCGTCCGCGACCAGCTTCTCCGCCGCAGCGTGAATCCGCAGCCGGCGGACTTTCTTGTCGAACTCGAGCGCGCGCTCGCCGAAAAGCTCCGAGAGCCGGCCCGCCGCAGCACGGCGCGAAAGCTCCATCTGAAAGAGCCGGTCGTTGGCGTGCAGCCAGCCGAGAGCGGCCGTCGCGTCGACGAGCGATGCGGCATGGACGTAGGGCATCGCCCATTTGTCCCAGCGCACATCGACCGGCGCGGTCAGACCGCGAAATGCGACAGCGCCCGTGCGCTGTGGAAGTCCCTGCGATTTCAACCAGAGGAAGCCGCCACCCGCGATCGCCCCGACGAGCAGCACAAGCACCAGAAGAACCTTCAGCAGTTTGCGCAGGAACATGGGTCGGGACTCTATCGCGCGCCCTGAGGAAGTGCGGCCGAGGAAGGGCGGGCGACGAGAGGCCGGCCGCTGCTACTCGCGGCGGGCGAGACGGACGAGACTTTCGAGGGTGCGGAGCTTGCGGTCCTTGGCGGCGAAGAGCCGGGCCGCGAAGAGCG
>JBDTQG010000137.1:0-6689 GCA_039932315.1 Thermoanaerobaculia bacterium
CGCGCCGAGGTGCGGAGGCCCGCGGCGTCCGAACCGGAACCGGGCTCCGTCAGCGCCCAGGCGGCGATCTTCTTCCCCGACGCGAGCGGCGTCACCCAGCGCGCGCGCTGCTCGGGCGAACCGAACTTGTAGATGTGATTGGTGCCGAGCGAGTTGTGCGCCGCGATGCTGATGCCGACCGACGGGTCGACTTTCGAAAGCTCGGTGACGACGAGCACGTATTCGACATAGCCGAGGCCTGCGCCGCCGTACTCTTCCGGAAAGATGATGCCCAGGAAGCCGAGCTCGGCCGCCTTGCGCATGACTTCCATCGGAAAGCGCTGCGATTCGTCGATTTCGTCGACGATCGGGTCGACCTCCGCCAGCGCGAACTCCCGCGCCATCTGCTGAATCGCCTTCTGCTCGTCCGTCAGTGCGAAATCCATCGAAGCTCCCGAAAAGCTCTGCGGCTTGCCTTGCGCGTCGTGATGCTACCGCGCCCCTCGAGGAGCGGCAATCGGCGCCGGTTGCCGGGAGGGCGCGGACGCGGGGGCGACCGGCGCCAGGGAGTAGGGGATTTTCCTGAGCTCTGCGCCGCTGTAGTAGTGGGCGAGGATTCCGCGATAGTCGTGACCCCGCCGCGCCATGCCGTAGGACCCGACCTGGCAGAGCCCGACGCCGTGCCCCCAGCCGCGGCCGGTGAACTGCCAGCCGGCCTTGCCCTGCGGCGGTGTCAACCGCCGCGCCGTGAACAGCGTGTCGGGAAGATCGAGCGTCCAGCGGACCGCCAGCCCCTCGACGTCGATCGTCTCGTTGTCGGTTCCCACGAGGCGGATTTTTCCGACGCGGCCCGAGACCCCGCGGCTCAGCACTTCGAAGCTGCGGAAGACGAAGCCGGGAAGCCGCGCGGCAGCCGCCGTTCGCAGCTCCTCGTCGCTGCGAAAGCGGTTCCAGCGGGACAGATTGTGCGTGCGATCGAAGGCTGCACCGCGCGGATCGACCTCCTGCGCCACGGCGACAAGCTCTCCGGCCGCGAGATAGAGATGCAGATCGTCGCCCGCCGCGAGGACCAGGTCGCCGCCGCGGGTTATGCCGGACTCGACGCGAAAGGTGGCGAGATCCCGCGAGACGCGGTAGTGCAGCTCCGCTCCGCCTTCGCGCGCGACGAGCTCCTGGCCGGTCACCGACGAAAAACTCGCTTCTCGCTGCTCGAGAACCTGGAGGAACAACGCGAGGTGCAGCAGAAGATCCTCGGCTTCGTCGGCGTCGATCGCGCTGCGCGCCGAAGATGCGGCGGGCGCCGCAAGCAATCCGCTTTCGACGAAGTAGGCCGCGAGACGGCGGTCCTCTTCGTTCCATTCCGGCGGCGGATGCGCGACCAGGTAGTCGAGCTCGGCGTTGTGAACGAAGAGCCGCGCGTCGGCAGCGAGATCGAAAAGGGAGCCGAGATAGCGTTGCACTTCGCGCCGTTCGGCGTTCGCCAGATGGTCCACCGGCGTCGCCAGGCCCGCTGCGCTCGCCAGGCGCACCAGCGCGCCCTCGAGCCCGGCCGCGGTCACCCGAGCCACGCCTCCCGTCTCGTTGAGAAGGCCGCTTCCCGCGACGAGCGCTGCGGCGCTGCCCGGCAGGATGCGATCGAGCAGGCGCCGGCGGAGCGAAACTCCGGCGGCATCCGACCCCGCGAGGCGCACATCGCCGCCTTCGATGCACGGCACCCCGCGAAGGTAGGGCGCGCGCTTCAGCGGAAAAATGACTTCGACGTTCTCAGTGTGACCGCCGCAGGTCGCGCTGTAGAGCGCATCGATCGGCTGACCGTCGTAGAACAGCACCTCGCTGGCGGTTTCCGCGACGGCGCGGTCGGAGAGCGGATGCTCGTCGTCCATGCCGCCATAGACCTGACAGCGCGGAGTTCCGCAGAGGTCATAGCCCTCGTCGGCAAACTCGCCGAGATTGCGCAACGTGTAGCTCCGCGCCGCGACCGCCTGCGCCTTGAGCGCTTCGAGCTCGGGATAGGCACCGGGACCGAGCTCGCGGGGCACGACGCCACGAAGGTACTGCTCGATCGGCAGCTCGTTCACCACATTGAGGCGGCCGCGGTCGTTGAGAAAAACGACCAGCCGGCCGCGGTAGCGCTTGCCCTCCCAGCGGACGCCGCCGTCCGCGGGCGCCTCGAGCGCGAACCGCCGGCCCACGACCCGGTAGGGCACGGCCCGATGCATCACCTCGAGCGCCGGCTCGCCGACGCCCGAACCCTCGGAGACGATCCACGAGCTGTCGACGCCGAATCGCGTCAGCCGCCGGCTCGCCTCTTCCGCGGCAATGCGCGTCGCGAATCTTCCCAGGCGGACGCGAAAGACTCCCGCCTGCGCGTCGAAGCGGGAGTCGGCCGGCTCACTCGCGAGAGTGCCGAGCCGTCTCGCGAGCTCCTTGGCCTGGTCCTCGTCCCGCAGCGCCGCGATCTGGACCCGGTAGACCGCTCCACCGACGCTCGTCGCCGCGGGACGGATGCGCAGCGGCGATTCGACATCGAGACGCGCTCCGCCGACTTCGACCGCGAGCTCGCCGTCGCAGCACGGCAGCGTCACGCTTTCGAGGTCGGTCGCGAGGCCGATCCGCACCCAGCCGGTGAACGGCTTCGGCGCCGAAACGGCCCGCGGTGCCACGGCTGCAAGCGGCGGTTCGGGGAGCGGCGGAACCGGCGTCGTTTCCGCGGCGGGCGCCGGCGCCGGCGCAGGGGTCACCGCCAGCGGAGCCGGTCTGGAGCTCTCGATCTCCGACGGCAGCTTCGCCTTGCGCCCGGTCGGAGCGCAGGAGGCAACGGCCAGCGCGAGCAGCGCGAAAAGAGCGATGAGAGCGACGAGAGCGACCGGCGCGCGACCCGGAAGCGCGAGGGCCCGAAAGCGACCGGGCCGTCTCACGCCGCAGGCTGCGTCGCGGCCGCCGGCAGCGCGCGGAGCTCCGGGCGCACGAGCGCCACGATGGCCGCGATCAGCGTGAGATTCAGACTGGTGCTGAGGACGAACTGAACGAACCAGAGCGCCGCCGCGACGGCCAATCTCGCCATCGCCCACTTCGCCAGAACGAGATTGACCACCAGCCCGGCGCCACCGAAGAGGACCGAAACGATGATCGACGCGACAATCAGGAGAAGGTAGAGCAGCAGCAGCCCACCGAGCCGGCGGCCGGTGATCGTGAAGGCACGCCGCGTCGCTCCGCGCACGGTCGCGTTCTCGTCGACGGCGGACACCTGCGCCACGATCATCGCCAGGACGACCACCAGGGCGATGAATCCCAGCGGAATCGCCATCCCGCAGCCGATGGCGCAGGCGACCATCGTGCCGGAGCCTTCGGCGAATCTCGCGCCGATGGCGAACGGCAGAACGAACAGCCCGAGCCCGATCGTCAGGAGGATCATGAACAGGTTGTTGACCCAGAAGATGCGCCAGCCGTAGCGGCTCGCCCAGCCGACGTACGCCGACCACGAGAAGGTCCGGAAGACTTCCGACCGAGCTTTATCCGCCGCGGGCGCTTGAGCGTCGCCCGAGAGAAGCACCGCCAGCGTTCCCGCCTGAAACCAGCAGAAGGCAACGAAAGCCACAGTGCCGATCACCAGAAACAGCAGCAGGCCGAGTCCGAAGGTCGACGCGATCATCGTCATGTTGAATTGCATCGATTCGAAGGCCACACGTATCGCTTCGGGATCCTTCGACGTGAAGACGGAGAGCGGAACGCCGACCCGGGAGAGCAGGAGCAGAATCGGAACGGCGATCGACGCGGCAAGCAGCGCCGACGACGCGAGCTGAACCAGAATCAGCTCGCGATTCGCGCGCACGTTCAAGATCCCGCGAAAAAGTGCGTCAAGCGCCGGCAGCTTCGTCGTACTCATGCGCGAAATACCTCCGTCGCGAGATTCTTGCTGCCGACCTCCTTGCGATAGTCCCCGACCTCGAGCGCGACCGGAGCCGCCATCTCGTAGAGCCGCGAAATCAGCTGCGGCGGCAGTTTGCTTTCGAGGAGATCGACCGCAGAGAGGTTGGAATTCTTCGCCAGCTCGAGTCGCAGATTGCTGGTGAAAAGTGTCGGCAGGCGGTTCGTGTACCGGTGATTGAGGATCAGGTAGAGCGTGTCCGTCACGAACGGCGTCGGCTTCTGCGCGCCGAGCTCATCGAGCACCAGCAGGTCGGCCTCCATCACGGGATCGAGCACGTCATGCTTGGACTCCGCGGAGGACGGATCGAAAGTCGACTGGATCTGATGGATGAGCGACGAGAAGTCGACGAAACGCCCGCGCAGGCGGTAGCGCCGGATGAGCGCCGACAGAATGGCAGCGGCGAGATGCGTCTTGCCGGCTCCCGGAGGCCCCACGAACAGCAGGCCCGCCTGCTGGAAATGGCCGCGCGTGTCGAGAAATCCGTCGATGTAATGCCGGCATTTCTCACGCGCCTCGACGAGACGGGGATCGGAGCGCGAAGTGAGGCTCGAGACCTTGAAACTCTCGAGCGTGCACTCGCGATAGCGCACCGGAATCCCGGAGCTCGCGAGAAGCCGGGGAACGAGGAGCTCCTGCCGGCACGGGCAGGGTCGGGCCGTACCGGCACCGCCGTCCTCGACGACGATCCAGCCACGCCCTCCGCACTCCGGACAATCGGGATTCGCCACCGGGGATGCCACGAACGGATCGTACCAGCCTCTGCTCCGGTTCCGCGGCCCGCACGGCGGGCGCTGACACAGCCCGAGGGGCGAAGACCCCCCGTCGACTACCGGTCAGGGGGAGGGGAAGCGCCGCGCTGCCGTTCGCGCAGCTCCGCAATCCGATCTGCAGCGAGCACGCGATCCGCACCGGGGATCGGGCGCGGGTTGATCTCCGCCGCGCGTTCGAAGGCCGCGAGCGCCTGCGCTTCGAACCCCATCCGGTCGTAGATCAGCCCGAGGTTGTAGAACAGCACGTCGTTGTCCGGCGCGGCGTGCGCTGCCGCTTCGAGCTCGACGATCGCGCGCTGCGGCGCCGGTCGCTCGAGGGTCACTCCGCGCATGAAGTGGAACTCGCCGACGAGATTCCGCGTGAGGTAGTCCTGCGGTACCCGCGGATCGCTTTCACCGGCGAGAGGAGCGCTCTCGTCCGCAATCGGCGATGGCGGAGAGCCGACGCGCGCGACCCGGAATAGCAGCCCCACCGGAACGAGCTCGAGGGCCGGAAATCGCCAGTTCGGATGGTGGGTGAAGAAAAGCGGCTCGCGATCGGGATCGAAGTGCAAGGACGGCAGCTCGCCGCCCACGCCCTGAAGGATGAGGTCGACGTCCGGCCGCGTGCCTTCGACGAGCTGGAGATAGATGAGGACAAAAAGGATGTTGTCGTCGCTCGCCGCGAGGTGCGCTCCGGGCGGCAGCTCCGCGAGAATCCGGCGGCTGTAGTCCTCGGCGATGCGGTAGCGGCTGCGGTCGAATTCCCGGAACCGCCAGGGCACGAGCAGCGTCGAAGCGACGAGAACGATGCCGAGCAGAGCGCTCGCGACTCGAGGCGAGATCGCCCGCAGCCCGTTCGCAATCGCTTCCAGCCCCATCGCGAGCAGCAGAGCCCCCGCGATATAGGCGGGGATGTAGTAGCGGTGCCAGACGAAGATGTCGGTGCGCGAGCCGTGGGATGCCATCGCCGCGAGATTCGCCAGACAGACGAGCAGGAAGAGAAGTGCCGGACGGCCCCGTTCGCCGACAAAGCGGCGGCGGCTCAGGCCGACGACGAGACCGACGAGAACGAGCAGCGCGCCGGCGACCGTGAACTCCTTAGCGAAACTGGTGAGGAAATCGCGCGCGATCGGAATCAGATCGGGCCAGCCCGTCCACCAGCGGCGCTGCCAGAAGTCACGGCGCGTGACGACCGCGAGCCAGGCGTCGAGCGTTTCGGGATTTCCCCAGTCGAGGCGTGGCTCCTGCCGGGAGCGCAGCGGAAGATAGAGGTAGACCGACAGGCCAGCGGCGGCGGCCAGCGTTGCCGCGGCGAGCGTCCGGACGCTGCGCAAGGTGTGCGGATCCGTGACCAGCACGTAGATCAGAAAACAGAGACCCCAGACGGCGAGAAAGGTGTGATTGGTCGCGCCGAGACCGGAAAGGAAAGCGATCGCGACGAAGAGAGAACGGCGGCGGCGCGTCGACTCCGCCGCGGCGGCCGCATCTCCTTCGGACGGCGGCGCTCGCAGCTCGCGCACGAAACGGATCGCGAGGAGCGTCGCCGCAGCGACGAAAAACGCATTGAGCGCGTAGACGCGCTGCACGTTGGCCTCGCCCCAGAAACTCGGCGAGGCGGCGAGCGCGATCGCGCCCACGAGCGCAGCACCGGTGCCGGTCCCGAGAGCGCGTGCGGATCGGTAGACGAGTCCGACCGCGAGCGCGGCGAACAGGGCCGAGAACAGGCTCATCCGGAACGCCACGGAACCGAACGGCACGAGCACCGTCCAGAGCTTTCCGAGCAGGACGTAGAGCGGGTACCCGGACGGATGCGGAATGCCGAGCGTGTGGACCGCTGCGACGAGCTCTCCGGAGTCGCCGACGTAGATCGTGCGGCAGGCGCCCGAGGCGTAGAGCGCGAAGCTCGCGGCCGAAAGCCCGGCGGCGATCGTCCGATCGCTGCCGGACCTGCCCAAGCTCGTTACGTTCGGGCGCTCGCTCCTGAAAGTCGCTGCGATCCCGGAAAGCACGGCAGCTACCTACTTCCG
>JBDTQG010000138.1:0-6681 GCA_039932315.1 Thermoanaerobaculia bacterium
CAATTACTTCCGGCTCGGCCGCTCCCTCCACCTCAGCAGGCACCGCTGCAACCTTCGCCAGTCAAGCGCACAGTCCTGCAAAAGGCCGACGTTCCCGGCACCGATCTGGAAATCATTTACGCCACGGTCGAGATCGCTCCCCCGGCACGTCGGGCAAGTGTGGAGGTGCACCGTGCTTGAGACCGCGCTGCAGGAGGCTCCGGCCGGAGTCATCGTCGGTGGCTGGAAATTCGTCGTCGCCGCATACTCGATCACCGCGGCGGGGCTCGCGGGCTACGCCATCAGCCTTTTTCGTCGCAGCCGGAAAGCGGCTCTTCCCGACGCCGCGGCGAAGGAGCGAGCGTGAAGACGACGCCTCCCACGGACCCGGGCTCCGGCACGCCTTCGACTTCTGTCGCTTCTGCGACGCCCACGGGTCCGCCTCCTCCGGTCACCGCGAGCGCAGAAGTCCGTCGCCATCGCACGGTCGCGGTCGTCGCGATTCTCGTCGCCGCGGGCGCCTTCGGATTCCTCGCTCTCGGCGGGCTCGGCAAGAGCCTGGTCTACTACTGGAGCCCGACCGAGCTCCGCGCTCATGGCGGCAAAGCGGAGGGCGCGACGATCCGCCTCGGCGGCCTCGTCGCCCCCGGATCGATCGTTCGTGACGCCGCCGGTCTGGGATTGCGGTTCACGCTCACGGACGGTACCGAGTCGGTTCCGGTTGCGACGCATGCCGTGCCGCCGGCGATGTTCCGCGAAGGCATCGGCGTCGTCGTCGAAGGCGCGCTCCAGGCGGACGGCGTCTTCGCGACCGACCGGCTCATGATCAAACACGACAACTCGTATCAGGCACCCGGGAAGGGCGACACGCGAACCGTGAAGGAGCTCGCCAACAGCCTCGAGCCCGCAGCAGAAAAACCGGCGCCATGATCTCGATTCTCGGACGCTCGGTCATCCTCGCAGCGCTGCTCGTCGCGACGGTCGGCGCGGTGATGAGCTTCGCGGCGGCGCGCCGCCTCTCCGCCGCCGGTGTCGAGCGGGCGCGACGCCTGGCGCTGCTCTACGCGGCTCTTCTGGTCACGGCCACGGGACTCATGGAGACGGCGCTCATCCGCCACGATTTTTCGGTCGGATACGTCTCCCAGGTGGGATCGCTCGCGACGCCGCTGCACATCACGATCGTCTCGCTGTGGTCCTCGCTCGACGGGTCGATTCTCTTCTGGGGTCTGATTCTCGGCCTGTTCACCGCCGGCGTCGCCCAGCATCTCCGCCGCAGCGCCGCCGATCACCTGGGCTACATGCTCGGTACGCTTTTCATCGTCGGCATCTTCTTCACCTTTCTCATCGCCGGTCCGGCGGATCCGTTCGCACCTACGCCGCTGCCGATTCCGACCGACGGACCCGGGCCCAATCCGCTGCTCCAGAACCACCCCCTGATGATCATTCATCCCCCGATGCTCTATCTCGGCTACGTCGGGATGAGCATTCCGTTCGCGATCGCGCTCGCCGCCCTCTTTTCGGGCCGCCTCGATCGCGACTGGATTCGCGCGCTGCGCAGCTGGCTCCTCGTACCGACCGCGTTCCTCACGACCGGCGTGATGCTCGGCGGCTGGTGGTCCTACGAAGTGCTCGGCTGGGGCGGTTACTGGGCATGGGATCCGGTCGAAAACGCGTCGTTCCTGCCGTGGCTCACGGCGATCGCTGCCGTTCATTCGGCGCTCGTTCTGCAGAGAAAGGGAACGCTCCGCGCCTGGACCGTCATCCTCGTCATCGTGACTTTTCTGCTGACGATTCTCGGCACCTTCCTCACGCGCTCGGGCGTCGTCAATTCGGTTCACTCCTTCACCCAGTCGCCGATCGGCCCGGCCTTTCTCGCTTTCCTCGGCTTCTGCCTCGTCGGGACAGTGGCCCTTCTTGCACTGCGCATGGACACTCTCGCCAGCGATCCGACGCGCGAAACCTTGTGGACGCGCGAAGGCGCGTTCCTGATCAACAACCTGCTCCTTCTGGTCTTCATGTTCACGGTGCTCGTCGGCACGCTCTTTCCGATCGCCGCCGAGCTCGTGCGCGGCGTCAAGGTGAGCGTCGGCGCGCCGTACTTCAACCGCATGGCGATTCCGGTGAGTCTCGGTCTCCTGCTGCTGATCGGCATCGGCCCGGCGTTGCCCTGGGGTCGCGCGGACAACGCGCGGATGCGCCGGGCGCTCCTCTGGCCGATTCCGGCCGCCGTCGCCGGACTGCTGCTCGCCTTCGCCGGCGGCGCCCGCTCCGGAGCGATGCTCCTCACCGGCGCTCTCGCCGGATATGCCGTCTGGGTGAACGCCGATCAGGGCCTTCGTCAGACGCGGCGGCGACGCCACGACGAGCCCTGGACCGAAGCGGTGGGCGAAGCGGTGCGTCGCGGAACCCGGCGATATGGCGCTTACATCGCCCACCTCGGCGTCATCGTGACCTTCGTCGCCATCGCCATCTCTTCGTCGTTTCAGGTCGCACATGAAGGCGCTCTGCGGCCGGGCGAATCGATGTCGATCGCCGGCTACAAGCTCACGTTCGAGAAGGTCGAGGCGCGCCGCGAACCTCACCGGATCTCGGAACGCGCCGTCATGCGCATCGAACGCGACGGACAGCCGGCGGGTTCGCTCGAGCCCGCACTCAACAGCTACGACAGCCGGATGGAGCCGATCGGAACGCCCGCCGTCCGCACTTCGCCGGCCCGGGACCTCTATCTCTCGTTGATGAACGTCGGCCGCGACGGCAGCATCGGGCTGCGCGCCATCGTGACACCGGCGGTGGTCTGGATCTGGATCGGCGTCTTCGTCATCGTCGCGGGCACGGCGCTCTGCCTCCTGCCCTCGGGGACGCGGCGACCCGCGTCCGCGGTCGAGGCGGCGCCATCGTGATCGTGAACCGCAAAGTCCTCTTCGCCGGGCTCGTTCTCGTCGTTCCCCTGCTGCTCGTGCTCGCGTCGGGACTGCGCCACGACCCGCATGAAGTCCTCTCTCCGCTCATCGGACGGAACGCGCCGGCATTCGAGCTCGTCGACCTCGACGGCCGGACGATTCGCCTGGCCGATCTTGCCGGGCAACCGGTGGTGCTCAACTTCTGGGCGACCTGGTGCCCGCCGTGTGTCGAAGAAACGCCGGATCTTGTCGCGCTCGCGCGACGGTTCTCGGGTCGTGTCCGCTTCGTCGGCGTCGTCTACATGGATTCGGCGGAAGCCATTCGACGCTTCGAAGGAAAGAACGGCGCGTGGGGACCGAATCTGGCCGATCCGGAAGCGCGCACTGCGATTCGATACGGCGTCTATGGCGCGCCGGAAACGTTCCTGATCGACGCGCACGGAGTGATTCGCGACAAGATCACCGGCGCGGTGAATCGCGAGGCGCTGGCGCGCACCCTGGACGGACTGCTGTGAAATCCTGCGTCGTCCTCCGACTCGGTCTCGCGGTTCTCGGCCTGAGCCTGCCACCGGCAACCGCCGTAGTACATGCCACCGATCCCGTCCCGGGCTCCGCGGCGATCGCGCCCGCTCCGGTCTTCGAATCCGCTCCCGCCGGTCCGCCGCTCGCGGGTCCGGAGCTCGATCGCCGCACCGCGGAAGTGGCTTCGCTCATGCGCTGCCCGGTCTGCCAGGGACTTTCCGTCGAGGACTCGCCGGCGCCGGCGGCGGTCAATCTGAAAGCCGAGGTTCGGCGCCGGCTCGCGGCGGGCTACAGCGCGGATCAGGTCCTCGCTTCCTTCGAACATTCCTACGGCGAGTTCATCCGTCTCGAGCCGAAGGCGGAAGGATTCAACTGGCTCGTCTGGCTCCTGCCGGCCGCGGCGCTCGCCGCCGGAATCTGGGTCATCTTCGAACGCCTTCGTCCGCTCGCTGCGGACTCCGCCGCGGACTCTGATGCCAGGCCGGCGCCGCCGGAGCGGGAGAGCGAATGAACGTCTGGTTGCCTGGGGCACTGGTGGTCGCTGCCGGTCTTGCCGCCGGCTTCTGGTTCGTATGGCGCGCGCCGCGAAACGAAACGGCGCCAGGAGCCGCACGAGACCCCGCCGATCTTCACGGTCCGGACTCCCGGATCGAAGCTCCGGAGTCCGCGCTGGCCCGCGGCACGCGGCGCGCCCGGGTGCAGGGCTTTCTTTCTGGAGTCGCCTCTTGTCTGGTCGTCGGCGGGCTCGTCTACTGGGCGACCGAGGGCGCGGAGCGTCGCACGGCGAACGGGCCGGCGACCGGCGGCAGCGCGATGGGCGGGCGAGCGGCAGGAGCAGCGGCAGAACCTGGCTCGGCAGACGGAACTGCAGACGAAGCGCACGACGGTTCCGCGTCGCTCTCTCCCGAAGCGGCCGCGGAGATCCAGCGCCTGCAGGGGCAGCTCGCCGCGGCGCCGCAGAATCTCGACGCGCGCCGCCAGCTGACGGTCGCGCTGCTCAACGCCAATCAGCTGATGCCGGCCTACGAGCAGGCGCGCGAGCTCGAGCGTCTGTCCCCCGGCGACCCGGACGGACTGTTCGTCGAGGGCGTCGTGCGGCTGGCGATGGGACAGTGGCAGCAGTCCATCGCGCTCATGGACCAGGTTTTGAACGGACATCCCGATCACCTCCTCGCGGCGATGGCCAAGGGTCAGGCGCAGGTTGCGCTCGGCGACACCGACGCCGCCGTCGCCACCTGGAAGAAGGGACTCGCGGCGGCCGGAGGTCACTTTCCGCCCATCGAAGAGCTCCTCTCGCAGGTCGAGGCGGGCAACGTGAATCCGGCCGCCGGCAACGGCGCATCGCGGGCAACCGGCGAAACGCCCGGCTATCGCATCCGCGTCGAGCTCGCGCCCGGCCTGTCGGCTCCCAGCGGCAAGGGAGCTCCGACGCGCACCTTGTTCGTCGCGCTCCGCGGCGCGAACCCCGGGCCACCGGCGGCAGTCAAACGGATCGCGGACCCGACGTTTCCGCTCGAGCTGACGCTTTCCGCCGAAGACAGCATGCTCGGTACGGTACTGCCCGAGAGCGGGAACATCACCGTGCGCCTCGATGCCGACGGAAACGCCTCGACGAACGAGCCCGGTGATCTTTCGGCGACCGCCGCGAGTGCCGCCGGCAGCGTGGTGACGCTCGTCCTCACGGAAGGAACGCACTGATGGCTCGCCAGGGACGCGCGAAATCGCTCATCGTGATCGGCCTCCTTCTGGCAGTGCTCGTCATGCGCTTTCGGCGCTCGGGAGTCTTCCGCGCGAATGCCGGTGGCGCCCCGCCGGCCGCGGCCCGCGAGATCGACGCGAGGGAATCGCACGATCTTGCTGCGGACGAACGTCTCGGCGGGCACACGCTCGAACGCCACATCGGCCGGACCGAGCCCGAGCTGGCCCTGCGCCTCGAGCACGAAGGAGGCGTGAACGCCGCTTCGAGTTTCCTCGATCGCCCGACGGCAGAACGCGTCATCGCACAGGCTCTGGAGCGGGAGCACGGCCGCATCGAGCACTGGCTCGAAGAGGGCGAAGGCAACCTCGCGTTCGACTTCCGGGAGAACGCCGGCGTGCCGGTGGGCCATCTTCTCCGGCGCGGCGCGCCGAACTGGATCACGACGCACTCCGCGCGCGTCGTCCTGCGCAAGCGCGACACCACGTATTTCGTTCTCACGGCTTACCCCGTGGAGCCCTAGGGGAGATTCTTCACCATGAGCGAACCCGGCGATAAGAACGACCCGCACGACCTCAGCGGCCCGACTCCGGCGACACCGTTCCGGGCGACGGAATCCGCGATCGACATGGATGCCCGCGCGGCGATTCTCGACGGGCTCAATCCGGACGACCTGCCGAATCTGGCGGCATTTCTCGCCGGCTACATGCACGAAGACTGGCAGCTCGACTACTCCTCACCGGCGGCAGCGGCGTTCGCCTTCGCCGGTGACGCGGACCTCGATGACGTCGAAGAGCTGAGCGCGGAATGGACAGCGCTTGTCGATGCCTCGCGCCTGGTTCCACTCGAGGTGCTGAATCAGCTGCTCGAACAGCGCTTTCACGCCGCGTGGCGGGTCCGGTCGAGGGCTGAGATCGAAGGCATTTCACAGGAGCTGGAGCGCGCGCT
The DNA here is from genome assembly GCA_039932315.1 of Thermoanaerobaculia bacterium. Lineage (GTDB taxonomy): Bacteria > Acidobacteriota > Thermoanaerobaculia > Multivoradales > JAGPDF01 > JAGPDF01. The sequence goes on from JBDTQG010000138.1 coordinate 6,046, forward strand.
CCGCGAGTGACTCCTTCGCCCGGCATCTGCCCGGCACCTGCTCGGCACCTGCCGGGCGCCCGCCGGCACCCGCGGGGACGGACGCGAGCGGCGGAATCGCCCCCGAATTCCAGAAGCAGCTGGAACCGTCGAGAACGCGAACGAGCACCGCGAGCCTCATCGAGTCGCTCCAGTCGCCGGCGTCGCCCCGATCGGACGCAGTGGCGCTGCGCGGCTAGCCGGCGGCGGGAGAGGCAACGGTGGCTGGGCTCGGTTTCGGCACGAGGACGGCGACCGCCGGTTCCCACCAGGAAGCGCCCTCGTCGAACGAACGCCCCTCACAGGCGCACGTCGAGCTCACGTGGTCGCGACCGAACGACGGTTTGCCTTTGTGCGCAGCGGAGTACAGCGGATAGAAACTCGAGCACTCCCGGCAGAAGCGGCCGACGACCGCGCCGCGACGGTCTGCCGGAAGGGTCGAGGCCGGTGCCCAGGCTGGAGTGTAGTGGCTCATGGTGAGAAACCCATTCTAGCGCGGGAACCGGACTGCGGTTGAATCAGCGTGCGGCGACCAGGTCGGCCTGGGAGAAGAAGAATCCGATCTCGATCGCGGCGTTTTCCGGTGAATCCGAGCCGTGAATCGCGTTCTGCTCGATC
>JBDTQG010000139.1:0-6643 GCA_039932315.1 Thermoanaerobaculia bacterium
TATTGAGCGTCGTGGAACGAGGGGGATAAACGTCGGTCGCCGGTGGATCAGCCGAGCTTCAGGCGCGTGAAGGCCTCTTCGAGGACGGGCATGCCGTCCGTCTTGAGGCGCGCGACGAAGCCCACCTGGTTGGAGAGCGCGTAGAGCTCGTCCAGGCGCTGGATCTCGATGTCGAGGGCGTCGGCGATCCAGTAGTACTGGAAGTTGCCCAGGATCGAGACGTACTGGCCGGTGGTGAACGTGTTCGGCGCGAACTCGTCGATGTGGATGGGGAAGCCCAGGACACGATCGACCTCGCCGACGCGGACGGACTCGACGAACATCGGACGCCCGTTGCCGTCGTCGATCGAGTAGAGCTGCTGGTGGAACTTCCGGGAGCCGAGCCACTCGGCGGCCGGCCAGTACGCCGGCTTGAGGTTGTACTTCGCGCCTCGGAGACCCGCGAGCGTGACCTCCGTCGCCGTGTTGCCGGTCGAGATGTCCCGGCCAGTGGAGATGCCGTCGGCCGAAGCGGTGAAGAGCCCCAGCGGCTGGTTCGCCGCGTTGCCCGCCAGGAAGGCGTTCTCCTGGAGCTCGGAGCCGTCGCGCGCGATCTCCTCGCGCACGATGCCTTCCGGTCCCATCAGCGCCTGGCGCAGGAAGTCGCGCGAGACGATGATCAGGCCCGAGGCGTTCTTCGGGTGCAGCTCGCGCTTCCCGAAGGCGAGCTGCGAGTCCTTCGTCGGCGGCGAGATCTCGGTGCCCCACACCCAGGTCGATGCCTTGCTCGTCCGCTTCGGAACGCCGAGGCTCTTCGCCACCGGCACCTGGAAGGTACGGGCGAGACCGCGAACGATCGTCTGGTCGTCGAGGTTCTTCAGGAGCTCCATGACGAACTGCTCCGGAGGAACGAGGAAGCCGGCCTGCGTGTCGCTGCCGACGGCGGAGCGTATAGGCCCGCGCGGCGATGCTGTCGGCGGCGTGGCGCGACTCGGCGGTCAGGTAGCGATGGAAGTACTCGACATACTTCTTCGAGTCCCGGACGCCCTTCCCGACGTTCTTCATCGCGCGGGCAGCGTCGCCAGCGCCTTCCGGCTCGGCCGGGTCCGGAGCCTTGGCGTCGGGGTCGTTCGGGTCGGCGTCGGGGTCGACCGCCGGAGCGCTCCGGCGCGAGATCTCGGCGTCGCTCAGAATGCCGGAGACCTTCTCCTCGCGTTCGATCTCGCGGAGGAGCTTCACGCCGTCCTCGTGCATCGCGTTGAACTTCGTGTCCTCTTCGGTCGAGAGATCGCGCTTCTCGGTCCGCGCCTTGGCGGTGAGCTCGCGCATCTCTTCGCCGAGCTTCCGGCGCTTCTCGCGCAGTTCCTGGATCTGATTCCTTGCGTAGGGCATGGCGCCTCCGTTGGGGGTCGGAGGCGGTTGGCCGAAACGGCGAAAGCCGCCACCGACCCAGGTTCATGGACCTGAGTCAGTAGCGGCTTTGCCTGCCATCGGGCGAGGTGGGCCGACTACTTGCGCGGAGCCCGGATGACCATCGGGTGCCCAGGCTCGTCGAGCCGGCGCCGCGCTTCCCTTGACTTCTCAACAGGGCCGGAGCCCCTTATCTGGACGAACAGTACAGATTTCTTTTCAGTCTGCCTGACGATGGTGACGAAATTCGGAAAGCCCCGTCAGAGGCCGGTTTCAACGAGTCGCGCCTCGCGGTTCAGAAGCGCTGCCCTCCAGGCCTTGTCGCCTGAACGCCAGGCGTTCAGTTCCTTCTGCATCGCCTCGACCGAACGGCTCATGGTCGCCGTGGATTCGGGATAGGCGGGATTGGTTACAGGCGAGCAGTCGTGCAGCAGGCTCACCTTGCGCACGGTCCGGATGATCCGCTCTTCCTCCTCCGTCCAGTCGACTGTCGCCGGCAGGAAAGCGAAGCTCGAGCCGCGCACGTCGCCGCGCCGGACCATGACGACGATCGAGCGCCCCTCCTCGGTCGCCGGCGGATCGACCCAGTACTCGAGGCCGCGGCTGGTCTCGACGACGCTCGCCGTGCCGGAGGCCGTCCGCCCCAGCAACCGCGAGGGATCGTGATCCCGCGCGATGATCACGTCGGGTTTCGCGGCGAGGACTTCGGCGAACGCGCCCGCGGTGAAGCGCTCATGCACCGGCTTGTTCGTATCCCAGTCGCGCCAGAGCTGCACGGACAGGGAATCCCAAGGGCAGGCGACACCGGAGAGACGGGCAAGCTCGCCCTCGCCCTCTGCGCGGATCTCTGCGCCGGCGGCGAGCGGGATGAAGCGGCGTTCCAGGACATCGATGATCGGGGGCATAAAGGCTCCTCAGCGGTTCGTCAGGCGGTCAATTTCCGCGGATGCGGCATCGTCTGCAGCAGTGGCGGCCCAGCGATCGAAGAGGGCGGAGACGGCGTCCGCACCCTCACGCCCTGCGACCTCGAGCTCGCCGCGGTGGCGCGACGAGAAGGCGCGAGCAAACCCCTCGGCGCTCCGGCCGAGCGCCGGCGCCGCGACCTCTGAAAGAAAGACGGGGAACTCGCGGTCATAGAAGGTGGCGATCGCCTCACGGGCCTCCGGAGTTTCCTTTGATCCGCGGACCAGTTGGCGAAGCGTCTTCGTCTCGCGGGTGATCGCGCGCTGCAACGCCGCGGCCAGCATCCCGCGGAGTCCATCCCGCAGCAGCTGCATCCGCTCCTGGTCGGCTTCTTCGTCGTCGCTGAGGTCTTCTTTCGTCGCCGGCGTCTCTTTCTTTTTCGCCGGCGCGCCGGCGCCTTCGGGCGGCGCGAACGGCGAAGCCTTGACCATCGGTCGGAAGTCTTCGCCGCCCTGATCCTTCGGGACGGGCGGCAGGTTTTCCTGCCGGGCGATCTCGGCCGGCGTGATGGCCCCGACCTCGCGGAGCATGCGGTAGAACGTCGCGCGAGCTCCGCTGTCACCCTTCAGGAGATTCTTGTACTCGTGCTCGGTGTAGAGCGTTGCGGCGTCGCTCTCGTGGATCAGCTTGCGCATGTCCTCCTGTTCTATCGCCGTGGTGTGCGGCATCAGAGTCTGGCGCTGCAGCTTGATCCACTCGCCCTCGACGTTCGTGTAGGTGTTCTGCGAGCCGTCGTGCCCGAGGAAGTACGGCGAGATGTTGAGGATTCGCGCGACCTCCGGCACCTGATTTTTCAGGCTGTCGGCATATTGCAGGTCGCGCATGCTGATCATCTGGACCGGCTTGTATGACGTCCCTTCCTGCAGCACGGCCGTTCGTCCGGTCTTCTTCGGCCCGCCATGGTGCGCCTCCCACGCCGCGATCAGGTTGCGCTCGCCCGTCGGCGTCATCGGAGCTGAGTCGGCCGGGCGCTCGAGCACGGCGCTCGGGGTCGCCGCGTTGCCGAAGATTGCGGCGCCGCTCTTCTGCATCGCCATCCCGATCGCGAGCGCCTCCTTCGCAAAGCTCAGGACCGGAAACCCGACCAGCCCGTTGAAGCCCAGCCCGGGGACGTGGAACATCTGCTCAGGAGTGAGCCAGGCCGACTTCCCTCCCTGGGTGCCCCGCACTTCGTAGAGGATGGTTCCTCCGCGGTCTCGATCTTCCGGCGTCGAGGCGTTGAGCAAGAGGGTGAGGCCGCCGCCGACCCGCTTGTAGACGCGCCGGGGAGTGACGAGCCACGAGGGCAGATGCCAGATTGCCACGGCCCGCCCGGTTCCATCGCGTTCGATCTCGGCGTAGCTGTTCCCCCACAGGGCCTTGTTCACGAGCTGCGCCTTCTTGTGCGTGAAGGCGGTGGCTTCCGGGTTCGGTTGCCAGCGGAGGAGCGTCGCAAGCCCGGAATCTCGATCCTTGTTGACGCCCTCGTTGCCGGCGATCGTCGTCCGGCGGTAGGCGTTGTGCGGCAGGATCGCGATCATCGAACTGATGAACTCGACGCCCTGGTAGAAAGGCGTGTTCGCGAGCGCGGAGAAGGGCGTGACCTGCAGGCCTGTGGCGCTCTCATCGTCCGCGCCGAACCATGCCCCGGACTCGCTCGGGTGGCGCCCTCCGAAGGCGCTACGCAGCTCCATGATCGATTCCAGAATCATTTGACGTTCCTCCACACTGCAGAAGTCGCGAGAATCAGAAGGCCGAAGGCAACGACGCCGGCGCGCCAGTCGAAGGAGCCCACGCCGATCGACGTGATGACGACGCCGGCGAGAGCCTGGAGGGCGCGCGCCGATCGACGCATTGCGGGTGTGACAGGAGCGGTCATCGGGTGAGGTCCTCGCCGTGCTGGTTCCATTCCTCAGAGTCGTAGATCGACTTCCGGGCGCGCGGCCGCGGCGCTTCCTCGCCCGCGATCGGCGGCGCGCCGGCGGGGAGCTGCTGCCGCTGGGCAGGTGCTGGTGTCGAGTCTCCAGTTCCGCTGTCGCCGACTTCCGGATCTTCCGGCGGCCGCTGGTCGTAGAGGTGTCGGTCCTCGTAGATCGAGCGCGGGATCATGCCGTGCCGGCTCGCGCGATCGATGGCCATGACGAGCGCGACGATGCCGTCGATCCGGCCCTTGCTTCGCTTCTTACTCGGGCGAATGTCGCCGGCAGCGTTCTGCTCGAGCGCGACATTCGCCGCCATCCACTTGAGGACGGGATCTCCGCCATGCTCGATCTCCTCGCCGGCGACGAGCCGGAGCAGCTCCTTCGTCGGCGGTGACAACAGGGTATAGCTCTGCTGCATCTGCACAACGGTGAAGCCGTCATCCGCCAGCTGGTTCGACAGGTGCATCCCGCCGAAGGGGTCGATCGCCACCTCTCGCACGGTGTAGCGCTGCGCGAAGTCGAGAATCGCTTTCTCGACGATGTCGAAGCGGATGACCTTCCCCGGGATGACGGTCAAGTGCCCCTGGCTCTCCCACAGGTCGTAGGGAACGCGATCGCTCTTGCCGCGCTTCGCGAGATCCTCGCCGGGGATGAAGTAGTGCCGCAGCACGCGGGCCTTCTTACCGGGATCGCCTGGGAAATACGCCATCATCGCCGTGAGGTCCTGGCTCGCCGAGAGGTCGAGCCCGACGAAGCACTCGCGGCCGGCGAGCTCGGCTTCGTCGAAAGGCGCTGCGGCGGCGATCCATTGGTCGACCGGGATCCCGACGGACTCGGCGTCGGTCCACTCGCAGAAGTTCAAACGCCGGACGATGTTCTGGATGTTCGGCATCCCGAGCGCTTCGTTCACGCGGCCGCGCAAGTAGTCGAGCTGGATCGACACGCCGAGGTTCGGATTCGCCTTCAGCCAGACCCGCTCGTCGCTCCACTCGTCGCCTTCGTCCAGTCCGCAGACGTAGCAGAACCAGCTCTCGTCGACGTGCATGCCCTGAAGCACCCGCAGCGAGTAGTCGTAGTGGTCGTAACAGACCGTCGTCCGGTCGAATCCTGTGTTGGTGATCTCGAAAATGAGCGGCTGCCGACGCCCTTTCGTGCCCGCGCGAAGCATGTCGACTGTGTTCGGGTCCTCGTGCTCGTGGATCTCGTCGACGAGCGCGCAGTGAACGATGCCTCCCGACTGTTTGTTGTCGCTCGAGAGGGGTCGAAAGAAGCTGTGCGACTTGAGATCGAGGAGGTTCCATGTGTGCGGCGGCTTGCCGCTGGGCTGCAATCGGCGCCGCAGCGCCGGGGATTGCTCCATCATGGCGACCGCGGTGTTGAAGATGATCCGCGCCTGATCTTTCTTCGCTGCCGCGGCGTAGACCTGCGCTCGCTTTTCTCCGTCGGCGACGGTCATGTAGTGCCCGATGCCGGCGGCGAACGGACTCTTTCCGCTGCCCGTCCCGGTGACGCAGAACGCGGTGCGAAATCGCCGCGAGCCGTCGGCGCGCTTCCAGCCGAAGAGGCTGCCCACGATGAACTGCTGCCAGGGCCCGAGGTGGAAGGGCTTGCCCTCGAAGTCTCCGTCCGTGAGGCACAGCACCGCCGGAAAGAAGCGGATGATGCGCCGCGCAGCCTCGAGATCCCAGGTGAATTCGGCGCGCTCGAGATCTCGGAGGTGGCGCTCGCCGGCGAGACGCACCCACGGGCCGGCGACAATGCGGCCGCGGACGACGTCGAGCGCGTAGCGCGTGACTGGATCGTCGGCGCGACCCTGCTCGACGGCGCGCAGGTAGCGCTGCGCCTCAGTCGAGGAACTCTGCCGCCGGGTCTTTTTCTTCATCGTCTGCGATCGTTGCGACCTTGCCGCGCGCCGCCGGCGAAAGCCAGAAGTGAGTGAGGCCGGTGATGTAACGCCGCCAGGCGTCGGCCGCGATGAACACTTCTGGCCGCTGTCGGTACATGACTCCACCGCTCTTGGTGGCGCACTTGTAGGTGAGGCCTTTGGTGAGCGCGGCGAACGCCTGGCGGAAAGTTGAGTACGCGAGAACGGTCGCCTCGAGCATCGGCCCGTCGGCGAGAGTGAGCACGCCGGTCCGCGGCGCGTTCGTGATCGTGACGAGGCGCGCCCATTCGGCGTGCGCGAGCTCGTCGGCCTTCACATGCGACGGCGTTGCGGGAATTCCGCGCGTCGGCTTCGGCTCTTTCTTCGGCGCCGCGCGCTTTCCGCGATTGCCGTCGACGATTCGAAGGTGCGAAGGCTTGCGCCGGCGACCGTCTAGGCCCGGCATCCCTTTCCTTTCAGTTTCGCGGCTCTGCGCGGAAGGCTGCGGGACGGTGTCCGCACCGAC
>JBDTQG010000140.1:0-6638 GCA_039932315.1 Thermoanaerobaculia bacterium
GCCAGCAAGATGAGACCACCGAGAATCGTCGATCGTGCGAGCAGGGGAGGCGGCAACAACCGGGTGCGGCGCGCCCCGATCGAAATCGCGACATAGGCGATCGTGCCGAGGGTGAGCAGGAAACCGGGAAAGAGGCTGGCTTCGGATCGCAACCATTCCTGCGGGACCAGTCTCGCGTAGCTTGCCATGCCGGACGGTGCAAGCCAGTCAGTTGCCTTCAAGGCATAGGACCGCACCTCCAGATCGGGCCTTGCCTCTTGAACGAGGGCCTGGACTCCTCGGTAGTGGAAAAACAAAGCCCCGAGGCCAACGAAGCAGACAGCCGCAGTCGCCGCCAGAAGCCCCGCCTTCGGTTTCATGGACCGGCGGAAGCTCGGCCTGGAGAGCCGCAGCGCCGCGCTCGTGGCCATCGCCACCAGGGTGAAACAGAGCAGGTAAGCGCCGGAGAGCAAGGTGATCAAGAACGTACTCGTAAAGATCATCGCTGACCGCGTGTTCTTACGGCGTAAGAGCCGATCGAAAGTCAGGAGGGTCAACGGCGTGCCAGGACCCCACAGCATGGCGAGATGTGTCAGGTGCCCCCAGCGCCAAGGCGCATAAACGACGGCGATGCTGACCAGGGCACAAAGAAAACTTGCAGCGCGGGTCGCACGCTTGAGCAGAAGAAAAATCGCCGTGCATGTGAGGCCAAAGCTGGAGACGACAAGGAAGTCATAGGCCGCGGCCGGGCCGAGCCCTAGACTTCGAATTCCGCCGTAGAGTGCCGACGGCAGGAGCAGATGGTCGGAAAAGGCAATGGAGTTGTGTGAAGGGAAGAAAAATGGCGCGTTCCAGAACCCGCTGAGGAGATGTTTCCAGGCGCTTGCGCCCCACTGAAGGACGTACAGCACGAGGAAGGGGTCCTGGGCAGAAGGGCCCATGAGAGGGTTGCTTCCAAAGTAACGGCGAAAGGCGAGCGCGACCGGGATGCTCGAAAGCAGAGCGACCGCAGCGAGCCATCCTTGTGTCTGGCGCGAAGCAGACATTTCTGTTGGAGAATACAGGCACTCTTGAAACCGGGGCGAGAAGTCGATCATCGCGAAAACCGATTCGGCGACCATTTGCTGCGCGAAGTTTTTCGCGCAGCGGGAGCGATCGAAAAGGTCTTGACCGGATTTCCTCTCCACAGCGAATGCGTTTGGCCCGGGCGTCGAACGGACCTATTCGTCGCGCATGAATCGATCTATGAATTTTTTGCGACCTTCGTCAAGAACAGGCGCGTCCTGGACGCCGGTTCTGGCGCGGGCTACGGAGCAGCGATTCTCCGTCGTCGCGGTGCTTCGGCTGTATGGGGAGTCGACCTCAACCCCCGCCATGTTCGCTACGCTCGCCGGCACTTTGGCGCACGCGGAATCGAGTTCTCGATCGCCAATTGTGAAAACCTGCAGCTGGAGCCGGGCACTTTCGATCTCGTCGTGAGCTCCAATGTGATGGAGCACCTGGAAAATCCTGCGGCATTCGTAAGAGCCGCGGCGGTTGGATTGGTCGCTTGCGGCGAGATGCTCCTCGCGGTCCCGTGGATTGTCGATGAGGCTTCGCGTCGGCTCAACACCGCGATCGAATTTCATCGCTCGAATCTGACACCCCATGAATGGAGCTCGCTTTTCGCCGCCGAAGGCTGGAAGTCCCGCGTATGGCTGCAGACGTTCGATCCCACGACCGGTGTGCCCGATTTTTTCGAATCTCGTCCGACCCGAAGAGCCGTCGCAGACTTTCCTCTGGTGCCCGTGAGTCTCGACGAGATCTCCCGTCCCTACGTCCTCGGACTGCTTTTTCACCTCACTCGCGAGTAGAGAATCCGCTCGGTCGCCAACCCTCGCACTCCGGGGTCTTTCCAGTTGGCGCGAGTTTGACTAAAATACGGTTTACGAAAGTCTTCTCGCGCAGCTCGGGCAATTGGCGGCTTGGTCGCAGCTGGCAGGGAAGTTTTCGGTTCTGCAGTGCGGCACGAAGCGGGAGTAACTCAGGGGTAGAGTCACAGCCTTCCAAGCTGTTGGTCGCGGGTTCGAATCCCGTCTCCCGCTCCATTTCGAAGTCCGGCGTTTTTCCCTCGCTCACACGTTTCGATTTTCTCCGCTCGGGAGATTCTTCTCCAGTCCGCGGGGGATTGCCTGTCCGGACCTTGGTCTGCCTGCTGTTCCCTGGCGCAAAGACCTTCTCGCCGCTTTCGGACTAGGATCTTCGACGGAGGCAGACGATGAACCGACGGTTCTGTGTGGCACTCTGTCTGTGGAGCGCCTGGAGTGTTGCTCCGGCGCGCGCCGTCGACTTTCACGTGAATAGCCTCGGCGACGATTCCGATGCGGCCATCGACGGAATCTGCGCCACGGCGGCGGGCGTCTGTACCCTCCGCGCCGCGGTTGAAGAAGCGGAGCTGCAAAACGCCGAGGACGAGATCTTCCTGCCGCCGGGCATCATCATGATTGTGCGTGGCAACTTGCCGGATCTCCAGGCGGCGGCAGGGCGCCTGACCATCACCGGGGCAGGTTTCAAGGAGAGCGTTCTGCACGGCTCGAGCTCCCAGATCTACGAGCTCATCTGGGTCAAAGCGTCTGGCTGGCTGAAGATCCGCGATCTAACCCTCGAGAACTTTCAAGGGTTCGTCACCGGCGGAGGGGGCGTCATCACCGACGGGGGAACGCTCGTCGTCGAGCGCTGTTCCTTTTCGGGGAACCAGTCGAACTACGGCGGTTCGATCCAGCAGTTATCCGGGGGCGACGTCACGGTCTCGCAGACCGCTTTCGCAAACGGAATGGCGAGCCAACAGGGCGGTGAGATTTACGTGTCCAGTGGCCTGTTCCGCTGCCACGAGTGCATCTTCGAAGGCGCTCACGCCGACCTGGACGGCGGTGCCATTTATTTCGCAAGTGGCTCCTCCGGTCGCATCGAGAATTCGCTCTTCGCCGGCAACACGGCGGACCGGGATGGTGGCGCGATCTACTCGGAAGTTCAGAACGGCGGAGTCGAATTGGTGAATTCGACCGTCACCGCGAATTCCGCCGCCCAGAACGGCGGTGGGATTGCGAGTCCTTCACACCAGTTGGATATTTATTCGACGACGATCACCGACAATCACGCGGATTCCGATCTCGACGGCACCGGCGATGGCGGCGGGGTCTTCTACTTCGTGAACGCGGGTAGCCTCATCGCGAACTCGATCCTGAGTGGAAACCTGGCGAGCGTCACCATCAACGGTGGCGGCTTGACGCTCGCATGGCCGTCGGATTGCTCTGGGCCGGTCGCCTCGAACGGCTTCAACTTCATCCGCAACATTCTTACGGGATGCGACGCGAGCGACCACGGCTGCTGCACGATCACGGGCGGCTACGGCACCGCGAATCCCCTGCTTCAGCCGGCGATCTACAACGGCGGTTCGACGCGCACGCAAGCGATCGGGCCGGGAAGTCCGGCGCTCGAGAACGGCGCGCCCGGCGGTTGTGCCGACGGAATGGGTGGCGAGCTCCTCACCGATCAGCGCGGCGCACCGCGGGTAGCGAACGGGCGCTGCGATCTCGGTGCTTTCGAGTACGGCAGCCTGATTTTCAACGACGACTTCGATCTCTGGGAGTGGAAGTGGTCGACGGTCGTGCCCTGAACAAGGCCCGGGAGAGTCGGCTTTCGTCGCCCCTTCTCAGCCCGTGGAATCGAATCCGGTGAGGACGATGTGGGGGCTGTCGGAAATCACGATGAGCTCCATCGCGGCCATCGCGGCCGGCTCGCTGCGTCCCGCGGCGGCCATCCGCTCGCGCAGCAGGAAGCCGTGCAGACGTTCGAGGAGGAATCCCCCCACCCGCCGCTGGTAGCCCTCCCGGCGGACATAGAAGCGCTCCGCGAACTCTCGCCAGACGGCGGCGAGCGTGGCGGCGAGCTCGACCAGAAACGGAGCGTCGATTCTGCACAGCGTGGGGGAAGGCAGGAGGAAGCCGGCTTTGCGGAAGGCGTCCAGTCGCTCGCCCTGGAGAAGCTCGAGAGACTCGCAGGCCGCGATCAGGCCGAGGAAATCCTCCGGCAAGTGCGAGCTTGCGTACTGATCGCTGATCGAGTCCGAACATTTGAGCGAAGGTCCGACCAGGATCGGCTCGGGAGACTCGAGCAGCCGTTCGAGAGAGGGCATCAGCGCCTCGGCTCCGGCCGCGTCAGCGACGAAAGCGTAGGGAATGTTGGTCGAGCGCCGCGGGCCCTCGAGGAAGCTCAGGAACTTGCGATACTGAAAAAGATAGACAGAGTCGGCGACGACGTCGCCGGCGGCGATCCGCTCCGCGAGACCGAAGAACTGCGCGTATTCCGAGAGAGCGCCCTCGCTTCCACGCGGATAACCGTCATCGGCGATGACGATCTCGCCGGCGAGCCCCAAAGCGACGGGCGTGACCATCGTGAAGTCGACGCCGGGTGAGAAAATCGGCAGGCGGTGCCCGAGACAGAAAGCTCGGATCGGCGGAGTCATCTCCTGTCCGCCAGGCCACTCAACGCCAGAGGCTGGTCGATCCGCTCGCGAATCCGTCCCGGAAGATTTCATGCGTCGCGTCGTTGCCATCGGTCGGGACGACGTACCAGAGGAGGACGCCGGGAGAATAGAGATCGGCCTCGTAGCGAAGGTAGGAATCCGAGAGGACTTCGAAGCGCTCGACGTGCTGACCCGGCAGAAGCGGGGGACTGAGCCGCACGGCCGGGCCGCCGGTCTCGCGCACGGACCAGAGGTCGGAAATCCCGAGGGCGATGCGGACGACGCGGTACGCCACTCGCGATCCCGCGAAGCGGAAATCCGGCGCGACGTCGTAGTCGGAGAACGGCAAGAACGGTGGAAGCGGCGCGTTCAATCTCACGACCGGCCCGCCGGAGCTCGCCACGGCGAAGAGCTCGAAGACCGTCCGGTGCTGCTGGTCGGCGAGGTAAGCGACTCGCGATCCATCGGCACTGATCTGGAATGCGATCACCCCCAGAGCGGCTTCGGGCAATGGCGCCGAGATGACGCGGGAACCGTTGCAGAGCTGCCGGTTGCACACGTGGATGCGCGATTCATCTGCGGCCAGAGCCGGCAGAGACAGAGCCGCAAACAGGAGCGTCAAGATTGCCGCCGACTTTTTCATCTTCACCTCACAAGACTTCAGTGCCTGCCGGCGCGTGGGCGGGCAGCCTATGGGCAATCCGGGCGATCCGGCGATCCGGCGGACCGGTTCAAAAGGCATACGGACGGGCGCGCGCCTTCGTTGGTCTCTCGTCATCCAGCCTCCTCGCGATCGCCGGGCCGAAAGGCGGGGAGCGTGGCCTCGCCAGCCGCGAGATCGAGCACAGTATGCCGGTGCCGGTCCTTCGGCAGCGGAGCAGTTCTCTCTCGGGACGCCTGCCGCGACCCGGGAGATCCGGCCGCGGTCGAAGGGAAGCCGGAGGTGGCCGTCGCCGGGCATCCACGCCGGCCAGGGCTCCCGCGGGATGCCGGCAGGCTCGAGAAAGCGCGCGACTGGGAAATCTGGGAAATCGGCTGGCACCTCAGCAGCACCTCAGCAGCAGCACTTCAGCAGTACCTCAGCAGTTGCAGCGGACTTGGTGAAAATCCGGTGGCGCCTCTCCGGCGCACCTCTTCGGTGGCACCTCTCCGCCTCTCCAACCGCTAGCGCCGATGCGACTGGCGCACGGCCAGGTCGAGGGCGTGCAGGAAACGCGAACGGTCCGCGGCGGCGAAGGGCTTCGGACCGCCGGACATCTGCCCGACCTCGCGCAGTCCCGCCATCAGCTCACGTGTCGCGAGGGCCGATCCGATGCCCTCCTCGGTGAAGGGACGACCGTCGGGAGCGAGCACCTGCGCGCCGCCGGCGAGGCAGCGGGCGGCGAGCCGGATGTCGGCGGAAACGACGATGTCGCCCGGCCCGATGCGCTCGGCAATCCAGTCATCGACATCGTCGAGCTGCCCACTGGCTACCACCACCAGCTCGATCGTCACCGCGAGCGGCACCCTCATCCGGCTGTTTGCCACGACGACGACCGGCACGCCGAGTCGCCGGGCAACGCGATAGATCTCTTCCTTCACCGGACAGGCATCGGCATCGACCAGGATTCGCGGCATGATCGGACGAGAGTATCGCTCGGCGGTAGGTAAGCGGTTTCGGGTAGATTGTGCAGCGTGCGAAACGGATTCCGCCGCTTGGTGCCGGGGAGCCCGTGGCTCTCCCTGTTTCTCGTCGCCTGCGGCGCGGGGTCGGACGGGGTTCCCTACACCGGTCCGCGGGGACCGGATGCGTTCGACGCCTGCGAGCTGTTTCCGGCCTCGGAGGCGATGGCTGAGCTGGCCGACCCCGAGATCAGTCAGCTCAGCGGGCCGCTCGATGCGAGCTCCGGAGCGAAGTTCGCGCGCTGCGCCTACGGTCACGGTCCCGGGGTGATCCTCGACGGCGCGCTCGACGTGCGCCGCCACGACAACCCCGCGGCCGTGCGACGAAACCTCGAGACCGCGCTGCCGATGCTGCGGCGCCTGGCCGTGGGAGATCTGACCGCCGTCCCCGGCGTGGGCGAAGTCGCCTGGTGGGCGGGCGGTGGCGGACGGATTCTTAAAGTTGGCTGGCGCGATCTGGAGCTGACCGTGTCCATCCCGCCTGGCGGCGAAG
>JBDTQG010000141.1:0-6211 GCA_039932315.1 Thermoanaerobaculia bacterium
CGAAGCCGAACGCCATCACGACGGGCGCCACGCCCAGCGCGACCGGCCAGCCGGCGTACTTTGCAATGAGCTGCGACGCGCCGACGCCGAGCAGGATGCCGATCAGCCCGCCGACCACCGAGAGCACCACGGCCTCGAGCAGAAACTGGGCGAGAACATGGCGGCCCTTGGCTCCGATCGCCATGCGGATGCCGATCTCGCGCGTCCGCTCCGTAACCGAGACGAGCATGATGTTCATGATGCCGATGCCGCCGACGAGGAGCGAGATCGCTGCGACCGAGCCCAAGAGAATGGAGAGCGTCTTGGAGCTCGCGGCAGCCGTCGACGCCATTTCCTCCTGCGACCGGATCATGAAGTCGGCATCCTGGCCGGGACCGATCCGGTGCCGTTGCCGCAGCAAGGCGTCGATCTCGCTCGAGGCCGCGGCGACGCGATCTGCGGACGACGCTGCAGCGAGAATCATTCCCACCCGGGAGCGACCTTCGATGCGCTTCATCACCGTCGTATAGGGCGCAATGATCGTATCGTCCTGATCCTGACCCTGCGTCGAGCCGCCCTTCTTCTCCAGCACTCCGAGCACGCGGAACGGAACGTTCTTGATCCGGATCGTCGCCCCGGCGGCGCGCCCGTTCGGGAACAGCGCATCGGCAACGGTGCGTCCGAGCACGGCAACCTTGGTCGCGGACTTGACGTCGGCGTCGGTGAAGAACTCGCCGCTCTCGACGTTCCACGAGCGGATGAACGGCCAGTCGACATCCACGCCCTGGATCTGAGTCGACCAGTTGAGCTCGCCCGCGACGACCTGCGCCGAAGCGCGTGAGCTCGCGGAGACGTAGGCGACGGAAGGCGCTTCGGCGCGGATTGCCGCCGCGTCGTCTGCCGAGAGATTGGAAGAGCCCGAGAACATCCGCGCACCCGACTGCGTCGTCGTACCGGGAAAGATCATCAGAAAATTCGTTCCCAGGGCGTCGATCTGGGACTGGATCGAAGTCGACGCACCCGAAGCGACAGCAACCATCGCAATCACGCACGCGACACCGATCACGATGCCGAGCATCGTCAGCGCCGAGCGCATCTTGTTGCGTCCGATCGACTGCAAGCCGACCTTGACGATGTTGGCGACCCGCATCCAGCCGACACTCATGCCGCACTCTCCCGCCGGCGCGCGATCTGCCGGCTTTTCACCGGCTCGTCCGAGACGATCCGGCCGTCCTTGAAGGCGACGATACGCTGGGCAAACTGGGCGATGTCGGGCTCATGCGTGATCGTGATGACCGTCCGGCCCTGCGCATTGAGCTCCTGCAGAATCGCCATGATCTCTTCCGAGACTTTCGAGTCGAGATTCCCCGTCGGCTCGTCGGCCAGCAGGATCGCCGGGTCGTTGACGAGCGCCCGGGCGATCGCCACACGCTGCTGCTGGCCACCGGACAGCTGAGAAGGTCGATGGTCTTCGCGCCCCTTGAGCCCCACGCGGAGCAGCATCTCCCGTGCGCGCTCCCGCCGCTCGGTGGCGGTCGACAGCCGGTCGCTGTAGAGCATCGGCAACTCGACGTTCTCGAGCGCCGTCGTCCGCGCGAGCAGGTTGAAGTTCTGAAAGACGAAACCGATCTTCGCATTGCGGACTTCCGCGCGCGCATTCTTGTCGAGACCCGAAGCGTCGATGCCGTCCAGAATGTACGTCCCCGAGGTCGGCCGGTCGAGACACCCGACGATGTTCATCAGGGTCGACTTTCCCGAGCCCGACGGCCCCATGATGGCGACGAATTCACCGGCCGGAATCGCGAGACTGATGCCGTCGAGAGCGCGCACCTCGACCTCCCCGAGGGTGTAAACCTTCACGAGATCGCGCAGATCGACGAGAGCGCGGGACGGAGCCGCCGCGGGGCCCATCAGAACCGCCGGCCGCCGGGACCGCTGCCACCGAGCGGGCTCCCCGAGGTTGCGGGAGCCGTCTTCGTCGTGTTGAGCGCGACGACGATCGCGTCCCCCGCCGCGAGCTCCCCTTCCACGACCTCGGAGAACCTGCCGTCCGAGAGTCCGGTCCGCACCCGCACCTTCGCGAGCTTGCCGTCGGGATTCAGGCGGTAGACCGTCTGCCAGTTCTTGTCGGCCGGGCCGGACGAACCGGGACCTCCGGGCGCACCCGTGACGACACCTTCGCCGCCCCCCGGAGCCCCGCCGGGCGCAGCGCCCGGCGCGCTCCCGGCACCGCGCTGTCTCCCCATGCCGCCGCTGCCCCCACCTCCCGTGCCATTGCCGGAAGCGGGACCTCCCGCAACACTTCCGGCACCGGACCTGCCGGCGCGCGCGCCGGAGTCGGTTTCCGGCGGGCGGAAGCGCAGCGCGGAGTTCGGAATGCGCAACACGTCCTTCACCCGGTCGACCTCGACCGTGAGGTCGGCGGTCATCTTCGGCCGTAGTTTCTGCTCGCCGTTCGCGACGCCGACGATGACCGGATAGGTCACCACGTTCTGATTGACCGTTGCGTTCAGGCGTACCTGAGTGATGGCACCGACGAAGGTGTCGTCGGGATAGGCGTCGACGCTGAAACGCGCGGTCTGGCCGGCCTTGATCCGGCCGATATCCGACTGATCGACATCGGCCTGCACCTGCATCTTGGTCAGGTCCTGCGCGATCGTGAACAGCGTCGGCGCCTGAAACGACGCGGCGACCGTCTGGCCGATGTCGTACTGGCGATCGACGACCACGCCGTCGATGGGCGAGCGGATCTTCGTGTATCCCAGATTGGTCTCCGCCTGGAAGAGAGCGGCCTTCACCTGGGTGATCTGGGCGGTGAGCGTGTCGAAGTCGGCCTTCGCCTGGTCGAAGTCCGCCTGGGCGACGAGCTGTTTGTCGAGCAGCTGCTGCTGACGGCGCAGCTGGATGGCGGCGTTTGCGAGCCGGACTTGCGATTGCGAGACATCGGCTCGCCGCTGTTCGACCGTCGCCTGAAAAGGCGTCGGGTCGAGCTCGGCGAGGAGCTGCCCCTTGGTCACCGGGGTGTTGAAGTCGGCGTAGAGCGCCGCGATGATGCCGGAGACCTGACTGCCGACGAGGACCGTCGTCACCGGCGAGATGGTTCCGGTCGCCGTGACCGTCATCGCGACATCGCCGCGATCGACCGCGACCGTTTTGTACTTTCCGGCGTCGCCGCTTCCGCTGCGGTTGCGGAGAAGAAACCACGCGCCGCCACCTGCGAGCGCGATCAGAACGACAGCCCACAATGTTCTCTTCATGCCACTCCCCCAGATATGGACACTCTCAATGGTCCGCTTGAAATCTCAGTGATGGGTTCCGGCGAGGCGCTCATCGATTTCACTTCGAAGCACGGCGCATGCCCGCTGGACTTCACGGAGCGCACACACGCCTGCGGCCGCCGGCGCGACGAAGCGCCCCGACGGCCGGTTCCTCCTCTGCAACCCGCAGCCTGGCGGAATCCTGCGCCAAGATGGCAGCCTGTTCTCGTCGTTCAGGAGCTCCCACCGCCGCAGCGAGAGATCGCCTGGTCGAGAGCGCCGAGGGGCGGAGCGCTAGGGGACGGTGCCCGCAGCACGATGGCTTTCGATTCCGCCAGCAGCGCGAGCCCTTCGGCCTTCGCAGTGCCCGCGCAGAGAACCTCGGCAAGGTCGGAGAGTGCGCAGGCCAGGTCGCTGCTGTCGGGATCGACCTTGGCGCGATAGATCGCCAGACCGCGGCGCATCATCGCCTCGACGCCGGTGAGATCCCCGGTTCCCCGGCGCGCGTTGGCCACGTCGAAGAGGCTCTCGGCAACTGCCGGGTGATCCGGACCGAAACGGCGCTCGCGCGACGCGAGGACGGCCTGGAATTCCGGCAACGCCTCCCGCTCCCGGCCGTTGATCGCCAGGAGAATCGCCAGGTTGCGCCGCGCGCCCACCGTATCCGGATGGTCGGGGCCCAGGACTTCTTCGTAGATCGGAATCGACGCCCGGTAGCTTTCACCCGCGCGATCGACGTCACCTTTCGCCGACCACGTGGATCCCAGTTCGTTAAGCGCCTTGCCGTAGAAGGAGTTCTTCCGGCCATAGCTCTTCTCGGCGATCGCGAGCGCCTGCGTTTCTACGGCGATCGCTTCGTCGAAGGCGCCGGTCAGGCGGAGTCCGATGCCGAGATTGAGTCGATTGGCGCCGGCGGACGGGCTTTCAGGACCGAGCACCCGGTCTTCGATCTCGAGCGTTCGCCGAAGATAGGGGACACCCTTCGGCGCCAGGTCCACGGTCTCCAGAAACAATCCGTAGTTGCCGAGCGTTTTCGCGAGCGCCAGTTCGTCGGGCGGCGGTGCCTTGTCGAGAATGGCCAGCGCCGCGCGGAATTCGGCATCCGCGGCGGGATACTGACCCAGACGCTTGAGAGTGTTCGCCAGTACGCCACGGGCGAGGGCGAGATCGACGCCCCCGGGCGCCAGAGTCTGTCCGGTACGGATCGCCTGTCGCAGCAGCTCCTCGGCGTGCTGCTCGTCGCCCAACGCGTGGAGCAGCGCGCCGAGATTGCGCTCCGCCGTCGCGACGTCGAGATTCTCTTCGCCATGGAGCCTGCGCAGAGCCGCGACCGCGCCTTCGAGCAAAGGACGAGCCTGTGCATTGAGGTCGAGCTCGCGGTAGACGTTGGCGATGATCTGCATCATTTTCGCCGCGACCTGCGGCTGCGCACCGAGATCGCTCTCGATCCGTGCTGCACCGCGATCCAGGATGTCGCGCGCCGAGAGCGCCTGACCCCGCGTACGGTCGAGGTCGGAGAGCTCGAAAAGGCTCGCAAGAAATGTCGCGAGCTCCTTCGACTCCGTCGCCTGCATCTCTGCGCGATCGCGCTCGCGGGAAAGCTGCGAGGTGTGGATGCCGATGAGGATCGCCAGCAATACCGCTGCGCCAAGCGTTCCCGACAGGGCGACGGCGTGGCGACGGACGAACTTGGAGGCCCGGTAACCGAGCGTATCGGGCCGGGCCATGACCGGCAATCCGGCGAGATGACGGCGAATGTCCTCGGCGAGCTCTCCAGCCGAAGAGTACCGGCGCTCCGGCTCCTTCTTGAGCGCTTTCAGGACGATGTTGTCGATATCGCCGGCGAGCGCGCGGCGGAGTCGCGCAACGCTGCCGTCGCGGACCTCGCTCGCCTCCTTCGCGGTGAGCGTGACCGGGCCCCCCGGAGTGTCGATTTCGCCGCCTTTCGCGGCTGCCGTGCTCGGCCGTTCGGGGATCTCGTCGCAGATCGCGCGTTCGAGGTCTGCGGCGCGCCGCGACCGGATGCGGTACGGGCGCCTCCCGGTGAGGAGCTCGAACAGCAGGATGCCGAGCGAATAGACGTCGCTCGCCGTCGTCACGAGCTCGCCGCGCGCCTGTTCCGGGCTCGCGTACTCGGGCGTCATCATGCGCAATCCGAGCGCCGTGAGCCCCCGGGTCTCGGCGCTGCCGTCGGGATTCAACACCCGCGACAGCCCGAAATCGAGCAATTTCGGAATGCCATCCGAGGTGACCAGAATGTTCGTCGGCTTCAGGTCGCGGTGGACGACCAGCCGCTGGTGCGCGTACTGCACGGCGCGACAGACTTCCCGGAACAGGCGCAACCGATCGGCGACCGTGAGCCGGCGTTTGTCGCAGTAGTCGAGCAGCGCCTCGCCCTCGATGTACTCCATGACGAAGTAAGGCCGGCCATCCGCCGTGGTGCCGCCATCGATCAGGCGCGCGATATTCGGATGCTCGAGCGCCGAGAGGATGCGCCGTTCGGCGAGGAAGCGCTCGACCACGAGCGCGGTGTCCATCCCCCGCCGGATGAGCTTGATCGCGACGCGCTGGCCGAAGTCGCCGCTCGCACGCTCGCAGAGGTAGACCGTCCCCATGCCGCCATGGCCGATCTCACGCACGATGCGGTAGGCGCCGATCGCAGCGCCGGGAGCGACGGCCTCTCCTGCATCGCCGCGCACGCCGCCATCATCTGCCGGCAAAAGGTACAGATCGCCGGACGGAGCGCCGGAGAGGTCGATGAGCTGCTGTCTCGCCTCCTCTGCCGCAGGCATTTCGAGGAACGGCTCAGCCTCGGCAGCCAGGGCCAGCAGGGACTCGACTTCGCTCCGCAACTCCGGATCCGCAGCGGTTTCCGCTGCGAGCAGCGCGGCCCGTTCACCCGCCGGCAGGTCGAGCAGCCGGTCGAACAGCGAACGAACCTCGCGCCACCGGTCGGACTTCATGCCGGAACGCCG
>JBDTQG010000142.1:0-6191 GCA_039932315.1 Thermoanaerobaculia bacterium
GGTTGATCTTCTCGCCCGCGTCGTCGAGGCTCACTCGCCAGTAGATCGTTCCGTTGGCATGACGCGCGCGGACGAGAAGTGTCCGCGCGCCGTCGAGAGGCGTGTCGCGCACGAGCTCGAACGTCTCGAGCCCGCCGAGTCGCGGCAGGCGCCCGGCGAGCCCCGGCGCCCCTTCCCAGACGACCGAAGCGATCGCCGGCGCATATCGCGCGAGATCGGGGTTGCCGGCGAGGAACTCCTCGTAGCCGGAACGCAGGCGCTCGAGAAGGGCACGCGATGGGGCGCTCGCCGTCGTCTGCGCGGGCAGCGTCGCGACGGCGAGCGTCGGTTCGAGGAGCCCTGCGATCCCGAGAGCCAGACCGACCGGATCGCTGCCTGCCGGATGCTCCAGATTCGTGAACACCACGATGGAGAGCTTCCGCACCGGAAAACGTGCGAAGCCGACGCCGCTGTGCCCTGAATGGAGCGTCACGGGCTCGCCGAGAAAATCGTCGAGTCCGACGCCGAGGCCGTAACGGCTCCACTGAAAGATCTCACCGGCGGGAGTTCCATCGGCAAGGCGCGAAGGCGTCGTGAGGACGCCGACGTCGCGCGGCGAGAGCACCTGCGAACCGTCCTGCGCCGCGAGAAAGCGCGCGAAGTCTGCGGTCGTCATTCCGAGATCGCAATAGAGAGGCCCGTAGTCGAGGTCGAGCCGGCGATCGCGGATCAGTGTCCCGTCGCCGTCCAGGGTATAGGCCGAGACGCGATGCGGCAGAAGGAGCGCCGGCCGGAGCGATATCGCCGTCTTCATTCCCGCGGGAGCGAAGATCCCGGAGCGCATGAAGTCCCACCACGGCACGCCGGCGGCTTTTTCGGTCGCAAGTTGCGCGAGGAAAAGACCGGTGTCGGAGTAGAGGAATCGCCGGCCGGGGGGAGCGATCGGAACGAGGCTCTTCGCGCGGGCGAGTAGCTGCTCCGTCGAGTAGTCGGTGAAGAACCGTCCGTCGATCGAATCGACGGTGTCGTCCGGCAGACCGGAGAGATGGGAAAGGAGCTGCCGCAGGGTCGCCCCGGGCAGCTCGACATCGACCCACTTCGAAACCGCATCGTCGAGGCCGAGCTTTTCGAGCTCCGCCGCCTTGAGGACTCCGGCCGCGGTGATCTGTTTGTCGAGCGAAGCGATCGCGAAAACGGAGTCGGCGTCGACGGGAGTTCCGGTTTCGGCGTTCGCGAGACCGTAACTCGATTCCCGCACCACGACGCCGTCGCGCGCGATGGCGACGCTCAGCCCCGGAATCCTGCGCAGCTTCATTTCGCGCGCGAGATAGTCGTCGATGGCGTCCGCCGACAGGCGCGAGGGAGCGCCCACGAGAAAGAAACCGGCCGCTGCAGCGACGAGAAGGACGAGGGCTTTCGAACGTCGGCGCGATCTCATCGCGCGAAGCTATCTCAGGTGCAGTATCCGATGCGTCGCGAGCGCCTTTCGAACCGCCCAGCGGCCGTCTCGGTCTCGGCTCACTCCGCGGTCGACGACCAGCGGCTGAAGCCGCTCGCGAGGTCGAAGCCATCCCAGAAGAGCACGGTCCGGTTGGAGAAGCAGTAGAGCCGTTGCAATCCGCTGCAGCCGGACGAGGCGGTGAAGTCCGTCCACAGCGGGGTGCGCGCGAAATTGGCGCGCCCGGCGGTGAAGCCGTCGTTTGAGTTGCCGCTCGTCCACCCGAGGCAATCGTTTCCCGAGGCCGCGCCGTTGGCGAGAGTTCCGGTGAGGAGCTCCGGCGTTCCGAGAAGATAGGTGCCGTTCGCAAAGACGTGGATGCTGGTGTCGAGCGAGCCGTCGATGAGGTCCGCCTTGTCCCCGCCCACCGTGTAAGCATCGATGCGCTTGAACGGACCGGCTGAAGTGATGCGATCGCGCGCATCCACGCCGGAGGTCGAGAGCCAGGCGACGAACGAGGATGGATCCGGCAGATGCGCGGCCGCGGCGGCGCTCCGGCAGATCGCGTCGCCGGCGTCGATCCCGCTCTCTCCCCCTGCACCGGGCCAGCTCGAAAGATCTCCGCTCCCCTGGGCCGAGGTCAGAAACACGATACTTCCGGCGCTCCAGTTGAGCGTGACGACATCGCTCGCGCCGGGCTCGAAGCAGAGCAGCCGCTGCGAACTCCCGCACGAAGGAAGAAAGCCGCCGATCGTCCAAGTCGAAGTGGTTCCGAAACCGTCGCCGACGGGCGCCGAACTTCCATCCACTCCCGAGGTCCAGCCCGAGCAGTGAAATCCGGTGTTGAACTGCTTGCCGTCGGCGTCGGTTCCCGTCCAGTAGCGTCGATCCTCGATGTCGGCTGGCAGAGTGTCGCCGAACTCATCCTGGGTCACCGGGCGGAAGATGACCGGGTTCGTGGACACGAGCTGGTCAAGCGTGCCGGTGAAGTTCGTGACGCCGTTCGCGAGGTACCACGGGCCCGTTGCGAGCGGCGAGGCGCCGACGCAGGCCGCCTTCGGCCCGCTTTGCCCGCGCAGCTGGCAGAAGGCGTCGGTCGTTCCCGTCGACAGCCAGGCGCGATAGGTATTGGCGTTCGGCAGGCCTCCCGCCGCCGCGCGCGCGCGACAGATCGCGTTCCCGGCGGCGAGTCCCGTGGCGCCCCCGGCGTCGGGCCAGCTCGCGAGATTGCCGGTACCCGAGACCGATGTCACGAAGGCGCGCCGCTTCACCGCCTCCGCAGGAAGAGCGCCGAGGAGAAAGGCCGCCGCGAGCCAGACCGTGGCGCGAAGGAGAGGAAAAGGCGCCGGCCGCCGCGCCGTCGAAAGATCTTCTGTGAGCGGGTCCTTCTCGAATCGGAACATCGCTACCTCCGGAGCCTGAGTGGAATCTCACTTCAGGATCCGGAATCGCTTCCGTTTGGGGGCCAACCTCCGAGGCCGGCTGGTTTTTCACCGCTTCAGGTGCGGCGCAGGTAGCCCCAGCTCATCAGGCGGTCGGAGTCTTCGCTCCAGCGGTCGCCGATGTCGGTGCGGTAGTACATGTTGGGGATGAGGATGTTCTTGATCCGCGCGTAGACCTGCTGCTGCGCCGCCTTCATCGTGGCTCCGAGCCCGACGACGCAGAGGACGACGCCCGACGTGCCCGCGACGAGCCACTGGCCGTCCACGAGCTTCGCGTCTTCGATGTGGACCTCTTCGGGGGTCGACTTCTTGAAGAAGATGACGGCGTTCTTCGACAGCGACTCGAAGGTTCCGGGATCGTCGAAAGGATAGGGCGGCACGATGACCCGCACTCCGACCTGGAAGCCGCTCTTCACCTTGAGCTTCGGATCCTCGCAGTTGGCGAGATCCCAGAAAAACTGTCCGATCGGAGTGATCATTCCCTCCTGCTGGATGAAGATCGTCGGATAGCCGAAGCGCGAGGTGAACTCGAGCGGGTAGATTCCGTTCGCGTTCACGATGCAGTTGAGATCGATGTAGCCGACGAAGCGCTCCCGCGCCAGGGCGGGTTCCATCTTGGCGAGCGTCTGATGGAAGAGCCGGTTGGGCTCGCTCCAGAACATGTGCGTGCCCATCTCGCCCGTCGACGGCCCCAGGTTTCCGGGAAACATCTTCTTGTGCTCGAAGTTGATGTTGATCGGTGTGACGAAACGTGCGCCGTTGAAGAAGGCGCCGACCGCCACCTCGACACCGGTGACCCGACGCTGCAGCTGGAACACCTTGATCTCGGCCGACAGCGCGAGCTTGTAAGCCTCGAGCATGCGCAGCACATCCCCGCCGTCCTCCTCTTCGCCGACGAAGAGCCTCCGCTTCACGTTCTGCGCTTCGCCGGAGGGCTTGAGGACGTAGCGCGCCGGGTTCTCCTTGACGAACTCGATGGCGGAATCGAAGTTGTCGAACTCGCGATAGGGAAGGATGTTGATGCCGACCTTCTTCAGCTCCTCCTGCCCGAAGGATCGGTCGTCCTCGAGACGGTCGGTGTAGGGCGTACCACCGACGACCGGCTTTCCAGCCTGGCGCAGGCGCTGCGCCTTCTCGCCCTGGCCCAGCGTGTCGTCGAAGACGATGATGTCGGCCCAGTCGACGTCACCCTCCCAGTCGTCGGTCTTGGGGACGAAGCCGTCCGCGATGTCGTGCTCGGTCGAGGCGCCGATGAAGTAGCGCACCTCGTGCCCTTCCTTGACGACCTGCCAGGCGAGATCGCCGATCAACCCGGTGAGAGAGACGAAGAGAAATTTTTTCGGTTCCATGGTGTGCGCAGAATCTTAGCGCCCCGAAGCTCGAATCCGACCGCTCAGCTCTCGCGGGGCTTCTCGCGCCGGCTGTTCTCTCGCCGGCAAGCCTTCGCGCCCTATTCACCGACGTCACACCTCCTCCGGGCATCGCGCCGCGGCGGGAGCGGTCATCCGGGTCTTCGAACCCGGAACCTCGCAGCGCGTCGCTCGCGAGACGGTCGGCGATCGCCGGGATCGCCGCGAATCCCGGGGTGCCCGCGGTGGCCGCCGAGCCTGTGTTGTCCGGAACGAGCGGGTTTACCGCGGCTGAAGCATCGCCAGACCGATGAAGCGCACGGCACCATCCGTATCCGCCGCCGCGAGACGCGCCATCTCGCGCGTTTCCGCCGCCCCGGAATCGCGGATCCACGCCGCGCGCAACAGGGCCGCGCGGATCTCCGGCGAGCGATCGATTCCGCCCTCGGCGCCGTAGTCGAGGCGCATCGCCCGGAGGAGTCCGCCTTTGGCCTCCCGCGCCCCCAGCTCGGCGATGGCGAGAGCGGCGCTCATCCGGACCGGCGGCGCGTCGTCGTCCAGGAGCTGCTCGAGAAGTCTCTCGGCGTTCGCGGGATGTGCGGCGGCGATCGCCGAGGCCGCCTGCCAACGAAGCTGTGCCGTCACACCCTGCCGCGCGTCGACCTTGGCGAGATAGCGCGAGCGCTCGCCGGTGGCGAAGTTGCCGACCAGCGAAACCGCCTGCCGCACCTGCTGCACCACCGTTGGCGCCGCGAGGCCGGCGGTGAGGGCGAGCGACGCCGCGGCGATCAGGAAGGGCTTGATCGCCCGCCAGATCGAACGAAATCCGCGGTGATCGAGATTCCAGTCGTTTTTCGTCAGCGCGGCTTCGACGGCCGGCAGTTGTGACGTGTCGCCGAGCTCGAGCAGGGCGACGCGCGTCCAGGCGATGAGCCAGTCGTTTCCCGGGCCTTCGGACAGTGCTCGGGAGAGGGCGGCGCGCGATTTCTCGCCGCCGAGCTCGACGAGATCGCGCACGACCAGCGCGCGGATGTCCGCGCGCTTCGTGTCGGTCGAACGCCGCGCGGTGATGACCTCGACGGCCCAGTCGAAGGCGGCGGGATCGCCGATTTCATAGAGCGCCTGCGCGGCGCGCAGCTGATCCTCCGGGTCGCTCGCATCGAGCTCGCCGTGCAGCTGTTTTTTCGCGGCCTCATCGGCGAAGCCGACCGCCAGTGCCCGGAGCGCCGCCTGTCGGGTGTCGGCATCCTGTTGCGCTTTGGCGAGGCGTCGGAGCGGTTCGATCGCGCGGCGCTCGAGAGAGCGCCCCAGTCCGGCAGCGACACCGCGGGAATAGGGCTCCTTCTCCTTGCCCTGCGCGTAACCGAGCAGCCGGGTAAGGGCCGCTTCGGACCGTTCCGGGGAAAGAGTGTGACCGCCGACGAGGACACCGAGCCCGGCGAGCGCGGCGTTGCGGATCTGAACGGTTCCGGCCGCCGGTTCGCCCTTCTTCGGCTTGCGCGCGTTTTCCTTCGGGTCGAGACTCGGCATTCCGCCCGCCATCTCCATCGGCCCGGCGACGATCGAATCGGCGTCGGCGAGCATCCATTCGAAGAGCGTCGCGGCGCGATCCGGTCCGAGGGCGAGAATTCCCTGCAGGCAGGCCTCCGGCACCCAGTCCTCGGGCAGGAAGCCGAGACAATGGACATAGAAACGGGCCGCGGCGTTCGGATCTCCGATCTTCTCGAGCGCGCGCGCCGCCTCGATCCCGCGCACCCAGGGATCCGTCATCGCCTGCTGCATGCCGCGCTGCATCTCCTCGCCCGAGATCTGCGGCATCGCCGGCGCGACCCCGAGCGCCATGCCGGCGATCGATCCGGGACGCATCGCCTTCTGTGCGGCCTCCTGCTGCTTGCGCATGGCGTCGCTGTTCATCGCGCCGGTCATGCCGGAGAGCATGACGTTCATGAAATTCGTCTGGTTCTTGAGTGCGCCCCGGAGCTG
>JBDTQG010000143.1:0-6191 GCA_039932315.1 Thermoanaerobaculia bacterium
ACCTCCGAGAAGCTCGAGAATCAGCGCCAGGTGGTGATGAACGAGCGCCGCCAGCGGGTCGACAATCAGCCCTACGGCCGGGCGATGGAGCGCCTCTTCGAGCTTCTCTTTCCGGCGGAGCACCCCTACAGCTGGCCGGTCATCGGCTGGATGCCGGATATCGAGGCGGCGACGCTCGATGAGGTGCGCGCGTTCTTCTCGCGCTACTACGGGCCGGGCAACGCGGTTCTCACCCTGGCCGGAGACTTCGATCCCGCGGCGGCGCTCGCCGCGGTGGAGCGCTGGTTCGGCGGTCTGCCCGCAAGCCCGCCGGTGGCCCCGGTGGGCGCGGCCCTCCCGGCGCTCGCTGGAGCGGCGCGGGCGACGATGTCCGATCGTGTGCAGCTGCGCCGTCTCTACCTTGCCTTCCGTACCGAACCTTTCGGATCGGCGGGATGGTGGAGCGCCTTCGCCACCGCGAGCCTCCTGACCGATGGCAAGTCGAGCCCCCTCGTTCACGATCTCGTGGTCGACCGGCAGCTGGCGCAGGACGTGTCGGCCTACGTTTATCCAACGGAAGAGGTCGGTATTTTCGTCCTCGTCGCGACCGTTCGTCCGGGAGTCGAAGCCGCACGGCTCGAGGCGAGGATCTGGCAGCATCTCGAAGCGCTCGCGACACCCCAACCGCTCTTCGACTCCTTCGCCGCCGAGCTCGAGCGCACGCAGCGCCGGACGCTCGTGGGCATCCACTCCGAGCTGCAGACACTCGAGCATCGTGCGGACCTGCTCTCGCAGTACACGACCTTCTTCGATGATCCCGCGCGGGCCTGGAGCGAAGCGCAGGCCTTTGTCAGCGTGGACAGCGATGCGATCCGTACGTTCGTCGCATCGCGACTCGCCGCCGATCGCTGCGCGACGCTCCTCGTCGAACCTGCTGGCGGTGACCGTTGAGCGCGCCGCTCGATCGCTCGCAGCCGCCGCTTCCGGGACCCGAGAGTTCAGTGCCGATGCCGACGTTCGATCGTCTGCGTGGCGCTTTCGGCCTGCCGGTATTCGTGGCCCCCCATCCGGGCATTCCGCTGGTCGAAATCGGCCTGCTGCTCGATGCCGGCGGAGAACGCAATCCCCTCGGCCAACCCGGCCTCGCCTCGATGACCGCAGCCATGCTCGACGAGGGCACGGAAAGGCACAGCGGACCGGAGCTCGCGGCCGAGCTCGAGCGCCGGGGCGGCGCGCTGTCCTGTCATGCCGACTGGAACGCAGCCCGCATCCGGATCCAGCTCCTCGCCGCGGACCTCGAATACGGCCTGGCGCTCGTCGGCGAGCTGCTGACGGAGCCGGCCTTTCCGCAGCACGAGCTCGACCGGCTGCGGCAGCAGACTCTCGCCGAACTGCAAAGGCGCGCCGATCAGCCGTCGACGGTCGCCGATGAAACGTTTGCCCGTCAACTCTTCTCCGGCACGGTTTTCGCGACTCCGCTTGCCGGCAATCCGGATGCGCTTCGCGCGATGACGCGCGAGCAGCTGATCGACTTCCATCGCCGGCGCTACCGGCTTGCGGGCGCCGCGCTCGTCGTCGCGGGCGATTTCGATCCCGGCAGGCTCGCGGAGAGCGTCGATCGCCACCTGCCGTTCGGTCCGGCGAAGGCCCGGTCCGCGCCGCCGGAGAGCCCGGCCGGATCGACCGCGGCGGTTGCGCCTGGCGGGCTCTCCGCTGCGGCGACCGGGCACCGGATTCTCGTCGTCGATCGGCCAGGAGCCGAACAGACCGAGATCCGTGTCGGTCATCTCGGCGTGCCGAGAACCCATCCCGACCGCACGGCCCTCGGTGTCCTCAATACGCTCCTCGGCGGCAAGTTCACCAGCCGGATCAACCTCAATCTCCGCGAACGCCACGGCTACACCTACGGCGCGTCGAGCCGCTTCGTGGATCGGCGGTCCAGCGGACCGTTCGTGGTTTCAGCGGCGGTCACGACGGACGCGACCGGCCGCGCCGTGAGCGAGGTCCTGGGCGAGATGCGACGAATCCGGGACGAACCCGTCGCGGAAAGCGAGCTCGCGGCAACCCGCAGCTACCTCCTGGGAATCTTTGCCTACGGCCTGCAGACGGTCGAAGGGCTTGCGGCGCGCCTCGACGACATTGCGCTCTATGACCTGCCGCTCGATACGCCGGCGCGTGCCCTCGCCGAAGTGGCAAGAGTCACTACGGCCGATCTGCAGCGGCTCGCCGTCGACCATCTGGCACCCGAAACCGCTCTGATCGTCGCGGTCGGCCCGGCGGAGGAGTTGCGAAATCAGCTCGCCGCGCTCGGCGAGCCGGAGATCGTCACTCGAGCTGAGCCGTAACCCGGCCTTCGCCGTCGACCCGGACGGAGAGGCGGGCGGCGGCGCCGGTGGGCGCGCCTTCGACGATGATCGACTTGGTGGTCTTCCCCGGCAAGGTGACGTAAACGCGCAGCGCACCGGAGCCGGCCGGGAGCGTGCGCTGCGCGGCGAGGTTGCCGGAGATCTTTTCGCTGCGCAGGAAGCCGGTCTTCTTCACGAATTTGAAGGACTCCCGCAGAATCTGCCGCTCGCCGGCATAGACCGTCAGGACGCCCTCGGAGAGCTCGGAAAAAAAGTCGACGGTCAGAGCGACATCGACCGCTGCGGCCGGTGCGGTCGCAGCCGGCGCGGGCTTCGTCGATGGCAGAACCGAAGCCGGCGGAGTTGCCGGCGTCGGCGATGCGAGCTCCCGCGCCGTCTTCTGCGCCTTCTCCTTCTCCTTCAGCCGGCCCATCGCGGTTTCCGAGTCGGCGGCGAGCTTCACCGCCTCGGGATGCTCGGGCACCAGCGCCAGAACACCGTTCGCTGCCGCGATCGCCGCTTCGTAGTGACGCTTGGAATACTCCTCGCGCGCCAGAATCAACCCGTCGGAAACCCGCTGTTCGCGTTCCGCCGCCGAAGCGAGCTCGCGCGAGATGCGTTCGACCTCTTCGCGCAGCGAGAGTGCAGCGGCATTGCCGGGATCGTTTTGCTGCACCCGGGCCAGCGCTCCCAGCGCGCCCTGGAGATCGCCGCGATCGAGTCGCTCCCGGGCATCGGCGAGCGCTGCGGTCACCGCCTGCGACTTCAGCTCCTCGGCGGTGGGCGCGGCCGGCGCGACCGGTGCCGCGTCGCTCCGGCCGGAAGCCCAGAGCACCGCGAGCACGAGCACGGTCACGGCCGCGAGGGCGAGCAACGAATACTGCACCAGACGCTGCGTGCGGATCCGCTGCAGCGCCGCCGAGACTTTCGTCGAACCGGAGAGCGAGCTCACCGGGACCGCGATCGGTGACGGTGACAGAGACGGCGACGATTCCGGCACCGGCGCCGGAGGCGCAGCGTAAGCGTCGTTGGTGTCATCCGTAGAGAGGGGCGGCAGGGCCGCAAGCGGCGGCAAGGATGGCAGTGGCGACCAGATGTCGGCAGACACGCCGGGAAGCTCCGCACCGCTGCGCGCTGCAGGAACCAGTGCCGCCGGGGCGGGTGCCGCAGCCGCGGCGACCGCCGCGAGCTCGATCGGACGGGAGTTGGTCTTGCGGGAGTAGGGCCGCTCGTCAGGATCGGCCGGCCGCGGCGCCGTGCGGTCGGCGGTCTCCTCCGCGACCTCCTGCGTCGCCGAGGTGTCGTCGTCCGGATCTTCTTCGATCACCGGATCGCTGCGCCGTGATCCGGCGCGGCGCAGCTCTGCGGCAATCTCCGCCGCGCGCGGATAGCGCCGGTTGGGATCCTTTTCGAGACAGCGCGACATGATCGCAGAGAGTCCGGCGGGCAGGTCCTTGATCAGGTCCTCGGCCGGAGTGAACGGCTCGTAGACGATCTTGTGCGTCACCGCCGTCAGGTTCTCGCCCTGGAACGGTTTCTTGCGCGTGAGCATCTCGTAGAACACGACGCCCAGCGAGAAGATGTCCGCGCGATGATCGACCTCTTTGCCCTGGATCTGCTCCGGCGCCATGTAGTTCGGCGTGCCGAGGAGCTGACCTTCCATGGTCAGGTTGGAAGTATCGAGCCGCGCGATGCCGAAGTCGGTGATCTTGACCTTGCCATCCTGCGCGATGAGGATGTTCGCCGGCTTGATGTCGCGATGGACGACGCCGCGGGAATGCGCGTAGTCGAGGCCCTCGGCGATCTGCGAAATGATGTCGATCAGCCGGTCGTAGCCGAACGGTTCGCTCTTCTGCATCAGCTGTTTGAGGTTCGTCCCCTTGACGAACTCCATGGCGATGAAACAGACGCCCTCGCTGCCTTCGTCCACCACGTCGTGGATCGTCACGATGTTCGGATGCGACAGGATTCCCGCGCTCTGTGCTTCGCGAACGAAACGGCTGCGGAACTGGACGAGCTCCTGATCCTTGGCGGAGAACCCGACACGAAACGTCTTGAGCGCGACCTGACGGCCGATCAGGGGATCGCGCGCCAGGTAGACAACACCCATGGCGCCCTTGCCGATCTCTTCCAGGATCTCGTAGCGGCCAAGTTTTTGCGGCGCGTGGGTTGTCATTCCGATAGGGCTCAAAGAGTGGCAGGCGCATTCTAGGCGCCGCGCCCGGGACGGTCAAACCGCTGCGGCGGAGGCCGCTCCCGCACCGCCGTAGCGCCCGAGTCCGCCGGACCCTTTGATATGGTGCCGGGACCGTCCGAAGCCATCTGAAAGGAGATTGCGCCCGATGCAGGTCGACAGTCCAGCCAGGATTCGGAACATCGCGATCGCCGGTCACAACGACACCGGCAAAACGACTCTGGCGAGCTCGCTGCTGTTCGCCGGCGGCGCGGCACCCCGATTCGGCAAGATCGAAGACGGCAACACGATCACCGATTTCGACCCTGAAGAAACCGAGCGCGGAATCTCCATCGGACTTGCTGTCGCGCACCTCCCCTGGCGACAGCACAAGGTCAATCTGCTCGACTCCCCGGGCTACGGGATCTTCTTCTCCGAAATCCGGACCGCTTTACGCGTCGCCGACTGCGCGGTCGTCTGCGTGAACGCCGTCGCCGGCGCCGAGGTCAACACCGAGAAAGTCTGGGAAGCGGCCGCCGATCTCGATCTGCCGGTCATCCTGCATCTCAACAAGATGGACCGAGAGCGTGCCGATCTCGGACGCTGCCTCGAGAGTCTGCAGTCGACCTTCGGCCGCCAGATCCTGCCGGTGCAGCTGCCGATCGGCAGCGAGAAGGAGTTCGTCGGTGTCATCGACCTGGTGAAGATGAAGGCCTTCCGCTTCGAGCGGGACGGTAGCGGCAAGGGCAAGGAAGAGGCGATTCCGGCCGACCTCCTCGCCGGTGCGAACGAAGCGCGAACGCGTCTCATCGAGGCGGTCGCGGAGGCCGACGAGCACCTGCTGGAGAAGTTCTTCGAAGAGGGGACGCTCGAGGCGGCCGATCTCGAGAGCGGCCTGCGAAGCGCCATCGCGGCGCGCAAGCTGTTTCCCGTGACCCTGGGCTCGTCCCTGCATCTTGTCGGAAGTTCGGCGCTGCTCGACTTCCTCGTCGACTATGCGCCCTCTCCAGCGAACCATCCCTACCCGGCGAAGGGCATCGACGGCTCATCCGTTCCGATCGAAGCCGACCCGGAGAAGCCCGCCGTGGCGCTCGTCTTCAAGACCCTCAACGACCCCTTCACCGGTCGCCTGTCCATTCTGCGCGTGCTCTCCGGCACGCTGCAGAACGATGCCCAGATGTGGAACGTCCGGGCCGAGGAGATGGAGAAAATGCACGGCCTGGTGCATCTCCAGGGCAAGACCGGAACCGCGACGACCAAGCTCATCGCCGGCGACATCGGCGGTGTTCCCAAAATGCGGTTGGCGCTTTCCGGAGACACCCTGAGCGCCAAGGAGCAGTCGGTCTCCGCCGAATGGATCCCGCTGCCCGAGCCGGCCATGTCGTTCGCGATCGAACCCAAATCGAAGGGCGATGACGAGAAGATCGGCGATGCGCTCCATCGGCTGATCGAAGAGGATCCGAGCCTGCGCGCCGGACGCGACCCCCAGACGCACGAATTTCTGCTCTCGGGAAGCGGCCAGCTGCACGTCGAGATCACGCTCGCGCGCATGAAGCGGCGATCGAACGTCGAAGTCATCCTCCACCCGCCGAAGGTGCCTTACCGTGAGACGATCCAGAAGCCGGCGGAAGGGCACGGCCGGCACAAGAAGCAGAGCGGCGGCCGCGGCCAGTTCGCCGACTGCCGGATCAAGA
>JBDTQG010000144.1:0-6068 GCA_039932315.1 Thermoanaerobaculia bacterium
TCGTCCGCCTCACACGCCCGAAAGCGATCTTCCTCGAAGCGTTCGAGTCGGGCACCGCCGGATTCTGGTCGCCGTGACGGCGATCGGCCAAGTAGCTGGAAAGAAGCTCGGATGAGGAATGTGTGGATCCAACCTCAGCTTCTTCTTGAACACGTCTTCCAATATCCGCGCTTTGATATAGGGCCCGGTGTGCTAGCTTTTTGAAGCATCGGATCGACCGCCATAGATGCGGCAGGTCAGGAGATATTCATGACGAAACTGACGTGGAGTTCCCTCGCTTTCCAGGTTGTTGTCGTCCTTCTCGCGGCTTCGGCAGTGGCATCCGCCGTAGAAATAGCTGCGTCAGTGAAGGGTGAACGAGAGGTCTATTTCTTCGGAACGAGCGCATTGAGGGTCGAAAACGCAAGCGTTTCCGGGCGAGACCTTCCTGACTACCTGAGCTCAACATTGAGCGCGTACTTGAGTCTCCCTGAACGCGCTGGGTGCATTCATCTGCTCCCCATAGAGCGGGAGTCCGACGCGCTGGTGTCGCGTTCCAATCTCGCGGAGGCTTCTCGCAACGCAGAGGGGGTTCTTCGAGGAAGAGTTTCAGCGCTTTCGACCGGATTCAGGTCGACGGGCGAAGCGGGAACGTTGATCCGAGTCGAGGGCATTGAAGTCATGAAGGGAGGCTGGCTGAAATCCCAGCGCTCCTACTATGCATTCATACCGGTTGGCCAGTTTGAATTTGGCGGAAAGCGAATTTGTGCCGAGGCCTCCGGATGGGTCGAGATCCCGCAGGTGAACGACGAAGTGATCTTGTTTGTCCCATACGCAGGCTGGAGCGACGAGGCGTTCCTGGAGATCTACGATTCGGCAGGCTTGGTCGTCTTGAAGAAAGAGGGTCGAGCAGATTTGCCGAAGCGATATGTGGAACCTAGTAATTCTGGGGCCCCGTCAATCTCCGAAGTTAAGGCGCTGGTCGCGGACTCAATTCGACATCAAGGATTGAAGTGATGCGCCGTTCACTCGCTACGCTTTGTTTCTTGCTGGCAGGTCTACTCACTGTCTCGGGGCGATCGGAGGGATGCTGTGTCCAGGCTTCCTCAGGATATGCGCCTCCCCAAGACCTCATGACGGTGAAGTTGCAGGTCAGCGGCTTGCCAGCGGCAATGAGGCCGGTGGGCAACCTTGCCACGCCTTATTGGAATGACGCGGGCTGCAATCCGCAATGGGACTTTCCGTACTTCTCAACGAACCCGTCGAGCTTCGATTTCACTCTCGTCGTGAATTGGCAAACAACTGCAACAGGAAACTGCACCCAGAATCAGTGCGGATTTTTCAACAACAACACGAGGCAAATTACTCTTTGTTCTCAGTCCAAGACAGTATCGGGGACAACTTTCTCTTGCGGCACTCAACCAAGCAATTTCACCGTATACCTTGCGCACGAGATGGGGCACTTCCTCGGCATCACACATACTCCCGGAAGCTGCCCGAACGCCTGTCTCATGAACGCCCAGCCGTCCCTTTGGCCTCCGACTCCCGAAGAATGCCAGCTTGCGGATGACCAGAACTTTACCTATTGGGAAGATCATGAGCCGGCCGACCCTGGCTGCCAGGCGTATTGCGTTTCGACCTGCATAGGGACCCATTGCCCCGAGTCGCCGATCTTGGTTGACTTGGACGCAGATGGGTTCGAGCTGACGGGGCTTCGGGATGGCGTGACCTTTGATATCGACGGAGATGGGATTCCAGATCGAATTGGTTGGACGTCTTCTGAGCGCCGAGACGTGTTCTTGGCGCTCGACCTCGACCAAAACGGTGCCATCGACAATGGACACGAGCTCTTTGGAAACTTCTCTACAACGCCCGATGGCGCAACGCCGCGGACGGGCTTTGGCGTCTTGCAGATATATGACGAGCCGCAGTGGGGAGGAAATGCAGACGGCAAGATCGATCGGCGCGATCGAATCTATCCTTCGCTGCTCGCTTGGCTGGATCAGAATCACAACGGGACTTCTGAGCCGGGGGAACTTCATGGCATGGCAGAGATTGGAATTTTGCAGCTCGAGACCGGCTACTTTCACCGGGAAGTTGTGGACGGAAACGGAAACTTGATGTTCTATTGGTCTTCCGCGGTGGTTCGAGGAGGCGACGGGCGGCTGAGTAGAGTTCCGACGCTTGATGCGCTCTTCGTCAATGAACCGTAGAAGCACCCCGAATTTTCCTGGATACGATTGAAGGGACAAGGTCATGCCGACAGGCACCGTTCGACTGCATCGCGTTCTGAAATCCACGCCGGAGAAGGTCTATCGCGCATTTCTCGAGCCGGCGGCCATGGCCAAGTGGCTGCCGCCGTACGGGTACACCTGCACGGTGCACCACATGGAGGCGAAAGTGGGGGGGACGTACCGGATGTCCTTCGCCAACTTCGGCACCGGCATCGGACATGCCTTCGGCGGCAAATACCTCGAGCTCGAGCCGGGCGAGCTCATCCGCTACAGCGACAAGTTCGAGGATCCGAACATGCCGGGGGAGATGTCGGCGACGATCACGTTCAAGGCGGTGATCGGCGGCACCGACCTTTCGATCGTGCAGGAGGGGATTCCCGAAGCCATTCCGGTCGAGATGTGTTACCTCGGCTGGCAGGAGTCGCTGGAACAGCTCGCGAAGCTCGTCGAGCCGAACATTCCGGACGCACCCGTGGAATGAGATGACCCGGCCTGCACCCAGCGTCGTTCTCTTCGTCGGCAGCGTTCCGCGGATGGCGGCGTTCTACCGGGAGCTCGCCGCGATGCGGATCGCGCACGAGGCGGACGACCACGTCGTTCTCGAAATCGGCGGGCTGCAGCTCGTGATCCACGCGCTGCGGGGCGAGCCGGCTCCGCCGGACTCCGACGCCCCAGGCCTCACGCCGCTTCCTGTTCGCGAAGATGCCTATCTCAAGCTCGGGTTGCCGGTGCGGAGCATCGCCGCCGCCCGCGCGACCGCGCTCGCGCACGGCGGTGAGATCGGGTCAGTCGAGCGGGAGTGGGAGGCGCGCGGATTCCGCGCCTGCGACGGCCACGATCCGGAGGGGAACGTGATTCAGGTGCGGGAGAGCGTCGAGTAGAGAGAAACCCGCGCCCCCTCGACGTTTTCAGGCCATCGCGCCGGACTCGAGGTCCGGGTGGGCGCGGAAGAAGTCGACCAGATGCTGCATGTAGTCGGCGAGCTTCGGGCAGCGGATGCCGAGGGCCGCGAGGTCGTGGTCGGCGTGGGCGGTGTCGTAGAAAGTGGGGTGGAGGAAGTAGTCGACCGCCGACGACGGGATTCCCATCAGGTGGTAGATCCCGGGAACGTGATCGATGGCGGACTTCGCGATTCCGAGCGGCATCGGCACGCGCACGATCACGCGACCGGTCCCTTTGCCCATGAGCGTGATCGCTTCGTCGATCGTCGGCGGATCGGGATCGGCGAGCTGGTAGCAGCGGCCGGCGGCACCCTTGAAGGTCGACAGCGCGGCGATCGCGTCGATGACGAAGTCGCGCGGCACGAGATTGATGCGCGTGCGCTTGGGGTCGCCCGGCACCGGCAGCACCGCGACGGTCGGCTGCTTCAGCAGCCAGCGGATGACGTAGTAGGGACCGTCGTACTTCTGTGTCTCGCCGCTGCGGCTGTCGCCGGTGACGACCGCCGGGCGGTAGATCGTCGCCGGAAGGCCGGCAGACATCGCCTCGCGCACCGCCATCTCGGCGAGGTACTTGGTCTCTTCGTAGAAATTGTTGAACTCCTGGCCGCGCTCGAGATCGTCCTCCCGGAAGATGCCCGTGTAACGCCCGGAGACATAGCAGGTCGAGACGTACTGAAAGCGCTTCAGCTGCGGCGCACGGGCGGCGAAGTCGAGGACGTTCTGCGTGCCCTCGAGATTGATCTTCATTCCGGTTTCGCGCTTCACCGACAGGTCATAGACCGCGGCGAGATGGAAGATCTCTTTCACCTCGCGGGCCGCGGACTTCGCGAGGCCGAGACCGGCCTCGGTGATGTCGCCCGCGACGAGCTCGAGGCGGTCGCCGATCTCGTGCCCGTTCGCCGCGAATTCGGCCTCGATCGTCGCCAGCCGTTCGCGCGCGAGCGTGGCGAACTTCGGCTGAACCAGGCAGACGACCGACGGCTTGCCGCGGCGCAGGAGAATGCGCTTCACGAGCTCGGAGCCGAGAAATCCGGGAAAACCGGTGAGAAGAATCCTGGGCATGGGAGATCCCGACCTCAGCGCAGACCCGGAAGACGGCGCAGGGCCCGCAGCGCCCCGGTCATCCAGCGGCTGAAGACTTCGTCGGGCACTCCTGTCGGCGCGGCGATCGCCATGCCGCGCTGGACGGCGACCGTCTGCGCCTCGGTGTATTTCAGGATCCCTTCTGCGCCGTGGCGGCGGCCGAGTCCCGACGCCTTGAAGCCGCCCATGGGCGCTTCGACCGAGGCCCAGGCGGCGGCGTAGACCTCGTTCACGTTCACCGTACCGCTCTTGATGCGCGTCGCCATGCGCCGCGCGAGCTCGGTGTCGCGCGACCAGATGCTGGCGTTCAGACCGTACTCGGTCGCGTTTGCGAGCTCGATCGCCTGCTGATTCGATTCGAACGGATAGACCGCGACGACCGGGCCGAAGGTCTCTTCCGCGAAGAGGGTCATGCCGGCGGAGACGCCGGTGAGAATCGTCGGCTCGTAGAAGAGCGGCCCCAGATCCGGACGCTCTTTGCCGCCGGCTTCGAGCTGAGCGCCTTTCGCGACCGCGTCCTCGACGTGACGCTTCACCGTCGCGAGCTGCTTTTCGGAGACCAGAGAGCCGACATCGCAGGACCAGTCGAGGGAGCTCCCCAGTTTGAGCTTGCCGGTCGCGCGCACGAAGTCGGCGACGAACTTCTCGAAGAGCGACTCGTGGACGTAGAGGCGCTCGATCGAGATGCAGAGCTGCCCGGCGGAGGAAAAGCAGCCGCGGACAGCGCCGGCGACCGCGTCGTCGAGATTCGCGTCGGCGAGGACGAGCATCGGATTCTTCCCGCCGAGCTCGAGCGAACAGCCGGTGAGGAGCTCGCCGGCCTGACGGGCGATGAGGCGCCCCGTTGCGGTCGAGCCGGTGAACTGCACGTAATCGGACGCTTCGAGAATGGCCGGTCCCAATACCGGTCCATCGCCGGCGACGACGAGCATCAGGTCTTCGGGCAGGCCGCATTCCCGCAGGAGAGCGAGCGCCCAGAGCTGGGAGAACGGCGTCTGCAGATCGGGCTTCGCGAGCACGGCATTGCCGGCGAGAAGCGCCGGGATCGCGTCGGTGATGCCCATGGAGAGCGGGTAGTTCCACGGCGAAATGATCCCGACGACGCCTTTCGGATGCTGATACTGCCAGGCCTGAGTGAGGCCCGGCAGCGCGCCCTTCCGCGTCTTCGGGCAGAGGATTTCGGCGGCGTGCACGGCATAGAAGCGCGTGACGATCGCCGCGTCGAGAACCTCTTCGAACGCGTGCTTGCGCACCTTGCCCGATTCGAGCTGAATGAAGTCGAGGATCTCCTCCTGCCGGTCGAGGAGGAGGTCATGGAAGCGCAGGAAGATGCGCGCGCGCTCGTCGAAGGTGCGCATCGCCCATTCTTCCTGAGCTACGCGGAGACGAACGACCGCGCTCGCGACATCGGCCGGCAGCGATCGGGGCAGAGTGCCGATGAGGCCGCCATCGAACGGCGTGCGCACCTCGATCGTCTTCCCGGAAGAGGCGACGACCGGAGCGCTCAAGAGCTTCAGGCGCGCCGCCAGAGCCGGCGACAGAACGGGGCCTGGTGAGGAGGACGCGGAAGCCTTCGCAGCGCGAGCCATGATGCCGCGAGGCTTTCACCCGGAAGGCTTTACGTCAAGGTGCGGCAAGAAATTGACGCGCTGCGGCAAAACGCGCTAGGGATGAGTCCGGCAGGCGCGGTCAGGATGCTCGGGCAGAATGCGAAAGTCCGGCCTTCGGGCGATCGGGACTAGACTGCCCGTGAACCGGATTCAGGCGTCCTCGACCGGGAAAAGGAGCTCGCGACCGTGCTCAGATCTTCATTCGCCGCAGCGACCGCAGC
>JBDTQG010000145.1:0-5935 GCA_039932315.1 Thermoanaerobaculia bacterium
CGGCGACGGGAAGAGTGCCTACGGAGCGTTCGATCGCCGCGCCGCCGCCGCAGGAGATACCGCCGGCGCGGGATCGCAAAAGCGGATCGAAGCGCGCCTTCTCGCCGAGTCGGGCGAACGCGCCTTCCCCGGCTCGCACGGAGCCCAGCGCTGCCGCGCCCTGCGGGAGCAGATCGAAGCCGCGGATTTCGACGTTCAGACGATGTCGGTCGACGGACCGGGAAAGCGCTCCGTCGTGGTGCGCCACAGAAATCTTCCGGCGCTCTATTTCCGCGCTTATCCGGTCGATCTCGCCGCGCAGCTCGCGAGCGCTGAATTTCGCGGCTACTTCCCCAGCGACGACCGCGACATCGAGCGCCTCATCTCGGGTGCGACGCCTGCGGCCGAATGGAGCGTCGAGCTCCCGCCGACGCGCGACTTCTCCTCGCATCGCACCTACGTCACGCCACCCCTGCGGAGCTCCGGCCTCTATCTCATCGTCGCTTCCGCGGAGAAGTCTTTCCGCCATGACAACAATCGCCGCGTTGCCCTGCCTTTCGTGCTTTCCGATCTCGTCCTGCTCGAAGAGGGCAACGGTCAGCCGTGGGATGTCCGGCTGGTGGACGGCGAAACCGGCCGGCCGGCAGCCGGCGTCGACGTCGCCCTCTATCGGAACACCTGGCGGATCGCGCCGCAGCGTCTGCGGAGTGCCACCACCGACGCCGAGGGCAGGGCGGCGATCTCCGTTCCCGACGGAGCCGAAGCCGGCCAGATGCTGCTCGTCGCGCGCCGCGGCAGCGATGTCGCGCTCAGTCAGCGCTGGATCGGATACCACCCGCCGCCGGAAGGCCGGAGCGACTCGCTCCTCTTCACCGATCGCGCCATTTACCGCCCGTTGCAGAAAGTCGCCTTCAAAGTCCTGGGCTATCGCGCCGGCACCGCGCGAGGCGACCTCAAGCCATCGCGCGGGACGCCGATCGCCGTCTGGCTGAGCGATCCCAACGGAGAGAAGGTCAGCGAGATCCAGCTCACGACCAACGATTTTGGCACCGCTGCGGGAGACTTGACCATTCCCGCCGGACGCCTGCTCGGAGAGTGGAGTCTGCAAACCTCGCTCGGGGGGATGTCTCCAGTGCGCGTCGAGGAGTACAAACGGCCGACGTTCGAGGTCGAGCTCGCGCCGCCGGCGGCCGCTCTGCGCCTCAATCGAGCGGCAGATCTTGCAGGGAGCGCGCGCTACTACTTCGGCCTGCCGGTCGCGAGTGGCAGCGTCGCGTGGCGGGTGAGCCGGGAGTCGGAGCTTCCGTGGTGGTGGCGCTGGTGGGGAGGCGGAGACTCGAACGACGCTTCGGAGGCCGAGATCATCGCTACCGGTACGACGCAGCTCGCGGCAGACGGCAGCTTTCACATCGCGTTCACGCCGGCTGCCGACGAAAAAGACAAGGCCAGCGGGCTTACCTATCGCTATTCCCTCATGGCCGACGTCACGGATGATGGCGGCGAAACACGAACGGGGGAACGCGCCGTTCGCCTTGGCTGGGTTGCGGTGGAAACGTCGGTCGAGCCTGCGAGGCCGCTTTTCGTCGAAGATCAGGCGGTTGCGTTCGCCCTGCGCCGGCACGACCTGGACGATGTCGCCCGTGCCGGCAGTGGCAGCTGGCGGCTCGTCGAGCTCGCTCAGCCCGCGCAGGCGCCGCTCGCCGCCGAGCTGCCCGTCCACCGTCCGGGAAGAGGAGAGCTCGACCCCTTTGCCACTCCAGGGGACGACCTCCGCCCGCGTTGGACCGGCGCCGTCTCGGTGCCGCAGACGCTCGCGCTCTTCGCGGACGGGCGCGAGATCGCGCACGGCGAGACGACCCACGATGCAAAGGGCGTCGGCGCCGTTTCCTGGAGCACTCTCGCGGCGGGCGCCTATCGGCTGCACTATGAAACGCGCGATCCGTTCGGAGAGATTTTCCGCACGCAGACCGATTTCGTCGTCGCCGGGCATGCGACGCCGCTCGCGGTTCCCGCCGAGGTCGGCTTCGATCGAGCGACGGCTCAACCGGGCGAGGTTTCTCATCTCTGGGTCCACTCCGGGCTGACGGCGGCGCCGGCGGAGGTGGAGCTCTGGCGTGGCGATGCGCTGGTCTGGCGGCGGGCGGTCATTCTCGCCGGCTCGCGGTGGATCGACGTGCCGATCGCCGAAGCCGATCGCGGCGGACTGGCCGCGCGAGTCACTCTCGTCGCCGATCACCAGCTGGTCTCCGCGGGATCCACCCTCGACGTGCCGTGGAAAAACAAGGAGCTCACCGTCGAGTTCGCAAGCTTCCGCGACAAGCTCGTCCCGGGGGCGAAGGAAACGTTCCGCGTCACCGTCAAGGACGCTTCCGGGCGTGCGGTGGAGGCGGGGGCTGCGGAGCTCCTGGCGTCGATGTACGACCGCAGCCTCGATCTCTTCGCGCCCTTTTCGGTCGCCCGTCCGCTCGCCCTTTTTCCCAGCGGCACGGGATTCCAGATGCTCTCCGCGAATCTCGGCGCGAGCGGTGCTCTCTGGCAGCGCGAAGACGAATGGCAAGAATTTTCGTCTTCGGCAACATTGAGCGGCGACGCGTTCGTCGATATCTCACCCTGGGGCATCGGAGGTCCGGGGTACGGCGTCGGCGGCCCGCTGCGCCGGATGTACAAGGGGGCCGACGCGACGATGGTGGTGGAGGGTGCCATGGCACCAGCCGCCGCCGCGCCGCTCGAGATTCCCGCTCCGCAGAGCATGAACGAGGCCCGTCAGCGGAGCGCTGATGCGGTTTCGCTCGCTGATGTCGCCGGCGGGGTGGCCGGCGGAGCGGGTAGAGCCGCCGCGGCGCCGGTCGCACTGCGTTCGAACTTCGCCGAGACGGCCTTCTGGCAGCCGCAGCTCCTGACCGGGAGCGACGGCTCGGCAACGATCGAGTTCACGGTTCCCGATTCGGTGACCTCGTGGCGGGTCTGGGTCGCCGCGCTGTCGAAGACCTTCGCTTCGGGCTATGTCGAGAAAAACGCCGAGAGCGTCAAGGATCTGCTGGTGCGTCCGTATCTGCCGCGCTTCCTGCGGGAGGGCGATCGCGCCGACCTCAAAGTCGTGGTCAACGACGCCGGTCAAATGCCGCTCTCCGGCGAAGCGACGCTCGAGATCTTCGATCCCGAGACAGAGACCTCGCTCCTCTCGGACTTCGGCCTCACGGCCGAGACGGCGCGGCGTTCTTTTCAGGTGGAATCCGGCAAGGGGATCGACCTGACGTTTGCGCTCGTCGCCCCGCGGCGCGTCGGAGCCGTCGCTTTCAAGGTCATCGCGCGGGCCGGCAATCTCTCCGACGGTGAGCTTCGACCGCTGCCGCTGCTGCCGTCGCGGATTCACCTGTCCCAATCGCGTTTCGTCACCGTCAAGGGTGCCGAGCGGCGCGAGATGACTTTCGAGGACATGAAGCGGAAGGACGCAACGCGGATCAACGAGCAGATGGTCGTCACCGTCGACGGGCAGCTCTTCTACTCGATGCTCGATGCGCTGCCCTACCTCGTCGAGTATCCGTACGAATGCACCGAGCAGACATTGAGCCGCTTCGTTTCGACCGGCATGCTGTCCAGCCTGTTCTCGAAGTATCCCGCGGTCGCGAAGGTGGCTGAAGAGATGTCGAAGCGCGAAGCGCCGCTCGAGCGCTTCGATGCCTCGGATCCGAACCGCAGAATGGCTCTCGAAGAAACGCCGTGGCTGCGCGAATCCCGCGGCGGCGAAAAATCGGGCGAGGAGTTCCTGCGCGTTCTGGATCCGGCGGTATCGCGCGCGCAGCGCGCCGACGCGTTGGCGAAACTGCAGAAGGCTCAGCTTCCGAACGGCGGCTTTCCATGGTTCGCAGGCGGCCCGCCATCGCCCTACATGACCCTTTATCTCATGGCAGGAATGGCGCGGGCGGTCGAGTTTCATGTCGAAGTTCCCAAGGATCTGGTGCAGGGCGGCTGGCGCTACCTCGCCCGCGAAGCGAAGTCGGACTGGTTGCCGAATGCGGTCAAGGACGACTGCTGCTGGGAGTTGCTGACGTATCTCAACTACGTGGCCTCGTCGTACCCGGACGCTTCGTGGACGGACGAATTTCTCACCGACGCCGACCGTCGCACGATTCTGGCG
This sequence comes from Thermoanaerobaculia bacterium, assembly GCA_039932315.1. Lineage (GTDB taxonomy): Bacteria > Acidobacteriota > Thermoanaerobaculia > Multivoradales > JAGPDF01 > JAGPDF01. Next base: position 4,118 of record JBDTQG010000145.1, read on the forward strand.
TTCTCCTTCAAGCACTGGAAAGATCATCAGCCGCTGCTCAAGTTCCAGCTCGCACTGACGCTGCATCGGATGAACCGGCAGAAAGACGCGGAGCTCGTGCTCGCGAGCGTCATGGATTCGGCGAAGACGACTCGTGACGAGGGGACCTTCTGGTTGCCGGAAGACCGTGCCTGGCTCTGGTACAACGACGCCATCGAGACGCACGCCTGGGCGTTGCGCGCGGTGATGGAGGTGACGCCCTCCGATCCGCGTCGCGAGGGGCTCGTGCAGTGGCTCTTCCTCAACAAGAAGCTCAATCACTGGAAGTCGACGCGCGCGACCGCCGAGGTTCTCTATTCACTCGCGGCCTATCTCGAAGCGACGCAGACACTGGCCGTCAAGGAGTCGGCGACCGTTGCTGCTGCGGGTCAGACGACGACGTTCGTTTTCGAGCCGGATCGGTTCACGGGCAAGAAGAATCAGATCCTGATTCCGGGAGCGAACCTCGACGGAGAGGCGCACCCTGCGGATGCGACCGTGACCGTCGAGAAAACGACGCCAGGGATGCTCTTTGCCTCAGCGACCTGGCAGTTCTCGACGGAGCAGCTTCCGGCCGAAGCGCGCGGCGACCTGTTCGGTGTCACGCGCCACTATTTCAAGCGGGTGAAGAGCGGCACGGAAGTGACCCTTGTTCCGATCACGGAGAAGAGCGCGCTGGCGGTCGGTGACGAAGTGGAGGTCCAGCTCTCTCTCACGGCGAAAGCAGCCGCGGAATACGTGCATCTGCGGGACCCGCGGCCGGCAGGTCTCGAACCCGATCGTCTCGACTCGGGCTGGAAGTGGGATCTCGGGATTGCGCGCTACGAAGAGACCCGGGACAGTGGCGCCAACTTCTTCTTCGAGCAACTGCCGGCCGGCGAGTACACCTTCAAGTATCGCCTGCGCGCGAATCTCGCCGGCGAGTTTCGCAACGGCCCGGCGGAGGTCCAGTCGATCTACGCGCCGGAGTTCGTCGCCTACTCGACCGGCGAAATCCTCAAGATCAGCCCGCACTGACAGCGCATTCCGGGGCGCCGGTCGAAGGCTCGCCGGCGCTCCGTCGGATTGAATCTGAAGAACCGCTTCCTCGGGATCGATCCATCGTTCCGGAGGAAGCCCCTCTGCCAGCCGCGACGCAGCGCCTGAAAAGTTGGAGACTGTGCGTGGCATCGGAGTTGCTCTTCGGGTGAAGCAACGCATCCGGGAGGAAACCGATGGCGAATCTGGAGCAGGGCAATCGCCGGTCATCATGGTCCGCGCGCCGCATCTTTCTCACCGCCTGGCTCGTCGCCGGCACGCTCGACATCACCTGGGCCTGCGTCATGGTTCTGCTCGCCGGGCGCTCGCCGGCGGGAATGCTGCAGGCGATCGCGAGCGGAGTCCTCGGCGCGCCGAGCTTTCAGGGCGGCGCCGCGACAGCGGCGCTGGGTCTCATCCTCCACTTCGTCATCATGCTCGGCGTCTGCACCACCTATTTCACGATCGCGAAATTCTGGCCCGCGCTCCATCGACGTTGGTATCTCGCCGGGCCGGTGTTCGGAATCGGCGTTTACTTCTTCATGCAGCTGGTGGTTCTACCGTTGTCGCGGATCACCTGGAAGGTTTCGTTCGACACCCGCGGCGTCCTGCTCGGTTTCGCGGCGCACATCTTCTGCATCGGCCTGCCGATCGCGTACGCTGCGATGCGGGCCGCGCGCTTGCGCATGCCCTGAACTTCGCGCGGACATCGCGACCACCGTCTTTTCCGCGGGTCGACTGCCAGCGAAAGCGAACCGCTGCCTCAGGGAGTGACTAGACTAG
>JBDTQG010000146.1:0-5893 GCA_039932315.1 Thermoanaerobaculia bacterium
CATGTCCAGCTCGTCGACGACCGCGTCCCCGAAAAATCCGGCCTTGCGGCCCCGTCCCACCACGATCGTCGAGGCACCGCGCCTCGCGGCGCGGCTCGGAGTGGACCTTTTCCTCGCCGTCGAGACGTTTCAGGAAACGGGAAGCTTCAAGTTCCGGGCGGCGGCGAATGTCGCCGCCAATGTCCCCAACGAGATCCTGCTCGCCGCATCTTCAGGTAACTTCGGCCAGGCGCTCGCGCGCGCCGCGAAACTCGCCGGAAAGCGCGCGATCATCGTGATGCCGGACATCTCCGCGCAGGTGAAGATCGACGCCGTGCGCGAATTCGGCGGTGAGATCGTCTTCGTCGACACTTCCCGCGAAACCCGCGCCGCGAAGGTTGCCGAGGTCTTCGATCAGCATCCCGACGCCTACCTGGGCAGCGCCTACGACGATCCGTTCGTGATCTCTGGAAACGCTTCTCTGGGCCACGAGCTCGCCGCGCTCGCGCAAGCCGGCAGGCCTTTCGACTCGATCGTCGTGCCCCTGGGCGGCGGCGGGCTCACCTCAGGAATGGTGACCGGACTTCGCGACGCCGGCTGGAAAGCGGACGTCTGGGCCGCGGAACCGCTGCTCGCCAACGACGGAGCCCGATCGCTTCGTGCGGGTCACATCGTGAGAAACGAGACCGAGGGCGCGACGATCGCCGACGGCGCGCGCACTCAGGCGCTCGGCAACCGCAACTGGGAAATTCTCAAGGACGGTCTCGCCGGCGTCATCGAGGTGGACGAAGATCAGATCCGCGAGGGTGTGCGCCTGCTCTCCGCGCTGGCCAACGTCAAAGCCGAACCGACGGGAGCTCTTCCCACGGGTGCGCTGCTCGCCGCCGCCGAAAAGTTCAGTGGCCAGCGCGTCTGCTGCGTGGTCTCGGGGGGCAACGTCGATCCCAAGGTCTACCTCGAGATCCTCTCGGGAGGGAACTCGTGAGCGCACCGGCAAAGAAGAAGTCGAGCCCGTTCGCGCCGTCCATGAGCTGGCTGCTCGTCTTCGTTCCCGTGGTCCTCGGGCTCGAGTTCTCGCACTCGCAGTCGCACGTCACGATCTTCATCTGTTCCTGTCTCGCGATCATCCCGCTCGCCGGATGGCTCGGCAAGGCGACCGAGCATCTCGCCGAACGCACCGGCGAAGGCGTCGGCGGACTGCTGAACGCGACGTTCGGCAACGCCGCCGAGCTCATCATCGCGATCGTCGCCCTGCGGCAGGGTCTCTACGACATCGTCAAGGCCTCCCTCACCGGCTCGATCCTCGGCAATATCCTGCTGGTCCTCGGCGCCTCATGCCTTGCCGGCGGCCTGAAGTACAAAGACCTGCGCTTCAACGCCCGCGGCGCGCGGATGATGTCGACGATGCTGACGCTGGCGGCCATCGCGCTCGTGCTGCCGGCGGCCTTTCATCATCTCGTGCATCCGAGGGCCGAAGTCGAACGAAATCTATCGCTCGAAATAGCGGTCGTTCTGCTCGTCTGCTACGCACTGTCGCTGCTCTTCTCGCTGCACACACACAAGGCTCTCTTCACCGCCGCTGCCGTCGAAACGGCCAAGATCCAGGACGAAGGGCACGTCAAGTGGTCGCTCGGCAAGTCGCTGGGAATCCTGGGAGTGGCGACGGCGATGATCGCCTGGGTGTCGGAGATTCTCGTCGGATCGATCACCGAAGCCGCGCATTCCTTCGGCATGACGAGCATCTTCGTCGGTGTCATCGTCGTGGCGATCATCGGCAACGCCGCGGAGCATTCGACCGCGATTCTCATGGCGCGAAAAAACCGGATGGATCTCGCCCTGTCGATCGCCATCGGCTCGAGCATTCAGATCGCGCTCTTCGTCGCGCCGGTGCTGGTGCTGCTGAGCTACTGGCTCGGACCGTCGCCGATGAACCTGGTTTTCTCGACAGCCGAGGTCCTCGGAGTCGTCATCGCGGTCGCCATCACCGGGCAGATCGCGAGCGACGGCGAGAGTCACTGGCTCGAGGGCGTCCAGCTCCTCGCGGTCTACCTGATTCTCGCGCTGATGTTCTATTTCCTGCCGGAAAGCTCGGCGGCCGTCACCGGCTCGCTCGGAGCGCTCACGCCCTAGTTCCGGCAGCGAGCTGGCGCCGGTCCGCCGTTCAGCGCCAGCGTCCGCGCACCGGAAGTTCCGGGTAGACGAAGTGGCGGACCGGCCCCGGAAGCTGTTCCGGTTCCGGTGAGATCATCGCCTTGAGCAGCAGCATGCCGGTCAGAAACCCGCCGACGTGCGCCCACCAGGCGACGCCTCCGGCACCCGGGCCCTGCCCGAAGGCCGAGACTCCGCTCCACAGCTGCAGCAGAAACCAGAGACCGAGAAACACCAGCGCCGGAAGCTGCACGAACAGCGGATAGATGACGATCGGAATCAACGTCAGGACGCGGGCGTGCGGGTAGAGCAGCAGATAGGCGCCGAGCACTCCCGCGATCGCTCCCGAAGCTCCGATCGTCGGCGCGGTGGAGCGCGGATCGACCAGGGCCTGCGCGATCCCCGCAGCGACGCCACAGCCGAGGTAGAACACGACGTAGCGAAACCGGCCCAGACGATCTTCCACGTTGTCGCCGAAGATCCACAGCGTCCACATGTTGAACGCGAGATGCAGGAAGCCGCCGTGAAGAAAGAGACTGGAGAGGAAGGTCGTGTAACCGCCGAACGCCGTCGCCGGGATGCCCACGCTCCCGGCCCAGGCGGGATCCGAGAGCCGTGCCGGAACAACGCCGAAGAGGTAGAACAGCGACGCGAGGCCCTCCTGCGGCAGGGTCAGCTGATAGAGGTAGACCAGCGTATTCGCGGCGATGATCGCGATCGTGACGATCGGCACACGCCGGCTCGGAATTCCATCTCGGATCGGAAACATGGGGGAAAGCCGTCGGCGAAGATAGCATCGCCCGCGTGAGTCGGATGAAAAGCATCGCCCACAGATCGCCCGGCTCGGTACCCGGATCCCTTGTCGCGGCGACGGGATCCACTCTCGCCCGCAGCCGCTGGTGCGTGATCGGCGCAGCGGCGCTGTTTTCGACCGGCGGCGCGGCGATCAAGGGAACGGCGCTCACCGCCTTTCAGGTAGCCGGGTTCCGCTCGGGCATCGCCGCCATCGCTTTCCTTCTGCTCTTTCGCGAGGCGCGCCGCGGATTCGGCTGGGACCTGCTGCCGGCCGCGTTCTCCTATGCCGGAACGCTCGTGTGCTTCGTCTTCGCGACGAAGATGACGACCTCGGCGGCGGCGATTTTCCTCCAGTCGACCGCGCCGATCTGGATCCTGCTCCTCGCGCCAATGCTCCTCAAGGAAAAGATCCGCCTCGGCGACCTGCCGGCCGTCGGTCTCGCGGCGATCGGACTCGCCCTGGTCTTTTTCGGCTCGCGCGATCCGGCCGCGACCGCGCCGCAGCCCGGAATCGGCAATGTCGTCGCGCTGGTCTCCGGGTTGTTCTACGCCCTCCTGATGATCACGCTGCGCCGTCTGTCGCGTGACTCCCCGGCGGGAAACGACCGCTCGCTCCCGGCGACCGTGCTCGGAAACGCCATCGCGCTCGCCTTCACCCTGCCGTTCGCACTGCCGGTGACGGTCTTCCGGGCGTCCGATCTCGCCTCACTCCTCTACCTCGGCGTCATCCAGATCGGCGTCGCCTATTGGCTCTTCTCGAAAGGGCTGAGCCGACTGCCGGCGCTCGAGGTTTCGCTTCTCGTGCTGCTCGAGCCGGTGCTCAATCCACTGTGGACCTGGATCTTTCAGGGAGAGAAACCGACGCCGCTCGCGCTCTGCGGCGGCGGACTGATGATCGCCGCTCTCGCTGCCCGGGTCCTCATGCAGCGCACCCGCGCGCCGCAGATTCTCGTCGATTAGCTCAGAGCGAAATCGATCCCTTGCGGAACTCCGAGCGCGCGAGGCGAGCGTTGAGGAGGACCGGATGCCCGGCCTTCGCCCAGACCCGCGCCTGCTCGAAGGCCGGGACGATCTCATCGGGATGGTCGATCGACAATCCCTTTCCGCCGAGAGCTTCCGCCGCGAGCTCGTAGTCGGTCGAAGCGAGCACCGTTCCGACGTCGTCGCCGAGCACGGCGATCTGATCGCGCGCGATCTGTGCCCACGAGGCGTCGTTTCCCACCAACGCGATGACAGGCACGCGATGGCGCGCGAACGTGTCGAATTCCATCAGGCTGTACGCCACGGAGCCGTCGCCGTAAAGAATCCACACTTCCGAGTCCGGGCGCGCGAGCTTGGCGCCGAGCGCGAATCCGCCGCCGACGCCGAGCGTGCCGAAGACTCCCGGATCGAGCCAGCCCAGCGGACCGCGCGCGCGCACGACGTAGGAGGCAGTGCCGACGAAATCGCCGCCATCGGCGACGAGCACCGCATCGTCGGCGAGAAAGTCGTCGAGGTCCCGCAGCAGGCGCAGGGGATTCAGGCCCTCCGCGGGCGTTTCCTGCACCTGAGCGGCGATCTCCGACTCGCGCTCGAGGTCGCGCTCCCGCAGGATCTGCAACCAGTCGTTCCAGCGCGAATGAAGGCCCGAAGCACGCTCCGCGAGCTCTTCGAGAAAAAGCGCGGGATCGGCGAGCGCGGCGATCTGCGGCCGGCGATTCTTGTCGAGATCCTCGGCGCTGCGATTGGCGGAGATCAGCGTCGCATCGCGCCGAATGTGGCGGCCGTAGTCGAGCCTGAAGTCCGCGGGCACTCCGAGCAGCACGACACAGTCCGCCTCGCGCAGCGCCTCGCGCCGCTTGTGACGGCGCAGTAGCGGATGCGCGCCGCCCAGCAATCCGCGCGCCATTCCCGAGAGATAGACCGGCGCTCCGAGCTGCTCGAGAGCGGCACGGAGCGCCGCCGCCGGACGCGCGTGCAGCATCGTCTGCGAGCCCACGAGCACGAGCGGCCGGTCCGCCCGCGCCAGCGCCCGCACGGCTCGGCGCAACGAGCCCGCCGATGGCGAAAGTCCCGCGAGAGAGCGCCCGCCCGTTGCGCCTCCGTCTTTCGCCGCGGAAGTCGACTCCGTTTCGACGGGATCGCTCGCGCCCCGAAAGTCCCCCCCCTTACTGAAAGCCTTTCTCAGGTGATTCCGCAAATACATAAGCTCGAGCCGCTTCGAAAACGAAGGCTTCTTCGCCCCCGGCTTCTCCACCACGCCGTACCACTCGCGCGTCGTCTCTTCGGGATACAGCAGATCGACGGGGCACTCGAGAAACACCGGTCCAGGCAAGCCCTCGCACGCCATCGCGAACGCCGTCTCGAGCAGCGGCACGAGCTCGCGGACGCGGCGTGCGCTCCCCTGCCACTTGACGTGCGGCGCCATGAGCGCCTGCTGATCGATGTCTTGGAGCGATCCCCTGCCTTTGAGAACCGTCGCCGTCGCGCCGCCGAGAAGGATGACGGGCGACTGCGCCATCTGCGCGTTCTTGATCGCGGTGATGGTGTTCGTGAGCCCCGGGCCGGCGGTCACTGCCGCGACCCCGGGGATGCCGGTGAGCCGTGCCGTCGCGTCGGCGGCAAAGACGGCATCGACCTCGTGCCGGGTGTCGACGATCCGGATGCCCAGCGCTTTCGCGCCGACGAGAATCGGTGAGATGTGACCGCCGCAGAGAGTGAACAGCGTCGTCACTCCATGCCGCTGCAGGACCCTCGCGATGAGATCTCCACCATGACTCATGGGCGGAGAGACTCGCACAGGGCCTCGTCGGCGGCAACCGTCCTCTCTTCAACGGCTCGCGACGCACCAGGCTCTTATGGGAAAGTCGTTCTCCGCGGCGTTTTCGTCGATCGAGGCCCGCGAGCGGTCGGCGGCGGGGTTCGCTGCGGATCCTCGGCCAAAGGCCAGCTGCGGGGTGAGATTTCGTGCTGCAGGGCATTGCTCCTCGCG
>JBDTQG010000147.1:0-5824 GCA_039932315.1 Thermoanaerobaculia bacterium
GGGGGGGCCCCAAAGGCCCCCCCGACGCCCGTCTCCGCCGGCCGATGCCGGAGAGCGGCGATCCTGCGCGCCGCCTACTCGTAACGCAGCGCCGCGGACGGATCGAGCGTCAGCGCCCGGCGCGAAGGCAGCCAGCAGGAAAGCAGCGTCACGACGAGAGTGAAGCCGGCGATCAGTCCCGCGTCGGCAAGCGACAGCCGGAAGGGCACCGCGCGCAGGAAGTAGATCGAGGCGACCTCGGGCCCGAACCGCACCAGTTCGAAGCGATCCGCCACCCAGGAAATCGTCCCCGCAAGGCCCAGTCCCGCAAGCGTACCCGCCAGACCCAGCGCGCCGCCGTAGAGGAGAAACACCCAGCGCATCCTCTCGGGAGCGAGCCCGAGCGCCGCGAGCACGCCAAGATCGCGCCGGCGTTCGCGCACCAGCACGACGAGACTCGATGCCACGTTGAACGTCGACACCAGAACGATCAGGCCGAGGAGGAGGAAGAGTGCCGCCTTCTGCAGGCTGAGCGCGGCGAAGAGCTCGCGATTGAGCTCGCGCCAGTCGGTGACCAGAGTGCCGTCGGGAGAGATTGCGCGAATGGCCGCCGCGATCGCCGGCGCCCGGTCGAGATCCTCCACTCCGACCTCGAGACTCTCGAGTCCGTCCGGGGCGATCGCCGCGACGGTCTCCCGGGAGGTCACGGCCCACTCGCGATCGAATTCAGCGAAACCGCTGCTGAAAGTGCCGGCGAACCGCAGCGTCCGGTAGACGAACTTCGGCCTCCCCTCGCCCACCGCCACGATCACCAGCCGCAGATGTTCGCCCGGGGCGACCCCCAGGTCCGCCGCGAGATCGACGCCGAGAACGACTCCGGGAATGCCCTCGGCATCGGGAGCGAGCTGCTCGGAAGTCGCCCCCAGCAGTCCTTGGCCCGGGGCGCTGCCGCGCAGGGTGACCTGCGCTTCATGACCGCCGGTCGCGATGACGCCCTGAACATACGCGACCGGATCGACCCGGGTGATGCCCGGCATCCGGCGCAGCTCGGCGGCGAAGCGAGCGGATTCCGCGCCGCCGCTCTCCCGCGACGAAGTCTGCGGGTAGACCAGCACGGCAGCGTTGCCCCCGACGAGTTTCTTCTGCAGGTCGCCGCGATATCCGGTCATGAGCGCCATCGCGACGCCCATGGCGGTGACACCGAGAGTCGAAGCGGCGAGTGCCGAGAGCGCGGTCGAGGAAATCAGTCGGTTCCCCCGGCCGCGGAGAAAGCGGACGGCGAGAGCGAGGATCAGCGAGCCCGAAAGCGGCGCCGGCGCGTCCGGGCGTCGCGCGGCGGCCGGAGCGGGCAAGGGCATCAGGCGCTGCGCGATGCCCTGGCGACGAGATCGAGAAAGCGCCCGAAGAGCGGGCTCGCGTCGTGCGGTCCGGGCGCCGCTTCCGGATGGTACTGAACCGAAAGCACCGGCCGGCCCGCGACGCCGAAGGCCTCGACGGTGCCGTCGTTCAGATTCACTTCCGTCGCGACACAACCGGCAGGCAGGGAGTCCGGATCGACGGCGAAGCCGTGATTCTGGCTGGTGATGGTCACCGCACGCGTCGCGAGGTCGACCACGGGCTGATTGCCTCCGTGATGCCCGAACTTGAGCTTGAACGTCTTCCCACCCATCGCCAGCCCCAGAAGCTGATGACCGAGGCAGATGCCGAAGGTCGGCATCCCGGAGTCGGTGATCGTCCGCACGCTGTCGATGATGTCGACCAGCGGTTCCGGATCCCCTGGCCCGTTCGACAGCACGACGCCGTCCACGTCGAGAGCCAGAACCCGCGCCGCCGGAGTGCGCGCCGGCAGAACCGTCACTCGCGCTCCGCGCGCGGTGAGCGAGCGCAGGATGTTGCGCTTGATCCCGAAGTCGTAGACCGCGAGATGGAAGCGCTCCTCCAGGCCGGCATCCGCCGCGATTTCATAGGGCTCGGCGCAGGTCACTTCGTCGACGAGAGCGCGTCCGGTCATGAGCGGATACTCCTGCACCTCGCGCACCAGCGCGGCGACGTCACTGCGCTCGGAGGTCAGAACGCCGCGCAACGCTCCGCGGTCGCGGAGCTTCCGCACCAGGGCGCGCGTGTCGATTCCGTCGAGCGCCGGAACGCCGCTCGCCTGGAGGTCGGCGATGAGACCGCTCTCGCTGGTGCGGTTCGACGGCTCGACGGTGAACTGGCGCGCGATGAAACCCTCGACCCAGATCCGCCCGGACTCCGAGCTCGCGGGCTGCATTCCGTAGTTGCCGATGTGAGGCTGGGTCATCACCACGATCTGCCCGCGATACGACGGATCGGTGAGAACTTCCTGGTACCCGCTCATCGCGGTATTGAAGACGACCTCTCCGAAGCGCGTGCCCCGCGCGACGGCGCGGCCCTCGAAAACGGAGCCGTCCTCGAGAACGAGCAGGGCGGGATGGAATGGTTTCATGGGCAGAGTCGGTCCTCGAACGGCACTGCCCGTATACTATCGCTGTCATGGCACTTCAAAGGATCCGCATGCGTCGACGAGCCCATCTCCGCCGTGCGCCTTTCGCCGCTCTGCTGCTCGGCAGCCTGTTTCTCGCCGGCAGCCTGGCGGCCTACACCATTCGCCTGAAGGACGGTTCCGAGCTCGTCGTGAAGAAGAAATACGTCGTCCAGGGCGAGAAAGCGATCGTCATTCTCCCCAGCGGCACCGAATCGGCGCTGGCTCTGTCGGAGATCGACGTCGCGAAGACCGATGCTGCGAACGTGAATGACATCGGGACGGCGATCGTCATCGAGAACGGCAAGGCGACCGACCTCGCGCAGAGCGCACCGCCCCCGCCGCCGCGACAGACCCTCAAGGATCTCCTCGAGAAGCGGGCCGCGGCCGGAGGTTCCGGGACCGCCGGCGCCGTGGCGATCGATGCCGCACCGGCCACGGCCATCGCCCGCCCGGACGCCGGGCACTCCGGAGAGGCACCGCTCCGCAACGTCGAGATTTCGACCGCAATCCGCACCTTCATTTTCGGCCGCGGCATCACCAGCCTCGAAGTGCAGCAGGGTCAGAGCAGCCGGCGTCCGCGACTGGTCTTCGAGACCACCTCCGAAACGCAGGTGTTCCGCGCGCTGCAGGCAACGGCGGGCGCGCTGATCGAGGTTCGCGACAAACACCCGGGCGAAGTCGAAGCTTTCGAGATGGTCTGCGACGCTCCGAGCGGCGGCCGAGCCTGCCACTTCGACATCACGCCGCCCCTCGCCGCCGACCTCGTCGCCGGCCGGATCGAACCGCCGGCGTTCTTCATCAAGTACGTCGAGTTCTGAGCTAGAAGACGGGCCCGGTTCCGGAGTCGTCGTCCGGCTCGCTTTCGGTCTGCCCGAGCGAGACGAAATTCTCCACCCGGGAGCCGACACGACGTTCGAAGCGCCGGCGATAGCTCTCGACCTCTCCCACTTCTTCATCGAGAAAAATCCTCTCGACACGGAAGAGCGGCACGAACATCGTCGCGAGTCCCAGTCCGGCGGATTCCCGGCGCGCGATTTCCGTGACCCATTCCTCGAAACTGTCGAGGCTGATGCCACGGAACGTGACGCCGACGGTTTCCAGCCGCTCGAGCGTTCCCCAGAACTTCTCGGTCGGGTTCACCAGATGAACGAGAACGAGCGCGCCGCGACGGATGGTCATTCCGCGATCTCCTGAGACAGCTCGACGAGAACCCCGGCCGCACTCTTCGGATGGACGAACTGCACCCAGCAGCCGCCGGCGCCCAACGTCGGCTCCGGGCGCAGAAGCTCGATTCCCGCGGCGCGCAACAACAGATCGTCGTGCACGATGTCGTCCGTGGCCATGCAGACATGATGGATGCCCGGCCCGCGCTTCGCGAGAAATTTCGCGATCGGAGAATCGGGCGTAATCGCCTCGAGCAGCTCGATCTTCGATTCGCCGCACGGAATCATGGCCACGCGGACTCCCTCCTGAGGTACCTCTTCGATGGCTTCGACGGTGAGGCCCAGCGCTTCGTAGAAGCCGCGCGCCTCGGCGATCGAAGTCACGGCGATGCCGATGTGGTCGATACGCTGGATCAACTGCCCTCCGTGACGCGAGCGGCCGCTCCGGCGGCAACGACGCCCGAGAAAATCTCGCCCGAAATCGTGTACGGATCGATCTGTTCGGCGTATCCGCGCGCGAGCGCGCGCTCGAAACCGGCTTCTCCCACCGCTGCGGCGAGCACCCGCTCCTTGAGAATCGTCGCCACCCGCAGTCGCAACTGCGCGAGGCGCCGCGTCGCGAGCTCTCCCGAAGCCTCGAGGTGCGCCCGGTGGCGCTCGACCGCAGCCAGGACCTCGGCGATCCCTTCGCCACGGCTCGCCACGGTGCGAAGAATCGGCGGTTCCCACGCGCTCGTCGTCTGAGCAAGCCGCGTGTGCTGACCGTGATGTCCGAGGGAGAGCATCATTTCGAGATCGCGCGCGACGCGGTCGGCGCCATCGCGATCCGCCTTGTTGAGCACGAAAATATCGGCGATCTCGAGAACGCCGGCCTTGATCGCCTGGATGTCGTCACCGAGACCCGGGACGGCGACGACGAGAACCGTGTCGACGCTGGCGACGACATCAACCTCATCCTGCCCGACACCGACCGTCTCGACCAGCACCCGGTCGAAGCCCGCGGCGTCGAGAACGTCGACGGCATCCCTCGTCGCGCGCGCGAGGCCACCGAGAGCGCCTCGCGTCGCCATCGAGCGGATGAAGACACCGCGGTCGGTGGCGAGAGACTGCATGCGGATCCGGTCGCCGAGAAGGGCACCGCCGGTGAACGGCGAGGTCGGGTCGACACAGAGAATGCCGACAGTTTCGCCGCGTTCACGGCAGACCCGCGCGAGGCCGTCGACGAGCGTGCTCTTGCCGGCGCCGGGAGGGCCGGTGATGCCGACGACGCGGGCGCGGCCCGTGAAGGGATAGATCCAGCGAAGAAGTTCCGCCTGTGCAGGGCCACCGCGCTCGGCGATGGAGATCGCCCGCGCCACCGCGAGAGGTTCGCGGCCGCGCAGCCGCTCCACGAAGTCCGGGGCGATCTCAGGGCCTGTCGTCGCCGTCGGCGGCGTCGCGGCCCCGAAGCTCATGCCGAGAGCAGTTCGCGGGCGATCACCAGGCGCTGAACTTCACTGGTGCCTTCGCCGATGGTGCAGATCTTCGCGTCGCGGTAGAACTTCTCCGCCCGGTAGTCCTTGATGAAGCCGTAGCCGCCATGGATCTGCACACCACGCTCGCTGCAGAAGACCGCCGCTTCGCCGGTCATGAGCTTCGCTTCGGAGGCCTTGAGCGTGACTTTTCCGGTGCGATCCATCTCGGTCGCCGCGGCGAGGGTCAGTGCCTCGGCGGCGGCGATGCGCGTCGCCATCTCGGCGAGAGCGAAGCGGATTGCCTGGAACTCGGCGATCGGCTGGCCGAACTGCTCCCGCTGCTGCGCGTACTTCAGGGCCGTCTCGTAGGCGCCGATCGCGGTCCCCAGGCCCAGAGCCGCGATCGAGATCCGCCCGCCGTCGAGCACCGAGAGCGCCTGCCGGAAGCCTTCGTTCACCTTCCCGAGCAGGTTCTCGTCGGGCACGAAACAATCCTCGAAAACGAGCTCGGTGGTGTCCGAGGCGCGGATCCCGAGCTTGTTCTCTTTCTTGCCGGAGCGGAATCCGGGCATCCCTTTTTCGAGCACGAAGGCGGAGATGTTGCGACCCTTGCGCCCCTCCGGGTCGGTGATCGCCAGAACGACGGCCGTTTCTCCGACTCCGCCGTGCGTGCAGAACGCTTTCGAGCCGTTGAGGATCCACCCGCCGTCGACCTTGCGCGC
>JBDTQG010000148.1:0-5782 GCA_039932315.1 Thermoanaerobaculia bacterium
CGCTGGTGAGATTCTGCGCTTCCGCTTCGTAGGTCGGAACCACGCGATGGCGCAGGACGTCCGGCGCGATCTCCTTGACGTCCTCGGGGATGACGTAGCCGCGTCCGGAGAGGAGCGCCATGGCCTTCGCGGCGCGAGCGAGGAAGAGCGTCGCGCGCGGCGAAGCACCGAACGAGATCAGGGGAGCGAGCTCCTTGATGCCGGCGGCGGTCGGGTTGCGCGAGGCGGCGACGAGATCGAGGAGATAGCCGCGAAGCTTCCCGTCGAGGTAGATCCCGTCGCAGGCGCGTCGCAGCTCGATCAAGCGCGCCTGATCGAGAATCGGGCGGATCTCGATCTCGCGCTCGACCATCATCCGGTCGAGGATCTCTTCCTCTTCGGCGCGGGTCGGATAGCCCACCTTGAGTTTCAGCATGAAGCGATCGATCTGCGCTTCGGCGAGGGGATAGGTGCCCTCCTGCTCGATCGGATTCTGCGTCGCGAGCACGAGGAACGGTTCCGGCAACATGTACGTCGTATCGCCGAGGGTCACCTGACGCTCTTCCATGGCTTCGAGGAGCGCCGACTGCACCTTGGCGGGCGCGCGATTGATCTCGTCCGCAAGGAGAGCGTTGGTGAAGATCGGACCCCGCCGAGGCTCGAATTCGCTCTTCTTCGGATCGAAGATCAGCGTGCCGACGAGGTCGGCCGGGAGCAGGTCGGGAGTGAACTGAACGCGGCGGAAATCGATCGCCAGGGTTCGCGCGAGCGTTTTCGCCGCGAGCGTTTTGGCGAGCCCCGGGACGCCTTCGATCAGCACATGCCCGCGGGCGAGGAGTCCGACGAGCAGGCGCTCGACGAGATAGTCCTGGCCGACGATGACGCGGCGGATCTCGGCCTCGACCTGTTTGAGCACCAGGGCTTCACGTTCGATCGCCGGGATCGTCGGCATCGTCGAGTTGCCGGGAGATGACGGCGATCCCCCTCCGGCCGGAGCCGGAAACGAACCGCGGGAGCTGTCGGAACTGCCGGTCGATTCAGAATTTACGAGGGTTTCCATGCCACTCTCCTGGGTCGCCCAAAGTGCAAGGGAAATGCCACGCGTGCTGTGCCAAGATGGCGGCGGAGACCCATCCTGAAAGCGGAAAAAAGATCCCCGGATGCGCCACGCCGGCTCCGTGGGCCCCGTCTCAAGAAGGCGCTCGGTCAGCATCACCTCAAGGAAGGCAGTCTATGCCGCCCGCTGATCGATTTTCTCTTCGCGGGCTTGTCGCCGGAGGCGCTGGCGTCGACGACGGTCATCGAGATCGGACCGGGTGGGGGGGTCCTGACCGCGGAGCTGCTGAATACGGGAGCGCGCGTCCTCGCTCTCGAAATCGATCCGGCCTGGGCGGAAGCGTTGCAGGGACGGCTCACCTCCGCAAGGCTCGCGGTACGAGTGGGTGACGTGCTCGACTTCGATTGGGCGGCGCTCGCCCCGGGGACGCTGGTGTGCGGAAACCTTCCCTACAATCTCGGCACCGCGATCGTCGAGCGGGTTCTGCGGGCCTATCCTGCGGTCGCTCGCGCGGCATTCCTTCTCCAGCGCGAAGTGGTCGACCGGCTGGCCGCCGGTCCTCGCGAGTCTGACTTCGGTTCGCTCTCGTTGCTGACCCAGGCGCGGGCGAAGGTGGTGAGGCTGGGCATCGTCCGACCGGGCTCCTTCGTTCCGCCGCCGAAAGTCGACAGCGCTTTCGTCGGCCTGACGCTTGTTTCGCCGCCGCTCGCCGCCGAGGCGATGCCGGCATTCGATCGCCTTCTCCGCGCCGCCTTCAGTCACCGACGCAAAACCCTCGTCAACGCCCTCACCCGCAGCTTTTCGCGTCCCCGGGTCGAAGAGGCCCTCGCGAGACTCGGGAGGACCCCGAAAACCCGCGCGGAGGAGCTCCAGCTGAAGGACTTCCTGGAGCTCCTTCGGGAGCTTCAGGACGCTGCGGAGACTCGGGATGCGGCGGTTCCGGGTGATACTCTTTCCGGCATCGGAAACCCAGAGAAATCTTGAGCGAACCGCGTCGAGACCTGCCCCGGGTCGAGATCTCCCCCGACAAGGGGCGGGAGATCGTCGGCGTCCTTTTCGCCGCGACCGCGGTGATCTCGGGCGCCAGTCTCGCGAGCTACGATCCGTCCGATCCGAGTTTTCTGCGCCAGATCTCCGGTCCGGCGCCGACGCACAACTGGATCGGCGGTCTCGGGGCCGAGATAGCGGCCGCCGGTTTCGGCATTCTCGGTGTGACCTGCCTGTTGATCCCGCTGCTGCTCGCGGTCGCCGCCTGGCGAAGGCTGCGTCCCAAGATCCGTCCGAAAGTCGTCGGTCGCGGTGCCGGTGCTCTGCTCATGCTTCTGAGCCTGCCAGCGCTCCTGCAGCTCCTCGTCCCGTCGCTCGTCTGGCGGAGCGAAGCGATCGACTCGGGCGGCGCGGTCGGGACGGTGCTCGCCGGCCGGCTCGCCGGTGCGATGAACTTCGCCGGCGCCCTCGTGCTCCTGCTCGCGCTGTGCATCGTCGGGGTCGCGCTCCTGGTGCAGACGAGCCTCGGCGAGGCGATCGCGCGCTGGCGCCGCCGGTTCGCGGGCGCGCTCGACCAGTGGCGCCTGTCCCGGGCGCGCCGCCACGAGCGGCAGGAGAAAGAGCGCTCGCGAAAGCGCGTGGTCGTCAAACATCTGCAGCGCGTCGCCGAGGAGAAGCAGGAGCGCCTCGACAAGCTCGCCGGCGTGGCTTCCGGAAGCGCGGCGAGACGGGCCGCTGTGGCGGACGTCGCGGAGCAGTCGGATGAGATCCCGCTGCCGCCGGTCGACGGCAAGCTGGATCTGCCGATGCGCGGCACGCCGCGACCGCAAGCTGAACGACCTGTCACCGTGAGGCGCGTCAGTGCACCATCGATCGCAGCGGCGGGAGGGGGCGGATCGGGGGGAGCGGGGAGCGCGGCGGTATCGGGCGCCGCGAATGCCGCGTTTCCGCCGGCCGAATCTCCGGTCCGGCGCGAGAAGCAGAAGGAGTTCGGCTTCGTCGATACGAAGTCGGATCCCGAGCTCCCGCCGCTGAACCTCCTGCAGCTCGAAAACGAGAAGCCGACGATCGATGAGGACGAGCTCGTCCGCCTGGGCGAAGCGATCCGTTCCCGTTGCGAAGAGTTCGGGGTCGAAGGGACGATCGAGGGGATCGGTCCGGGACCGGTCATCACGGTCTTCGAATTCCAGCCCGCGCCGGGCGTGAAGGTCAGCCAGATCGTCAATCTCCAGGATGACCTCGCGCTCGCGCTGAAGGCCGAATCGGTGCGCATCGACCGCATACCGGGCCGCTCGACGCTCGGCATGGAGGTTCCGAACCCGAAGCGCGCGGTCATCCGTCTCGGCGCCATGCTCGCCAACGAATCGTTCCGCAAATCGCCCTCGCTTCTGTCGCTCGCGATCGGCATGACGATCCACGGCGAGCCCTACTACGCCGACCTCGCCACGATGCCGCACCTGCTCATCGCCGGGGCGACCGGTTCGGGCAAGTCGATCGGACTCCAGAGTCTCATCACGTCGATCCTCTACAAGGCGACCCGCGACCAGGTGCAGTTCATCTTCATCGATCCCAAGCGCATCGAGCTCGGGGTCTACGCCGACATCCCGCATCTCAAGACCGAAGTGGTCGTCGAGCCCAAGAAGGCGGCGAACGCTCTGCGCTGGGCGGTTGCCGAGATGGAGCGGCGTTACAAGCTGCTCGCCGAAGTGCATGTGCGCTCGATCGATTTCTACAACCGCGCGATCCGCGACCCCGAAGTGCGGAATCGCCTCTCGCTCACCGAAGGCGAAGGGCCGATTCGGGAGTCGGATCTCAAGCCCTTGCCCTACTACGTGATCATCATCGACGAGCTCGCCGACCTCATGATGGTTTCGGCGGCGGAGGTGGAGACATCGATTGCTCGCCTCGCGCAGATGGCGCGTGCGGTCGGCATTCACCTCATCGTTGCGACGCAGCGGCCGTCGGTGGATATTCTCACCGGCACGATCAAGGCCAACTTTCCCTGTCGCCTGTCTTTTGCGACGGCGAGCCGCCACGACTCGCGCACGATTCTCGACGGTGTCGGTGCGGAGAAGCTTCTCGGTAAAGGAGACATGCTCTTCCTTCCGCCGGGCAGCAGCCGCCCCATCCGCCTGCACGGCCCGTACATCTCCGAACAGGAGACGGCATCGCTCGTCCGCTGGCTGAAGAAACAGGGCAAGCCGGAGCTCGATCCGGCGGTCCTTGCCGGGCCCGAGGAGGGCGGCAACGAAGGCGGCGCCGGGCCGATCGACGACGATCTCTTCGATCAGGCCGCGCGTCTCGTGGTGCAGGAGCGCCAGGCTTCAGCGAGCTTCCTCCAGCGCCGGATGCGCGTCGGTTTCTCCCGCGCGGCGCGCCTCATCGACATGATGGAGCGCGAAGGGCTGCTGGGCCCGAGCCAGGGGAGCAAACCGCGCGACGTGCTCGTGCCTCAGGACTATTTTTCGGAAGTCGACGAGACGCGAAACCGCTAGGATCGAAACTCTTCAGACGAAAGCGCGTTCTCAAGGAGGTCTGGATGAATCGATCTTCTCTCGCATCCCGCACCGGCACGCTTTTCTCCGGTCTCGCGCTCGCCGCATTTTCGGCGTCGTTCGCGGCGCAGACGCCGCAGACCCTTCCGACCGCTCGCCTCATCGCCGTGCAGTCGGTCGACAGCGTGGACACCGTTTCGTTTCCGGCGCTCGACCGCGACTGGCTCGCGATCGACGATGCCGCGCGTCAGGAGGAAGACCTGCCTCCGCGTTACGCCATCGTCAACGACGTCGACGTGACTCCCGAGTCGGCGGGAACATGGGAAGCGGTCGGGGAAGATTCTCTGCTCTGGCGCTACCGGATCCGCGCTGACGCCGCGACGTCGATCAACCTGGGCTTCACGCGCTACGTGATGCCGCCCGGTGGTCGGCTCTTCGTCTATCCCGCGCACGACGATCTCGACACGCGAGGGCCGTTCACCGAAGCCGACAACGAGACCCACGGACAGCTCTGGGTGCCGCTGGTGCGCGCGAACGACATCGTCGTGGAAGTGACGATTCCGGCGAGCGAGCGCGGAGAGCTGGGTCTCGTCCTCGGCGCGATCGGCCAGGGCTACCGTACCTTCGGAACCAACGGTCCGACCGCGGTCCCGGAGTCGGGCTCCTGCAACCTGGACGTCGAATGTCTCGATGCGGGCGATCCGTGGCGGGATCCGATGCGCTCCGTAGCCAACATCTCGACCGGCGGCTCGACCTTCTGCACCGGTTCGCTCATCAACGACGCCGCCAACGACCACAAGATGTACTTCATCACCGCCAACCACTGCACGATCAACGCAGGAAACGCCCCCTCGCTCGTGGCGTTCTGGAACTACCAGAACTCCTTCTGCCGCACACCGGGAAGCGGTCCAAGCGGCCAGGCCGGCGACGGCTCGTTGGCGCAGTTCCACACCGGCTCGTTCTTCCGCGCCGCGAGCGCCGCGAGCGATTTCACGCTGGTCGAGCTCGACGACCCACCGGTGCCGGCCTTCAATCATTTCTGGGAGGGCTGGAACCGGAACACCGGAAACATCGTCTGCTCCGGCGGTGCGCCCTGCGCCGGAATCCATCATCCGAACAACGACGAGAAGCGCATCACCTATTCGCTCACCGACATGGTGCCGAGCAGCTGGTCCTCGACGCCCCCGCCGACGCCAGGAGACGGAACGCACCTGTGGGTGCACTGGGCGACCGACCCGCCGGGCCCGTTCACGGTTCCGGGAGT
>JBDTQG010000149.1:0-5629 GCA_039932315.1 Thermoanaerobaculia bacterium
CGGCCCCCTCGCCTGCCCGGCTCCTCCCGCGCGCGGCCGGACGTCGAGGCGGCCCTGTTCCGCGGCGTCGCGGGGATCGCCTGGCTCGGGCTCTTCACCGCCTCCGCCGGCGACCCGGCAGTCTTGAATCCCCTCGCCCTCGAGCTGCCGTCGGAAGCGCGGGCGCGGGCCGCCAAAGCGCGAGCGCTCGCGGGCGATCCTCCACAGCGCGCCGCTCCAACGAAGGAGGCAACACGATGAGTGGTGGTCTGGAATTCGAGACGCTCGCGCCCGGACGAGAGCTGCCGCCCGGCCTTGAAGAGATGACCTTCCCGATCTATCGCCCGCTCCTGAGGCTCGAACCGGTCAGCCGGCATCCTGAGCAGGGCGACATCCGTGCAGTGCAGCCCGTCGCCGTCGTCGTGCGCAGCGGCGACCGGCTGGCGGGCCTGGCGCTCGCCGAACAGCCGCTCGACGGAATCAGCGATCGACTGGGGGGCGGAGCGGGTGGTGATCGCCGACCGGAGCTGCTCTCGCTCTTCGTCAAACCTGCAGCGCGCTGCTCCGGCATCGCGACCGCCCTTCTCGCAGCGCTCGAGCGCGAGTTCGCCGGCCGCGGTGCAACCGCGATGACGACCGTCTACACCGCCGGCCGGCCGTCGATTCCGGCGCTCGAGCGGGTCCTCGAGAAGCGCGGCTGGGACGCGCCGCAGGCCCGCACGCTCTCCGTGCGCTTTCCGCCCCAGGCGGCGCTCGCTTCGGATCTGTTCAGCGACCGCCGAATGGGCGCCCTTTCGGGCCGGCTCGAGCTCTTTCCCTGGCGCGATCTCGACGCCGAGTCGCGAGCGCGGATCCGCAGCACCCATGAGGCCGCCCCCTGGATCACGCCCGCTCTTGCCCCGTGGCGATTCGAAGGCGCCGATGTGGATCCGCTGTCGTCGATCGGCGCGCGCTATCGCGGCGAGGTCGTGGGCTGGGTGATCAATCACGTCGTCGCGCCCGGAACCGTGCGCTTCACCTGCAGCTTCCTGCGCAAGGATCTTTCCCGGCGCGGACGCATCGTGCCGCTGTACCGCGAGTCGCTGCGCCGGCTGGCGGAAGGTGGCGTCGAACGCGCGACCTTCGTCACTCCCGTCAACTACCCGAATATGGTCCGCTTCATCCTGCGCTGGATCGCGCCGATCGCCGAGTTCGTCGGCGAGACGCGCGGTTCCTCGAAGAGACTGGGGCGCCCGGCGCCGGGCGCCGAGCTCCTCCCCGGCCGCTTCGCTTGACGCGGTCCGCGGGCAAACGTAGCCTTGGCAGCGAATCCAATCACGTCAATGCGTCGCCGAGCCGGCGACGAGGAGGAAGTCGATGAGTTTCTTCGGGAAGCGGATCGGCCGGATCGTGGGAATGTCCCTCGTCTGCGCCACAGGGTCGGCGACGCTGGCCTTTTCCGACGGATATCTGCCACCGAAGTTCAACTACGGCGAGGGCCGGATCAGTCTCGTCGAGGCGGTGCGGCTGACCCTCGAGAACGACCCGAACCTCCTGCTCGATGCCCAGGACGTCGCGCGCCAGCGCGGCATCCTCCAGGAGAGCTCCGGAGCGTTCGACTGGAACCTGAGCATCGATCTTTCGTACGACTATCGCAAGCAGCGGGTTCGCGACTCGACACTCCAGCGTGAAGAGGAGAGACGCACCGACCTCGCCGCGCAGCGCGATTTCACCTGCGCCGAGGAGGTTCGCCAGCGCGCCGCGCTCGATAATCTGCAGCGCTTCGCGGGCGGCGACGCCAGTGCGACGCTGCCCAACGATGTGCAGCAGCAGGTCGATTTCCTCGACGCGGTCATCGGCGCGGAGGACAACGCGACACAGCGGGATCTCCTCACCCAGGCACGCGCGAATCTCCTCAATCGGGCGATCGACTCGGCGACTTCGGGTGTTGCCGATGTCGCCCAGGGCTGCGTCGACCTGAACCAAGACGTGGCGAATCTCGGACCGGCGCCGGAGGAGGAGGAGATCGCGAGCGGCCGCTTCGATCTCGAGCTCTCGAAGTACTTCCGCTCCGGCATCACCCTCACCCCCTTCCTGACCGCGGGCTACGACCACAATCAGTTCGCCGGCCGGCGCAACGGATTCTTCGTCGATCGCGTCGACGAGAACGGCTTGCCGCTCACCACCGAATTCGGCACCCGCCTGCGGCGCTTCGTCGATTTCGGCGGCAAGAACATTCTCGACCTCTATCGCACCGAGATCGGCGTCGACGTCAACCTGCCGCTCCTGCGCGGTCGCGGAGTCGAATCGGCCGGCGCGTTCGAGAAGTCGGCGAAGATCGATCTCGACGCCTCGGAGCTCGTGCTCCGACACGGCTCATCGACGTCGACGCTGGCGACCGCCCTCGCGTACTGGCAGCTCTACAGCGCGCAGCAGAGGGTGGTGGTCCTCGAACACTCGCTCGAGCTGCAGACCCGGATCGTCAATCTCACGGGACAGCTCATCGAGGGGGATGTCATTCCCCGCGTCGAATCGGCGCGGTCCGCGGCATCGCAGGCGAATGCGCGCGCGCAGCTCGAGTCGGCGCGGCGGGATCTCGTCACTGCCCGACTCGGTCTGGCTCGTGCCATGGGCGTCGATGTCGACGGTGTCGCGAACGCTCCGCTCGCCGAGGGGCCGTTCCCGGCCGCGCCGACGCCCGAACAGGTCCGCGCGCTCGACGCCGTGACTCTCTCGACGCAGGCGCTCGACCTTCGGGCCGATCGGCAGGCGACCCACGAGCTCGTCGCTTCGGGCAAGGTCCTCGCCGAAGCGGCCCGACGCGACCTCGCCTCCCGCCTCGACCTCGCGCTCTCTCTTTCGGCCTCGTCGATCGGCGAAGAGAGCTTCGCGAACGCCGTCGATCGCTTCACCGGACCCAACGGCAGCTTCGCGCTGGCCTACGACAAGAGTCTCGGCAACCACGGCCAGGAAGGCCGTTATGCGCAGAATGAAGCGCTGGTGCAGCAGCGCGAGATCTCCGCGAACGATCTCGACCGGCGGATCCGCATCGCCGTCGTCGAGATCCTGCGCTCCCTCGAGGAGGCCTCGGCAGGACTCGCGGCGGCACAGGACGCAGCCGGCCATTTCCAGGCGACAGTCGACGGCGAGTTCGAGAAGCTGGGCCTCGGAGCTTCCACACTCATCGACTCGATCGTCACGGAGCAGCAGAAGACCTCTTCGGACCTCGCGGTCATCGCCGGTGAGCAGCAGGTCGCGTTCCTTCTGGCGCGGCTCCGTTTCGAAACCGGAACGCTGATTGACTGGACCTCGGGAAGCGGGCGATTGCCGGCCGATGCGCTGGTCACGCTGCCCGGTTCGGTTGCCGCCGGAAACCAGCCGTGAGACGAGCGCGCGGCTGCACTCGAAACAAAGCTGCCTTCGCCACTTTCCTCGGGCTTCTCGCCTGGGCTCCGCTTCGCGCTCAGACGACGCTCCTGACCGCGGACGAGGCCGTGCGGCGTGCGATCGCGGAGAACCCCGAGCTCGCGAGCGCCGAGCAGGACGTCGCGCGGCGCTCCGCGATCGTGACCGAGGCGCGGTCCATCTTCGACTCCTCCGTGCTCGCCAAGTTCCGTGTCGACTACGACCAGGAAGAGCTCGTCGGCAGTCGCCTCAAGTCGGAGGTCAACCGCCGGTTGCAGCTCGAAATTCCTCCGCCGGCGCTCGATGAAGCGGCGCGCCGGCTGCGCGCCGCGATTCCGACGAACGTGAGCCTGCTGACCCCTTCGACCTGTCTCGGTGCGGCGACGTTGATCGTGGTCGGCGACGCGCCGACCGTGCTCTGCCTCGACAACAACGGCGATCTTCTCGGCGTTCTCGATCCGTCGCTCGCCGTCGGTGCGACCCTCTTCTCCGCCGTCAGTCTCGCAGATGCCTTCGTCGGGCTCGAGGGCTTGAACGGCCGGATTCAACTCTTCGCCGACTCCCTGCGCGCCACCGCGGCCGATCAGATCCGGCTGGTGGCGGACATTCTCACCGGTACGGCGACCGCGCTCCGGATCCAGCGCATGAACATCGGCGACCTGCCGCGTGACCGCGAATCGATTCTCCTCGATACCCGGGTCGACTACCGCATTCCGTTTCACAACGGAACCGCCCTGATCTCGAGCCTTGCGCTCGCGAGCTCCGAGGACAACTTCATCGACAAGCCGCTCGATCCCCTGTTCGGCGATTCGTTCGTCGCCAATCAGTTCCGGGTCACCGGCGGCGTTGCGCTGGAAATTCCGCTCGGACAGGGCGGCGGGCGCACGTCGTATTCGGCCCCGTTCGTTGCGGCGCAGCAGGCGGAGGCGGCGGCTCGATCGCTTTACCGTCACGCTGCCTCCCAGCGCGCCGAGGTCGCCCTCGAAGCCTACTGGGACGTGGTCGCCGCCAAGCAGCGTCTCGCCCTGCTCGAAACGTCTCTCGCGCAGCAGGACCGCCTGCTCGATGCGACGCAGCAGCTGATCGATGGCGATCAGCTGGCGCGGATCGACATCGAGCGCAATCGCGCGCAGCGAGCGGCGACCGCCTCATCCGTCGCTTCCGGACGCCGCGCTCTCTCCGAGGCTCGTGCGGCGCTCGCGGTCGAGATCGGCGCGTTCGCTACGGAAGTCGACGTCATCGATACCGACAGCGACTTCGCACTCTTCGTCGACAAGGCGGTCGAGGCAGCGCTCGACAGCGAAGCGATGGTCGGCTTGGCCCTCGCCGAACGCGACGACGTCAAGGCGGCCGAGCAGCGCCTCAAAGCGGAATCGACACTCGCGGCGGCGGCCGAGCGCGACCTCCGGCCCCAAGTCGATCTGCGGTTGAATGCCTCCTACAACGCCTACCACGAGACGTTCGACACCCGTTTCTACGAACCCAAGGGTTTCGGCGACGCGTTCAGCGAGCCCTGGTCGGGGCCCAGTTACGGCATCTCGATGCGCTTCCGCCTGCCGATCGGCAACAACGTGGCCCGCGGACGGCTTCTCCAGGCGAGGTCGGCGACGACTTCGAGCGAGATCGATTCGACCGAGCTCAAGCGCTCGGTCCGGCTTGAAGTTCTGGAGGATCTTTCCACTCTGGCCGGTGCCCGGGCGGAGCTCGCCGAGCGACGCGAAGCGCGACAGCGGATCCAGGAGACCGCGGAAGCGACGTGGACGCGCTACCAGGCCGGCGACCTGACCGTTCTCGATACGCTGATCACCGAGCAGGAGCTGACGCGCGCCGGGCTCGATCTCGTGGGCTCCGAACGTGCCGTGCTGTCGCTCGTGACCCGGTTGCGCTTCGCTTCGGGGCGCCTGGTCGACCTGCCGGCGGACGGCGACATCCGGACGGCGCGCCTGCTGCCGCTCGACTCGCCACTTCGCTGATTCGAGCGGCCGGGAGAAATCGATGCAAGGTCCGGAGAATCTGCTGCGCAAGTCGTCGGTCGACAAGCTGTCGTCGCCCGAACAGCTCGACATGATGATGCGCGTCACCTCGCCGATGGGATGGGTGGCGATGGCGGCGATCGCCGCGATCATTCTCGCGGCCATCGTCTGGAGCGTGACCTTTCCCATGCCGGTGAAGGTGGACGGGCGGGGCTTCATGGTCCGCGGCGAAGCGGTGCGGGAGGTCCAGATTCTCGCCGGCGGGACGATCCAGTCGATGGAGGTCAAGACCG
>JBDTQG010000150.1:0-5598 GCA_039932315.1 Thermoanaerobaculia bacterium
TCAGGTAGGTGGTGACCGGCGGCATCTCTTCGAAGGTCAGGCTCTTGTACTCGAGCATGGAGGGAAACTTGTGCACCAGCGCCTGGGAGCGCGACTTCGGCAGGCGCCGGAAGGCCGACTCTTCCATCATGACCTCGCCGAGGCCCATGTAGACCGAGCCTTCGACCTGTCCCATCACCAGCGCGGGGTTGATCGAGCGGCCGATGTCGTGTGCCATCCAGACGTGCACCGGCTTCCAGATTCCGGTCGCGGAGTCGACTTCGACTTCGACGACGGCGGCGGAGTAGGAGTAGGCGGGCGACGGGCCGACACCGGCGCCACGATACTTTCCCGGCGATCGCGGCGGAGTGTACGAGCCGGTCGTGCCGAGCGTGCCGAAGCGCGCTTCGGCGGCAATCACCGCCTCTTCCCAGGACAGGCCCTTCTTCGGATTCCCCGGTTCGCTGACGTCGAACACGCGGCGTTCGGCGAAGGCGAGCCGGTCGACGGGAACATCGAGCTGCTGGGCGACGGCTCGAGCGACGAGCTCCCGGGCGCGTTCCGCGGCCTCGCGCGCTGCATTTCCCATCATCAGCGTGACGCGGGACGAGTAGCTGCCGAGATCGACCGGAGTCAGTCCGGTGTCGGCGACGCAGAGCTGGATATCCGCGAGCTCGAGGCCGAGCACCTCGGCGACGATCGCCGCCAGGACCGAATCGGAACCCTGTCCGATTTCGGTTTCACCGCAGAAAACCGCGACGCCGCCCGAGCGATCGAGCTTGATCTGCACTCCCGACTGCGGCATGTGATTCCAGTAGATCGGCAGACCGGCACCACAGAGATAGCTGCCGCAGGCGAGTCCGAGGCCGCGACCCTCGGGGAGTCTTCCCCAGCGCTCACGGAATCCCGAGCCGGTGACGGCCGCTTCGATGCAGCGGGCGAGGGCGATCGTGCCGATCCTCAGCCAGTTGGCAGTGACAGTGTTCGGCTCCTCGACGATTTTCAGCCGCAGGTCCGCGGGATTCATTCCCAGCTTCACCGCGATCTTGTCGAGCTGGACCTCCCAGCCGAAGCGCGGCTGGGGTGTTCCGTGACCGCGCTTCGGTCCGCAGGCCGGTTTGTTGGTGAAGGCGCGGATCGAATCGAAGCGGTATGCCGGCAGCTTGTAAGTCACCGTCTGCAGTGCTCCGGTGTAGTAGGTCGACGCGACACCGTAGCTGCCGAACGCACCGCCATCGAGCGCCGTCTCGAGGTGTTGAGCGGTGATCGTGCCGTCGTTCATCACGCCCGTTTTCATTCTCATCTGCACGGGATGGCGCCCGCGATGGCAGTAGAAGACCTCTTCCCGCGTCAGCGTGATCTTCGCCGGCCTGCCGAGCTGGAGGGCCATCTTCGCGGCGACGATCTCGTGCCCGAACGGATCGCTCTTCCCGCCGAAACCGCCCCCGTTCGGCGTCGCGATGACGCGGATCCGCGAGCCCGGAAGTCCGAGCACCTTCGACAGCGAGCGGTGAAGATAGTGCGGGGTCTGCGTCGATGACCAGACGGTGACTCGTCCTTCCGACTCTGGAACGGCAACGGTGCAGTGCTGTTCCATCGGAAGATGCGTGTTGCCGTCGAAGAAGAAGCTGTCCTCGAAAATATGGTCGGCAGCCGAGAAACCCGCATCGACGTCACCGAACTCCATCGAGACGACCTTGTGCAGATTCCCGCGATCGGCATAGTCGTGGATCTGCGGCGAGTCGATCGCGATGGCCTCTTCGACGGACGAGATCGTCGGCAGCATTTCGTATTCGACGCGGATCGAAAGAGCTGCCTCCTGGGCGAGATCCTCCGACGTTGCCGCGACAGCGGCAACCGGGTCGCCGACGTGGCGGACAACGTCGAGCGCCAGAGGATGCTCATCCTGCGAGACGGGCAGGATCCCGAATGTCACGGGCAGGTCCTTGCCCGTGAGAACCGCCAGCACCCCCGGCATCGCGAGAGCCGCCGATGCATCGATGGAAACGAGACGCGCGTGCGGAACCGTCGAGCGCACCAGCTTGAGGAAGCACATGCGCGGAAAGGACAGGTCATCGGCGAAACGCGTCGCCCCCGTCACCTTCGACCACCCATCGACGCGCCGGAAAGGCGTGCCGATCAACTTCAGTTCCCGTTCGGGAAGATCCAACTTTCGGTTAAGAGAAGCTTCGGTAAGGGAGGCCGACGAATCCGCTCCGCGCGTGCGACCCGGTTCCGCCATCACGATCTCCCTCTACCAGCAGCTTTTTTCCGCCGCGCTTCGCAACAGCCGGCTGCCGGAGAGATCCGCGCTCCGCGCGTGCGACCCGGTTCCGCCATCACAGGCCGCCTTTACCGGAAGCTTTGGCTTGCACCGCATCCCAGGTTCCGAAGACGGGGCGACCCTCGAACAGGGTCAGCAGGACTTTGGCTTCGGAGATCCTGCCGGGCTCGATCGTGAAGAGATTCTGGTCGAGGACGATGAGGTCGGCGAGCTTTCCGGCTTCGACAGAGCCGCTGTCGTGCTCCTCGAAACCGGCGTACGCACCGCCGATGGTGTACGCGGCGAGCATCGTCGCCAGGTCGACGCGCTCTTCGGGAATCCATGGTTTGTCGCAGGTCGAGAGCGCGAAGTCGCAGCGCGTCAGGGCGACTTCGATCGCTTCCAGCGGATTCATCGACGACACCGACCAGTCACTGCCGGCGGCGAGGACGGCGCCGCTCTTCGCCATCGATGCGATGGGGTAGTTCCAGCGCATGCGCTCCGGTCCGAGGAAGGGTGCGGTGAGATCCTTGATGTAGGTGTCTTCGAAGGCCCAGAGCGGCTGGAAGTCGGCGATGACACCGAGGTCGCGGAAACGCGGAATGTCGACGGGCGCAAAGAGCTGGAGATGTGCGATGAGCGGCCGGGCGTCACGGACGCCGTTCGCGGCGCGCGCCGCAGCGAGGGCGTCGAGCGTGTCGCGGATCGCGCGGTCGCCGATCGCGTGGACGTGGATCTGGAAACGTTCTCGATCGAGGGCGACGACGACCTTCGAGAGGTCCTCCGCGGTCCAGTTCGCGATCCCGGTGCCGCTGCGACCGCCGATGTAGGGCTCGAGCAAGGCCGCCGTTCCGCCCTCGATGACGCCGTCCGCGAAGAGCTTGACCGCGGTCGCGCGCACGTGGGGGGCATGCGGAGCGGCACGGCGCGCGATGAGTCCGGGAATCGCCGTCGCCCAGTTCCCGGGTGCCAGCGACTGCGACGCGACGACGCGCAGCCCGAGCTCACCGGAACGATCGAGCGCGTCGTAGGTCGAGAGAATCTCCGGGCTGGCGTTCGCCTCCGTGACGGCGACGATGCCGAAGCTGTGCGCGAGCGCCACGGCGAGTTTCAGGCCGGCGAGGCGCTCGGCGTCAGTCTCCTGCGGCAGCAGTCTCTCGACGAGGTCGCTCGCGCCCTCCCGCAGGGTGCCGATCGGTTGGCCGGTGGCGTCGCGTTCGATCTTGCCGTCGGCGGGATCGGCGGTCTTCGCAGTGATCCCGGCGAGAGCCAGCGCCTTCGAGTTGACCCAGATCGAATGCCCGTCGGCGGACGAGAGCAGTGCGGGCCGGTCGGGGAGCAGCGCGTCGAGGTCGCGGCGGTCGGCGATGCCGCCGGGGAAGAGAGGCAGATCCCAGCCGCCACCCACCAGCCAGGGCTTGTCGCCGAGGGTCTCGGCGCACGCTTTGACCTTCGCCAGCACCGCGGCGCGATCGGCGCTGTTGTTGAGGTTGCACTGCGTCAACTCCACTCCGCCCGAGACCGGATGAACGTGGCGGTCCTCGAAACCGGGAAGCACGAAGCGCCCGCCGAGATCGACGACCTGCGTCCGCGGTCCGATGAATGCCGCAGCCTCGCGATCGGCGCCGACGAAGATCAGCCGGTCTCCGCGCACCGCCACGGCCTCCGCCCACGAACGCGCCGCGTCGACGGTGTAGATCGCACCGTTCTTCAGCACGAGATCGGCAGGAATCGCCGCCCCCCCCGCCGCGCGAGCGGCGGAAGCGAACGAGAAGGAGGCAAGTGAAAATACAAGGAAGCAAAAGCAAAGATCGGTAAAGGGTGATGTGGTTTGCGGCGCGATGGTGCGCGGCCTTGCCAAGGCGCTCGGCAGGCCTGCGAACGGCGGAGCCGCCGGCGCTCGCCCGGGAATGGCGCGCTTTGGCGCGACTCGGCCGCGGGACGCCGCTTCGTCCGCCCGCGGAGCGCGAAACTCGACAACGCCCCGCCCGTATTCCTTTACCAGCAGCTTTTGCCTTTGCTCTTGCTTCTCCGGTTGCGTTTCCGTCTGCTCTTTCGCGCTCCTCGCTGCTCGCTCGTCGCCGGAGGCCGGAATCATGTTGACCTTTCTCGCCTGGGTGATCCTCTTCGTGGTGTGCTGGCCGATCGCCCTGCTGGCGCTCGTCCTGTATCCGCTGATCTGGCTCATCCTGCTGCCGTTCCGCATTGCCGGGCTCGCGATGGGCGGCCTGCTGGCGTTCCTCCGCGGGCTCTTCTCGCTGCCCGCGCGGCTGCTCGGCGTCAAGGCCTGAAAGCGTCCTCCGCCGAACGGGAGGAAGGCTCCTGCGCGCCGAAGAGCGATTCGCGTGCGGGCGCCCAGCTTTCGCCCCGGATCTTCGCCGCTGCGCCTTCGACCGCCTCGAGAATCTTGAGGTAACCGGTACAGCGGCAGAGATTACCGGCCAGCGCCTCACGGATCTCCCGGCGTTCCGGACGCGGATTTTCGGCGAGAAGAGCCTTCGCCGCCATGAGAATTCCCGGAGTGCAGTAGCCGCATTGCGCCGCGCCGAGGTCGGCAAACGTCTCCTGCAGGGGATGCAAACGGCTCCCGGAGTGCAGTCCCTCGACGGTCTCGATGGCACGACCCGGAAGCTCAGCGGCAAGGGCAAGGCAGGAGAGGACGGGCCGTCCGTCGACGAGGACGGTGCAGGTGCCGCACTCGCCGAGCTCGCAGCCGTGCTTCGTTCCAGTGAGACTCAACTCTTCGCGGAGAACCTCGAGCAGCGTGTGATGCACGGGAAACACGATCGTCCGGGTCTCGCCGTTGACCGTCAGGGCGCAGGTCACCATTTCAGCTGGCAAGTGGGGCCTCCAGGCCGTGCAGGAAGAGATCCGCGAACTCCTCGCCGACTTCGCGAGCCGTTTTCGGACCGGCGGGATCGAACCACTTCACCGTCCAGTTGAGCGCACCCAGCAGCGCGAGAGTCGCGAGCCGGCAACTGCAGGGCCGGAACGCGCCGGAATCGACGCCCTCGGCGATCAGACGTTCGATCCGCTGCTCGTACTCCCGGCGCTTCCGGAGGAGGGGCGCACGATGCGATTCGCCGATCGCCTCGACCTCGAGATGCGCGAGCGATCCGGGAAAGGTTTCGTTCAGGCAGACGACATGGGCGATGAGGAGCGCCCGCAACGCGGTAATTGGCGAACTGGCTGGCGAACTGGCTGGCGAACTGGCCGGCGAACTGGCCGGCGATCTGCCGGCCGGCTGCTCGAGAAGGTGATCGAGAGTCGCCTCCTGACAGAAGGCGAGCAGGGCCTGACGGTCGGCGAAGTAGTAGTAGAGGTTGCCGGCCGTCATGCCGAGCTCGGCGGCGATC
>JBDTQG010000151.1:0-5578 GCA_039932315.1 Thermoanaerobaculia bacterium
CGGATCCTTGGCGAGAAGGACACCGACTCCGCCATTCCCTCCGAAGATGAATCCGGCGCGAATGCGTCGCGGCACGATGAGTACCGCCAGCGCATCGCCGACGTGATCGCGAAACCAGGCCATCTCCGGGTCGGCCTGGAAGCGGCCGAGCGTGCGGCGTGCGGCGGAGACGAGAGACTGGGCGTCCGTCAGCGGATCCGCGGCCATGGCCACGGCGGGAAGGGTGAGCGCGAGCAGCAGCGCTCCGGCGAACCGTCGGTAGGAACCTCGAATCATGTCTTCTCCTCTTCCCCGTGGACCGCAATTCGCGGTCCATCGGGCTCTGACCAGTGTACGAGCGGGAGGACAAAACCGTTGCGAGCTTTTTCACCCCGAGGTGGCATCGCTCTCCTTGGTAGGATCCAACCCGAGTATGCACATCGTTCTCGTTGGTCCCGATCTCTTCGCGGCATTTCATGACTTCGCGAAAAGCCTGAAAGAGCTCGGCGTCCGTGTTTCGGGCGTCGGTTCGACCCCGCAGTCCCGGCTGCGAGCCGGCCTCAAGCGTCACCTCGACGCGTGGGAGCAGGTGCGCAATCCGTTCGAACCCCACGAGCTCGCGTTGGCTGTCCGAAAACTCGCGCGCTTCGCGCCGGTGGATCGACTCGAGACCGTCGAGGAGAGACTGATCGAAAGCGTCGCCGGCGCTCGCGAAGCGCTGGGTCTCCCCGGCCTCTCTCTCGCCTCGGCGCGCCTCTGTCGCGACAAGCCGGCGATGAAAGCGGCTCTGCGAGAGGCGGGAATCCCCTGCGCTGAGTCGGCCGCCGTCGCTTCGCTCGCCGAGCTGCGGCAGTTCGTCGAGCGCGTGGGATTCCCTCTCGTCCTGAAACCGATCGCCGGGCTCGGCTCGCAGCAGACGTTTCGCGTCGATGATGTCGCA
This sequence comes from Thermoanaerobaculia bacterium, assembly GCA_039932315.1. Classification (GTDB taxonomy): domain Bacteria; phylum Acidobacteriota; class Thermoanaerobaculia; order Multivoradales; family JAGPDF01; genus JAGPDF01. The sequence continues at coordinate 920 of JBDTQG010000151.1, forward strand.
GAGCTCGAGCGGGCGGCGAGAGCCCTCGGCGTGACGCGCGGCGAGCCGGCAGCGATCGAAGAGTTCATCGAAGGCCATGAAGGCTTCTACGACACTCTGTCGATCGACGGTGAGCCGGGCGTCGAGTTCATCTCTCACTACTATCCGAGTGTGCTCGAGGCGCTTTCCAATCGAGCCGTCGCACCGCAGATCGCTTCCACCAACCGGGTGGCGCTCGAGAGCTACGCCGAGCTTCGGCAAACCGGCCGAAAAGTCATTCGGGCTCTCGGGCTCGAGACGACGGCAACTCACATGGAGTGGTTTTTCGGCCCCAAGGGATTGAAGGTCTCGGAGATCGGCGCTCGGCCTCCGGGAGAGCGGATCTGGGATCTCTACTGTGTCGGAAACGACCTCGACCTATATGCGGCCTGGGCGAGTGCGATCGTCAGAGGTCGCATCGACGCGACTCCGAGCCGGCGGCTGGCGACGGGCTCGGTGCAGGTGCGTCCGGAGCGCGACGGCAAGGTCGCGGGATACGAAAATCTAGAACAGGTCATGGATCGGATCCGGCCCTGGCTCTTCGCCCACGAAATCCCTCCGCTCGGTCGTGCGACGGTGGCGATCGAGAAAGGCTATCTCGCGAATGCCTGGTTCCGTCTCCGGCACACGGACTACGACGCCCTCTGCGAGCTCATGAACTGGATAGGACGGACGCTCAAGGTGAAGGTGCGCTGAGACGCGGCTCGACTGCGGCGCTCGCGAAGAGAGCTCAGCCCGGATCGGTCTCTTCGCCCACGCGGCCGCCCGCCGGCACCGGCGCGCGCAGCAGATCGCGGAAAGTGCTCGCGTACATCTCCCAGACGGTGAGGAAGAGCGCGGCGACGATCGGTCCCAGAATGAGGCCTGCCGCGCCGAAGAGCGTCAAACCTCCGAGAGTTCCGATGAGGATCAGGAGGTCGGGCATCTCGGTGTCATTGCCGACCAGCCGGGGGCGGAGCAGGTTGTCGATGGCGCCCACGACCAGGCCACACCAGAGGGCGAGCCCGATTGCGGCACCCGTGCGATCCACCGCAATCAGGTAGAGCGCCGCCGGGATCCAGACAAGCGCAGTGCCGATACCCGGCAGCACGGAGAGAATGAACATCAGCACCGACCAGAAGGCGACGCCTTCGATCCCGGCGATCCAGAAGGCGATTCCGCCGAGTGTCGCCTGCACGAATCCGATGACGAGCGATCCCTTGATGGTCGCTCGGGACACCGACAGGAATTTCCCCGCCAGGAGCTGTTTGTCGTTCTTGGGCAGGGGAACGTGGGCGAGAAACTTGTCCAGCAGCTCGGTTCCGCCCTTGAGGAAGAAGAACATCGCATAGAGCATGATGAAGAAGCTGAGCAGGAAGCGCGCCGTTCCGCCGGTGAGCGCAGAAAGGCTGTTGACGAAGAGGCCGCCGGCGCGCTCAATGACCTTTCCGATCGTCGAGACGATCGATTCCCGGTACGGTTCGAGGTGCGAAAGGAAAGGGATGCGCTCGAGCAGCTGTTGCTCGAGCGCCGTCGGCTGTGCGACGTTCTGCTTGATCCACGGTGCGGCTGCCTGCGCCATCTCGAGAGAATTCGCTGCGACCAGCCCGAGGAAAAGAGCGAGCGGCAGCCCCACCGCCAGCAACAAAACAAGGAGGGTCGAGATCGAAGCGAGGGTCTTGCGGCCTTTCAGCCGCCGGAGGATCCAGTCATAGAGCGGGCTGGCGAGACCGCTGAATACGGCGCCCAGGGCCAGCGCGATCAGGAAGTCGCGGATCATGAACAGGAAGATCGCCGTAACGGCGACAGCGAGAAAAAGGAGGAAGCGCCGCCGGAAGAGCTCCTGATCGCTGATCATGCGGGCCATCCTAACTCGCTCCTCCCGGGTCATGGCAGCCGATGCCGCCGGACGGACACGGGCCTTAGAATGAGGCATGCCTCGACTGACCAGGATTTATACGCGCACGGGCGATGACGGCAGCACCGGCCTCGGTTTCGGCGCGCGAATCGCCAAGGATCATCTTCGCGTGGACTGCTACGGAACCGTCGACGAGCTCAACTCGCAGCTCGGAGTGGTTCTCTGCCAGTCCCCTTCCCTGGGACTCGCCGCCTCGGTGTCGCGCATCCAGAACGAGCTCTTTCACCTCGGAGCTGATCTCTGCGTGACGGAAGTCGACAAACTGAAACGGCCCTTGCCGCGGATCGAGGAGCGTCACGTGACCGCTCTCGAGCAGCTGATCGACAGTTGGAACGAGCGGCTGGCGCCCCTCGAGAATTTCATCCTTCCCGGGGGAAGTGCCGTAGCTGCCGCCTTGCACGTCGCCCGAACGGTGTGTCGGCGCGCCGAGCGACTCCTGGTGACGCTGGCTCGACAGGAGCCGGTCGGCGTCTGGACGCTGCCCTACCTCAACCGGCTCTCCGATGCGCTCTTCGTGCTCGCCCGCGCAGCGAACCTCGAATCCGGCGACGCCGACCGCCTCTGGGATTCTCGCGCCTGAGAAAAGTGTCGCGGTCGATCATCGCGCGTCATTTGGGGCAGTAGAGATTCCGCCGGCGTTCGAGATCGTCGACGACAGCCCGCTTGAAACCGATCGGGCCTTCGGCCTCCGCCATCCGCGCCTCACGATAGGCGGAGATCTCCACCAGCTCGAAATTCATGCGGATTCTGCGGAACGGCCGCGGCAGGCTTTCTCCGGGCGCCTGAACGTGGTGCAGACCGCCGCTGTAGGCGAGCAGCATCGGTCCCGAGGGGATCGTTTCCAGAATGTCCGCGATTCCTCCGCGTACGGTCATCGGCTGGCCCTTCGAGTCCAGGCCGTTGGCGCGCATCATTCTTCCTTCGGGCAGGATGACGACCATCGAGTCGGGATCGATCCGGGTCAGTACCTCTCGCCACGTGTGATCGCGCTCGCGGGAGATCGACACGACGTGAGCTCCGAGCAATTTGAAAAACTGTCCGACGATCGGGCGGCTGGTCGTCTTCTCGGCGGCCGGAATGACGCCGTGGCAGGCGACGCGCCAGAGAAATCGCGGCGGCGCCATGGCGATGAAGAGCCATTCGAACAGGCTGGTGTGGTTGAGGAAGCAGAGAACCCGCGTACCGCTCCAGGGGTCGCGGTAGGGCGCGTCTCCGACCCAGGTCTTCTCGCGCCGCCAAAAAATCTTGGACAGCAGCCAGGCCGAGCCGAGAACGAGAAATACGAAGTACTTGCGCACGACCCTGGGAAAGGCGGTACGCCTAGAGGACGGTCTCGCGAACGACTTCCTCGATCGTCGTCATGCCGTCGCGAATCTTCTGCAGTCCGGAACCCCGCAGGGTGACCATGCCGTTTTCGACGGCCTTGACGCGCAGCTCGAGCGAGCTCGCTCCGGAAAGGATGAGCTCGCGGATATCGTCGCCGATCTCCATCACCTCGTAGAGGCCGACGCGTCCCTTGTATCCGGTGTTGGAACAGCGGTCACAGCCGCGACCCTTGAACAGTCGCACCGTCTTGGCGTCTTTCTCGGAGAAGCCGGCATTCATGAGCGCGCCGAGAGGAGCTTCCGCCGGTTCCTTGCACGAGCCGCAGACGCGACGCACGAGGCGCTGCGCGACGATCATGTGCACGGATGTCGCCACGAGGAACGGCTCGATGCCCATGTTCATCAGGCGGTTGATCGACGACGGCGCGTCGTTGGTGTGGAGCGTCGAGAGCACCAGATGTCCGGTCATCGCGGCCTTGATCGCCACTTCGGCGGTTTCGAAGTCGCGGATCTCGCCGACCAGAATGATGTTGGGATCCTGGCGGAGGAAAGAGCGCAGCGCCGCAGCGAAGTTGAGCCCGATCTGTTCCTTCATCTGCACCTGGTTGATGCCGGGCAGGTTGAATTCGACCGGGTCTTCTGCGGTGATGATGTTCACTTCCGCGGTATTGATGCGCTGCAGCGCGGAGTAGAGCGTGTTGGTCTTTCCGGAGCCAGTCGGGCCGGTGACGAGCACCATGCCGTACGGCTTCAGAATCGCCTGCTCGAAGCGGCGAAGCGAGTCCGACTCGAAGCCCAGCTTGGTCATGTCCAGCATCAGGTTGTCTTTGTCGAGCAGCCGCATGACGATCTTTTCGCCGTAGATCGTGGGCAGCACGGAGACGCGGAAGTCGAGATCCTTGACGCGGTCCTGGATCTTCGTCTTGATCTTGATGCGTCCGTCCTGGGGCAGGCGCTTTTCGGCGATGTCGAGCTTCGCGAGAATCTTGATGCGGCTCGTGATCGCTTCGCGCAGACGCAGCGGCGGGTGCATCATTTCGTAGAGGATTCCGTCGATCCGGTACCGCACCCGATAGTCCTTTTCGTAGGGTTCGATATGGATGTCGGAAGCGCCCTTCTTGATGGCGTCGGTGAGGATGATGTTCACGAGCCGGACGACCGGAGCCTCTTCGGACTCCTTCTCGAGCAGCTCGAGGTCGAGATCCTGATCGTCCTCGAGGACCTCGAGCGAAGAGTCCGCCGTCGTGTCCGTCAGGTCTTCCATCACCTTCTTCAACTCGATCGCGTGCGTCGAGCCGTAGTACTTGTCGATCGAGATGCGAAGCGCGGATTCCGATGCCACGACCGGCTCGACGTTGTAGCCGGTCATGAACTTGATGTCGTCCATGGCGAACACGTTCGTCGGATCGATCATCGCGA
>JBDTQG010000152.1:0-5429 GCA_039932315.1 Thermoanaerobaculia bacterium
CCGAAGCGCTTGTAGACCTCGGCATCGCGCGGCGAGAAGGCGGCGATCGCCCGGCGGTTCCTCTCCGGATCGGCGTCGCGCATGAGATAGCGGCCGTCGGGGAAAGGCGTGAAGGTCGAATCGAGCGGCAGAATCTCGTAGCCGTAGCGCGGCAGGTCGAGGTCGCGGATGATCCACGGCCGGAGCAGCGAGACGACGTACGAACAGCAGGTGTACTTGAATCCGGGATAGATCTCTTCGGTCGTCGTCGCACCGCCGACCTGATGGCGGCGCTCGAGAACGAGAACCTTGCGTCCGGCCTTGGCGAGGTAAGCGGCGCAGATCAGCCCGTTGTGTCCCGCGCCGACGACGATCGCGTCGTAGGTCTGGTTCGAGGAATTCGCGGGGCTCACGGCTTGCGCTTCCTTTCGGGATCGAAGAACGGCGTCGGCACGACCGTCGCGGTGACCTTGCGGCGCTCGAATTCGACGGTGTGTTCGAGCAGCAGCCGCGTACCCTTCGCTTCGTAGCCGCGATGGACCGAGGCGATGACGAGATACTTCTTGAGGATCGGCGACCAGGTGTGGCTCGTCGCCTTGCCGATCTGGCGGCCGTCTTCGGAGTAGACCGGGAGTCCGTCGCGCCGCGCCGTCGCCGGCAGCGAAGGCGGCAGATCGAAGCTCTCGTAGAGCGCCTCGAGCTCCTCCCAGCTGACCTCGAGTCCGACGAGGTGCCAGGCGGCGCCGCGGGCCTTCTCGGCGGCAATCGCTTCGCGGCCGATGAAGTTGCCGCGCGTCGCGAGCTCGCTCCCCGGACCATCGACCATCCAGGCGAAGCCGAGCTCGAGGGGCGTCGACTTCCGCGCCTCGAGAACGACTTTCGGCGAGCTGTAGTAATCGACGCCGAGCAGGATGAATCCCGCTTCGATGCGCGTCACGTCGAGCGCGTCGAGCGCCGCGGGCTCGATGCCGAGAGGCTTGCCGGCGGAAATCAGCGCGTCCCAGATCGGCAGCGCCTGCGGGCTCTCCATCCAGATCTCGTAGCCGAGATCGCCGGTGTAGCCGGTGCGGCTGATCCAGACCGGGATGCCGTCGATCGACGCCTTCATCACGCCGAAGAACTTCAGGCTGTCCATGTCGGTGCCGGAGTCGGGGCGGACGATCGACTTCAGAATGGCGCGCGAGTTCGGCCCCTGAAGAGCCAGAGCCGCGAGGCGAGCGCTCGAGTCCTCGAGCTTCACGTCGAGCCCGCGGCTGCAGTCTTCGAGCCAGTGGAGCGACGGGTCGGCGGCGGTGACGCGGTAGTGGTTCTCATCGAGGCGCGCGACGGTGCCGTCGTCGACGACTCGACCTTCGTCATCGCACCAGCAGGAGTAGGCGACGCGGCCGACCTTCAGCTTCGAAACGTCGCGCGTCATCATGCGGGTCAGCAGGCGGTTCGCATCCGGCCCCGAGACCTCGTACTTGAAGAGCGGGGAAACGTCGAGCAACCCGGCCGTTTCGCGAAAAGCGAAATATTCGCGTTCGTGGGAGGTGTCGAAGCTCGCGACGGCGCAGTATCCGGCCCAGTCCTTCCAGCGGTAGCTGAGGCAGAGGGGCGCCGTGCGCTCGTGGAATGGCGATGGAATCGGCATGGGTCTCTTGGGTCGTTCCGAAGGAGCGCGATGAGAATATCATCGGCCTCGAGCTGGCCGGTACCGTTCCGGGAGATGTGACGGCGTTCCAGGTGGGGATCCTTCACTTCACCTGCGCATCAGCATCGCGGCGGAGGTTGGACATGAACGATCGCAAAGCAGCGGATTCTCAGTTCGAGCGCTTGAATCGCCTGACGGTCGAGAAACCCTGCGAAGCCTCGTGGGAGAGCATGGAGGGCGGCTATCGTGAACGCTTCTGCACGCGTTGCGAGAAGCGCGTCTATGACTTCCGCCACCTCACGGAAAAAGAGATCGAACGCAGAATCGAGGCTCACCGCGGATCGATCTGCGCTCGCCTGACCCGGAATGCGGAAGGCGACATTCTCTTTGTCGGCTCGCACTTGCCGGGAACTCCGCAGGAGAATGCCTCCGCGCCGTTGCCGGCAAGGCTCCGGCGCCCGCAGCCTGCCGCCGCGATGCTCCTGACGGCGATCCTCGGAGCCACGAGCGCCTCGGCGCGCTCGCCCGGAGACGACAAAGTCAGCTCCGAGGCGCCGCGCGACCCTGGAACGTCCCGCTCGGGGGGCGACCGGATCGCCGTGGATGAAGCGATGGTCGTCAGCGCGCCGGAGCCGGAGGATTTCGAGGTGATCTCGGGAGCCGTCGCCGTGATGGCGCCGCCGCTGCATCAGGCTTTCGAAGACAGTTCGCTCGTTCTCCTCGCCACGGCAGGGAAGACGACCGCGGTCGAAGAGATCGACCCGGAAGAAGGCTACGTGGAAGTCGAAACCGAGCTCGAAGTCGAGGACGTGATCAAGGGCGGTGTCACTCGCGGTCCCGTCTTTCTGCGTTACTCGGCGTTCGCGGTGCCCGAAAGCGACTCCGCGGCGGTTGACGAAGCGGACTCCGGCAGGTTGAGGCGAGGCTCTCTCGTGCTCGCCTTCCTGGAACCGAGCGCGGATTCCACGGGGCGGAACGTCTATCGCGCTCTGCGCCACCGACCCCCGATGGAAGTGAGCGAAGCGCAGGCGACCGCCTATCGTGAACGGCTCGACGAGCTGGCCACGGCCCTTTCCCCGCACAGCACCGGGGCGGACGGAGAAAGCGCGGGTGAGAGCTCGATGTCGACGGCCGAGATCCTCGACTGGCTGATCAAGACCGCGGAGGAGCCTCTGACCCGCTCTGAAGCGGTCTTCGCGCTCGACGGACGCGACGTGACGATCGCGCAGCGTCTGCGGCTGCGCGATGCTCTCCTCCGCACCCGTCAGATCGACTGGAGCGATCTCGCGCTATTTCGTCTGGTCCGCGCCTGGGCGCCGAAAGATTCGATGGAATGGCTGCGCGTGACTGCGGCGGAAGTGGCCCGAAGCGCGGTGCGGCACGACGTGGCCGAACCCGACCTCGGTTCTTTCTGGGGCGCAGCCGAGTCGCTCGGCGACCGTGAGCTCATGGCGCATCTGTCGAACGGGATGGGGGCCATCGAGGCGCTTCGCGAGAAGTCGCTTTCGGATCCGGGAGCTCTGACTCTGGACGGCGAGCTCGCGTCGTCAGCGGTCGTCCGTCTCTCGAGGGAGCTGCTGCAGCAATTCGCCGAGCGGCTGGAGGCGGAACGTGAACCTTCGGAAGCGGCAGTTCGCTAGAGTTCCGTGCGGGTCGGCGATTCCTGGAGGCCTTGATGAAGCAGCGGACGTCTTTCGGGCAGCACACTCTTGCCGGGGAGTACTTCACCTCCTCCGAGATCTTCGCGCAGGAGCAGGAGCGGATCTTCGGGCGGCACTGGCTGCTCGCGGGGCATGTCTCTCAGCTTCCGGAACCGGGCAGCTATTTCCTCTTCGAGCGCGGGCGCGAGAGCGTGATGGTGGTCCGCGACGCGGCGGGGAAGATCCACGCCCACCACAACTTCTGCCGGCATCGTGGAACGCGCCTGTGCACTGAAGCGCACGGCAAGCTGGGGACAGCGATGCAGTGCTCGTATCACGCGTGGACCTACGCCCTCGACGGTACGCTGCGCGCCGCCCCCAACATGCAGGAGGTTCCGGGCTTCGAGAAGTCGGAGCATGGACTGAAACCGGCGGCGATCGCCGACTGGCGCGGATTCCTGTTCGTGAATTTCGCCGAAAATCCGGTGCCCTTCGACGCAGCGCTCCACGCGCTGGTGGACAAGTTCGAGCACTGGCGGCTGCCCGAGCTCGTCTCCGTCGCGCAGACGACCTACGAGGTCGAGGCGAACTGGAAGCTCTTCTTCCACAACTACAGCGAGTGCTATCACTGCCCGAACGTGCACCCGCATCTCAACAAGCTGACGCCGTATCGCAACACCGAGAACGACCTCGACGAGGGGCCGGTCCTCGGCGGACCGATGTGGATGTCGAATCCGGAAGGCAGCATGACGACGCACGGCGGACGCTGTGCCGAGCCGTTCGCCGGGCTCACCGCGGCCGAGCGCGGGCGGGTCTACTACTACACGCTCTTCCCCAGCGCGTTTCTTTCCTTCCATCCCGACTACGTGCTGGTGCATCGGGCGCAGGCTCTGGCCATCGATCGCACGCGCGTCGTCTGCGACTGGTATTTCCACCCCGAAGCGATCGCGGCGCCCGGCTACGATCCGCAGCCGGCGATCGACTTCTGGGATCTCACCAACCGCCAGGACTGGCAGCTCTGCACCGACGCCTACAAGGGCGTGAGCTCGCGCGCCTGGGAGCCGGGTCCGTATTCGGAGCTCGAAAGCCAGCTCGCCGCGTTCGATCGCCAGTATCTGCGCGCTCTCGACGGCGCGGACACGGCGTCGAGTCGCCGCCGCGCCTGAGCCGGCTCTGAGTCGGACGAGAGAACCCATTCAGATGTGGCGTTGGCCGGTCTTGCCCGCTTCGCCGACCGCGGTGGCAGCGGCGGCCATCGTGGCGTTCACGATCGTGGGCGGACTGGGCGTTCTGCCGCAGCTCGCCGCGTCGGACCTCACCTGGTGCTACCCCTACATGGGCCCCGACTCCTGGGACTGGGTCGCGAACGGATTGTCCTGGAGCGGCGTACCGGTTCCTTCGACGCACCGGCCACCGGGGCTGCCACTCGTCATCTCCCTGCTTCATCAGCTTTCGGCACTTCCGCTCCTGCCGTACCTCAACTTTGCGATGCTGGGGCTTGCGGGTTTCCTGCTCCATCGTCTGGTTCGGCTGCGTCACTCGCCCCTCGTGGCAGCTCTCGCGGTGCTGCTCTTCGTCTCGAACGGCTCGCTTTTCGGCTACACCCGTTACGTCATGGGGGAGATCTGGACTCTGCCGTTCCTTCTCGGCGCAGCGATCGCCTTCGTGCGTGCCGCGGACGAACCCCGGGAGTACGTCCGGTGCGCGCTACTCCTGTCCGTGAGTTTCCTGTTCCACTATGCCGGGCTGATCGTGGGGATCGCTTTCGTCCTGGCCGTTCTCGCCTGCCGCCGCGAGGCGCTGACGACGCGCTGGCCCTGGCGCGCCCTGCTCGCCGCGCTGCCTCTTCCGGCCATCTGGCTCATCGTGCGCGAGCTCCACAATCGCTCGAGCTCGAACGCCCATCTCGTCGAGTTCCTGATCCATCCGTCGTTGCACAACGTCAGGTACTTCGCGGTCGTCGCTACCGCGCTCCTCGGCCTCGCGGTCATTCCGCTCTATCTCACCGGCCTTTCGAGGCTGCTTCTCGTCCGCGCCCACCGCATCTCCCCCTGGACACAGGCGGTGCTCTTTCCGCTCGTGTGCCTGACTCTTTTCTTCACGCTGATCTACGACTGGGCAGACAAGCGCTTCCTCTACTACCTCTTTCCGTTCGCCGTGGCGGTCGCCGCGGAAGG
>JBDTQG010000153.1:0-5406 GCA_039932315.1 Thermoanaerobaculia bacterium
GACCGAGCTTCTCCTGGTCGACCTTCGTCTTCGGCTCGATCGCCACCGAGATGACCGGCTCCGGGAAGTTCATCGCCTCGAGGATCACCGGATGCTGCGGATCGCAGATCGTGTCACCCGTCGTGACGCTCCGCAGCCCGACGGCAGCAGCGATATCGCCCGCCCAGACTTCGGAGATCTCTTCGCGCTTGTTGGCGTGCATCTTCAGCAAACGGCCGATGCGCTCTTTCGAGTCCTTCGTGGCGTTGACGACACCGGTACCGGACTCGATGTGCCCGGAGTAGACCCGGAAGAACGCGAGCTGACCGACGAACGGATCGCTCATGATCTTGAAGATCAGTCCGGCGAAGGGCTGCCCTTCGGCGATCGAGCGCTCGATGGTCCGGTCCGTACCCGGCTCGAGGCCCTGAACGGGCGCGATGTCCTCGGGTGACGGGAGGTAGTCGACGACCGCGTCGAGAAGCGGCTGAACGCCCTTGTTCTTGAAGGCGCTGCCACAGACGACCGGCTGAAGCTTGTTGTTGATCGTCGCGTGGCGCAGGGCAGCCTTGAGCTCTTCATTCGAGATCGCTTCGCCGGAAAGATACTTCTCGAGGAGCTTGTCGTCGGTCTCGGCGATCAGCTCGACCATCTTTTCGCGCAGCTCGTTGGCGTGCTCCCGATACTCTTCCGGGATGTCGACGAGCTCGTACGCGGCGCCCATCGTCTCGTCCTTGTAGGCGATTCCCTGCATGCGGACGAGGTCGATGATGCCCTTCAGCGTGTCTTCGCGACCCCAGGGGAACTGAATCACCACCGGCGATGCCGCGAGACGCGACCGCATCATCGAGACGCAGCGATCGAAATCGGCGCCGATGCGATCCATCTTGTTGACGAAAGCGATGCGCGGAACCTTGTACCGGTCCGCCTGGCGCCAGACAGTCTCCGACTGCGGCTCGACGCCGGCGACGGCATCGAACACAGCCACCGCACCGTCGAGCACGCGCAGCGAACGCTCCACCTCGGCCGTGAAATCGACGTGACCGGGCGTATCGATGATGTTGATCCGGTACTTGTTCCAGAAACACGTGGTCGCAGCCGCGGTGATCGTGATCCCGCGCTCCTGCTCCTGGACCATCCAGTCCATGGTGGCCGTACCATCATGGACTTCACCGATCTTGTAGTTGACCCCGGTGTAAAACAGGATCCGCTCGGTGGTCGTCGTCTTACCAGCATCAATGTGAGCCATGATGCCGATATTGCGAGTCATCGACAGGGGTGCTTGTCTCGCCATAATCCTTGCGCCCCGGAGGAACGCTCGAGTTCTCGTCTATCGTGAGCGGCATAAATGGCGCTTGAGGGAGCGCCGCGCCGCTTCAGCTTCATACTTCTGCCGGTGGGTATCCGCACCGGACATCGGAAACTACCCGAAAACTACCGTTCCAACTTCAACCTGCGAACGGCTTACCAGCGATAGTGCGCGAAGGCCTTGTTGGCTTCCGCCATGCGGTGCGTGTCTTCCTTCTTCTTGATCGCACCGCCGCGATTCTCGGCTGCGTCCAGAAGCTCGCCGGCGAGCTTTGCCTTCATCGTCTTTTCGCCGCGCTTCTGGGCGCTTTGAATCAACCAGCGGATCGACAGAGCCAGCTTGCGGCTCGGATTCACTTCCACCGGAACCTGATAGGTCGAACCGCCGACGCGCCGCGACTTCACTTCGACCGCGGGCTTGACGTTCTCGATCGCGCGCTTGAACACCTTGACCGGGTCATCCGACGTGCGCGCCTTCACCGTCTCGAGAGCATCGTACAGGATGCGTTCGGCAACCGTCTTCTTGCCCTGCCGCATCACCACGTTGACAAACTTGGTCACCAGCTGCGAACCGTACAACGGGTCCGGCAGCACTTCACGCTTGGGTACTTCCCGTCTCCTGGGCATCGATCGACTCCGTTACGACTTCGGCCGCTTGGCGCCGTACTTCGAGCGCCCCTGCCGGCGGTTCTGTACACCCACGGAGTCCAGCGTGCCGCGGATGACGTGATAGCGCACACCAGGAAGGTCCTTCACGCGACCGCCGCGGATCAAGACGATGGAGTGCTCCTGAAGATTGTGCCCGACGCCCGGAATGTAGGTCGTGACTTCGATCCCGTTGGTCAAGCGCACTCGCGCGACCTTGCGCAGAGCCGAGTTCGGCTTCTTGGGCGTCTGGGTGTAGACACGAACGCAGACTCCGCGGCGCTGTGGCGCCTGCTGCAGAGCCGGGCTCTTGGTCTTGCTGATGACGCGCTGGCGACCCTCGCGGACCAGCTGGTGAATCGTTGGCATGCGCAAAAACTCCTGGTTCTTCGACTCTTGTGTTCCGTTCACGTACCCGAGCGGAGCCTCCGGCCGGGACACAACCCGACCAGAAAACATCACTCGTACTGCCCGACTGGTCCTGGGGACTGCAGCGGGGGGAGGTGGAAAGTACCATCTCCCCGCAAAGCCGTCAAGCTCAGCCCGCCGGCACCGCGAATCGCGGCGCCGGGCCTTCCGTGGACGCGTCCGTTCCGTCCGGGCCGGATCCTGGGGATCGGGCCGGACGGGGTTGGAACGCTTCCGCCTACTCCGCTTCCGCGACCTCCTGCGGCAGGGTGCGGATCTCGTCGTCACCGAAGTCGAAGTACATCTCGTCCTCCACCGGGCCACCGACCTCGGGGAGGTCTTCGGCAATGTGGAAGTCGTGGTACGGCGCCATTCCGGTACCTGCCGGGATGAGGCGGCCGACGATGACGTTCTCCTTCAGTCCGCGCAGATAGTCGACCCGGCCGGAGATGGCCGCCTCGGTCAGAACCCGCGTGGTCTCCTGGAAGCTCGCGGCCGAGATGAAGCTGTCGGTCGAAAGGCTCGCCTTGGTGATTCCCAGCAGCAGGGGACGGCCGATCGCCGCTCGACCACCGGCGGCGAGCACACGCTCGTTCTCCTCCTGGAAACGCCACCGGTCGACCTGCTCGTCGACCAGGAATTCGGTATCGCCGACTTCCTCGATCTTCACCGACCGCATCATCTGACGGACGATGACTTCGATGTGCTTGTCGTTGATCTGCACGCTCTGCGACCGGTAGACCTCCTGGATCTTGTCGGTCATGTAACGCTGCAGCTCCTTCTCACCGAGAACCTGGAGCACGTCGTGCGGATTGATCGGACCGTCGATCAGCGGATCGCCGGCATGCACCCGCTCGCCGTCCTGAACGTTGACGTGCACAGAGCGCGGCACGAGGTACTCGCGACTCTCCGACGAATCGCCTTCGACCGTCACGCGGCGCATTCCCTTGTGGATCTCGCCCAGACGGACCGTGCCGTCGACTTCCGTGATGATCGCCGGCTCCTTCGGACTGCGCGCCTCGAAGAGCTCGACGACGCGCGGCAGACCACCGGTGATGTCCTTGGTCTTTGCCGCTTCGGCCCGCGGAATCTTGACCAGAACGTCACCAGCGCTGACGACCTGACCCTCGTTGACCATGAGGTGCGAGCCCGACGGCAGAATGTAACGGCGTTCACTCGAAGCGCCCTTGATGACGACCGCCGGAATCCGCTTCTCGCTCGCCGACGCTTCGACGATGATGCGCTGCGTAAGACCCGTAACCTTGTCGGTCTCTTCCCGGACGTTCTCGCCTTCGGCGATGTCGCGGAATTCGATCGTGCCGCCGATTTCCGAAAGGATCGACGAAGTGAACGGGTCCCACTCGACGAGCTGGGTTCCCGGCTCCACTTCCTGGCCATCCTGAACGTGCAGGCGCGAACCGTAGGCGAGCGCGTAGCGTTCCTTCTCGCGGCCCTTCGAATCCGTGATCAGGAGCTTGCCGTTTCGGTTGACCACGATGAGGTCGCCCGATTTGGCATCGACCGTGGAGACGTTGAGGAACCGGACCGTCCCGGGGTTCTTCGCCTCGTGCTTGGACTGTTCCGACACGCGGGAAGCCGTGCCGCCGTAGTGGAAGGTACGCATCGTGAGCTGGGTTCCCGGCTCACCGATCGACTGCGCGGCGATGACGCCCACCGCTTCGCCGATCTCGACCCGTCGTCCGGACGCGAGATTCCGTCCGTAGCAGGCGATGCAGACGCCACGACGGGTTTCGCAGGTCAGCACCGAGCGGATCTTCACCCGTTCGATACCGGCGCCCTGGATCGAATTCGCGAGGTCGGGGCTGATCTCTTCGCCGACGCCGATCAGAATGTCGCCGGTCATCGGATCGTAGATCTCCTCCTGGCTCACACGGCCGACGATGCGGTCGCGCAAGGACTCGAGGATTTCTCCGCCTTCCATGATCGCCGACACGTGAATGCCGTCGATCGTGCCGCAGTCGGGCTCGTTGATGATGACGTCCTGGGCCACGTCGACCAGCCGACGCGTGAGGTAGCCGGAGTCCGCCGTCTTCAGAGCCGTATCCGCCAGTCCCTTGCGGGCGCCGTGGGTCGAGATGAAGTACTGCAGAACCGACAGACCTTCGCGGAAGTTCGCGGTGATCGGCGTTTCGATGACTTCGCCGGAGGGCTTCGACATCAGGCCGCGCATACCGGCCAGCTGCCGCACCTGTTCGCGCGAACCGCGCGCGCCGGAGTCGGCCATCATGTTGATCGGGTTGAACTCGTCGCGATCGACCTCGACCTTCTTCATCTCGCGGAACATCTCTTCCGAAACCTTCTCGGTCACGCGGTGCCAGATGTCGATGATCTTGTTGTGGCGCTCACCCTGGGTGATGACACCGGCCGAACGCTGCTTCTCGATTTCCAGCACTTCCCTGCGTGCCTGATCGAGCAGCGCGCCCTTGGTTGCCGGAATCACCATGTCTTCGACGCCGATCGAAATTCCGGCCTTCGTCGCGTAGAGGAACGTGATCTTCTTGAGCTCGTCCAGCATCTGCACGGTCATGTCGTTGCCGTGCTTGATGTAGCAGTAGCCGACGAGATCCTGCAGGCCGCGCTTCTTGAGCAGACCGTTGATGAACGGAATCTCCCGCGGCAGGTTCATGTTGAGAATGACCCGGCCGACGGTGGTCTCGATCAACACCTTGTCGAGCGTCTCGACTTCGGCGTGGACGACGTCCTGGTTGTCGAACTGCGTTTCGAGGTTGGCGTACAGCCCCGAGTAGCGCACGCGGATGATCGAGTGCGTCTCGACGATGCCCTCGTGCAACGCGAGGAGGACGGAGTCGAAGTCCGCGAAAGCCTTGCCCTCGCCCTTCGCACCCTTCTTCGACATCGTGAGGTAGTAGCCGCCGAGCACGAGATCCTGCGACGGAACCGCGAGCGGCCGGCCGTGCGCGGGCGACAGAATGTTGTTCGCCGCCAGCATCAGGACGTGACACTCGATCTGCGCCTTCGGCGACAGCGGGACGTGCACGGCCATCTGGTCACCGTCGAAGTCGGCGTTGAACGCCGCGCAGACGA
>JBDTQG010000154.1:0-5237 GCA_039932315.1 Thermoanaerobaculia bacterium
TTGCCGGTGAGCTCGCGCGCATGACGTGCCGCGCGCAGGACGATCTCCTCGGTCACCGCCTGGATCGAGCGCGCGAGATCCATCTCGCGCCGCGAGATAGGCGATTCCGGCGCGCGCGCCGGTCCGTCGAAGAGCTTCGCGAAGCGCCGGTTGGTCATCCGCCACCCGGCGACATAGTCGAAGAACGACAGGTCGAGACGGAACGAGCCGTCGGCCTTGAGATCGACGAGCTCGTCGAGAATGCGATCGCGATAGACCGGCTCGCCATAGGGTGCCAGACCCATGAGCTTGTACTCGCCGGAGTTGACGCGGAAGCCGGTGAAATAGGTGAATGCCGAGTAGAGCAGTCCGAGCGAGTGCGGGAAGCGCATCTCCTCGATCATGCGCAGGCGGTTCCCTTCGCCGATGCCGATCGTCGTCGTCGACCACTCGCCCACGCCGTCGAGCGTCAGCACGGCGGCATCCTCGAAAGGCGATGGGAAGTAGGCGCTCGCGGCATGCGATTCGTGATGCTCCGCGAAGTGTACTTTCGGTGGCCGGGCGATACCGAGATCGCGCAGCTCGCCTTCGATCTCCGGCGCGACCCAGAGACGGTCCTTGAGCCACAGCGGCAGCGCCTCCAGAAACTGCGACAGTCCGCGCGGCGCAACGGAGAAATAGCTCTCGAGCAGGCGATGGAACTTGAGGATCGGCTTGTCGTAGAAGACGACGGCATCGGGACCGTTTGCCGCTGCGCCGTCGAGAGCGATGCCGCCCTCCGCCAGACAATAACGAGCCGCGTTGCGTGGAAAGGCGGCGTCGTGCTTGCGGCGCGTGAATCGCTCTTCCTGGGCCGCCGCGACGATCTCGCCGTCGACGACGAGGCAGGCGGCGGAGTCGTGGTAGTACGCGCTCAGGCCGAGAATCCGCATCGGCCTAAAAAGCCTTTTCGTAGGAAGCCCGCGTGCGCGGAGCGTCCTCGCGGCGATGCCAGTAGGTCGGGGCGGCACGGTCGAACCAGCGTTCGAGGCGGTCGTTCCGGCCGCGCCGAAAGAGAAGACCGAACGGCAGAAAAACGAGATAGAAAGCCGGCGTGAGAAAGAGCACGGCGAGCACCTTGCCGACAACGCGCCCGAAAAGTCCGAGGAATCTTCCGATCGCCGCGTAGACGCCAGTCGGCGACAGGAGCGCGGCAAGGAGGACGAATCCGCTCACGCTCCAGGCGACACGCGCGACGGTCGGAGACCCGAAAGCGAAGAACAGTCCGCCGGCGGCTCCGCCGACGAGCGTCCGGATGACTCCCTCCTTGCGCAAGCGGTCGCGGGCGCGCGCCGCATCGAGTGAGGACGATCGCGTGCGCCACGGCCAGATGGCGGCAGCGGCAGACGGAGATCCGGGCCGAAGCGCGGTCGCTGATGACGGTTTCATGGGAAGTGGGTGCTCTCCGCCGGTCGCGGCGAAGCGTTCGCATATTCTAACCATGGCCGCGGCTTCGCGTTGAGTCTCGCGGGGTACGGAGCCACGCGCGACGTCGGAGGGCCTGCGGCGATCGGCGATATCGTCCCCCTCGCCATGACGCGGAATACCCCGATGCCTTTGGAATCCGGTCTTCCCGCCCCTTCGTCGCGGAGGATCTGGCGAATGCGCCTGATGCTCCTCGCTTTTGTTTCGGGGGTCGTCCTCGGCGCCCTGGAGCTCGTTCTCCACCTCTCTCCGGAGGCCTTCGGTCAGCGCCGGAGCAACGAAATCTTCTCGCGCTACGACACGCGCCCGGGTGGAATCTACGCCCGCGAGAAGAGCTCGCGCATGCGTTTCATGTGGCCGGACTACACCACCGAGAACTACTGGAACGGCTACCGCTGGCGGCATTCGACCGATGCACTCGGCTTTCGCAATCCGCCGGGCACACCCGCGGGCGTGCTCCTCCTCGGCGACTCCCTGATCTACGGCCACGGCGTCGAAGAAGAGGAAACCGTCGCCCACTTCCTGCGCGTCGAACATGAAGTCCCGGCCTACAACATGGGGCGCCAGGGGGCGGCGCTCTACGACGAGTACGTCTATCTGCGCACCTTTCTGCCCGAGCTCACGCCCTCGGCGATCGTTCTCTTCGTCTTTCTGAACGACTTCGACGATCTCGAGGTCTATCGGACGACCGAGGAGATCGTGCAGATCCCCGAGATCGATCGCCTCGACTACACCGCCATACGTACCTGGACAAAACAGCTGCCGGGAAAGATTCCGTCGCTGCCCCGGCAATGGCTCTGGCGGCGCCCCTCGCTGCGCCTGCTGGCGTCGGCGGTGCGCGAGCTGCGCGGCCTCACCTGGACCGCGCCCGCCTGGGCGGCTCCCCCGGGCATCGACCCGCCGTTTCTCGCTCCGCTCGTCGACCCCGATCGGCTCGCGCGGCTGCAGAGCTACTACGACCGGATCTTCGCCGACCTCGCGAAACGATGCTCGGATCGCTCACAGGCGCTGCGGATCGTCTTTCTGCCGGCGGTGCTCGGCCCCGGTGTCGGCGTCGAGGCCCAGGCGAATGCCCTGGCACTGGTGCGCACGGCGGCAGCGGAGGCGGAGCTCCCGGTCTACGACTCGAGCGCCCAGTTTTCGGGCTGTACCGCCTGCTACCTTCCGAACGATGGTCATTTCACCGCCGAAGGCCACCGGCGGTTGGCTCGCTACCTCGCCGAAACCGTGCTTCGGAGGAACTAGCTGCCGGCGCTGCGCAGCGCGCAGTTCGCGGTGCCGAGGAGCGCCGTCTGATCGTTGAGCAGGATGCGCACCGGCATCTTCTCGAGCAGCGGCCGCATCCGGCCCTTGGCGAGGAACGCGGCGAGGAACGTGCCGTCCTGCATCTTGGCCAGATTCTTCGGCGCGATGCCTCCACCGACGTAGAGCCCGCCGGTGGCTTTCATCTTCAGCGCGAGATTGCCCGCTTCGGCGCCGTAGAGCTTCACGAAGCGATCGAGCGCCAGTGCGCAGAGCGGACTCTCGCCGCTCGCGGCGTACTTCGAGACCAGCGCTGCCTGGCCCCCTTCGCCGGCTTTGTCGAGCTCGGTCAGCACCGCCGGCGATTCCGCGACGCGATCGAAGCGCTCGCTCGAACGCAGGAATCGCAGAATGTTTTCGAGCCCGGGACCCGACACCAGGCGCTCCCAGCTGACCCGCTCATACTCCAGAAGAAGCGCTCGCAGGAGATCGATTTCGAGCTCGTCCCCGGGGGCGAAGTCGGCGTGTCCGCCTTCGGAGCCGAAAGGACGATGCGCCGCTCCGTCCCAGAACAGGCCCGCCTCGCCGAGACCGGTACCGGCAGCGATCACCGCTCGGTTCCCCTGCACTCCCGGCTCCCCGGCCTGCAGTTCGGCGATCTCGTCCGGCTGCAGAACTTCGATTCCGTAGGCGACCGCTTCGAGGTCGTTGAGCAGCGAGGCCGAGGCGATTCCGAGATGGCGCGCGAGATCGCGGCCGTCGACCACCCACGGGAGATTGGTTGCCGAGCAGCGATTGTCCTGCACGGGCCCGGCGACTCCGACGCAGCAGGCTTCGACTTCCGGCCGATGGCGTTCCATGAAGAGCTGAAGAATTTCGAGGAAGCCGGCGTGCTCGGCGCTGCGATAGGTTTCGACGACCATCGAGTCGCGCGCGAGGTCGCGGGCGATCGCTGCGACGCGCGTCTTGGTGCCACCGATGTCGCCGACCAGGATCACGCGCGCGCCTCCGGTGAGGAATTTTCCGTCCATTGCGCCGCCGCAGCGGCATCGATGAGGAGCCAGACGCGATTCGCTCCCCGGATCACCCGCCCGAGCGGTGAATCCGGTCCCTGCGGATCCAGCGCCTGCGCGATCGCCTGAGCCTTTCCGGTACCGAAGGCCGCGACCACGACCTCCTTCGCGCCGAGAATGGCGGGCAGCGTCATCGTCAGACGGGCGCGCGGCGGTTTCGGCGAATCGACCACGGCGGCCACATATCTCTTCGTTTCGGCGAGCAGCGGATGATCCGGAAAGAGCGAAGCGACATGTCCGTCCGGCCCGACGCCGAGCCAGAACATGTCGATCCGCGGCGGTCGTCCCGCGGTACGCAGCAGAATCTCCTCGTCGGAGTTTGCCGCCGCGGCAAGTTCCGCAGGATCGGTGAAATCGGCATGCAATCGATGCCGGCGCTCTGCCGGTACGGCCGCGGGATCGAGCCAGAGCTTCCGCGCCAGACCGAAGTTCGAATCGGGATCCGAAACCGGCACCGCGCGCTCGTCTCCCCAGAAGAAATCGATCCGGCTCCAGTCGACCTGCGCCTGCGCGAGCCGGGGAAAGAAGATCTCGGCGACCGAGCCGCCGGGAAGAGCCAGGGAGAATTTTCCGCTGCCGGCAAGCCCCGCCATCGCGGAAAGCTCCAGTCGCCGTGCCGCGGCGATGGCGAGACGCTCCGGAGAACCGATGAGCACTTCGGGCTTCACATCGGCGATCCTAGCCCGAGATAAGGTAGAGGCGACGGATGGGGAGGGTCGCAGCGATGCAATTCGGAATGATCGGGCTCGGACGGATGGGCGCTGGAATGGTGCGACGGCTGATGCAGGCGGGTCACACCTGTGTGGTCTATGACCGATCGCCTCCAGCGGTCGCGGCCCTCGAGGCGCATGGAGCGACCGGAAGCGCCTCTCTCGAGGAATTCGTGCAGAAACTCGAGAAACCGCGGCACCTCTGCCTGATGGTTCCCGCAGCGTATGTGGATTCTTCGATCGCGAGCCTCGAACCGCTGCTTTCCCCCGGCGACACGATCGTCGACGGTGGCAACTCCCATTTCCAGGACGACATCGCCCGCGCGAAGCGTCTCGCGGAGAAGAACCTGCACCACGTCGACATGGGAACCTCAGGCGGGGTGTGGGGTTTCGAGCGCGGCTACTGCCTGATGATCGGCGGCGAACGCGAGATCGTCGCGCGCCTCGATCCGGTCTTCAGCGCGCTCGCGCCCGGACGCGGCGACGTCCCGCCCACACCGCACCTGCCCGCGAGCGCCAGCACGGCCGAACAGGGCTACCTTCACTGCGGCGCGAACGGCGCGGGTCATTTCGTCAAGATGATCCACAACGGCATCGAGTACGGACTCATGGCCGCCTACGCCGAAGGCTTCAACATCCTCCAGCAGGCCAATCTCGGATCGAGCACGCATGCGCTCGACGCCGAAACCACACCGCTCGCGCATCCGGAACACTACCGCTACGAGTTCGATCTGCCGGCGATCTCCGAGCTCTGGCGACGCGGCAGCGT
>JBDTQG010000155.1:0-5204 GCA_039932315.1 Thermoanaerobaculia bacterium
TCGAAGCCGCAGTTGCGGAGAGCGCTCCGCACGCGCTCGCGGCTCTCGCGCACGGCGGCGTCGGGAAGTCCCACGATCTGGAGAATCGGCAACCCCGCCTGCACATCGACCTCGACCTGAACCGGCCGAGCCTCGATCCCCCACGGTGTCGCCGATAGCGCACGAGCCAGCATCGGTGGGTAAGACGGGAAATCCACTCGCGCATCTGGCGGTTGAGGCGAAATCGGAACGAGAAGAAAAGCTGCTGGTAAGGAAAAAAACTCGAGCGCGAACTCGGAGAGCTAGCGCAGGCGAAGGGTAAGAAGCGCTGCTGCGATCAGCAGGGAGGAGAAGATGGCGAGAGCGGATGGAGAGGCTGCGGGCACCTCCTCAACGCTCGGCAACTCCCGATTGCGTGATCGTTGGACGCAGGCAGTTCAGTGAACGATGACCACCGCCGTCAAGAACTGCAACGGCTCGGTCGCCCGTTTCAGACTCTTTCGACTTGGCCATCGAACTCGAAAGTCTGAAGGGCAAGATCCTTCGTCGACGGAGCGACTGCGGCGGGGATGGCGTCCAGGATCACCCACTCGTCGCCGTTGATGTCGGCGATCTGCATCCGGCGGACGCGCTGGCCGGCGAGAGCGCAGGCGAGGATCTTCGCCACTTCGGGTGAGCCGGCTGGAAAGGTGAGCACAGTGCGAGGCACGGGCAACGATCCTTACTCGAAAAGCGCTTTCGCGCGGTTCATGGCGGACATCGCGCTCGGCCATCCGGCGTAGAACGCGAGGTGGGTGATCATTTCGACGATCTCCTCCCGGGTGACGCCGTTGCGGATGGCGTTCGGGATGTGGAAGTCGAGCTGCTCGCTTTTTCCGGTGGCGATGAGCGCGGCGCAGGTGATGAGGCTGCGGTCGCGCTTCGAGAGCTGCGGCCGCTCCCAGATGTCCCCGAAGAGCACGCCTTCGGTGAGGTCGACGAGCTTCGGCGCGAGCTCTCCCAGGGATTTGCGGATCGCGCTCGGCGGCGGTGGAGTGCTCATGTCGTTTCGCTCCTCCAGTCGGTTCGGGTCGAGTTCGGCGGAACTGGAATGAAGCGGAATGCAGCGGAGTGCAGCCTCTTCGCTCGGTTGTGACGCCGTCGGGAGGAAAATATCGCACGAGGGGAGCCGGTGGATCCCCATCTGCGAAATGCGCATCGGAGGGGAAAGGTCACGCCCTCTTCCTGTGGACGGGTGTCGGTGACCTGGAGGTTGCGGACGCTTCCCCCGACGAGGTCGGGAGTTCGAGCGCCGCGATCGGCTAGCGGTTCGCTTCTCTCGTCGCGAGGCGTCGGAGGAAGGCGACCACCGCCGCCAACGCTGCGACTCCGGCGGGCAGCCAGCGCCAGACGGGTCCTGGCCGGGAGATCGTGTCGTCGCCCAGCCACACGTTCGCGAGCTTCGTGACCAGCACGCTCGAGCATGCGGCGAGAAGCAGAGTGCCGATCCCGGCGCCCACGCGCGGCGTGGCTCCTCCGCCCCGGAGGTAGCGATTCAGGAAGTAGGCGCCGCTGCCGAGGAGTATCGCGGCAATCGCTGTTGCGGCCCAGATCATCGTTGCGACGTCTCGGTTGCCCATGGCTCGGATCCTCTCGTCAATTGGCGTCAGTGGCGTCCGTTCCCGTCAGTTTACGATGTGGCGCGCATCCTTGCGGCCGGGGCTCGGCTCGATTTCGAAGGGCACGAAGCCGGTGCGGCCCGAAACATCGACGAGCCGCACGCCGAACTCCTCGAGCGCCTCGTCGACGAGCTCCTGCAGCCGGCGTTCGTCGTCGAGCGGATCCCATTTCGGAGGACGCTGCTGGAAGACGTCGCTCACCGGCCGCCTCCGGCCGGTCTCGCGCCTGGATGGCCGACCCTCTTCCGACTGTACCCTGCGAAAAGTCTGGTCATGGTCCGCCTCCGCCTATCTAACGAACGAGACGGCGAAAGCGGTCGTTGTTGCCGTCGGAAGGAAGGCTGAACGGAAAGATGGAGCTGATTTCCCCGCCGGTGAGGACGCCGAGTCGCTGAAACCTCGCGGCAAGGGAGGGCACCGAGGAGAAAACAACGGCTGCCGACGGCGAATCGCAAACTTGCGCGCCGCGGGGTCGATCTCGAGTGCGCAGGCGAGTCGCAGGTTCTTCGGACCACTGAGCCTAGAAGTGTTTCATCTTCAGGATCGCCGCTGCTGCGAGAAGACCGGCGAACAAAGTAAGGGCTGCGCGGGAAGTAGTTGGAACTTCGACGATGCTCTCTTCGCCGAGATTGGCGACCCAGGCCTCGATACTTCCATCAGGGCGGTAACCCCAACCCGCGATAGTGAGACCGTCCGCGGAAACGGCGGTGGCCTCGTAGAGATACCAATCTTGCAATGCGGGACCCAGGCCCAGCTCGACCAGTACATCGACCAGATTGCGCATGCCGTGGACCCCGTCCCAGACGAAAGGCGTCTCGGTGCTGTCGACATCGCTGACGCCCACGATAGTGCTGCCATCGGCCGACACTGCGAAGGCTTCGCTGAAGATACCCCCCGTCGTATACCCCAGATTCTGCATCCCTTCGGCTTCGGTCCATCGAAAAGCAACTGGTCCGGGCCCGCTCGAAAAGCCGGCAATGACCGAGCCATCCGCTGAAACGCCATATGCCTGACTGCGGAACGGAACTCCGGTGAGACCCCCCATTGCAACGAGGCCATCGCCTGCCGACCAGCGAAATGCCTCTTGCCCATTTCCGGTGAACGCCCAGCCGACGATGGCGCTCCCATCGGCCGAGAGTTGGTGTGGAATGGTGGCGGGATGTTCACTGCCCGGGAGAACTCCAAGGCCCACCATTCCAGTGGCTGCCGTCCACCGATAGGCCTCTCCAAGAATCGGCGACAGCGTCGACGTGCTGCTGCCGCTCACGACGGAACCGTCGGCGGAGACCCCGAACGCGACACTCGAGAAGAGTGCACCGCCTGGCAGGACGCCCATTCCGACCATGCCACTCGCGCCAGACCATCGAAAACCCTCAGCTCGCGTGCCCGAATCGGTCGATCGGCTATTGCCGACGATGACTCGGCCGTCTCCTGAAATCCCTGAGGCTGAACTGTAGGGATCCTTGCCGCCGAGGTCGCCTAGGCCCACCATGCCAGTGCTGAGAGTCCAGCGGAAAGCCTGAGTGCCACGCGACGATTGGCTCTCGCCAACGATCACAGAACCGTCGAAAGAAATGTCGTTCGGCATGCTGGACGAGTAGCTCCCTCCGGGCAACACTCCCAGGCCGCGAAAAGAAGCGCCGAAAACGTTCATCGGGAGACAGACCATCACCGCGAGGCAAAAGGCCACAGCGAGAGGTCGACGCACTGGGCGTGAAGATGATGGGCAGGTGGCGGTCATGGCGGAAGTGGGTGGAAGCCATGAGAAGACTAGTGCGAGATCCAGACTTCGGGTACACGGCTGCCACGGCCATCAGATTGACCTCTCCGCTAGACTGGATCCTCGATATGCGCACTTACCTCGATCTCCTGCGGCACATTCTCGACCACGGCGTCGAGAAACCCGACCGCACGGGTACCGGGACGTTGTCGGTTTTCGGCTACCAGATGCGCTTCGACTTGCGGCGGTCGTTTCCACTTCTCACCACGAAGAGGCTGCATGTGAAGTCGATCGTCCATGAGCTCATCTGGTTTCTGTCGGGGAGCACGAACGTCGGTTACCTCCGCGACAACGGCGTTTCGATCTGGGACGAATGGGCGGATCCTGCGGGTGAGCTCGGGCCGGTCTACGGGCGCCAGTGGCGGGCCTGGCCGGCGCGGGACGGGGGAGTGATCGACCAGATCGCGGGGCTCGTCGAGGGGATCCGGACGAACCCGGACTCGCGCCGCCACATCGTTTCGGCGTGGAACCCGGCGGATCTCGGGGAGATGGCGCTGCCGCCCTGTCATGCGCTGTTTCAGTTCTACGTCGCGCGCGGCGAGCTCTCCTGTCAGCTCTATCAGCGGAGCGCGGACGTCTTCCTCGGCGTGCCGTTCAACATCGCCTCGTACGCCCTGCTCTGCGCCATGGTGGCGCAGGTCACCGGCCTCCAGGCGGGGGAGTTCGTGCATACGCTCGGCGACGCGCACCTCTATCTCAATCATCTCGATCAGGCGCGCGAGCAGTTGGCCCGGATGCCGCGCCAGCCGCCGACCTTGCGCCTCAATCCGGAGGTCCCCTCGATCTTCGATTTCCGCTTCGAGGACGTCGCATTCGAAGGATACGACCCGTGGCCGGCGATCAAGGCGCCGATCGCGGTCTGAACCGATGAGCGAACCCACCGGGCTTCCGGAAGTCGTCGTGGCGCTCATCGCCGCGGTCGCCGAGAACGGCGTGCTGGGCAAGGACGGCGGCCTGCCCTGGAGGCTGCCGGCGGATCTCAAGCGCTTCAAGGCGCTGACGATGGGCCATCACATGATTCTCGGGCGGCGCACCTGGGACACGCTCGATGCGCCGCTCAAGGGACGGGTGCCGGTCGTCGTGACGCGCCGCGGCGGCCTGCCGCCCGAACTTCTTCAGGCGCCGACCGTCGCGGAAGCCATCGCCATCGCCGTCGCTGCCGGCGACCCGCTGCCGTTCGTCGGCGGCGGGGCGGAGATCTTCCGCCTGGCCCTCACCGAGGACCGGATCGATCGCCTGTACCTGACCCGCATCCACCAGTCATTCGAAGGGGATACGTTCTTTCCGCCCTTCGACGCCTCGCGCTTTCGCATCGCGTTCCGCGAGGACCATTCCGTCGCGGACGGTCAGCCGTATCCGTTCAGTTTCCTCGACTACGAACGCGCGCGCTGACAGCCGGCCCGCGCGGCCGTTAGTGCTATCTTTTGCCGGCTGAAGGGGAGGGAAGAGATGACCAAGACAATCGGATGCGTGATCGCGCTCGTCGGCCTGGTGGCAGTGCTGGGCTTCGTCGGCGTCGGTCAGTTCAACGGTCTCGTCGGGAGCGAACAGGCGGTGACGGCGGCCTGGGCCCAGGTCGAGAACACTTATCAGCGCCGGGCGGATCTCATTCCGAACCTCGTCGCGACGGTGAAGGGTTCGGCGGCCTTCGAACAGGAGACGCTGCAGAACGTCGTCGAGGCGCGGAGCCGCGTCGGCCAGATCAGCGGCCAGGCGACGCAGGAGATCCTCAACGACCCGGCGAAGTTCGCCCAGTTCCAGCAGGCGCAGGACGGCCTGTCGTCGGC
>JBDTQG010000156.1:0-5153 GCA_039932315.1 Thermoanaerobaculia bacterium
TGCAGCAATCCGAGCGCATCGCTCGAGCCGCTGAGATCGCCTGTCAGCCAGCGCCGGACGGCCGCTTCCTCGACATGTTCGCGCCAGAGTGCTTCTGGATCGAGAAGAAGCGCCGGAGCCCAGGGCAGGTTCTGCGGTTCCAGGCCGCGCAGGAGAACCGATCCGAACCCCGCCTTGCCGGTGCGATGGACGACCGCCGGTGGAAGCGATTCGAGCATCGAAGAGCGCAGGATCGGCCGCGTCTCGGTGCCTTGCCGAAGCAGATGGTCCGGCACACTGAGCATGAACTGCACGAGATCGAGATCGCGCAGGGGCGTCCTCGGCTCGATGCCGAAGGAGGCGGCATACCAGGCCTCCTGGCTGATCCAGGCCGCGTCGGACAACGAAAGGAGGCGTCTCGCCTGCTGTCTGCGCGAAGCCATGTCGAGGTCCTCGGGCCATGACGGGCGCAGCTCCAGGCGAGCGCGGCTCGCGGGTAGAAGCCACTCCGGAACGAATTCTCGGCTTCTGCCTGCGCCGCGCAGCAGCGGACCCGCCAGCTCTCGACGAATCGTTCGAACCCAACCATCTCGCCGCGCCACGGTGCGCAGGCGGTCGATCGCCTTGCCCATGCCCTCGGCTGCGAGGAGCGACCAGAACCAGCGGTCACCGTGACCGTAGAGCATGTCTCCGCCAAGTCCGTTGAGCACGAACTTGTGCCCGAGGCCGGCTGCGGTCGCGTAACTTCGTTGGTGGAAGTGTCGGTACGCCGTCTGCTCGGGCGTCGATGGATGGACGGGCCAGTTCGAAAGGTCGGAGTAGGGAGTGGCGTCGTGGCAGTCGACCCAGAAAAGCCGGAGTCCTAGACGGTTCGCGACTTCGCCGGCGAACGAGCTCTCGTCGCCTTCCGGATCGTCGATCCGCCAGCAGAGAGCGTCGATCGCAGCGGCGCCCAGTTTCTGCGCCGCGAAGGCTGCGATGGGGCTCGAATCCAGCCCGCCGCTCAACCAGACTGCCGCCTTGTCGACTCCCTTGAGGGAGCGTTCGACCGCCCGACGCAGCAGCTCGGCAAAGCCCTCGACGTACTCCTCCCAGGAGCCCAAGCGCGTCCGCTCGGCCAACTTCGGCCGCGCGAGCCAATGTCGGCCGACATCCTCGGCGCGGACGAAGAGGACTTCCCCCGGAAGCAGCGCAGAAATCGCTTCGAAGAACGACGCGCGACCGGAGGGCTCGACACAGGAGTAGAACTCGGCCAGCCGCAGCGAGTGGAGCGTTGCGGAAAGACCTTGTGCTGCGACGAGCTCGGCCTCGCTGGAGGAAGCCGCGAAGCGCTCGGCGTCGAGAAAATAAGAGAGGTACCTCCGGCCCATGCCATCGCGGGCCGCAATTGCAATCTGCGTCCGCGCGTCGAAGACCGCCGCCGCGAACTCGCCGCGCGCGCCATCGAGGAAACTCTCGCCCGCGGACCGGTACCTGGCGAGGAGATCGAAAGCGTTTGCCGGGCCGAATTCGTCGAAGGAACCGGGGCGCGTAAGGGAGGGGAGCTCGATCCAGCCGTCGATGAACGCGAGATCAGCGACCTGAGCGAGGGCTCCGGCGCGGCGCTCGAAGACGATGAGCGGGGCGGAGATGACTGCTTAGGTACGGAAAGCGGGGTTACCGCTCTCGCCGGTGGTCGGCGAGGCTCCCATGGTGAGCTGGCGCACGTCGCCGTAGATGCTCAGCAGCGGCTTCTTCCATTCGGGCGCCAGGGAGACCGCGGCGCCGGAAGTCTGCGCCGCGCCGGGAACCGGCTTGGCGGATGCGTCTTCGACGTTCGGGCGACTCTGCATGGGTATCAGGCTCCAAAGAAAGACCACTGCAGCCTACCAGAGCCGCTCGGCGAATCCAAGGAGGCGGCCAGGTGCCGGTGAGATTCCTCTTCGCCGGGTCCGGTTTCCAACGGGTGCCGCAGCCTCAGGGAGCTCGTCCGCGAGTCATCCCGATCTCAGTCTGGGATCTGGACTCTGGACCCGAGGGTACCCCCATTCAACCCGATAGACAGTGGCTAGCGAGACCACAAGTGATGATTCTGCAGTGAGTTAGGAAGTCTGGCTCCAGCCGGCTCCGAGGTGGCACCGGGGGTGCTCTATCCCCCCGCGTGACGAACATGAACCGAACGGAGACCAGTCAGATGAACTTCTCGAGTCGCTCCTTCCGTGCCTTCGCCGCAGTTCTGTTCGCCACCGCCCTGGGCGGTTCTTCGACCGCCCAGGGTGAGGTTCACCCCACCCAGAATCCGATTGCAGACCGGTTCATCGTCGTCCTGAGCCCCGACGCGGCGGAGCAGTCGATCGGTGCGCCGCGGACGACGGCGCAGGTCGCCAGCGATCTCGCCGGCTTTTATGGCGGCCAGACGGTGCGCACCTTCGACCATGCGATCCACGGCTTCGCCTTTCAGGGCTCCTCAGCCGCGGCCGAAAACCTGTCGCGGGATGCGCGCGTCGCCTATGTGGCCCAGGACGGGCTCGTGACGCTGTCCGGCGGAGTGGAGACACCGGCCCCGTGGGGCCTCGACCGGATCGACCAGCGGGAGGAGACGCTCAATGCCGAGTACATCTACGCAGGAGAGGGCACAGGAGTCGACGTCTACGTCGTCGATACCGGCATCCGCAGCACGCACGACGATTTCGGCGGCCGGGTGGATATGGCGACCTCTTTCACCGCGATCGATGACGGCCACGGCGCCGAGGACTGCTACGGACACGGCACGGTCGTCGCCGGTGTCGTCGGCGGTGCGACCTACGGCGTGGCCAAGGGCGTGACGCTGCATTCCGTCCGGGTCGTCGGTTGCGACGGCATGGGATCGATCGCGAATTCGATCGCCGGCATCGACTGGATCACGGCGCGGCAGCAGGCGCCCGGCGCCCGCCGAGCAGTGGTCAACATGAGCCTCTACAACGGCTTCTCCTTTCCCCTGGAAGATGCCGTGGGCGCCGCCATCGCCGCCGGCGTGGTCGTCGTCGCCGCTGCCGGCAACGACAATCTGGATACCCCTTGCTACATCTCGCCGCAGCGCATGCCGGCGGTGATCACGGTCGGCGCCAGTGACGGCGGGAGCGCCCGCTGGGGGGCTTCGAACTACGGCGAGTGCCTGGATCTGTTCGCTCCGGGCGAAGGCATCGCCTCCACCTACATGCGCAACGATCAGGACACGACGATCATGTCGGGCACTTCGGTCGCCGCCCCGATGGTCGCCGGTACCGCCGCGCTGGTTCTGGCCGCGAATCCCGCCGCGACACCCGCAGAGGTGCAAAACCTGATCGTCGCGGGCGCCACCCTCGACGCCCTCACCGACATCGGCGAAGGCTCCCCGAACCTGCTGCTCTACACCGCCATTGCCCTGGACGGCAGCCCCCAGGCGATCTTCGGCGACGGGTTCGAGAGCGGCGACGAGATGGGCTGGCTTCCGGCAGACAACCGGAACGGCGAATGAACCCGAGGTCCACTCGAGCACCCGGCCCACCGCTTACCGACGGCCCACTGTCGGCCGGATTCGAGAAAAGGCCCGGGGGCTGGCGGGAGGGTTCGATTTCAAGCTAGGATGGGAACCTAGGCTGACCAGCCATTCCTCCGCTTCCCGGACCTGCAACCTGCTTCACCCCGGGGTATCAAAGGGAGAAGAGCTAGCTGCCTGAAGGGATACGCTTCAAATCAAGGCTATTGCAGTCAGCCGGCGTCCAAAAGGCGCCACCAGGAGACTCCAGAATGTCCTTCTCGTCCGACTCCATGTCTCTGAAATTCGTAACGGATCGCCTTGCTCGCTTGGCCCTCGCTGGGCTGGCGATCGCTGGATTCAGCTCCGCCCCGGCGCGAGCCATCGTCTACACCTACGAGAACACTACGGCGGGAAACATTCCCGAACTCGGCACCGATGCTGCCTGCAACGGCGTCACGGCGCTCGTCCGAACTTTCACCGTTCCCGATTCCTTCACCGTCTCGACCATCGCGTTGGGTCTGAACATCACTCATACGGATCGCGGTCAGGTCCGCGCTATTCTCAACTCACCGACCGGCACGTCGCTCGTTTTCCTGACGCAGGATGCCGGCGATGGAAACGCCAACTACGACGTCTATCTCTCTCCGCTGAGCGATGGTGGTGGAACGAATCCGGTCAATGACGGCGACGACGATCCGGTGTCCGAGCCCTACTATCACCGGCTCGTCAACATCGCCTCGGGCTTCTACACAGGGAATGCTTCGGCGAGCGGCGGGGTCTGGACTCTCAGGGTCTGCGATCGCGATAACGCAGGCGGGCTGGGCACTCTCAATCGCGCCCGGCTGGTCTTGACGAGCGCAGCGGCCTTTACGCCGGTCTGCAGCAGCCGCACGGGCTTCGACTTTTGCCCGGGCTGCGCAGCGAGCCCGCCGGCGGCGGCGACGTCGACCGCTTTCCCGGGCGGCGGCGTCACCAACGGCAACGTGACACTGACGCTGACCAACTCCACGCTGACCGATGGCACCCCCTCGGCGCGCAACTTCAGCCGCGTGAACACCCAGACTGGCGGAGAGTTCGGCTATTACGTCACTGAGTTCGACGCTGACGCGACGGAGGTCGAACTGGTGCGAAGCGAGACCAGCTGGGCGTTCAGCGTGCCGGTGAACGATCTGCAGTGGGTTCAGCTGGACGAGGATCGCAGCTCCTGGGAGGACTACGTTCGCGTGCGCGGTCTCCGGAACGGTAACGAGGTGCGCTACAGCATCTCAACCAGCGCCGTGCCCTCGTACCAGATCTCGGGCGAGCTGCTGGAGACCGACAGCGACTCGACTCCGCCCGACACGTTCGGCAACGCCTTCTGGAACTTCGACAGCGCGGTGAGCTCGATCCGCAGCGAGTACTGGGCCGGAGACGACTTCAACAATCCAAATCAGCAGTTCATCGGTTATGGGTCGGGTCTCTATTGCGCCTACGACTTCGGCGACGCGCCATTGACCTACGGTTCCGCCGGGCAGCTGCTCGGGGATCGCACCCTCTATCTGGGCGCCGTTCCTCCGGATGGCGAAGCGGTAACTCCCGCCGCTCCGAACGCCGCTGCGACGACCGACGACATCACCGTCGCTTCCGGCTCGATCGACGACGAGGACGGCGTGCCCTCGTTCCCGAACACGACGATCGTCGCGGGCGGCACCTACAC
>JBDTQG010000157.1:0-5007 GCA_039932315.1 Thermoanaerobaculia bacterium
GTCAAGCGCCTGCAGAGCGAGGGGCGCTTTGTCGCGATGGCGGGCGACGGCATCAACGACGCTCCGGCGCTCGCCCAGGCGCAGGTCGGTATCGCGATGGGCACCGGCACCGACGTGGCGATGGAGAGTGGCGGCGTGACGCTGGTGCAGGGTGACCTGCGCGGCATCGTCCGGGCGCGTCAACTGTCGCGCGCGACGATGGCCAACATCCGCCAGAACCTCTTCTTCGCCTTCGTCTACAACTCGGCCGGGATTCCGCTCGCCGCCGGCATCCTCTATCCGTTCTTCGGCCTGCTGCTGTCGCCGATCGTCGCGGCAGCAGCGATGGCCTTCAGCTCGGTGTCGGTCATCGGTAACTCGCTGCGTCTGCGCGGAGCGAAAATATGACGGGAATCCTCCGGAGGTCGCGATGAGCGCTGCTCTTCGACTTGGCACTCTGTTTCTCGGAATGGGCGTCCTCGCTGCCTGCGCTACGACCCAGCCACAGGGCGCCTTCGAAGCGACGGCGAAGGTCGTCGCGGGTCGGCACCCGGGAGAGGTCCCGTTCCGCCCGGACGATGCCGCTTCGGCGCGTATCGAGACCCGGGTGCAGGAGTTGCTCGCTGCGCCGCTCACCGCCGAGGGAGCGGCGGAGGTCGCATTATTGCGGAACCCCTTCCTCCAGGCTCGCCTCGAGGAACTCGGGATCGCCCAGGCGGATCTCGCCCAAGCGACGCGCCTTTCGAATCCCGGCTTTTCGTTCACCTCGATCTCCGGCGGCGGCGAGCGAATCCGCACCGTTTCGCTGGTGACCGACTTTGTCGACCTTCTCGTACAACCGCTGCGGCGGAAGCTCGCTGAGGCCGAGCTCGAGCGCGTCAAGCTCGAGGTCGGGCAGGCGATCCTCGCGACCGCGGCTGAAGCCCGCATCGCCCTCATTCGCCTCCAGGGCGCCGAGCGGCTGACGCAAACGCTGGGCCTCGTCGCTGAGATCGACAAGGCGGCAGTCGACTACGCAGAGGCGCTGTTCGTCGCCGGCAACCTAACCGGCCTGGAGCGCGCCGTCTCCGGCGCTTCGTGGGCCGAAGCGCAATCGCAGTTCGGCAGGGCGCTGGAAGAGGCCGTTCGCCGGCGCGAAGCGGTTCTGCGCTCGACCGGACTCACGCCGCGAGAGGTCTGGACCGCGCAGACGCTGGGCGAGCCCGCGCTGTGGAACGTCGAGGTCGATGCGCTACAAGAACAGGCACTCACGGCACGGCTGGATGTCGCGGCGGCGCGATGGGCGGTCGAAGCCCTCTCGCGGGCCGTGGCATTGAAGCGTCGATCGCGCTTTTCACCGCTTGGTGTCGAGGTTGGAGTCGAGCGCGAGACTGAACCGGATGGAGTTCATCTGACCGGCCCGACGGTGGCGCTTCGTCTGCCGCTCTTCGACACCGGCAGAGCCTCTCTTGCCCGTCTCGACTCCGAGCTCGCCCGCGCCCGCTGGCAGCTGCGCGGCCTTGAGGCGCAAGCGCAGTCTGAAGTTCGCGAGAAAGCGGCGGATCTCGCGGCTGCTTTCGAGCAGGAGAAGATCTTCCGCGAGTCCCTCCTTCCCCTGCGCCGCGAAGTGGTGGACCGCACTTTGCGCGAATACAACGCCATGCTGGTCGGCACTTTCGACCTCGTCCTGGCCAGACAGGCCGAGCTCGAGAGCGAGCGGCGACATGTCGAGGCCCTGGAGGGCTTTTGGCTAGCTCGCGCCGAGCTGGAACGCGCGGTCGGTGGCGGCGGGCTGGGCTCATCCGAACCGGCTCGCGGCGAGGCGAGTGATCTCTTGCCGCAAGCGCATAAGGAGTCCCACTGATGCTGACGCGTCGCGATTGGATGACTCGAGCCGCTCTCCTGGGCGGAACGGCCGTAGTGGTGAGCCAGGGCAAAGCTTTCGGGCAGGCTACCGATCCGCATGCCGGCCATGGAGCCGCGCCACCGCCCCCGCCACCCGAAGCCACCATGCCGGGAATGCCAGGAATGCAGTCCATGGCTGGCATGGACGCGGCGACGGAATCTACGGTGGGCCAGCGAGCTCTGGTCGCCGTTCGCCGGGAACTTCCGCCGCCGCCATCGCTGGCCGACGTACGCGCTGCGCGACGGGAGCTCGGCTATACGCCCGTGAGCACACCCGACGGCGTCACCGCAAACTGGAGGCGCAACGGTGCTTGGAAGGAGTTCCATCTCGTGGCGCACGAGATCGCGCACGAGTTCGCTCCCGGCATGGTGGTCAAAGTCTGGGGCTACAACGGGGGGACGCCCGGTCCGACGATCGAGGCGGTCGAAGGCGACTGGGTGCGCATCTTTGTCACCAATCACCTCCCCGAGCACACCACGATCCACTGGCACGGCATCTTCCTGCCGAACGGGATGGATGGCGTCGGCGGCCTGCTGCAGCCGCATATCCAGCCGGGAGAGACCTACGTCTACGAGTTCAAGCTCGGACAGCACGGCACGTTTATGTACCACCCGCACTCGGACGAGATGGTGCAGATGGCGCTCGGCATGATGGGCTTCTTCGTCGTCCATCCGCGGCAAGCTCATTTTCTCGGTGAGAATCAGGCGCCCGACCGGGACTTTTGCATTCTTCCCCACATGTGGGCGATCCATCCCGGAGAGTACAGGCCGGATCCGATGGTGATGCTCGACTTCGATCTCTTCACTTTCAACGGCCGCGCTTACCCGGGGACCTCGCCCCTCGTCGTGCGCCGGGACGACAGGGTGCGTTTCCGCTTTGCGAATCTGTCGATGACGAGTCATCCGATTCATGTGCACGGGCATCGCTTCTGGTTGGTCGAGACCGACGGCGGTCAGGTTCCGAAAACCGCGTGGGTTCCCGACACGACCCTGAACAGCGTCGCCGGGCAGACCCGCGCAGTCGAGTTCGTCGCCGACGCCCCTGGCGACTGGCCGCTGCATTGCCACAAGTCACATCACGCCATGAACGCGATGGGGCACGACCTGCCCAATCCCGTCGGTGCCGATACGAAAGCGGCCGGGCGGCGGATCTCGCGACTGCTCAAGGGATATATGGCGATGGGCGACAGCGGCATGGCGGAGCACGCTCAGCACGCGAAGTTCCACCCTCTTCCGGAGAACACCCTGCCGATGATGACCGGCGAGGGGCCGTTCGGCCCGATCGAGATGGGCGGCATGTTCACGGTCGTCAAGGTGCGCGATGGGATCGAGAGCTACGCCGATCCCGGCTGGTTCGAACACCCGCAGGGAACGGTGGCGCGCAAGCTCGATTCGGCGCCGGGCGGACTCGCGGATGAGTGGCTGGAAAGAGGTCCGGCTGCGCTTCCGGTGGAAGAGCATCAGCACGGTGGTGGGGCGAGGAAGGAGCCGTGAAGCGCGCTGCAACGATGGGCTTCGTCCTGTGCGCGATCGTCGGCGGGCTCGCGATCGCTGCGGTGACGAGCTTTCTCTTGCAGGGCATCTCGGCGCGCAAGGCGCCGGCGCGAGTCGAAGTCCGAATGGCCCGCGCCGCGCGCCATCTGTTGATTCCGCGTCGCGCGCAGGCGCTGCAGAACCCCGTTCCGGCGGACTCGGAAACAGTCGCCTCCGGCCGGGCTCACTTCGCCGACCATTGCTTCCCGTGCCACGGCAATGACGGCAAGGGCGACACGCTCTACGGACGGAGGATGTTTCCCCGCGCTCCCGACATGTCAGCCGCGGCGACGCAGTCGCTCTCCGACGGCGAGCTCTTCTGGATCATCGAGAACGGCGTGCGGCTCACCGGCATGCCCGGCTTCGGCGACGACGATCCGGCGAACGACAGTGAGAGTTGGGAGCTCGTCCACTTCATCCGCTCGCTGCCACGGCTCAAACCGGAAGAGCTGGCTGAGATGGAGCGCTTGAACCCGAGCGTCTCCCGGGTCGACGTTGAGAAGGAAAGGGAGGAAGAACAGTTTCTGGCCGGAGAGGACGTCCCTCCGGCCCCACCTGCCCAGAGTGGGCATTGACGAAAGGAACAACACGATGCGAACCGTTCGAACTGGAATTTTGGCAGCCGCCCTGAGCTTCGGCTTCGCCCTGACCGTCGCCACGGTGGCCGTGGCGCACGAAGGGCACCATCACGAGGCGAAGGGAACCGTCCAGGCAGTCACGGCTGACGGGCTGGAGCTGAAAAGCATCGAGGCCACGGTGCAGTCGTTCGTTCTGACCGCCGAGACGAAGTGCTTGCGCGGCGCAGTTGTGGCGAGCTGCAACGAGATCGCCGTCGGCGAGCGTGCGGTGGTGACGTACGAGAAGAAGGACGGCTCCGACTGCGTGATCGAGATCAAGCTGCCGGAGAAGAAGCCATGATGCGGTGCCCGTGGTTGGGGCCCCTCCCCACCGTGATTGGCTTTGCGATGGCTGTTGCAGCAGGGGCGGCTGGACCTGAGGTCGTCGCCGGGACTACCGGCGCGGTCGGCGCGGTGGAGGCCTTCCACCAAGCTCTCGCGACCGGGAACCGCGACGCGAGTATTGCGCTCCTCGATCCTGACGTCGTCATCTTCGAGGAAGGCGACGCGGAAATGTCGTGCGACGAGTACGTCAGCCATCATCTCGCCGCCGACATAGATTTCGTCGCGGCGACGAAGACAGATCTCGTCGATCGCCGGAGCGGCGGCTCCGCGGACCTCGCCTGGGTCATCACCCGTTCGAGAACCACGGGGACCTTTCGGGGTAGAGACATCGGCTCGTTGGGCGGCGAGACGATGGTTCTCAGAAGGGGCGACAACGGCAAGTGGCGAATTCTCCATATCCACTGGTCGTCGCGTCCGATACCCAAGCCCGCCGCGAAACCGTCCTCGTAGAAGCGGGGAACGGATAAGCCTGCCGGTCCGATCCCGCTTTCGGGCGCCGCGCTGCCGGTTGCCTAGAGTTTCGCCATCACGTCGATCTCGCGCTGCTGCGCGTTGATGATCGCTTGCGCGAGCGCTTTGATCTCGGGGTGTTGGGCCTTGTCCAAAGCCTCTTTCGCCATCTGGATGGCCGCTTCGTGGTGAGGAACCA
>JBDTQG010000158.1:0-4773 GCA_039932315.1 Thermoanaerobaculia bacterium
CGCAGTGCAATGGAGGCAGAGGGATTCTCCGTCGCGACTTCGGGGTCCGCGGCGGCGGCGAGAATCGAGTTCCAGGCGTTTCATCCGGATGCCTGCCTGCTCGACTACCACCTTCCGGACGGAACGGCGCTCGACCTGATCTCCGATTTCAAAGCCATGCGGCCGGAAGTGCCGTTGCTGGTCCTCACCGGCGATCGCGAAATCAATCTGGCAGTTGCGACGATCAAGGCCGGAGCGGAGCAGTTCCTCACCAAGCCGATCGAGCTCCGCGCCCTGCGTTCCATGGTCAGGAGGATGATCGAGGCCGCCCGGACCGGCCGCCGGGACAAGGCGCACCACGCGATCGGCGAGGCCCGGCCGCTCAATCCGTTCCTGGGAACCTCGCGCGCGATCCGCGCGCTCGAAGAGGACGCGCGGCGAGCGGCGGAATCGGACGGAACGCTCCTTCTCCTCGGCGAAACCGGCGCGGGCAAGGGCGTCCTTGCGCGCTGGATCCACCAGAACAGCTCCCGAGGGCGCGAGGCGTTCGTGGACCTGAACTGCGCCGGCCTCAGCCGCGAGATGCTCGATGCAGAGCTGTTCGGCTTCGCCAAGGGTGCCTTCACCGGGGCGATCCAGTCGAAGCAGGGCCTCTTCGAAGTCGCGGATCGGGGAACCTTCTTCCTCGACGAAATCGGCGATATTGAGATTTCTCTGCAGCCCAAGATCCTCAAGGTAGTCGAGGAGAAACGGTTCCGAAGGCTCGGCGAAGTCGCGGAGAGGCAAGTCGACACGCGGCTGGTCGCGGCGACGCATCGCGACCTCGCGCGTGCGGCAGCCGACCAGAGTTTCCGTGCCGACCTCTACTATCGTCTCAACACGTTCACGCTGCGACTTCCGCCACTGCGCGAGCGTTCGGAGGACCTGACGGAGCTCGTTCAGGCGATGCTGTCGAAGCTCGAGCGGGAAACTGGCCGCGGATCCCGCCTGTCCGACGAGGCGATGGCCGCCGTGCGCGCTTATCCGTGGCCCGGCAATCTGCGCGAGTTGCGAAACGTGCTCGAGGGGGCCCTCATTCGCTCCCGCAAAGGCCTGCTCTCGCCGGAAGACCTGGCGCTCCCCGCGACGGCGCCGAGCTTTCCGCCCTCCCCCGGCGAGCCGCGCCGGTTTTCCGACTTCCGGGGCACCCTGGCCGAGCTGGAGCGCGACTTCATCACAACGGTTCTCGAGGAATCCGACGGCCTCGTCGAACGGGCCACCGAAAGACTGGGAATTCCCCGGAGCACGCTCTATCAGCGGCTGAGCCTTTACGGACTCCGCGCTGCCGATTTTCGGCGCTCCCGGCCACTTCCGTGAGTCCCGGCGAATCTCCCGGTGCCCGGGTCCTGATCGTGGACGACACGCCCGAGAACCTGAGGTTGATGTCGCGCCTCGTCCGGTCGTTCGGCTGGATCGCCGAGGCGGTGTCGTCCGGATCCGAAGCCCTCCGCGCCGCGAGCGTCCAGCGCCCCGACATCGTCGTGCTGGACGTGAACATGCCCGAGATGGACGGCTACGATGTGTGCAAGTCACTCAAGGCGATCGACGGACTCGAAGACACGCCCGTGTTGTTCGTCTCGGCGCTCGATCAGCCAGCGGACAAGGTCGCGGCCTTCGCCGCTGGCGGCGTGGATTTCGTGACCAAGCCGTTCCACGCGCTCGAAGTCCGCGTGCGCATGGAAACGCAGCTCGAGTTGGCGCGGCTTCGAAGCGATCTCCGCCGACGCTCCGAGGAGCTCGCGGTGAGCCTCGAACAGCTGCGGGTCCTGGAGAAATTGCGTCAGGACCTGGTGCATATGACGGCCCACGATCTCAGGTCGCCGCTCACCGCGGTCGGCGGCTATCTCGAGTTGCTCGAAGATTCCGATCTCTCGCCGGAATTGCGCGACGAGTTCGTCCGTCGCGCCCGGGCCAGCGTCGCTTCGGCCATCCGCCTACTCGAAGCGATGCTCGACCTCTCTCGGCTCGAGGCGGGGCGAATGCCACTGCATCCGGAGAATTGCCGACTCGACCTGATCGCCGCTGAAGCTTCGCGCGCGCTCGGCCCGCTCGCCTCCGCCCGAATCGACTTTTCGGCTGTCGAGCCCTTCGTCGTCGTGGCCGACCGCTCCCTGCTCCACCGAATCCTCGAGAACATCGTCGCGAACGCCCTCAAGCACGGCGATGACGACGACATCATCCGGCTCGGAACGGACGCCCGAGAGGGCACGGCCCGTTGCTGGGTCGAGAATCGGGGGGTCACTCTCTCCCCCGAATGCGTTGCCGGGCTCTTCCAGAAGTGGGCGGCGGGTGCCGTGGCTCAAGGGGTACGTTCAACCGGCCTCGGTCTCGCGTTCTGCAAGCTCGCGATCGAAGCCCAGTCCGGGACAATCGGCTACGAGCCGGTCCCGGGTGGAAGCCGCTTCTGGATCGAGATCCCGCGAGCGACGACGGGCTGACGACGAAGTTGACGAATGTCGTGAGCTGACCGGCTCGGGGCACAATTCCTGCACCATCTGCGAGAATGCAGGATATGCCCCCGACCGAAGCGCGCCCAGTTCCGAGCGCCAGAGGTGCTTCAGCTTTCGTGGAGCGGGCGAAGCAGATCGGGCGAGATCCGCTGAGTCGCGCCGGCCTCGCTTACATGGTCCTCCTCTCCGCGCTCTACGTCGGCGGCTTTCCCGACCGCGAGACGCTCGCGCGTTGGAGCGGCGGGTTCGCCCTCTTGCCGCTCGCCATCTGGGCGGCCCTGGCGACGAATTCCGCCCGCAGAAGGTCCCGAAATTCCGAGGCCAGAAGGTACTGGGGATTCCTGAGTGCTGCCAGCAGCTCCTGGTCGGCTGCGATCTCCATGACTTTGCTGCCGTCCTGGCACCAGCACGGGAGAGGCGCCTCCCTCGCCTACGATGTCCTCATCACTCTCTCCGGAACGCTCTTCGTCCTGGCGACGACGACTTCACCGCACAAGCCGGGAGCGGGATCGAAGGATCAAGTCGAGCACTGGCTCGTCTACACCGGAGCGGCCGTCTTCGGAGGCGGGATGTTGGTCTACTTCGACCTGCTGCCGTTCCTTTTCGACAGTTCGGAGTTCGACCGGCGCCTGCCCGCGTACCTGTTGTTCCTGGCTCTCGATGTCGCGTTCCTCCTGCGGGCATTTCTCCTCTTCGTTTCGCGGAGGCGTTCGGAGTGGCGCGTTCAGTACGGCGCTCTGCTGCTCACCTCCTTGGCGTTCCTGATCGGCGATTCACTCGACGCCGCGGCCTTTCTCGGCCAGTTTTCCTACCAGGGCGGTTGGGCCTGGGACTTCGCCTGGTATCTCATGCTCCCCCCCTTGGCGCTGGCGGCCGGACTGGACCTGCCGCGGGATCGCACCGCCGCCGACCCAGCGATCCGGCGCCTTCGCAGCCCCTTGCTCACCTTCGTCGTGCTCGTGCCGCTGATCCACTTTTCGCTCGCGATCTCACCACTCAGCGAGCCGCACGTCGACAAAGCCCATCAGTTGACGGCGCTCGCCACGATGCTGCTGCTCCTCGCCATCGCTTCGGCGCTCGAATCACGACTCGCGCGCCGGAACCGAGCGCTCGAAGAGGAAGTCCGCCGGGCTCGGATGCGCATCAGTAGCGCGGAGCGTCTCGAATCCCTCGGCCGCCTCGCGGGCGGGATCGCCCACCAGCTCAACAACGATCTCGCGGTGATCCAGGGCTACAACGAGGCGCTGCTCGCCCTCTCCGAGAGGTTCCCCGAAGCCGCCGAGCCGGCGCAGTCGATCGAGTCCGCCGTGGCGCAGTCGGCCAAGCTGACGGCGAAGCTCCTCGCCGTCGGGCAGCGGCGCTTGTTCTATTCGGAGGCGACCGACGTCGACGCCACCGTGCGCCGCCTCTTGCCGAGGCTCGAAAAAGAGCTGGGCGCAGGCATTCGCTTGAATCACTCTCCCTCGGAAAGGTCCGCCACGGCGAACATCGACCCGGAAGGGCTGGAATACATTCTCCTGAGCCTGGCCGAGAATTCCGCCGATGCGTTGACTGGCGGTGGGACATTCGCCATTCGAACGCAACTCCTGTCGATCGGATTCGACGAGCTCCCGCCCGGCACTTCCGCGGCCCCCGGGTCCTACGTGCAGTTGGAGGTCGAGGACGACGGGCCGGGCGTCTCGTCGGAGCTCCTCGAGAAGTTGTTCGAGCCGTTCGTAACGACTCACCGCTTCGGTTCCGGACGTGGTCTGGGTCTCGCCTCCATTCGAGGAATCGTCGAGCAGTGCGGGGGGTTCGTGACGCTCCGCAGCTCTCCGGGCCGAGGATTCGGCTGTAGCCTCCACTTCCCTGCGACGTTCGAGAAGCCGTCGGGAATCCGCCGGTTGTCGATTCCGTCCTTCCTGGGCCGGAGGGACCCCGCAGAAGCTCCTCGTGACCATCGCCGAGACAATCAGGGCAGTTCCCGGCCAGCCACCTCCGAGTGAGCGCCACGGCGAACGGCAGCGGGTGAGGGATGAAATGCCGCGGAAGATTCATGAACGATGCAATCGCACCCGCCGAGGCTAGACTTCCCGCCGATGGCGCCCACGCCGATCATTTTCCAGTTCCGGCGGCAAGGCGTCGACCGGGGCTTTCTCCACCGGCTCGCCGGCGAATCCGTCTGGTGTGAACGCCCGCTGACGGCCGACGCGGCCGCTACCGGCCTGCCCTTCAGACCGGCTCTGCCCCTCGACCGCAACTGGACACCGATCTACGACGGCCCCGGACTTCTGGCCGGCGGCGTCGAGCGCATCCGCTCGGAACG
>JBDTQG010000159.1:0-4731 GCA_039932315.1 Thermoanaerobaculia bacterium
GATCCGCGGACTGGGGTACTCCGAGGAACTGCTCCGCCTCTGGGAGTTCTACTTCGCCTACTGCGAGGGCGGCTTCGAAGAGCGTGTCATCGGAGATTTTCAGCTTCTGTTCGCGAAGCCTGGAAGTCGCCACGCGCCGGTTGTCCGGACTGCGTCAGGCCATGAAGCGGAGCGATCGCGATGAGCGGGGGAATCGGGATCGCTCTGGCCGAGCGCGGCTTCGTTCCCCTGCCCGTCCTGCGGCGAGGGGTGCGTTCGATGCTCGCAGCGCGTCGTGAGGAGCTCTCCGCCGGCAGCGCCTCCGAACGCCGGGCGCGCCAGACTGCGCTTATCGAGCGGCTCGGCAACGAGCCGATCGCGCTCGCGACGGCGCGCGCCAACGAACAGCACTATGAGCTGCCGCCGGAGTTCTTCGGTCTGGTTCTCGGCGCCCGGCGCAAATACAGCGGCTGCCTTTTCCGGGAGCCCGGGACGACGCTCGACGAGGCGGAGCTCGCGATGCTCGAGCTCTACCTCGAGCGTGCCGAGCTCCGCGACGGGATGGATCTTCTGGAGCTCGGTTGTGGTTGGGGCTCGCTCACGCTTCTCCTTGCCGAACGCTTTCCATCCTCGCGGATCGTCGCGGTTTCAAACTCGCAGCCGCAACGTTCGTATATCGAGAGCGAGCTCGTAAGACGTTCGTTCTCGAACGTCGAAGTCATCACCGCGGACATGAACGATTTCGCTCCGCTCCGGCAGTTCGATCGTGTGCTCTCGATCGAGATGTTCGAACATATGCGGAACTACGCTCGACTCCTCGAGCGGATCTCCGGCTGGCTCAAAGAGGATGGAAGATTGTTCCTGCACATCTTCTGTCACCGGGAGTACGCCTACGCGTTCGATGTCGGCGAGAGCGGTGACTGGATGGCACGGCACTTCTTCACCGGCGGCCTCATGCCTTCGCAGAGTCTGCTGCGGAACTTCGATCGGCACATGAAAACCGAAGAGCAGTGGTCGGTGTCCGGCGGCCACTACGCGCGCACCGCGCGGGCCTGGCGCGAGAACCTGGAGCGCCGTCGGAGCGAGGTGATGCCGGTTCTGCGGCTGGTTTATGGCGCCGCCGCGACGACCTGGTACCAGCGCTGGCGCCTGTTCTTTCTCTCGTGCGAGGAGCTCTTCGCCTTTCGCGACGGTCAGGAATGGTTCGTCACTCACCTGCGCCTGAGAAAGCGCCGCGGACTCTAGGTCGGCGCTCGGCGTCAGTCTCAGGCGAGGCAGGCGGCGAGAGCGCTCTCGACACGGTCGATCGCCGGAGCGATTTCTTCGATGCCGACGGCTCCCACCGAGAGCCGGAACCAGCCGTTGTCCGGGCGCGTTCCGAAAGCGTGAAACGGAACGATCGCGAATCCGGCTTCCTGCAGCAGATATTGCCGGATGCTGCGGTTGTTCTCGAAGCGCTCTTTCGGAGAGCCGCGGCCGATGAGATCGAATTGCGCCGAAAGGTAGAGCGCTCCGGCCGGCGGCAGGTGGCGCACGGGAAATCCCTTGTCGGCGAGGCCCTTCAGTCCGCGATCGAGCGCCGCGAGGCGCAGGTTGATGCCGTCCCGCACCGCGCCGGAGAGCCGATGGACGAGCGCCGGATCCGCGAAGAGCTCGGCCGTCGCGACCTGCTCAGGGCGCGGCGCCCAGGCGCCGACGTGACCGAGGAAATCCTTCATGCGTGAGATCAGGAACGGCGGTCCGACAGCCCATCCGACACGAAGTCCGGTCGCAGCGAAGGCTTTGCTGATGCCGTCGATCATGAGCGTGTAGGGAGCGACCTCCGGAACGAGCTCGACCGGCGTCGTGTGCGGCGCCGATTCGT
Organism: Thermoanaerobaculia bacterium; assembly: GCA_039932315.1. Lineage (GTDB taxonomy): Bacteria > Acidobacteriota > Thermoanaerobaculia > Multivoradales > JAGPDF01 > JAGPDF01. Next base: position 1,844 of record JBDTQG010000159.1, read on the forward strand.
CGGCGAGCAGCCAGTAGATCTGATCGTAGAGCAGAAAGAGCGGCTTCTCGCCCGGACCGCGCCGGCGATTCTCGTCGACGACGAGCTGCGCGATCGCCGCGAGCTGCGTGCGATCGAATCCTGTGCCGGCGGGATTGAGCGGGCTGTTGAGCGCCAGCAGGCGCGCTCCCGCGAGATGCGGCGCCAGGTTCGCAGCGGTCGGCTGAAAGCCGGTGTCGGCGGAAGTTTCGACGGCGATCCCCTCCGCGCCCGAGAGGTGGCAGTAGTGATTGTTGTTCCACGACGGCACCGGATAGACGACTTTGTCGCCCGGATCGAGCACCGCACGGAAGAGGGCGTAGATCAACGGCCGCGCTCCGCCCGCAACGAGAATGCCGTCCTGCGGATAGTCGAGGCCGAGCGCCTCACGATAGAAGGCGGTGACGGCCTGCTTGAGCTCAGGCACACCGTCCGAAGGCGGATAGTTCGTCTGCCCTGCCGCGAGGGCGCGAGTGATGGCCAGCTCGAGCTCGCGCGGGATGCGGAACTGCTTCGGCGCGAAGTCGCCGACCGTGAGGTTGAGCACCGGCTGGCCCTTTTCGGCCAGCGCGCGCACTTCGCCTGCAATGCGCAGGATTTCGGAGCCGACGAGCGTCGAGACCATCTCGCCCAGACCCTGATGGGGAGCGGTCGGCGTGCCGAGGTCGAGCGGCTTGTGGGGAATCGTCAGGGTCATCGAAAAAAACCTCCGAAGCAACCTAGGAAATTCAGGGATCTACGCGGACCCGGCGATCACTGACTTTCGATCGCTCATCGTGAGCCACTGCGCGCTCGCGCGCTGCCGCAGCGCCCTCGCTCTGTCGTCAAGGCTATCCGACCGGGGAAAAGAAGGGAACGCTGAACACCCCTTGACAGTCGCGGGACGCGGGCGTACTTTTCGAAGGCTTCGCGACGAGCAATCTCGCCCGCGCGGTCCTCGAGAGGGATGCCGCAATGACGGCACCGGATCCACGAGTCGGGCCGCGTTGTGGAATAATGCTTGACGCGTCAATGTTCGACTGGTTGTGTAAATGCCGGAGATCGAAAACACGGCGGAATGAGCCGGAAGATCACCTGGCACTCCGACGACTCCAGTTGACGTTGCCGCAAGGCGAAAGCGAGGAACCATGACCCAGATCGGCACGACCTCAGGCACGCGGGGCCTGCACCATGTGACGGCGATCGCCGGACCGGCGCAGGAGAATCTCGATTTCTACGCCGGCGTCCTCGGCATGAAGCTGGTGAAGAAGAGCGTCAATCAGGACGATCCCGGTACCTACCATCTCTTCTACGCCGACGCGGAGGGCCGGCCGGGAACCGATCTCACCTTCTTTCCCTGGAGCCAGATGGCGCCGTCGCGGCCGGGTCATGGGCTGGCGAGCGAAGTGGCTCTGGCTGTCCCGCGGGATTCGCTCGCTTTCTGGGCGGCGCGGCTCGAGCGCTTCGGGGCCGCGGTCGGCGCGCCGGAAACGCGCTTCGGAGAGGATGTCCTGACCCTCCTCGATCCCCACGGCCTGCGTCTCGCCCTGATTGCGAGCGCCAGCGCGGAAGCCCGCCCGTTCACCCCCTGGGAGAGCGGACCCGTGCCCGTCGAGAGCCAGATCCGCGGCCTCGACAGCGCGCGCCTGGGGGTGCGAGAGCTGGCTCCGACCGAGAGCCTTCTCGCCTCGCCCATGGGACTCGTCCGGATCGGCGAGGAGAACGGCTGGGTCCGCTGGGGTGCAGGCGATGGCGGATCCGGCGCCCGCATCGATCTCGCGGCGCGTCCGGACACTCCGCGCGGCATGTGGGGAACCGGCTCCATTCATCACCTCGCCTGGCGGGTCGACGACGAAGCGCACGAGCTCGCGTTGCGCTCGGCGATCGCCGAGGCCGGGCCGCATCCGACGCCGGTGATCGATCGCTTCTGGTTCAAGTCGGTCTACTTCAAGGAGCCCGGAGGCGTGCTGTTCGAGCTCGCGACGGACGGGCCGGGCTTCGCTGTCGACGAGGCGCCCGAGAGGCTCGGCGAGTCTCTTGTCCTGCCGCCCTGGCTCGAGCCGCAGCGCGAAGGGATCGCCGCGGCGCTCCCAGTGCTCACGTCGCCGCAGGTTTCGGTCGGAACCGCGCGATGAACTTCGGGGATCCGCACGCCGCGACGCCCGTCCTTTTCGCCGGCGCGCCGCTCCCGGAAGCGCGCCTCGCCGTCGTACTGGTGCACGGCCGCGGCGGCTCGGCGGAGGACATCCTCGGGCTTTCCGGACCCCTGGCGATGCCGGGGGTCGCCTTTCTCGCGCCGCAGGCGGCCGAGCACACCTGGTACCCGCAGCGCTTTCTCGCGCCGCTCGCGGTGAACGAGCCCTGGCTTTCGTCGGCGCTCGCACGCCTCCGCGCGCTCCGCGATCGAGTCGTTGACGCAGGAATTCCGGACGATCGCCTTCTTTGGTTCGGCTTCTCGCAGGGCGCCTGCCTCGCAAGTGAGTTCGTCGCGCGGACGCCGCGCCGCTGGGGCGGGCTCGTCGGGGCCACGGGCGGGCGCATCGGTCCTCTTGGGATGGAGTTCGCCGACGCCGGCGATCTCCTTCGCACGCCGGTCTTTCTCGGCTGCGGCGATCCGGACGAGCACATTCCCTGGCGCCGGGTCGAAGAAACGGCGGCGGCGTTCACCCGGCAGAACGCTGACGTGACGCTGCGCCGCTATCCCGGCTACGCGCATGCGGTGCATCCCGAAGCCATACGGTTCGCGCGCGAATGCCTGTCCAGCATGCTGGAAGTGCGCTGAAGCCCGGCGCCGGGCTCCTGCACGACGGGCGCTAGATGTGCCACCAGACAACGCGGTTGATCTTCTCGCCCGCGTCGTCGAGGCTCACTCGCCAGTAGATCGTTCCGTT
>JBDTQG010000160.1:0-4704 GCA_039932315.1 Thermoanaerobaculia bacterium
CTAGGCCGCTCGCCGACGCCGGCGAATCCCGCAGAGACGTCAGATCACTGGAACGTCGATACCCAATGCGGTGGCCAGCTCGATGGCGTGATCCTGCTCCTCCATGAGGATCTCGCGCAACTGCTCGGCGATCGCGTACTCCTCGAGGAAATCGGCCTGCCGGACCCGCGCGCGGTAGTTGCGGATGGTGTCGACCTCGTTCTCGAGATCGAAGCGCAACATCGCTTTCGGATCCTCGGAGGTCCGAATCGGCTGGATCTGGTTCGTCGGCATGCCTCCGAGGTAGTCGACCGCCTTGGCGATGATGAGGGCGTGCTGCAGCTCCTCGCCGGCGTGGACTTCGAGCTCTTTCGCGATCGTCATGTACTGCGCGCCCTTGATCGCCTGGGAGTAGATGACGTACGAAACGATCGCCTGATACTCCCGCGCGAGGTCTTCGTTCAGATTGGCGATGAACTGCTTCCGCGTCACTTCGTCCTTCGATTCCGCCTTCGATTTGCCCTTCGCCTTGCCGGCCATTGGACCCTCCAACGCGAAAGCGCCGGGCACACGAGGTTGCGCACCTGCCGTTTCGCTCCTTGGCGTCGAGACTTGCACGGCAGATACCAGTTGCGCGAATCGAGGCTCGAGAAGGCGCGGCACCGCCGGCTGGCGGCGCCCGGCGTCGGCGGTCGTCCGCGAGCCTCCGCGAGCGGAATGCGCGGTTCGCGCTCGCTCGCTCTCCGCAGGCGATGACAACTCTCCACGCTCACGACCTTTCGTTTCTACAAAAGCTTTCAACCTCCCCGCGCGCGGACGGCAAAGGCCCGTATCCAGGGCCCTCGGAGAAATGGCATTGACTCTGCAACGAGACCTATATCGGCAGCGGGGGCAACGGGCACCCGTGCCGGAGTCGATGCAGCATGCGGTTTCACTCCAACACTTTCAAGAATCGGAGACTGCGATGAACAAAGACATTCTCCAGGGCAAGTGGAAGCAGCTTCGCGGCAGCGTGCAGACCCAGTGGGGCCGTCTGACCAATGACGATCTCGACCAGGTGGAAGGCAACGGCGAGAAGCTCCTCGGTCTGATCCAGGAAAAGTACGGGTACGCCCGCGACGAGGCGGAGCGCCGCCTGAATGACTTCGTCAAATCCACCACGCCTCCCCCGGCTCATCCCGCCAACTCGACGTCGAGCTAGGCGTTTTCCAGTCCGGTTTCACGGGCCCTTCGGCGTGTCCCCCCGCGCTGGAGGGCCTTAGTTTTTTTGACCGCTTTTCCAGTCGAACTCGGCCGCGTCGAGGGTTCGACGTGGATCCCTTCCTCAGATGCCGGTGGCGCAAGACAGCGTCCTTCGATAAGCGCGCCCTGCGCTGGATGCCCGCCCCGAAAGGCGTCCGGGCCTCGGAAAGGTGCCGGCCTCGAAAGGTGCCAGGCGGCCTGGAAAGGTGCCAGGCGATTTTCACGCCCCCCCCTCCCGACCCTCGAAAGGTGCTGCTCGAAAGGTGCCCTCGAAAGGTGCCAGGCGATTTTCCGCGAGATGAAACGGCGTTCTTCCGTCTTACCTCACATGAGCCGACGCTTGCGCTTCGTTCCGCCCCAGTCTCTTGTCGAAGTCACCTGCCGCACCGTACACGGTCGATTCCTCCTTAGCCCGCTGCCGGAGATCGTCGACGCGACACTGGGAATCCTCGCCCGCGCCGCGCGCCTCTCCGCGATGCCCATCCACGCCTTCGTCTTTCTCTCCAACCACTACCATCTCCTGGTGACACCGACGGACGCGCACCACCTCGCCGCCTTCATGGGCTACCTCAACTCGAATCTGGCGCGCGAGATCGGACGACTCGTCCACTGGCGCGAAGCCTTCTGGAGCAGCCGGTACCACGCGATTCTTGTTTCCGAAGAGGAAGGGGCCCAGATCGATCGTCTGCGCTACCTGTTGAGTCACGGCTGCAAGGAGAACCTTGTTCTCCACCCTCAGGAATGGCCCGGAGCGAGCGGTCTCGACTCCCTCCTGTCGGGTGCTCCGATGCATGGAACCTGGCGCGACCGCACTCTCGAAGGCAAGGCTGCCCGGCGCGGCGTCGTCCTCGCGCGCGACGCCTTCGTCAGCACCGAGAGCCTCAGTCTTGTGCCACTTCCTGCCTGGGCCCACCTGAACCCCGAGGAGCAGCGAGCCCGTATCGAGGATCTCGTGTCGACGATCGACTCTTCGAATCAGGCACGTCTCGCAGAAACACAAACTGCGCCGCTCGGTGTCGAGCGTTTGCTGCGCCAGCCCGCTCATCAGGAGGCAAACCGGCGACGAAGGACCCCCGCGCCTCTCGTGCACGCGATCTCGCCCGATGTGCGACGACGGTTCCGGGAACAGTACCGTCGATTTTTCGCAGCGTTCCGTCTCGCCGCTCAGAAATGGAAGAGCGGAGCCGCCGACGCCCTCACATCCTTCCCTCAAGGATGCTTCCCGCCCTTCGCTCCTTTCGTCCCCGTCCCCTCCGGCGGCTGAGCGCCACCGTCGAGCCCAGCGCGTTCGCGCGCTGAGCGAACCTTCTCTGAAACCGTGGGGCGGCTGAAGAACCCAGGCCCCGGCCGAAGGCCCGGGCCGTCGATGCCCTCAAGGCGCGATCGCCCGCGGATCGGCGCAGAATCTCCAAGAATCGCTCGGATCAGCCCGCGCAGGAGACCCAACCTGAGCGAAAGCCTCTCTCCAACTTGAAATCGCCTGGCACCTTTTTCGGCACCTTTTTCGGGCACCTTTTTCGGTACCTTTTTCGGACCGACCCGAGAACTTCAGGTCTCGAAGCCGGACACGCCGAGCGGGTCCCGCCCATGAATTTCGTCTGGAAAGCACCAGGCGCTCGCGAGCGGCTGGGACCGACTGATCAGATTGGTGCTCAGCCAGCAGAAAACCCCGGGCGGACCTGCGAGACTCTCATCGCGGTGCGCTGGCTCACTGTCTTCCCGGACTCGCTCGGCGCCGGATCCCGGATCCCTGTGCCGTCAGCGAAGATCGCTCATCAGACGCTGGGCCGTCTCCAGCGCCATTTTCTTCCCTTTTTCGTTCCCGACTGCGAAGCAGAGCAGGTAGAGCGGGCAGTTCTCGGAATTTCGCAGTACGACCGGTTTCTCGGCGACGCCGGCGAAGACGGTCGCGAGGCGCGCGAGGAGGGGGCGGCCGATCATCTCGATTGCGGCTTTCTCCAGGCGCTCCTCGAACTCGCCGAAGAGATCTTCGTCGAGCTGCACGGCGCGGCAGAAATCTTCCGCCCAGTCCGTCGTCCCGAGCAAGGTGTCGATCCGTCTCCTCCACTCCGGGTGGATTTCTTCGCAGCGCGACAGTGTACGGAGGGACGGCATCTCCAGAGGCAGAAGCATCCAAACATCGATAGCGCGGGTCGAGGCGACTGCCTCGAGTGTGGTCCAGTCCACCGCCGTGGCCAACGGATCGAGAACGAGAACCGCACGTCGAAAGCGCCAATCCCATTCGCAGAGCGCCTCCAGCTGCCCGTTGGCATCGCCTGCCAGGACCTGGATTCCCGCAGCCCGATCGGGGAGCTCCGATCTCAGAGCTTCGAGCTGCGCACTCCGTTCGGCGCTCGCTCCGACGAAGAGGAACCGGTCGAAGCGCGGCGCGGTCCGTAGTGCGATTCGAGCGGATCCGTGCACGAATTCGAGGGGAAACCCGCCCGCCGTATCGGCACCGCCGCGAAGGCTCCCATCGGAACCGTTGCCCGCGAAAGCGTCGACATAGATCCGCCCGAGGCGCTGCTTGCTGAGGGCGGTGGTGTAGCTCGCGAGGTAGTCCGCCAGAACCGAGAGTTTTTTCTCGGACCAGTCTCCCTCAAGGCTCCCCGCGGATTTCATTCGCGTTCGAATCCTACTTCGATCGCCCCGCTCGGCCCGCGTTCTCCAGGGGCCAACGCTACGGCTTCGACCTCAAGGCGCGTGATTCCATGCGCCGAGATCGACGCTCTCGAACCCGTCCGAGAAGAGCGAGCCGTAGAGGATCGTCTGGGCGCCCGCATCGCCAAGGCCGCCCGCGGTTTCGAACGGCGCGCCGATCGCGAGGTCGTCGTGGCCGTCGCCGTCGAAGTCGCCGGCCGCGAGCGTCCAGCCGAAATTCTTGTTGTGCTCGTTGACGTTGCCGGGATAACCCTTCGAGCCGGCGATGATCCCGCGCGCCGTACCGGACGCGAATCCGCCGGCACAGTTCGCCATCAGCAGCGTCACGTGGCCATCCTTGCCCTCCGCGGTCGCGATTCCCTCCTCCGGCGCGCCGATCGCGAGGTCGTCGCAACCGTCGCGGTTGAAGTCGCCAGCGGCGAGCGCCGCGCCGAAATGATCGCCTTGCTGGGAGGTCTCGCCCGCCGAAGGGAGCGAGCTCTGCGTGAATCGCCGCGAGCGCGCCAGATCGAAACCGCCAGCGGCGCCGAAAGCGACTTTGACCTCCCCGGAGTCGATGTCGTTGCCGGAGGTGCCAGCCTCTTCTTTCGGGACGCCGATCGCGAGGTCGTCGTACCCGTCGCCGTCGAAGTCGCCGGTGACGAGCACCGCTCCGAAGTCGTCGTTGGTTTCCCTCGTCCCGCCGAGGTCATCGTCGTACCAGAACAGGTCGCGTGCGCCGTTCAGACCGGTGGCGCTGCCGAAGAGGATCTGCACTGCGCCGACCTCGTCTTCTCCGACCACGCCGATCGCGAGGTCGTCGTAGGCGTCGCCGTCGAAGTT
>JBDTQG010000161.1:0-4610 GCA_039932315.1 Thermoanaerobaculia bacterium
GTTAACCGCCGGGTTAACCGCCGGTCGAGCGCCGGGTCGCCTAGCGGTCGACCCAGTAGTTCGGCGCCTCTTTCGTGATGACCACGTCGTGGGCGTGGCTCTCCTTGAGTCCGGCGGCCGTGATGCGGAGAAAACGGCCGCGCGTGCGCAGATCGTCGATCGTCGCGCAACCCGCGAGTCCCATCCCGGCGCGCAGTCCACCGGTCAGCTGCGGCAGCATCGAGTGGACGCTGCCCTTGTGCGGCACCATGCCCTCGATCCCTTCCGGCACCATCTTGGAGAGGCTGGCTTCGCTCTCCTGGAAGTAGCGGTCGGCGCTGCCGCGCGCCATGGCCGAGAGCGATCCCATCCCGCGATACGCCTTGTAGGTCCGTCCCTGGTAGAGGATCGTCTCGCCCGGGCTCTCTTCGGTGCCGGCGAAAAGCGATCCGATCATGAGCGCTCCCGAACCGGCGGCGATCGCCTTCGTCACGTCGCCGGAGAACTTGATTCCGCCGTCGGCGACGATCGGAATGTCGAACTCCGCCGCCGCGCGCGAGCAGTCCTGAATCGCGGTGATCTGCGGGACGCCGGCACCGGTGACGATCCGCGTGGTGCAGATCGATCCCGGACCGATACCGATCTTCACGACGTCGGCGCCGCGTTCGATCGCCGCCCGCGTACCCTCCGCTGTGGCGATGTTGCCGACCATCAGCGCGACATCAGGGAAACGCTCGCGCAGCACCGCCGCGGCGTCGAGGACACCCTGGCTGTGGGCATGGGACGAATCGAGGACCAGGAGATCGACCTTCGCATCGATGAGCGCCGCGGCGCGCTCGAGATACTCTCCCGATGCACCGACCGCCGCGCCCACGCGCAGGCGGCCGAGCTCGTCCTTGCAGGCGCGCGGATACTCGATCATCTTCTGGATGTCCTTGACGGTGATGAGGCCCTTCAGGCCTCCCGCCCGATCCACGACCAGAAGTTTTTCGATCTTGTGCTTGTGGAGCAGCGCCTTCGCCTCTTCGAGCGTCGTACCCTCGGGAACCGTGATCAGGTTCTCGCGCGTCATGAGGTCGGCGATGCGGCGGTTGAGGTTGCTCTCGAAGCGCAGGTCGCGATTCGTCAGGATGCCGACCAGCCGCCCTTCGGCGTCGGTCACCGGAACGCCGGAGATCTTGTAGTGCGCCATGAGCTCGAGCGCTTCGGAGATCTTCTGCTCCGGCTGCATCGTCACCGGATCGACGATCATCCCGGCCTCGCTGCGCTTCACCTTGTCGACTTCGGCCGCCTGCAGGTCGATCGACAGGTTCTTGTGGATGATGCCGAGGCCACCCTCCTGCGCGAGCGCGATCGCGAGGCGCGATTCGGTCACCGTATCCATCGCGGCGGAAAGAATCGGAATGTTGAGGTGGATGCGGCGACAGAGGCGCGTGCGGAGGTCGACTTCGTTCGGATGAACCGTGGAGTAGCCCGGTTCGATCAGCACGTCGTCGAAGGTCAGTGCGAGACGAGGTTCCCGAGTCGATTCGCTCATGTTTTTACGGATTTTTGGGGGAGCCGGAGATGCCACTGGGCGCCGCCGTCTCCGTGAGTAAGATATCAAAGTCGGGAAGCGCTCAGAGTATTCCCGCATCCATCAAAGGAGAAAGAAAATGAAAAACCGCAACGCAACGAAACATCGTCTGCTCGGGCTGGCTCTGCTCGCCGCCATCACGGTGCCGGTTTCGGCCCAGGCGCCCGCGGAACAGAAGATGACCGCGGAACAGAAGGCGCAGATGGACGCTTTCGTGAAAGCGATGACGCCCGGCAAGCAGCATCAGCAGCTGGCGGCGAACGTCGGCACCTGGGACGGCAGCGTTTCGGTCTGGGAGGCGCCGGGAAAGCCGCCGCAGGTCAGTCAGACCCATTCCGAGCGCACCATGGCCCTGGGTGGCCGTGTGCTGCAGGCGCACTGGACGGGCAGCATGATGGGAATGCCCTTCGAGGGGATGGGGACGACCGGATACGACAACGCGAGCGGCAAGTGGTGGTCGACCTGGACCGATACGATGACGACCGGAACGCTCAACAGCAGCGGGACCTGCGACGCGGATCCGAAGCGTGGCTGCGTCTACACCGCGACGATGGTCGATCCGGCGACCGGCAAGGAAGCGAAGAACCGCACGACGCTCTCGTGGGCGACGCCCGATGAAGAAAAGCTCGAGATGTTCGCTGCCGGACCGGACGGCAAGGAGTTCAAGGTGATGGAGATCTCCACCCACCGCGTCAAGAAGTAACTTTTTCGCGGGCTCTTCCGGACCGCACTGGGCCCCGGAAGAGCTTGCGTTTCGTCCTTTCGCGCTTCGTCTCCCGCCGGAAACTGCGTCAGGCCGTCCCGGTCGCTCCGGCGCCGTGGCACTTCTTGTACTTCTTGCCCGAGCCGCAGGGGCAGGGATCGTTCCGTCCGGTTTTGTCTTCGACCCGGATCGGCTGCGGCGCCGGAGCTGCCGGAGGTCGCCCCGGCATGCCGGGTAACCCGGGGATTCCCGCCGGGCCGCCGCCACGCGCCGTGGACGGATTCGTCGTAGCTGTGGGCGATGCGGCCTGCGGTGCGGAGAAGACGAGACGCTGCGGTGGCGCGGCGCGTTCTCGCCGGAGACGCTCCTCCTCGAGCTGCTGTTCCGACACCGGCTCCATCCGGAAGAGCGTTTTGACGGCGGTGTCTTCGACCCGCTCTTTGAGCTCCTGGAAGAGCTCGTAGCTCTCCTTCTTGTACTCCTGGAGAGGGTCGCGCTGGCCGTAGCCGCGCATGCCGATGCCCTCCTTCAGGTGATCGAGGGCGAGCAGGTGGTCCTTCCACGCGAGGTCGACGTAGCGCAGGAGAACATCGCGCTCGAGCATCCGCAGGAGCTCCGGACCGAGGCGGGACTCCTTCTCGAGGTACTTCGCTTCGGCCATCTCCCAGACCTGGGCGCTGATCTCCTCGGCGGTCATTTCGTCGAGCTTCAGGCCGCGCGAGTGGAGGTCGATGTCGAAGTAGGCGAGTACGTCCTTGACGAGCTCGGAAACGGTCCACTCGGATGGTTCCGTTTTCTCGGGACAGTGGGTCGCGACCAGCGTTTCGACGATGTCCTTGCTCACGCCGAGGACGTAGTCGCGCCCTTCCTTGCCGTCGAAAATGTCGCGACGAAGCTTGTAGATCGCCTCGCGCTGCTTGTTCATGACGTCGTCGTACTCGAGGAGATGCTTCCGCGTCTCGAAGTTGCGTCCTTCGACCTGCTTCTGAGCGCGCTCGATGGCGCGCGAGACCATTCCGTGCTCGATCGCCTCGCCCTCTTCCATGCCGAGCTTGCCCATGAGGCCCTGGATCCGCTCGGATCCGAAGAGGCGCATCAGGTCGTCTTCGAGCGACATGAAGAAGCGCGACGAGCCGGGATCGCCCTGGCGTCCGGCGCGACCGCGCAGCTGGTTGTCGATGCGCCGCGATTCGTGGCGCTCGGTGCCGATGATGTGCAGTCCGCCGGCGGCGAGAACTTCGTCGCGTTCGCGCGCGCAGGTGTCGACGTACTGGTCGACCGCCGCCTGGTAGGCCTCGAGCTCGACCGCCGGATCCGCTTCGGCGCGGGCGAGTCCCTCGGGATTTCCGCCGAGCAGAATGTCGGTGCCGCGGCCGGCCATGTTGGTTGCGATCGTGACGGAACCCTTGCGCCCGGCCTGGGCGACGATCGAGGCCTCGCGCTCGTGGTACTTGGCGTTCAGCACGACGTGCGGGACCCCCTTGCGCTTCAGCATTCCGGCGAGCATTTCGCTCTTTTCGATCGACAGCGTACCGACGAGGGTCGGCTGACCGCGCTTGAAGCAGTCCTCGATCTCCTCGACGGTCGCGTCCCACTTCTCGCGGGCGCTGCGGAAGACGAGGTCGGGGCGATCGGCGCGGACCATTTCGCGGTTCGTCGGAATGGAGACGACGTCGAGCTTGTAGATGTGCTCGAACTCCGAAGCCTCGGTCACCGCGGTTCCGGTCATGCCGGAGAGCTTCGAATACATGCGGAAGAAGTTCTGGAAGGTGATCGTCGCGAGCGTCTGGTTCTCGCGTTCGATCTTGACGCCTTCCTTGGCTTCGACCGCCTGATGCAGTCCGTCGGACCACCGGCGTCCGGGCATCATGCGGCCGGTGAATTCGTCGACGATCACGACCTGTCCGTCCTTGATCAGATATTCGACGTCACGCTGATAGAGGTAGTGCGCGCGCAGCCCCTGATTGACGCCGTGGATCGCGTCCATGTTCTCGATGTCGTAGAGATTCTCGATCCCGAGGAGATGTTCGACCTTGCCGACGCCCTGGTCGGTGAGGGCGACGGTGTGCGCCTTCTCGTCGACGAGGAAGTCGCCGGTCGAGTGCTTGTTGCCGTCCTTGTCCGTGATCTCTTCGCCGCGCTCGAGCTTGGGGATGATCTTGTCGATGCGGAAGTATTTGTCGACGGACTCCTCGGACGGGCCGGAAATGATCAGCGGCGTCCGGGCTTCGTCGATGAGGATCGAGTCGACTTCGTCGACGATGGCGAAGTTGTGCCCGCGCTGCACCATGGCGGCGAGGTCGAACTTCATGTTGTCGCGCAGGTAGTCGAAGCCGAGCTCGTTGTTCGTGC
>JBDTQG010000162.1:0-4441 GCA_039932315.1 Thermoanaerobaculia bacterium
CCTGCAGCATCCGCTTCTCGTTGCGCACGATGACTTCCGGCGCGCGCAGCTCGAGGAGCTTCTTCAACCGGTTGTTGCGGTTGATGACGCGGCGATAGAGATCATTGAGATCGCTGGTCGCGAAGCGTCCGCCGTCGAGCGGCACGAGAGGACGGAGCTCCGGAGGGATGACCGGAAGCACGTCGAGAATCATCCACGACGGCTTGTGGCCCGAGCGCCGGAAAGCATCCACGACCTTCAGGCGCTTGGCGGCCTTGAGGCGGCGGATCTGGCTCGTCTCCGTGCGCATGACGACGCGCAGCTCTTCCGAGAGGTCGTCGACCTCGATCCGGCGCAGGAGCTCCTTGATCGCTTCGGCGCCCATTTTCGCGACGAAGCCGCTCTCGCCGTACTGGTCGCGCAGCTCGCGGTAGCGCTCCTCGGAAACCAGCTCCTTCTCCTTGAGCTCGGTGTCGATCGGATCGATGACGACGTAGCTCTCGAAGTACAGGATCCGTTCGAGATCGCGCAGCGAGATGTCGAGGAGATGCCCGATGCGGCTGGGCAGGCCCTTGAAGAACCAGACGTGGGAAACCGGGCTCGCGAGCTCGATGTGTCCCATGCGTTCGCGACGGACCCGCGACCGGGTCACTTCGACGCCGCACTTGTCGCACACCACACCGCGATGCTTCATGCGCTTGTACTTGCCGCACAGGCATTCCCAGTCGGTGATCGGTCCGAAAATCTTGGCGCAGAAGAGACCGTCGCGCTCCGGCTTGAATGTCCGGTAGTTGATCGTCTCGGCCTTGGTGACTTCACCGCGGCTCCAGGCCCGGATCTTCTCCGGTGAGGCGATCGAAATCTTGATCGCGTTGAAATCCTTCAACGTTCTCGGCTTGTCGAAACTACGAAGGGGTTGCAAGGTCGTTCCTCCTCAAACTCTCGCGAGTGGAACCTGATCAGATTTTCAGAAGCTCGACGTCCAGACAGAGACTCTGGAGCTCACGAACCAGCACATTGAACGACTCAGGGAGACCCGGCTCTTCCGGAACTTCGCCCTTGACGATGGCCTCGTACACCCGGCTGCGGCCTTCGACGTCGTCGGATTTCACGGTCAGCAGCTCCTGCAGCGTGTAGGCGGCTCCGTACGCTTCGAGCGCCCACACTTCCATTTCACCGAAGCGCTGGCCGCCGAACTGGGCCTTACCGCCCAGAGGCTGCTGCGTGATCAGCGAGTACGGTCCGATCGAGCGCGCGTGGATCTTGTCGTCCACGAGGTGGGAGAGCTTGAGCATGTAGATGTAGCCCACCGTCACGTTCTGTTCGAAAGGTTCGCCGGTCATGCCGTCGAAGAGTTGCGTCTTGCCCGAGTACGGAATCTTCGCCTCGTCGAACAGCGCGTGCATGTCCTCTTCGGTGCAGCCGTCGAACACCGGCGTCGCGAAGGAGAGACCGAGCAGCTTACCCACCCAGCCGAGGTGGGTCTCGAGAATCTGACCCACGTTCATGCGGCTCGGAACGCCGAGGGGATTGAGCACGATCTCGACCGGCGTACCGTCCGGAAGGTACGGCAGATCTTCCGTCGGCAGAATCCGCGAGATGACACCCTTGTTGCCGTGGCGTCCGGCCATCTTGTCGCCGACCTGAAGCTTGCGCTTCATGGCGACGTAGACCTTGACCAGCTTGATGACTCCAGGCGGAAGCTCGTCTCCCTTTTGCAGAAGCTCGATCCGCTGCTTGTTCACGCGGTGCAGGATCTCGATGTGCGAGTCCGTCTTGCGATAAACCTGTTCGACCCGGTCCGCGAGCTTCTTGTCGGCCACCGTCAGGCGCAGCACTTCCTGACGCGAAAGCGACTGCAGCGCGTCGCGGGTGATCTTCGCGCCCTTGTCGAGCACGAGATCGCCGGTGCGGGACTTCACGGCCGCCGTCACGATCTGTCCGAGGAGCAGCTCGTTGATCTTCTTGTTGCGCTCTTCGGAGAAGATGCGGACTTCATCGCGGGCGTTCTTCTCGAGGCGGTCGATTTCCTGATTCTCGATCTCCTGAGCGCGCATGTCCTTTTCGACACCCTTGCGCGAGAAGATCTTGACGTCGACGATCGTGCCCTCGATGCCCGGCGGAACCTTGAGCGAAGCATCGCGCACGTCGCCGGCCTTCTCGCCGAAGATCGCCCGCAGCAGCTTCTCTTCCGGGGTCAGCTGGGTTTCGCCCTTCGGCGTCACCTTGCCGACGAGAATGTCGCTCGCCTTCACCGTCGCGCCGATGCGGATGATGCCCGCCTCGTCGAGGTCCTTGAGCGCAGCTTCCGAAACGTTCGGAATGTCGCGCGTGATTTCTTCCGGTCCGAGCTTGGTGTCGCGCGACTCGATCTCGAACTCTTCGATGTGAATGGAGGTGAAGTAATCCTCCTTCACCATCTTCTCGGAGATCAGGATCGCGTCTTCGAAGTTGTAACCGCGCCACGGCATGAACGCCACGAGGACGTTCCGGCCGAGAGCGAGCTCGCCCATGTCGGTCGACGGACCGTCGGCGAGCACGTCGCCCTTGCGGACGCGCGTACCCTGCTTGACGACCGGCTTCTGGTTGATGCAGGTGTTCTGGTTCGAACGCCGGAACTTGGTCAGCTGATAGATGTCAGCGCCGAACTCCTTCTGTTCGCCGGTCTCGATGTCCTCGCCTTCGACGCGAACGATGATGCGCTCGCCGTCGACGAGATCGACGATGCCGCCGCGCTGACAGAGAACCACCGCGCCGGAATCGCGCGCGACGGTCCCTTCGAGGCCGGTACCGACGATCGGGGCATCGGCCACGAGCAGCGGAACCGCCTGGCGCTGCATGTTCGATCCCATCAGGGCGCGGTTCGCGTCGTCGTGCTCGAGGAACGGAATGAGCGCCGCCGCGACGGAGACCAGCTGCTTCGGGCTGATGTCCATGTAGTCGACGCGATCCCGCTCGACGGTGACGAAGTCGCCGCCGGCGCGGGCGATGACCCGGTCATCCCGGAACAGACCCTTCTCGTCGGTGCGCTGATTCGCCTGGGCGATGATGTACTTCTCTTCTTCCCATGCGGTCAGATAGAAGGCCTGCGGTTCGGGTTCGATCAGACGCTTCGCTGCCTTCTTGAGCCGCGCATTCTCCTCGAGAAGGTCGTCCTCGGTGATCAGCTGACCGAGCTTGAACTTGCCGTCGCCGACCTTGACCACCTTGTAGTGGTTGAGCACGCGGCCGTTCTCGACCTTCTTGTACGGGCTCTCGATGAAGCCGTACTCGTTGATCCGGGCATAGGTCGCGAGCGACGAGATCAGGCCGATGTTCGGACCTTCCGGCGTCTCGATCGGGCAGATGCGGCCGTAGTGGGATGCGTGCACGTCGCGGACTTCGAATCCGGCGCGCTCGCGCGACAGACCGCCCGGTCCCAACGCCGACAGGCGGCGCTTGTGCGTGACCTCGGAGAGAGGGTTCGTCTGGTCCATGAACTGCGACAGCTGGGACGAACCGAAGAACTCCTTGATCGCCGCGATGACCGGCTTCGAGTTGATCAGGTCGTGCGGCATCGCTGAATCGATGTCCTGATGTACGGACATCTTTTCCTTGATGGCGCGCTCCATGCGCACGAGGCCGATGCGGAACTGGTTCTCGAGCAGCTCGCCCACCGCACGAACGCGGCGGTTGCCGAGGTTGTCGATGTCGTCGACGCGCCCGATGTCCTTGTGCAGCCGCAGCAGATACTCGATCACCCGGATGAAGTCCGACTCCGAGAGCGTCTTCTGGTCGACCGGCACTTCCGAATCGAGCTTGATGTTGAACTTGAACCGGCCGACGCGGGAGAAGTCGTAGCGCTTGGCGTCGAAGAACATGCCGTAAAAGAGCGAACGCGCCGAGTCGAGCGTCGGCGGATCGCCCGGACGCATCCGGCGGTAGATCTCGAGCAGGGCTTCCTTCGAGTTCCGCGTGTTGTCCTTGGCGAGCGTGTTCGACAACACCGCACCGCACAGATCCCACTCCGGGAAGATCACTTCGACGGCGGTGTGACTCTTGCCCTTCAGACGCTCGGAAATGTCCGCCGGCACGAGGTCGTTGGCTTCGAAAATCACTTCGCCGGTTTCGAGATCGACCACGTCGGCGACGAACAGTGCGCTTTCGAGATCGGAGGTCTTGACCTTGATGCTGACCGACTTGCCGGCCTCGAGATCCGCGACCATCGGCTTCGAAATCGTGACTCCGGCGAACACCGGATAGGTCTCGCGGCGGCCCCGGGTCTGGCGGTCACGATGACGTTCCCGCTCCAGCACGGTCGGCGGAATCGTCAGAGTGAAGCTGGAAGGCGAGGAGACATCGACACCCACCGCGGCGTAGAACTGCCGCAGGATGGATTCGTCGGACTCGAGCCCCAGCGCGCGCAGAAACACGGTGCCGTGGAACTTCCGCTTCCGGTCGATGCGGACCGAGAGCACTTCCT
>JBDTQG010000163.1:0-4416 GCA_039932315.1 Thermoanaerobaculia bacterium
CGGCGTCGCGGCGAGTCACCAGGGAATCGACCGGGTCACGGGCGACAACATGGGCATGCTCGCCACGGTCATCAACGCGCTGGCGGTGCAGGATGCGCTCGAGAAGCGCAACGTTCCGACGCGGGTGCAGACCGCCATCGACATCCGTTCGGTCGCCGAACCGTTCATCCGCCGCCGCGCGATGCGGCATCTCGAAAAAGGCCGTGTGGTGATCTTCGCCGGAGGCACGGGCAATCCGTTCTTCACGACGGACTCGGCGGCGGCACTTCGCGCCAACGAGATTCATGCGGAAATCCTCCTCAAGGGAACCCGGGTCGACGGCGTCTATACGGCCGACCCGCGCAAGGATCCGTCGGCACGGTTGCTTTCCGAGGTGACGTACCAGCAGGTGCTGGAGTGGGATCTGCGAATCATGGATGCCGCGGCGATCAGTCTCTGCCGCGACAACGCCCTGCGGATCGGGATTTTCAACCTCACGCAGGAAGGCAATATCCGCCGCGTGGTCTGCGGCGAGCGCGTCGGTTCGATCGTGCATCGCACTGAAACCGGCGCGGCAGCGAACTGATCTCGTATCGATCGCCCGCAAACGAATTGACAGAGCGCAGGATGCCGGGGATGATCGCCATTCGCCGGCGCTTCCGGCGTTCGACGGTCGTTCGATGACAGGGAGGGACGGATGAAGGCGATCCACCAGGAAGCCGAAACGAAGATGAAGGGGGCGGTCGAACACCTGCACTCCGAGCTCAAGCGGTTGCGGACGGGGCGCGCGACGCTTGGACTCCTCGACAACATCACTGTCGACTATTTCGGCACTCCCACGCCGCTGAAGCAGGTGGCGACGCTCACCGTCGTCGACGCGACCATGCTCATGGCGCAGCCCTGGGACGCCAAGCAGATTCCGGCGATCGAGCGCGCGCTGCAGAAGTCGGATCTCGGGCTCAACCCGATGAGCGACGGCAAAGCGGTGCGGATTCCGATTCCGCAGCCCACCGAGGACCGGCGCAAGGAGCTGGTGAAGAAAGCGCACGATATGGCGGAGCATGCGCGCACCGGCATCCGTCAGGCGCGTCGCGACGCGAACGACAAGCTGAAGAAGCTCGAAAAAGATCATGAGATCAGCCAGGACGACGAGCGCCGTGCGCTCGAAGAGATCCAGAAGCTTCACGACCGCGAAATCGACGAGGTCGCGAAGGTCCTGGATCACAAGGAAAAAGAGATTCTCACGGTCTGACCGGGGGATCTCTCCCGCATCATGGACGATCCCGGCTTGAGCCTCGCGCATCGCCTCCAGCCGGCGACAGCGGTTCACGCGCTGGTGCCGGCGGCCGGACGCGGTCTCCGTTTCGGCGGCATCCTTTCCAAGCAGTTCGAGCTGATCGCCGGGCGCCCGCTTCTCGCCTGGACTCTCGATCGTCTGGTCGCTGCGGGCGTCGACTCGGTGACGGTCGCGCTCGCCGGTGAAATCGCTTCCGATCCTCCGGGGTGGCTGCGCGTTCATCCGACCGTTCGGGCGATCGCCGGCGGCCCCACCCGGCAGGCCTCCGTGGCGCTGGCTTTGAGCGCCTGCCCGGCGAAGCCGGGCGATCTCGTGCTGGTGCACGATGGAGCGCGTCCGGCGCTCGACGGCGTCGACCTGCTCGCGGTCTGTCAGGCGGCGCTGAATGCCGACGGTGCGGTCCTCGGGCGCCGCGTCTCGGACACCGTCAAGCGTCTCGACGGCGACAAGATCGCGGAGACCATCGAGCGCTCGAGTCTGTTCCGCGCCGAAACGCCGCAGGTTTTCTGGCGGCAGGTTCTGGAGCGCGCCTTCGCGGCCGCGACACGGGCGCGCTTCGAGGGCACCGATGAATCGGCTCTCGTCGAGCGCCTGCCCGGAACCGTGGTCGTCGCGGTCGAGGCCCGGGCGCCGAATCCGAAGTTGACGACCGCCGCCGACCTGCCGCAACTGCGGGCCCTTCTCGAAACGCGACCGAATTGAACCGGGATGAGACGACCATGAAGATGAGGATCGGTCAGGGGTACGATGTTCATCGGCTCGTCGCGGGGCGTCGTCTATTCCTCGGCGGGGAAGAGATCCCCTTCGCGAAGGGTCTCGATGGCCACAGCGACGCCGACGTTCTCCTGCACGCGCTCGGCGATGCGCTCCTCGGGGCCGCGAGTCTGGGCGATCTGGGCAAGCACTTTCCGCCGGGCGACGAGAGGTGGCGTGGGGCATCGAGCGTCGACCTCCTGCAGCGCATCATGGATCTCGTACGGGACCGCGGCTACCGCGTCGTGAACTGCGATCTCACGCTGCTCGCCGAAGCACCGAGGCTCGCGCCGTTTCGTGAGCGGATCATCGAGCGCATCGCGCGAGTCCTCGCCGTCGAGGGCGACGCCGTCGGTCTCAAGGCGACGACGAACGAAGGCCTCGGAGCGATCGGCCGTGGCGAAGGGATGGCCGCTCTCGCGGTCGTGCTGCTCGAATCCGAGGCCGATTGAAAATGCCCGCAACCACCCGAATCTTCGGTTTTCATCCGGTTCACGAAGCTCTTCTGCATCGCGCGCATGCGGTGCGCAAGGTGTGGATTCTCGCTTCGCGTTCCGGCGGCCGGCGGCGTGAAATGGAAGCGCTCTGTTCGGCCGCCGGCGTCCGGGTCGAGAGCTTGCCCCCGAGCGATCCGGTCTGGCTGGGTGGGGCCGTGCACAACGGATTCGCCGCCGAGATCGAAGAGTCGGTCCGCGGCGGCAGCGCCGATGAATCACGCCGCGAGCGCGGTGACGCCACGTTCATCGTGCTCGCCGAAGACGTCCAGGATCCGCGGAATCTCGGCGCTCTTCTCCGGGTCTGCGAAGGGGCGGGCGTCGGGCGCGTGATGGTGCGCGATCGCGGCTCGGCACCGGTCTCCGCGACCGCAGTCAAGACGTCGGCGGGCGCTTCGGAGTGGCTCGAGATCGAGCGCACGGGGAGCTCAGCGCAGCGTCTCGAACAGCTGAAGCAGGAGGGCTACTGGATCTACGGTCTCGCCGCCGGAGGCGAAGCGCCCTGGAACGTCGACCTGCGCGGACCGATCGTCATCTGCGTCGGCGGCGAAGAGGAGGGTCTGCGGCGCCTGACGCAGGAGCGCTGCGATCGCATTCTCGGCCTGCCGATGCACGGCAAGGTCACCTCGCTCAACCTGGCCACGGCGGCAGCTGCCGTGCTCTACGAGGCCGTGCGCCAGCGATCTGGCGGGCGAAAAAGCTGATCTTCGCGCGCTCCGCGCCGGCCGTCGGCTTGTCAGCGGGGCCGCGAAACCACTAAACTCAGCGAGCGATCCGGCCAGCGATCCGGCCGAATAGGGTTGGAAGGCCGGAAAGTCCGCCGGGGGGTCGCCAAGCTCGCCGGCATAGCTCAGGGGTAGAGCAACCGCCTTGTAAGCGGTAGGTCCTCGGTTCAATTCCGAGTGCCGGCTCCAGATTCGAGATCCACCGCATTCTCTGCATCAGGTAACTCTTTGAAAACTCTGGAGGTGTGGCCGAGCGGTCAATGGCAGCAGACTGTAAATCTGCCGGGCTAAGCCCTACGGAGGTTCAAATCCTCCCGCCTCCACCATCACGCCGAACGCCACCCCCTTCCCCCGCGCCGAGCGAACGGTTCTTAAGTCTCGAGCCAGATTCCATCCTCGGACTTCGCCTCACGTTTTTTTGCCCCCAAATCATCTCGTTCGTCACGACGCGAAGGCGCCTCAACTCGACGACTCCCGTCGCGTGCCCTGCTGCCGCGCTCCAGCTTGAGTGGTGCGTTCGTATCAAGGCGTTCTCAACTCAAAAAGCAACGAGTCGGCGTCCGCGTAACTCAAGTTCACGAAAGGTAGGGAGTCCTGTCGAATCACACTGCGGACCTGGACCTCCGCAGGCGCGCCCCGGATCGAGGGCGGGATGTCGACCACGAAATGGGAAATTCCCAGGCCTGTCATTGCGTGAACACACTGTGGCCGAATTCGCCAGCGAGGGAATCCGCAAGTAGATCTGAGCGCCTTGAACTCCGGGCTGAGCGCTCCGCTGAAGCCGTTGGCGATGGGGCGATGGTGCTTGAGCGCCCCCCACATGCGGGGTAGTTCCGTCAGATCGCCGCGCAGCGGAAGGATCGCGAGCGCGCGCACGGAAGGGTCCTCGAAGATGCGCTGCTCCAGCGCAGTTCTCTTCTCCAGAGGGCTTGGCCTGAAGCCCGATGTGATGGGAAGGGCCACCGCGAAGAGCTCGGGGAGGAGAAGCAAGCCTGTTCCCGCAGCAATCATGGCCCCTTGGAGTGAACCTCTTCGCCTCGGAACCCGCAAAGCGAGAACGGTTGCAACGGCCATCGCGATGAGAGTGAAGAAGTAGGAGCGCGTTGGAACCCGCATCCCTCCCCATCCGGGAAGGAATTTCGAGAGAAAGATGAACACGCTCGCGTTT
>JBDTQG010000164.1:0-4363 GCA_039932315.1 Thermoanaerobaculia bacterium
AATGGTACTGCCTGCGCAGGTGGGTGGGAGAGTCGGTCGTTGCCGGGAAGTATTTTTTAAGGCCCACGCGTCGATGCAAGTCGATTCGTGGGCCTTCGTTTTTTGCGCGGGCCCGCCGTGAACTCCATTCCCGCCGGAGCGACGAGGGAGTCGAGACGAGCGAGTCGAGACGTCGGAGATTCCGCGATCCTGCCCGACAATCTGAGCAAGGCGAAGCGCGGACTTCGTCCCGGACGAAGGCGGGCCTGATCCCGACCTCCCCGGGCGCAAGCCGAGCTCTCCCGATCGGCCTTGCAGCGGCGACCGATTTCCGGCACGATCCGGGGCTCCTACGGGTCGCGAAGGTCTGACGGAGGCTGCTGAATGACGGCGAGTGAGCACTCGAGGAATCCCGGCCTGACGACTCGCGGCGTGCTGTTTCTCGCGCTGCTGGTCCCGGTGTGGGCGTTCGGTACGGTTCGGGGTGCGCGCATCTCGGCTCACATCGGCCAGACGCCCCCGCTCTTCGCCCGGGAGTTGACGAGTTTCGAGCGCTTGCGGAGTGCATTCGCCGGCATCGATCGCGGCATTCTGCTCACGGACCGGGAGGGCCTTCCGTCTGCAGCGCAGTACTTTTCGGCGCAGTATGTCCTCGCACCGACGGTCCTGAGTCTCGCTCTCAACGTCGGCGAGCTGGTGGGCCCAGCCTTCGGGAATGGGTCCATGAAGGTCGTCTGCCTCTTCGACGATCCGGCGACCGGCGATCGCGCAGTGGAAACCCTGCGCGCGGAAGCCGCGCGTCGATCGCTGCCGGTCCGCGTTCAACGGTTCGACCAGAATCTCGCCCTTGTGACGATCGGCGCGAGCTGAGGTCGGGTGATTCTTCTCCCTATTGCGCTGGCGGCGATCGCAACCGCGCTGCTCTTCGCATCATTCGGCGGTTCTGGCTGGAAGTTCGGTGAGCGTCTGTCCTGGTCGCTTGCCTGGGGGCCGGCCTTCGCGTTCGGTATCCCGTCACTCGCGTTCTTTGCGGCGCGCGCCTGCGGAATGGGGGGAACGGTTTCGTGGCTATTCGTCGCAGCCGTGCTGATCGCCGGTCTGCGAGCCATCGTACGCGTTCAGAGCGCCAATCTCCCGCGGAGATGGCCGGACGGTCAGCCAGGGCCGGCAGGGGAGCGCGGCGCGGCGGAGCCCGTCAACCCGACCCCCGTCATCCCGACCCCCGTCATCCCGACGCACGACAGCCCCCGGACTCGCGCTCGAGGCGGTCCGGGCTGGCGGGCTCTGGTCGTCCTGCTTCTTCTCGTGACCGGGGCTCAAATGGTCCAGAACCTCATGACCTGGAGACGCGCCCAGCCCGACGGAATGTGGGACGCCGTCGCCATCTGGAACAACAGCGCGCACTTTCTGTATCGCGCGGCGCCGGAGAAACTGCCGGCGCTGATCGGTGCCGGCACTCAGGGACATTCGGAGTATCCCCTTTTCCTCGGCGGCGCGATTGCGGCGCAGTTCAGTCTGGTCGGTCGCGAGGTCAGCACGATTCCCCTGGGAATGGACTGGGCGTTTCTCGTCGGCCTCGCCGCAGCGCTCTACCTTCTGGTGCGGATCGCAGGTGCACCGGTGTTCGCGGGTCCTGCAGTGCTGCTGGTTCTTTCGACTCCTGTCGTGTGGAAGTGGGCGTTCGCTCAGGTCGCCGACCTCCCGCTCGCGTATCTCGCATTGGCGGCGGCCCTTCCGCTGGTTTCCCTCCTCGAAGCGCCTGAAGCGCCAGGACCGCCTCCAGTACTCGCGGGCGTCGTCCTCGGCCTGCTGCCGTGGATGAAAGACGAAGGAGTGATGATTCTCGGGATCCTGATCCTGCTCTTCACGGGGTTGTCCCTGCGCCGCGACCGCGCCGGCGCCTGGCGCCGCCCTTCCTGGAGCCGGGGCGTGGGAATGGGAATGCTGGCAGGTGCCCTGCCGGGACTTCTGGCGGTGGTCATTTTCAAAGTCGGCTGGGCTCCTTCTTCAGGGGCTTTCGACCGGCCTCTGGCCACGCTGCTCGATGTCGAGCGCTGGAGGATTGTCGCAGGGCTGGTCCTGCCGCTCTTCGATCCGCGGGTCGGCGCTTCTCTTTTCGGTCTCGCGTGGCCGTTTCTCGCCCTGGGACTCTGCCTCTGGGGGGCGAGCCTCATGCGTCCGGGCGCGCCGGGTGCGAAACTTCTTCTGGGCACGGCCGCGCTCGGCTTCGCCGGATACTGCTGCGCTTTCATGCTCACTGCGGCCGATCTGCGATGGCAAGTCGAGGCCTCTCTCGACCGCCTGCTGCTCCAGCTTCTTCCCCTCGCAGCAGCCGGCGTGTTCTCCCTGGCCGGAAGCGAGTCCGGTTCGCGCGGCGGCGTGCGAAAGGCTGCGCGGGGGAGTGCGCATCCGTTCGGAGCCGCGCCGCCGGAAATCCCTGTCGAGAGGTCTGCACAGCCGACGAGCGTGAAGCTCAGCGTCGTGGTTCCAGTATTCAACGAGCGCTATCTGGTGCGCGAGCTGCTGCAGAGGGTGCTCGAGGTCAGCGATCCGAGCCTCCGCGAGCTCGAGATCGTGGTCGTGGATGACGGCTCGACGGATGGAACGCGCGAGATCCTGCACGAGCTCGCCGCCGCGGAGCCTCGGTTGCGCTACTTCGAGCAGCCGGCGAATCGCGGCAAGGGGAGCGCCATCCGCGCCGGAATTGCCGCGGCGACCGGAGACCTCATTCTGTTTCAGGATGCCGATCTCGAGTACGACCCGCGCGACTATGTTCGGCTGGTGCGTCCGTTTCTCGAGGACGGCGCGGATGTCGTCTACGGCTCCCGATTTCTCGCGGGCGACCGGCGGCGGGTCCTCCAATTCCGGCATGCGCGGATCAATCGCATCCTCACCTGGCTCAGCAATCTCCTCACCGATCTCGACCTCACGGACATGGAGACCTGCTACAAGGTTTTTCGCGCCGAGCTGCTGAAGTCGATTCCGCTGCGTTCGGACGACTTCGGTCTCGAACCCGAGATCACCGCGAAGATCGCCAAACGGGGATTCCGCATTTTCGAAGTGCCGATCAGCTATCTCGGCCGCACGCAGCGGGAAGGGAAGAAAATCGGCTGGACGGATGGCTTCCGGGCTCTCGCGACGATGATCCGTTTCTGGATCATCGATGACGTCTACGCTCCGGACGAATACGGCTCGCACATCCTCACCAGTCTCGAGAAGGCAAAGAACTTCAACTCGTGGATGGCAGACGAAGTGCGCCCCGACATCGGCGACCGGGTCCTCGAGATCGGGGCGGGAATCGGCAACATGACGACCTGGCTCCTGCCGCGCGACATCTGGGTGGCGAGCGACATCAATCCGAACTATCTCCACTACCTCAAGAACTTCGCCGCCGGTAAGCCCTATCTGGCCGTGCGAAGGATGGACGTCGAAAGTGCCGAAGAGTTCGCGTCATGGAAAGAGCGCTTCGACACGGTGCTCTGTCTCAACGTTCTCGAGCACGTTGGAGACCCGCTTCTGGCGCTGCGTAACATGCGCTCCGCTCTCGTTTCCGGCGGTCACCTCGTGCTCTACGTGCCACAGGGAGCGAAGCTATATTCCTCTCTTGACTCGGTGCTCGGACATCGCTGTCGCTACGATCTGGCGATGCTTCAGCGCGAGTTCGCTGCCACCGGATTCGAGCTCGTGGAGTGGCGCTACTTCAACCGCGCAGCGGTCGCGGGCTGGTGGTGGAACGGCAAGGTGCTGAAGCGTCGCACCTTCAGCCGCATCCAGCTCAAGCTTTTCGATCTGGTCGTTCCACTCCTCCGGCGAGTGGACAGATTTCTGCCATGGCCCGGCCTCGGACTCATGGCGATTGCGCGCCGCGTCGACGCCCCCCCTCCCGGATCGACCCGCGCGTGAGCGGCTAGGAACCCGCGGCCGAGCTCGAGGCCCGCGCCGGATCGGCCGCCCGGGCGAGATCCTCACGCAATCCATCGGCGTGCTCGTTGTGCACGCTCTTTCGCACCAGAATGTCCGCGGCGGAGACCTCGGCGCCATAGTAGGCGGCGTTGCGCTCGACAGCCGGTTTGACCATCGTTCCATCGAGGGCAGCCCCCGCGTAGAGCCCCTTCGAGCGCACGAAGGTCAGGATCTGCGCCGTCGCGTTCTCCCCGGCTCCTGCGCCGACCGGCCCGGCCGCAACTGCGGCCTCCGCGCCCAGACGAACCTTCGAGGTCAGAAAGGAATCGAGCGCGGTCGGGTCGCGGATGAGAAAGATGACTTCTGATCGTTCTCCGCCGATCTGCAGGCCGAGCGAGGCACCTCCGAGGTTGTAGAAAACCGGTTGTCCCCACTCGCCGGAGGCCGGCAGCTTGTTCGATAGCGCGACCGATTCGACACC
>JBDTQG010000165.1:0-4296 GCA_039932315.1 Thermoanaerobaculia bacterium
CGCCAGTGCTAAAGTCCGGCCCCGCGAAACGATGGCTCCCGACTCCAAAATCCCCTCTCCGGCAGATCGCGCGCGCGCCGAGCTCGCCGCGACGATTGCCGGTCTCCGTGCCGCCGTGCGGCAGCGCCAGGGAGAGGCCGCGACGATTCCGACGGGAGCGGACGAGCTGCAGGGCCTTCTGCTCGAACTGCAGCGCCATGAGTTCGTGCAGGAACCGCAGCCCGTCTCGCCGCGACCGGTCTACGGGCGCTGGGTCGTGTTCGTCCGCAAGGCGTTCTACCACCTGCTGATGAAGTGGCAGGCGCGGGCCGTGCTCCAGCAACAGAACAGCTTCAACCAGAGCGCAAGCCGCCTGCTCGCCGAGCTCGCCCAGCGGCAGAAGCGCGCTGCGGAAGCGAATGCGCGTCTCGAGCAGCAGCTCCTGCGCCTCGAGACCCTGCTCGAGTCGGCGGGCGGACCGTTCGCGAGCGTTGAACGGCGGCAATTCCCGGCGGATAAGGAAGGCGGGGCTTCCGGGAGCGCCACCGGGTGAGCGCCCGCATCGCCATCTGCGCGGCGCAGATTCCTTTCGTCCGGGGTGGTGCGGAGGTTCTCTACGAAAGTCTGCGCGACGAGCTGCGGCGCCGCGGCCACCAGGCGGAGATCGTCAGCCTGCCGTTCAACTGGTCGTCGCGCGCCAATATTCTGCAGAGCGCGCTCGCCTGGCGGCTCGTCGATCTCACGACCTCCGCGGGCGAGCCGATCGATCTCGTCATCGCGACGCGCTTTCCGTCCTACCTTGTCCAGCATCCGCGCAAGGTCGTCTGGCTCATTCATCAGTTCCGCCAGATCTACGACCTGAAGGAGACCGCCTACAGCGATTTCGGTGATCGTCCGGAAGACGCCGAGACCGAGAAGATCCTGCAGCGCTTCGACCAGCGCGCGCTCGGCGAGGCACGATCCCGGTTCACGATCTCGCGCACGACCGCCGACCGGCTGGCGCGTTTCAATCGTCTGGACGCCGAAGTGCTCTATCCGCCGCCGGGGCTGACCGGAAGGCTTCGTGCCTCGGCCTATGGCGACTATGTATTTTCGGCCGGGCGTCTCGATCCGATGAAACGATTCGATCTCCTCCTGCGCGCCGTCGCGGCGGCGAAAAGCGGCGTGCGCTGCGTGGTCGCCGGCGAGGGGCCGGAGCGGGACAGGCTCCTGCAGCTTGCCCTGGAGCTCGGAATTGCCGACCGCGTCGAGCTCCCGGGTCGTATCTCCGATGAGCGCCTGATCGAGCTCTATTCCGGAGCGCTCGCGGTCTTCTACGCGCCCTTTGACGAGGACTACGGCTACGTGACGGTCGAGGCTTTTCAGTCGGCGCGTCCGGTGCTGACCACGGTCGACAGCGGCGGCGTGCTCGAGTTCGTCGAAGACGGCGTCAACGGTTTCGTCGTCGCCCGCGGTGCGCATCGCGAGCTGGGTGCGCGCATCGACCGGCTCGCGGAAGATCGCACTCTCGCGCGCCGGCTCGGTGAAGCGGGGCGGGCCCGGGTCGCTTCGATCCAGTGGGACGGAGTCGTCGAGCGTCTTCTGGCGCCTCTCGGCTGACAGAGCGGAAAGCCGAGGACGCCATTGCGCATCGCCTGGGTCAGCCCGCTGCCGCCCGCCTCGTCGGGACTCGCCGACTACAGCGCGGTGCTGCTGACGCATCTCGAGAAGCGGCACGAGCTCGAGCTCTTCTTCGACGGCGATGCGCCGGGCGCGGATTCGACGACGCGATGGATCTGCCGCCCGGTGACGGAGCTGCCGGCGCTCGCCGATCGCTTCGACCGCATCGTGTATCAGATCGGCAACAGCGCACCGCATCATTCCGCGAGCTATCGCATCGCCCTCGAAATTCCGGGAGTCGTCGTTCTGCACGAATTCATGCTGCACCATCTCGTCCGCGGACAGACGCTGGCGCGCGGCGATGCCGCGGGTTACGTCGCCGAGATGCGCTACGCCGCGGGGCGGAGCGGAGAAGTGGCGGCCCGCCGGCTCCTCGACACGCACTACCCGGTCGATACCTGGAACTATCCGCTCTTCGAGCGCCTGGTCGATCGCAGCCGCGCCGTCGTCGTCCACAGCGAATTTGCGCGTCGTCGCGTTCTCGAGAGCCGGCCGCTGGCGCGAGTCGCGAAGGTGCCGATGCCGATCGACACCGCAGCGCTCCTGCCTCCGACGAGCGAAGAGCAGCGGGCGCTCAAAGCTTCACTCGGTCTCGATCCGCAGGCGTTCCTCGTCGGTTCGTTCGGCTTCGTCACTCCGCACAAACGCCTCGAGGTCGCGCTCCCGGCGTTCGCTCGGCTTCGCGAGAGTTTCCCCGGCGCCACGTTTGCGGTCGTGGGCGAGATCTCCCCGCACTACGATTTCGCCGCGGTCCGGGCGCGGTTCGGCGATGCCGGTGTGCAGACGGTGGGCCGTGTCGATGTCCAGGAGTTCGATCGCTGGATGCGGGCCTCGGACGTCGCGATCAATCTGCGCCATCCGACGGGCGGAGAAACCTCGGCGTCGTTCGTTCGCCTCCTCTCGTTCGGACGGCCGACCATCGTGAATCGGACGGGCGCATTCGCCGAAGTTCCGGAAGGCGCCTGCCTTCACCTCCCGCTCGACGGATTCGAGGAGGCGACACTCACCTCCTATCTCCTCGCTCTGGCGAAGGACCCGGCGCTTCGCGGCGCCATCGGAGCGCAGGCGCGCAACGTCGCGGTAGAGGATTTCGGTGTCGAACGATCCATCGCCGCGTACCTCGACCTGCTGGCCGACGAGTCGGCAGGTCAGGCGCCGGTCGCCGTCGCGGTTCCGCCGCTCGCCGCGTTTCCGGTTTCCGATCCCTGGCCCGTGCTGCTCGGCGCGATCGGGCGCGAGCTCGCCGACCTCGGCCTGGGAGAGAGTGACGAAGCGCTGCTGTCAGAGATCGCGGAAAAGCTGACCGGGCTCGTGTCGGAAGAGAACGCGTGAACCCGCAGCGCCGCCGCTGGACGATTCTCGCCGCCGTCGCGCTCGGGGTCGGGTTGGCCGGCGCCTATGCCTTTTCGATTTTCTCCGCGACGGAGCGCGCCGGAAATCCGTCACCGGAGCTTGCCAGCCTGATCGAAGGCGATGCCGGATTCGACCGAGCCCTGTGGTTCGCGTCGCCGCATCAGAACCTCGGCGCGCTCGACGAGCGCGTCGGCGATCTCGATCTCTATCTCACCGAGCTGGCGGGACTCGCCGGCATCGCGCGTCCACGCCTGCCGAGCTTCGGACCCTTCACGGTGCCGCCGGCGAGCGAAGTCGCCGTCGGCTGGACGGCGGCGGGAGATGGCTTCCTCGTTGCGGCACGGATCGCGCCGCCGATCGGGTGGCTCGCCCGGATTGCCGGGCGACTGGCCGGGAACCCCTGGCTCGCCGGCGGCGAAGTCCGCTCCTCGGGGAAGCTTTTCAAAGTGCGCTGGGAACAGGGACTCTGGATCGTGGAGAGCGGCCTCCCGGCGGGTTTCTCCTGGTCTCCTTCGTCCGCCGCGCCCGACACGGACGGCCAGCGCGCTCCGGAGATCGCTGAGCTGGTCCTGCGAGTTCCTGCGGGTCCGATTCCTTCCGGCCGCTATCGCCTGACCCGCGAAGAGAGCGGACTCGAAGTCCGCTCCGGCGACCTGCCTGAAGCCGGCTCGCTCGAGTCGGACTGGACGGTTCCGGGAATGGTGCTCTGGGTGAGCTCTGCCGACCGGGCCCCGGTCGGCGGCCCCGGTCTCTTCCTGGTCTGGGGCTCGGGACCGGCGGAGTTGCCCCGCGTGGCCGTGCTGCAGCGCGGTGGCGGTCGCAACTTCCGCCTTCCTGGGGAGTCCCTGCTGCACTTCTTCGGCGAAGGCGAAGCGGCCCATCGCCTGGGCTGGTCGGTGCGCGCCACCCAGAAGAGCGCACAACGCGAGGGCCTGCTGCTCGTCCCCTGGCTCGAGCGCCATATGGCCCGGCCCGGAGGCAAGACCGCCTGGCTCGGTCTTGCAGGGCGTCTGGCGCCGGCGGAGAGTGCCCGGACGCTCTCGCAGCTCGCGGCGAACCTCGAGCGGCTGCCACTTCTTCCGTCGTCGGAGATTCATCGGCTCAAGGCGGCGGCGCGACTGCTCGCCCCGTTTCACGGCTGCGCGGCGATCCGCTTCGAGATCTGGCACGACCCCGAGGGCGCCCGCCTCCGGCTCTGCGAGCCGCTGGCGGGTTCGCCGCTCGCCCTCGAGGATGCGTCCTCTGACGAGGACGTAGAAATTGACGAACCGGCTCCGATCCGCTAGGCTTCACCGGCTTTCTGGG
>JBDTQG010000166.1:0-4243 GCA_039932315.1 Thermoanaerobaculia bacterium
CGGTTCACGCCGAGCTCGAAATTCGTATACGAAAGCGCAAAGTCGACCTTCCGGTCTTTGTTGAAGTCGCCGACCGCAACGGCGTCGACGTAGCTCCGGGGCCGAACGGGCAGGTCGACCACCGTCCACGGGCCGCCGGCCTTCTTCCCCTGGAGGTACATCAGGTCTTTCCGTCCCATCGCGTTCGACCCGATGAGAAAGTCCATGCTGCCGTTGCCGTCGAAATCACCGACCGCGAGATCGCCGCCGAAGATCTCGTTTCGAGCGCTGACCTCTTTGACCGAAGTCCAGCTGCCGTCGCCGTTGTTGAGATAGACCTTGGGCCCGAAGGCTTCATTCCCGCTATCGACACCCGTGACCTTGGGTGCCTTCGTCGTTCCCTGAATCGAGATCTTCGGCCCTTCGCTGAGCGCGACGAGATCCGGCCGCCCGTCCTTGTTCCAGTCGATGACGGAGAGCGTGCGGGAGGAAAATCCGGAAGCATCGAATCCCGGACGCGGAGAATCGAAATCGAGTCCCTTGCCCCAGGGAGAGAAATTCCCCTTCCCGTCGCCCACGAAGACAGCGATACCGCGCAGATGGACGGCAAACGCCAGATCGGCTTTGCCGTCGCCGTTGAAGTCCGCGACCTTCACGTCGCCGTAGTCGATGAGGTTTGGGGGCACCGACGCCTTCCACGAATGCCAGTTCCCGTGCCCGTCGCCGAGAAAGATCCGCGGCTGGTCGCCACCCCGTCGCGGCGGACCGTGGACGAAATCGAGGTTACCGTCCCCGTCCACGTCGGCGATGTCGAAGCCGTTGCGCCAGGCTCCCGCCGTCGGCAGTCCGGCATCGAAGCGCTTGAGATTCAGCCGGTCGCTCGTGCCGATGGCGGTGACGAACGTTGCGGCGGAAGCGGCCAGTTGCTCCGCCGTCGGCTTCTGAATGGCGGGCGAGTGAACGGTCAATTTTTCGCCCAACCGGTAGATCTTGAGCCAGAGATTCTCGTCATCCTGGCCCGCCAGGTCGAACTCCGCACCGTAGACGATTCGGACTCGCGAGTCGGGGAGGAGCTTGTAGGGAAGCGTCTTCGGCTGCAGACGGATGAAGTACGACCTGCCCTGCTCGTCGAGAAGCCAGTTGCCATCCGGCGGTTGCATCTCGGCGATCAGGGCGTCGCGGCGCGCCTGGGCAATGGATGTGGCGGGCGCGCCCGGGGCCGGAGCGGCACCGTCCTTCGCCGCAGCCGTCGATCCGGGAGCCGCGGCGGGCTCCGGGGAGCCTCCCGCCTTGGGGTCCTCGACCGGGGCCTGCGCCCCGGCCCAAGCGGAAATCAGCATCGGCATCAACGCCGCAAGCGCAAACCTCGAACCGACCGTACGCTTCTTCATTTTCATGGCATGTGGGGTGCAGGGGAAGGGCGAACGATTGCCGCTCGCGGTGATTTTGTCATAGTTGACCGGCGGCGAAGGACAGATTGGCATCTCCGGCCGCGTTCGCAAGATCCACACCAGTATCGGTTTCAATTCGTTCGAGGAGAGTTTAAATGGTTCGTTCGTTCCGACTCCGCAGTCCATGGCACCTGGAAAGTCTTGCGCTCGCCGCTTGCCGGCGCTTCGCGCCCGGCGCAGTTGCGGCCGCGGTCGCGATGGCTTCGCCGCTCCTGGCGCAAACACCGCCTCCGGCAGGCACCGCACCCACTGCCGCGACTGCAACTGCCGCAGGCGCGCCGGCCATTCCTGCTGCAGCCAACCCGACGGGAAAGAAGCCGCAACTCGTCGTCGACGAGCGCGTCTTCGAGGCCGGTCCGGTCGCGCGGGATCAGGTGCTCGATCACACATTCAAGCTTCGCAACACCGGCGATGCGCCGCTCAACATTCTGGGCGTCACCTCGGCGGAGAACACGGAGCTCTTGACCCATCCCACGGTCATCGCGCCGGGCGGCTCGGAAGAGTTGCGCATCCGGGTCCCCTTGCTGAATGACAAGCCCGTCGCCCTGCTCAAGCAGCTCGAGCTGCACACCGACGATCCTGCGACGCCTTCGATCATTCTCGAGCTGCGAGTCATGTCGACGGAATACGTCGGCGTGCGACCGGGATATGCGCGATGGATCTCGGTGCAGCACGAGAAGCCGGGCACGATTTCGCAGCATCTCGCCGCGACCGACGGTCAGAATTTCGATGTGCTGAAGACCACTTCTCCACCCGCCGGAGTGACGGCCGTGATCACGCAGGTCAAAAAAGACCCTGCAGGTCCAAAGGAGTGGAATCTGGACCTCACCCTGTCGGACAACCCGCCGGTCGGCCCGATCGAGGGAACGTTGCTGATCTACATCAATCATCCCAAGCAGAGCATCGTGCCGATTCCGCTCTCCGGCTTCGTACGCCCGGTGCTGGCAGTCACCCCGCCCTCGCTCAGCGTCGGCGATCTCACTCTCGCGGCGAAACAGTCGCAGGCGTTCCTGGTCAAGGCATTCTCGACCCAGGCCGTCCACATCACGAGTGTCGAGCACGACCTCAAGGGCTTTCCCCAGGCAACGATCGAAACCCGCACGGACGGCCACGAGTACAAGGTCCGGCTCGAGTTCGATCCGGCGACGATGCCGAAGGGACCGTTCAAGGGAACCCTGAAGATTCACACCGACAGCAAGAACATGCCGCTCCTGACCGTGCCGATCGACGGCACGATCCGCTGAATGCGGATCAGCCGTCGACGAGTTCGATCGCCCCGTCGTGCTCGGAACCCTCTCCGAGCACGACGATCGGCGCGGCGATTCCCCCGACGACCGATCCGCCGCCCAGAACTTCGACGCGATCCGTTCCGTGAATGTCCCCGCGGACACCTCCGGCGACGGTGACCGAGCGCGCAGAAACCCTTCCTTCGATGTAACCGCCCGCGGAGACAACGAGCGCACCCTGGATCGCGACGTCGCCGCAGATCCGGCCCTGCACATCGAGATCGGAGTCGAGAGAGAGCCGCCCCGAAAGTTCGGTGCCGGCAGAGATGATGGATGGCTGCATCGTGGAGCGGGCAACGGGGATCGAACCCGCGACATCAAGCTTGGGAAGCTTGCACTCTACCAGCTGAGTTATGCCCGCATGCTCACTGACCTCGGTCAATTTACCGAAGCGCCCCGGACACGTCAAGCGTTGCGCGCTTCGACGTTGCCGCTATACTGATTCGAGAATGCCCGCCTCCGGCACGAATCCTCCGGAAATCGAACGCAGCGAAAAGCTGTACTTCTTTCCCGACGAGCCGGTCAGCGCGGCGGAGCTTCGCGCCGTGCTGCGCGATGGCGCCAAAGCCGATCGCCAGGCCTGGGCGATCTCCCACCTGCTGCGATACGCCGACTGGGAAGACATCTGGACCTTCACGACCCGCGAGCAGGTCCGCGTGCATTTTGCCGAGCTCGACCTTCCCGCCAGCCTGCGTGTCGCCTGGGCACGGATGCTCAAGGTCGAGACCGCATCCGCCATCGCCGCGGAGTAGCCCGGACGCCGGAGCGACGGCGGAGCGACGCCGCAGGAACGCGCCAAAGAACGCCCAACCTCCGTCTTCGAGCGAAGCTCGGCCCGCAGCGTCTACGGCGCGGGTGCAGCGCGCTCGCTGAGCAACTCCCGCGCGCGCTGACGGGCCGCGCCGACGAGCTCCTGCAGCCGTTCTCCGGGAAGCAGAAAAACGCCCAGCGGCCCGTTCTCCATCCGGCCGCGCCCGAGCGCGAAGTAGCTCATCATGTCGCCGCCCTGCGCCGCCGGTTCGGAGGCGCGCGAAAGCACGGTCGCGACCGCACCGACGGCACGCCCCTCGACATCGAAGACCGGCAAGCCGAGAAGCGCCGGAGACGCATCGAGAATGAGCGCGGCGGTCGGCTTGGCGATTCTGCCGGCGATGTGGCCGGTCTCGAAAAAGGCCGCGCGATCGAAGGCGGGAGAGAGGCGCGAAACACCCATCACCGTGTCGCCGATCGCCGCCGGCTTCGACTTGCCGAACTCGATGCTGACGAGCGGGTGCGCCGGTTTGTCTTCGAGCTGAAGGAAGGCCAGATCGAGCTCGGAATCGGAAGCCGCGAGAAAAGCGCGATGCTCCGTCGGATCGCCCGCGATCGTGACGCGGAAATCCGTCGGCGTCATCTTCAGCTTGAAGTCCTCGCCCTCGCCCATCTGGTGCACCGCGTCCATCAACCGGTTGGCCGAGAGCTGGGAATTCCACAGCAGGATGAGACCGCCCGGATCGACCACGGCGCCGAGCGCGTCGAGAACCGATT
>JBDTQG010000167.1:0-4180 GCA_039932315.1 Thermoanaerobaculia bacterium
TTGGTACGCCCAACGGGATTCGAACCCGTGTTATCGCCTTGAAAGGGCGGTGTCCTGACCAGGCTAGACGATGGGCGCGGCGATTCGGTCGCTGCGGTCGTGCTTGTTGCTGCGCTTCGGGTCCTGCAGTCTTTCAAATCGAGCCTGCGCGTCCGGTTCAAACTGGTAGGCCCTGAGGGGATCGAACCCCCGACCGTCTGGTTAAAAGCCAGCTGCTCTACCGACTGAGCTAAGGGCCCGTCTGCGGTGCATTCTAGCGGACGGCGCGCGGGCTTGTCGAAATCCGCTCTCCGATGGCACCGATCTCAGGCGCCGCGCTGCTCCAGCACTCGGGCGAGACGGCCCGAAGTCCAGCTCTCGAGGAGCGGGCTGTTCTTGAGAATCGTCTCCTCGCGCCGCGGTCCGGTCGAGATCAGCGCGACTTCGCAGCCCATCTGGCTCTCGAGGAAAGAGATGTAGTGGCGCGCCGCCTGCGGCAGCTTCTCGTAGTCGAGGATTCCGACCGTGTTCTGCCGCCAGCCGGGAAGCGTTTCGTAGACCGGTTCGGCGCGCTCGAGGCGATCGAGGCGCGACGGCAGCTCGCGGGTGACTTCGCCCTGGATGCGGTAGCCGACGCAGACCGGAATCTCGGCGAGCTCGTCGAGGACGTCGAGCTTCGTGAGCGCCACGAGCTTCGCTCCGTTCAGGCGCTGCGCGTAACGCACGCCAACGGCGTCGAACCAGCCGCAGCGCCGCGGCCGGCCGGTGACTGTGCCGAACTCGTTGCCGCGCTTGCGCAGGTACTCACCCTTGTCGTCGAGCAGCTCGCCGGGGAACGGACCGCCGCCGACGCGCGTCGTGTACGCCTTCACGATGCCGAGGACGCCGTCGATCGCGGTCGGCGGAACGCCGGTGCCCGTCGCAGCACCGCCGGCGGTCGGACTCGAGCTGGTGACGAACGGATAGGTTCCATGGTCGACGTCGAGCAAAGACCCCTGCGCTCCTTCGAAAAGGAGGCTCTGGCCTTCGTCGAGCCAGCGGTGCAGGAGATGCTCGGCTTCGCAGAGGTAAGGCTCGAGGCGCTGTGCCCAACCGCGGCAATCGTCCTCGACACGCTGCGGATGCGCGAGCGCGATGCCTTTGTCTCCGACCAGGGCGCGGAGCTCCGGCTCGATGCGCGCCAGCTGAAGGCGCAGCCGCTCGCCGACACCCGATGCCGCAAGCTCACCCAGCCGCACGCCGTAGCGGGCGACCTTCATTTCGTAAGCCGGGCCGATTCCCCGTCCGGTCGTGCCGACTTTGCCTTCGCCGAGGGCCTGTTCGCGCGCCTGATCGAGCACCGCGTGCTGCGGCAGCAGCGCCTGCGCGCGGTTCGACAGGAACAGCCGCCCTTCCGTCTCGACCCCGGCGGCATGCAGCTGGGCAATCTCCTCGAAGAAAGCTTCCGGAGAGACCACCATGCCATTGCCCATGACGCAGCGCATGCCGGGGTGCAGGATGCCCGACGGAATCAGCCGGAGAGCGAAGTGGCGATCACCGAACTTCACCGTGTGCCCGGCGTTATGACCGCCCTGATAGCGCACAACAGCGTCGAACGCCGGACAGAGAAGATCCACGATCTTCCCTTTCCCCTCATCTCCCCACTGCATTCCGACGATGACGACGTTCGCCATGCTTCTCCCTCGAGTGCGCCCGAAGCGGCGCCCAGCGGCCCTCCAAGAGCCGCGGATGCTAGCATGCGGGGCTCGGACAGGTGCCTTTTCCGGGCACGAAAAAAAGGATCAGTAAGGGGTGGTTATGGGCTCGCTTTCGCCGGTTTCCGAACGTTCTCGGAATCCCTTCCGCAGGTCGCAATTTCGCTTCGCGTTCGGTTTCGTGGCGAGCGCCATGGCTGCGCTGGCTGCGCTGACCGCCCTGACCGCCCTGACCGCCCTGACCGCGCGCGCGGCCGCCGCAATTCCGCCGTCCACAACGGATGCTGCGCTCGGTCCGGCCGATCTCGTCGTTCGCGGGGCGCACATCTGGACGGGAGTCGCGGGAACCGCCGCTCCGGGCAGCTCCGAGCCGACCGCACTGGCTGTCCGTGGCGAGCGCGTCGTCGCTCTCGGATCCGACGCCGAAATCGGCAGGCTCGTCGGTCCGAAGACGATCGTCATCGAAGGTGCGGGCCGGCGGCTGCTGCCGGGTTTCATCGACAGCCACACGCATTTTCTTTCCGGCGGCGAGAGTCTCCTCGGCGCCGATCTGCGGCTCGCGGCGAGCCGCGAAGAGTTCGTGCAGCGCTTCGGCGAATATGTCGCGAAGGTTCCCGCCGGACGCTGGATCACCAACGTGACCTGGGATCAGGAACGCTGGCCGGGGGCTCCGCTGCCGGAACGGCAGTGGATCGACGCCGCTTCCGGCGACCGCTCGGTCTTCATCGGCCGGCTCGACGGGCACATGGCGCTCGCCAACACGAAAGCGCTGCAGCTCGCCGGCATCACGCGCGACACGCGCGATCCCGACGGCGGGCAGATCGTCCGCGACCCGGCGACAGGCGAACCGACCGGAGCGCTCAAAGATGCGGCGATGAATCTCGTTCTCAAGGTGATTCCCCAGCCGTCGAGCGAGGAGATCGCCGAGTTCCTCGCCGCCGCCATGGGCGAGGCGGCGCGCGTGGGGGTGACCTCCGTCGTCGATTTCGGAAATTTCCCCACCTGGCCGGCGCTGACCGAGTGGCCGGCTTACAAGGCCGCGCGCGCCGCCGGCAAGCTCACCGTCCGCGTCTCCCTGCGCACGCCGATCTCACTGTGGGAAATGCAGCGCGACCTCGTGGCGAAGGGAGGTCGCGGCGACGAGTGGCTGTCGCTCGGGGGATTCAAGGGCTACGCCGACGGCTCGCTCGGCTCCTCGACGGCGATCTTCTTCGAGCCCTACGCCGATGCGCCCCAGACCTCCGGCATTTTCGCCGCCGACCTTTTTCCCGAAGGCGCGCTCGAAAAGCGCGTCGCGGACGCGGACAAGCTCGGCTTCCAGACCTCCATTCACGCCATCGGCGAGAAGGGGAACGCGACGATCCTCGATCTCTACGAGCGAGTCGCGGCGAAGAACGGTCCGCGCGACCGCCGGCTGCGCATCGAGCACGCGCAGCATCTGCGCGCAATCGACGTGCCGCGTTTCGCGAAGCTGGGCGTCGTCGCCTCGATGCAGCCGGTCCACGAGACCGACGACGGCCGCTGGGCGGACAAGCGCCTCGGACCTGAACGCTCGAAAGACAGCTATGTGTTCCGGTCGTTGCTGGACAGCGGAGCGCATCTCGCGTTCGGCACCGACTGGCCGATCGCGCCGCTCAATCCGCTCTTCGGCGTCGCGGCAGCCGTCACTCGCCGGACTCTGGACGGCAAGAATCCCGCCGGATGGCATCCCGAGCAGAAGATCTCCGTCGCGGAAGCGCTGACCGCGTACTCCGCCGGAAGCGCCTATGCCGAGTTCGCGGAAAACGAACGCGGCACTCTCGCCCCGGGCAAGCTTGCCGACTTCGTCCTGCTCTCCGCCGATCCGTTCGCCGTCGCTCCCGACAAACTCGAGACGATCACCAATACCCTGACGGTCGTCGGCGGACGGGTCGTCTTTGAGGTCGCAGCCACCGCCGCCGTCGCCGCCGATCACTGAAGCCGCTAAGCTCTCCGGCAGCGGAAACCACGAGAACGGAGTCGTCCGCATGTTTCTCAAGATCCCTTCCCTGCTCCTGAAGCAGCTCTACACCTTCGGCAGCCTCGCCAACACCGGCGACGGCGTGCGCTTCACCCTGAAGAACCGGCTGAGCGATGCCACGGTGACGAAGATCACGGCGGTCACCATCGACGGACTCGCAGCCGACCCGTCGCGGATCGCAGTCGACATGGGTGACGGAGCGCTCCTCGACATCGCGAAGATCTCGAAAACGAGCGGGCTCGAATTTCCCCTGAAAAAATCGGTGATTCTGCATCTCGGCGGCTTCGCGGCTCTGGCCAGGGGCAACCACGACATCGTCGTGACGTTCGAGGCGGCGCCCTTCGGAGAGCTCGACCTCAAGGTCACGGACGCGATCGCCGAGGACGTCGCGAAGCGCCTGCAGATTCCCTACGACAAAGAGGACGACCACAACCAGCGCATGGCCGAAGTACGGCAGAAGTTCCTCGCCGAGCAGATGGGCCAGAAGCTGCAGCATGTCGATCGCTAT
>JBDTQG010000168.1:0-4132 GCA_039932315.1 Thermoanaerobaculia bacterium
AACACGGTGCCGTGGAACTTCCGCTTCCGGTCGATGCGGACCGAGAGCACTTCCTTCTGGTCGTATTCGAATTCGACCCAGGAACCGCGATACGGAATGATCTTCGAGAGGTAGGTCCGCGGACCCTCCTTGGTGAAGAACACGCCCGGCGAACGGTGCAGCTGGCTGACGATGACGCGCTCGGTGCCGTTGACGATGAAGGTACCGTGGTCGCTCATCAGCGGGATCTCGCCGAAGTAGACCTCTTCCTCCTTCGCGTCACGCATCATCCGGGCGCCCGTCTCGGGATCCTTGTCGTAGACGAACAGCCGGAACGTGACCTTGAGCGGCACGGCGAACGTCATGCCGCGCTCCTGGCAGTCAGCGATCGAGTAGTCGAGGTGCAGATCGACCGGATTGCCGCAGGTGTCGCACTTGGTGACGCGGTTCTTGTTGACGAATCCGCACTGCGTGCAGGTGACCGTCTCCTCGTGAGGATGATCGGTCATGACCCGGGCGCCGCAGTTGGTGCAGGTCGTGCGCAGGAACTCCAGGCCCTTCATCTCTCCGCACTTGCACTGCCATTCGCCGATCGTGTATTTCACGAAATCGAGCGAGCAGGTCTCGCGGAAATCCGAGAACGGGAAGATGCTGGTGAATACCGACTGCAATCCCTGATTCGCCCGCTCCTCGGGAAGCAGGTTCATCTGCAGGAAACGGTCGTACGACCGCTTCTGCACATCGATGAGGTTCGGGATCGCGAGAGTACTCTGGATCCGAGAGAAGTTCTTCCGGGTGCGGCCTACGGTCTGGGTTTGATTTTCCATGGGTTCGATCTTGTCCACCCCGTGATCCAAGGAGCTGTCAGCAGCGTTTTAGGGCCATCAAGCGTCCGCACCCCGCCCGAGCCGCGGATTCGCGGCTTGGACGGGTTGCGCGCTCTGCAACCGGAAGGGACGACGGGCGTCCGCGACCGGCCTCGCGAAGTAGGGTGCGCTTACCAGCCACCCCCTTACTTGATCTGGACCTGAGCCCCCTGCTCTTCGAACTTCTTCTTGATCGTTTCGGCCTCGGTCTTCGAGACGCCTTCCTTGATCTTCTGCGGGGCGCCTTCGACGAGATCCTTCGCTTCCTTGAGGCCGAGGCTGGTGACTTCGCGCACCACCTTGATGACGTTGATCTTCTTGTCACCGGCGCTGGTCAGGATGACTTCGAACTCCGTCTGCTCCTCGACCGGCGCTGCGGCTGCGGCACCGCCGCCAGCAGCGGCCGCCGCGGCGGCCGCTGCCGCCGCCGAGACGCCGTAATGATCTTCGAGCGCCTTGACCAGGTTGTTCAGCTCGAGCACCGACATGCCATCGATCTTCTGGATGAATTCTTCGACCGCGATTGCCATCTCTTCCTCCGTCGTCTCGGGCTCTGTGGCCCGAAGTTCTAATGATTCGTACGGCTCGGGGAGTCTCCCCGGCCCGGATTACTCTTTTTTCTTCGCTACCTGATCGAGAACGATCGCGAGACGCTGCGGGCCCGAAGCGGCAAGCACGCGAACGAAACGCTGAATCGGCGACTGCAGGAGATACACGAGCTTCGACAGCAGCTCCTGACGTCCAGGCAGCGCCGCGATCTCCTTGACCTGAGCTGCGGCGATCGGACGTCCTTCGACCAGGCCACCCTTGAATTCGAGGACCGGCGTGTCCTTGGCGAAATCGGTCAGAACCTTGGCCAGTGCCACCGGATCGGCGGCGCTGTATGCCACCGCGGTCGGGCCGGTGAAATGCTCCTTGATCTGCTCGAGCGGCTTCCCGGCGACCGCGCGGCGGGCGATCGTGTTCTTGATCACCACGTACTGACCGCCGCTCTTGCGGACCTTGTTGCGCAGATCGTTGACCTGGTTCACGGTGATTCCCTTGAACCCGACGACGAAGGCATGCTGCGCCGAGGCCATCGCCTCTTCGTAACTGCCGAGGATCTCTTTCTTGGTGGTTCGTGTCAGTGGCATGTCGAGCTCCCTTACTCCTCAGCGCCCGCGAGAGCGTTCTCGTCGAGATGGATCCCTGGGCCCATCGTCGAGGAGACTGTCGCTGACTTCACGTACTTCCCCTTGGCTGCCGGGGGCTTGGCCTTGAGAACCGCGGCAACGAGCGCCTGCGCGTTCTCGGAGAGCTTCTCCGCTCCGAACGACCGCTTCCCGAACGGGGCGTGGATGATTCCCGTCTTGTCGACGCGGAACTCGACCTTACCGGCCTTGATCTCGTCCACCGCACGCTTGACGTCGACCGTCACCGTACCGGTCTTCGGATTGGGCATCAGGCCGCGCGGGCCGAGCACTTTGCCGAGCCGGCCGACGACGCGCATCATGTCCGGCGTCGCGACGACGGAATCGAATTCGAGCCATCCGCCTTCGATCTTCTTCGCCAGCTCTTCACCGCCGACGAAATCCGCGCCCGCGTCCTCGGCCTCTTTGATCTTCTCGCCCTGCGCGAAAACCAGCACGCGTGAGGTGCGTCCGAGACCGTGCGGCAGAAGCACGGTTCCTCGCACCATCTGATCCGCATGCTTGGGGTCGACGCCGAGTCGCATCGCGATTTCCACCGTCTCGTCGAATTTCGCGTACGCCGTCTCCGTCACCAGGCGGATCGCGTCCGCCAGGACGTAGAGCTTGGCCTCAACCTTGGCCGCCGAGCTCCGGTACTTCTTGCCGTGCTTGCTCATTCGTGGTTCCCTCTGGTCCGAACGGCCGTTCGAGCGGCCTCCCAGATCCGTCTGACGGCGCCCGTCGATGGACGCCGTTGATCGCTTCGTGCCTGCGAGTCGCTGCGGCCTAAGCCTGGACTTCGATGCCCATCGAGCGGGCCGTTCCTTCGATGATGCGGACCGCTGCAGCGAGGCTCCCGGCGTTGAGATCGGGAAGCTTGGCCTTGGCGATGTCCTCGACCTGCTGCTTCGAGACCGTGCCGACCTTGTTGCGGTTCGGGACGCCCGAGCCCTTCGGAATTCCGGCCGCCTTCATGAGCAGGATCGCCGCCGGCGGCGTCTTGGTGATGAAGGTGTAGCTACGATCGGAATAGACCGTGATCACCACGGGGATGATCAGCCCTTCCTGCGCCTGCGTGCGGGCGTTGAACGTCTTGCAGAAGTCCATGATGTTGACTCCGGCCTGACCGAGCGCCGGGCCCACGGGCGGAGCCGGCGTGGCCTTGCCGGCCGGAATCTGCAGCTTGACGTACCCGGTAATCTTCTTCGCCATGATGAATCAACCTTTCCCGACTAGAGCTTCTGGACCTGCAGAAAATCGAGTTCGACCGGAGTGTGCCGTCCGAAAATCGTCACCATGACCTTGAGCGTGTTGCGGTCCAGGTTGACGTCGTCGACGATGCCGGTGAAATTGTTGAACGGGCCATCCACGATCTTGACCGGCTCGCCCTTCTCGAACACATGCTTGGGCTTCGGCTTTTCCTTCGCCGTCACCACCTGCTCGAGAATCTGCGTGACCTCTTCGGCCGAAAGCGGCGTCGGCGTCTTGCCCATGCCGACGAAGCCGGTGACCTTCGGCGTGTTCTTCACGACGTGCCAGGTGTTCTCGTTCATTTCCATCTCGACGAGAATGTAGCCGGGGAAGAACTTCCGCTGCGTTTCGCGCTTCTTTCCCGCCTTGAGCTCGACGATCGTCTCCATCGGGATGCGGATCTCGCCGATCGCTTCGCCGTAGCCCAGCGCGTCGGCGCGCTGCCGCAGATGCTGGCGCACGCGCTCCTCGAAGCCGGAATAGGTGTGGACGATGTACCAGTGCCGCGCCCCCGGAACCTTGGGTTCCGACGAGCTCGCACCGGACTCGCCGGGCCCCATGAAGCGGAAAGTGGCTCCGGTCACGTCCCCACCATCTTGAAGAGCTGCACGATGACCATGTCGGCGATCCAGAGATAGACCGCGAAGACGACGCTCGTCACCAGCACGACGATCGTCGTTCCGATGACCTCGTCGCGAGGGGGAAACGAGACCTTCTTCATCTCGGCTCTGACTTCGCCGAGAAATCGAGGAATCGAAGAGAAGAAGTTCTTGACCTTTTCCAACCAGTTCATTTCGCTCCCACGATTCTTTCTTGGCAGGCCAGGAGGGATTCGAACCCCCAACATCCGGTTTTGGAGACCGGCGC
>JBDTQG010000169.1:0-4103 GCA_039932315.1 Thermoanaerobaculia bacterium
ACCGGCGGCGCGTTGCGAGCGTCCCTTTCGGCTCGCCGGTGCTGCCCGAGGTGAAAAGGATGGTGAAGAGATCGTCGGCGCCATCGCAGGCGATGCCGAGCTCGCGGGCACGCGCGTGCCCTCTCGAGTCGTCGTGAAGAATTCCGGTCGCGAGCGTCAGGCCGGATGCCGCGCGCCAGGACGACAGACCCTGGTCATCGTCGTCGACCTCGATCAACCTGGTCAGAGCCACCTCGTCGCGGCGCAACTCCGGGAGTACATCGCCGAAGCCGATGATCGCCTTCAGCGTTCCGCGCGCGGACTCGAACGATGGCGCGCGCAGGAGCTCGATGCCGCGGCGATCGGCGACGATCACCCCGAGAGAAGCGCGGCCGGCGATCCCGGCAAGCGCCTCGGCGGAGAGACCGGCCGGAAGCCCCACCGATGTTCGTTGCGAGAGCACTGCGGCGAGCTCGGCGAGATAGAACTCCGGCGCGTTTTCGTCGACGAGAATTCCCACCGCCGACCCGCGAGGAACGCCGAGACGCTCCCAGGCGCGCGCGAGCGCGAACACGTCGCGGCGCACTTCGCCGTAGGTTCGCCATTCATACCGTCGGTCGTTGCGGGTTTCGCCCGCGCTCCCGAGTTGCCCGAACAGCGGCCGGTGCGTACAGGCGACGAGGAGGTTGTTGAGCCCGACGGCGAGCGACGGGAAGTCGAGCAACCCGAGGCGAGCGAAGGTCGGGTGGCACGGCTCGGCCAGATACTCCTCGAACAGAAAGCCGAACGCGCGCTGAAGAGTGCCGAGCGCGGCCGAACGAACGGCAACCTCCGGAATTCGCTCGATCGCCGTTCGCAGTCGCACCACCAGCTGGTGGCACGCGGGCGAGAGAACGTGATGGGCCGCTTCGAGCGAGCGGAAACGGACCCACGGTTCGCTGGCGCGGTCGACCAGAAACGCTTCGCCCGACAGCATGCAGCGTTCGCCCCAGGGTCGTTTCGCCGCCGGCGTTCCGGGGAGCTCGAGACCGGAGATCTCGAGCTCCTCGAACGAGGCCTCGGGGTCGAGGTGCGAAGAGAGCTCGAGGCGCCAGGGTAGAGCGCGCAGCGAGCGCGCGGACGCCTCCTTTTCGAGCGCCGCCCAGGCACGCGCGAAGAGCCACTGCGCCTGGGAGAGGGATCGCTGCGCCTCCGACGAACGAAAAGCCCGCCGCGGAGAGAAGCGGTGCCGTGCGACGCGAGCCGCCGCGATCGCACGCAGGATCCGTTCGAGACTGCGTTCGATCGCTTCCGGGGTCGGGGCTGCGATCGCTCCTCGCGCGTCAGCTCCGGTGGCCCGCTCCAGCTCCGCGACCCCTGCGGCGAGCTCGGCGAGGGTCGCCTGAGCCGCTTCGTTGACCGGCAGCCGCCAGGGCCCCGCATCCGCGTACGCCCGTCGTGACGCCGCACGCAGCGCCGTACCGCGCTCGAGGACGCTCTCGACCCCCGGCACGAGCGCCGGCTCGCGCTCGAGCAGGCGGACGATCGAAGGCGCATCGACAATTCGGCGCATGAGTGTCGTGGAGGATACCGGAGGCGCCCCACCGCGGGCGACGCATGCGTCGCCCCTACGGAATTCTTGCGATCGCACCGCCGCGGGAGACGTATGCCTCGTCCTGCCGGGTCGTTGCTTTGCCGACGCTGTCCGCGACGGCATCGCCGTCCCTTCGTAGGGGCGACGCATGCGTCGCCCGGGCCAGGTGCCCGGTGAGGTGCCGGCGAGGTGCCAGGCGATTTCCGCGCTTCGTCAGCCGGCGATCACCCAGCGGCCCTTCTCCTTCGCGAAGGCGACGACGATCGTCTCGGAGCTCGACGTGACGCTGCCATCGGGGTTCTTCGTCGTCGTGGAGGAGATCACGTTGAGCACCGCCTTCTCGCCGTAGAAAGCCAGCTGCCCGCCTTCGCGGATCTGGGCTGTGAAGAGATCGGGCCTGGGGAACTGCTGCCGGCGGAAGTCGTCGCTCGCTTTGCGCTCTGCGGCCGGCAACGTCGCCAGCCGCGAACGGATTTCGCTGGAGACGAGCGCCATCGCCGCGTCGAGCTTGCCGGCGTTGAGCTTCGTCGCATAATCCACCGCGAGCTTGCCAAGCTCGTGGCCGAGAATCGCCGCGCCACGGATCGCCGGCGCGCTTTCGGCTTCGGGCACCTCCAGCGTCATCGGTCCGCGCGACGCCAGCCACTTTCCGTTCTCGAGCCCGGCGAAAGCCATCGCCGAAGGGTCGCCGGAGGCCGTCGGAATCGACAGGCGCGCACTGTCGCCGTCGACGACGAGCTCGCCGACGCGCACGATGTCGGCCTCGAAAGTCGCCGGATCGGGAGTCCGCCCCTGCAACCGCTCCGCCTCTTCCTTCTGCTCCGCCGGCGACATCGCGGCCCACTCGTCGCGGACCTCCTTCACCGACTTCTTGCGCGCTTCGGCCACTTTCCCCGCTTTCACCAGACGCCCGGCCTCGACCATCGCCTTGCCCGCGGGATGCTCGAGAATCGCCTTCCCCCGGATCGTCACGGCATCGGCATGAAGCGGAGCCGCACCGAGACCCGCCCAGAGCAGCAGCGGCATCGCGGCGAGGA
Organism: Thermoanaerobaculia bacterium; assembly: GCA_039932315.1. Taxonomy (GTDB): domain Bacteria; phylum Acidobacteriota; class Thermoanaerobaculia; order Multivoradales; family JAGPDF01; genus JAGPDF01. The sequence continues at coordinate 2,590 of JBDTQG010000169.1, forward strand.
GCACATGGCGACCGAAGTCAAAAACGGATGAACGTACGGTGGTTGCGGAGCCTGCTTTCGGGATGGACATGGAATTCTCCTTTCCCTTCAGAACGGCGACCGACGGCAAAGGGCGACACGCTCCTCACTCTCACGCCAGATCGGCGCTGCAGGCGGTCTTGCGGCGCGGGTCGATTTCCGCCACGATCCCGAGATCCATGAGACACGCCGCGCCTTGAGGGACGACGAGACGGAGGCGAAGGGCGACGCTGCGGCGCGTCTCCACGCGGCGTCGACGATCGACTTGCCGACCGCCTATGGGCCCGGAGTCAAGATCGGTCCCTACCGGATCCTGCAGCTCCTCGGGGAGGGCGGCTTCGGCTCGGTCTACATGGCGGAGCAGGTGGCACCGATTCAGCGCCGGGTGGCGCTCAAGGTGATCAAGCTGGGCATGGATACCCGCGAGGTCATCGCCCGCTTCGAGCAGGAGCGCCAGGCCCTGGCGATGATGGATCACCCGGGGATCGCCCATGTGTTCGACGCCGGCGAGACCGAGACCGGCCGTCCCTACTTCGTCATGGAGCTGGTCAAGGGCGAACCGGTGACCGAATACTGCGACCGGCACAAGCTCTCGATTGCGGCACGTCTGGCGCTCTTCGGCGAGGTCTGCGCCGCGGTGCAGCACGCGCATACCAAAGGGATCATCCATCGCGACCTCAAACCCTCCAACGTCCTCGTCTCCGCTCAGGAGGGCGAGGTGCACGCCAGGATCATCGATTTCGGCATCGCCAAAGCGACCTCCGGCAACCTGACAGAGAAGACTCTTTTCACCGAGCACCGGCAGCTCATCGGGACACCGGAGTACATGAGCCCGGAGCAGGCCGAAGGTTCGCTCGACATCGACACCCGAACCGACGTCTACGCGCTCGGCGTCCTGCTCTATGAGCTTCTGACCGGGACAACGCCGTTCGACTCTCGCCGCCTGCGCTCGGCCGCCTACGGGGAAGTGCAGCGGATCCTCCGCGAGGACGATCCGCCGCGCCCGAGCACGCGCCTCAGTCAATCGATGGAAACGATCGCTGCGGTCGCCGCTCACCGCCATACGGATCCCGGAAAGCTCGCGTCGCAGCTGCGCGGCGAGCTCGACTGGATCGTCATGAAAGCGCTCGAGAAGGATCGCCTGCGCCGCTACGAAACCGCGAGCGGGCTGGCGATAGACATCCAGCGCTACCTCACCGGCGAACCGGTGAGCGCGGCACCGCCCTCCGCTGCCTACCGCCTTCGCAAGTTCGTGCTCCGTCACCGCACGGGTGTTGCGGCGGCGAACCTCGTCGCCGCGGCGCTCGTCGCGGCGGTGGTCGGAATCTCCTGGCAGGCACGGGAGGCGCGCGCCCAGCGCGACAAGGCCGAGCAGGTCGCCGGGTTCATGGCCGAGATGCTCCGTGGTGTCGAGCCGAGCGTCGCCCGCGGGCGCGACACGACCATGCTCACGGAGATGATGAACGCGGCGGCGGCGCGCATCGAGCGCGGCGAGC
>JBDTQG010000170.1:0-4029 GCA_039932315.1 Thermoanaerobaculia bacterium
CGGCTTCAGCCAGATCCGCATCGAGAAGTCCTTGGCGCCGAAGAGGATCGCCTGACCGACGCCGGGCACCCGCTTGATCTCTTCGAGAATGTTCAGCGTCGTGTAGTTCGAGAGGAACAGCGTGTCGTACCGCCCGTCGGGCGAGCCCATGGCGATGATCTGCAGGAAGTTCGACGACTGTTTCTGCACGGTCACGCCGTTCCGGCGGACCTCCTCGGGCAGACGCGGCTCGGCGAGCCGGACACGGTTGCTGACGTTCGTCGCCGCCTGGTCGACATCGGTGCCGGTCTCGAAGGTCACGGTGATCGACACCGAGCCGTTCGACGAGGACACGGACGAGAGGTAGAGCATGTTCTCGACGCCGTTGATCTGCTCCTCGATCGGCGCCGCGACCGTGACCTGCAGCGTCTCCGCGGAGGCTCCGGGATAGAACGCGTTCACCGTCACCTGGGGCGGTGCGATCTCCGGATACTGTGCGATCGGCAGCGTGACGATCGCCGCCGCGCCGATCAGGAGGATCAGCAGCGAGACGACCGTCGCGAGGATCGGCCGCCGGATGAAGAGATGCGAAATCATGAACCGGCTCCGGCTTCCGCTCCGCCCGCCCCAGCCGCCGGCGCCGCCGCATCGACGACCTGCACGGTCGCCCCCGGACCGACTTTCAGTGCGCCGTCGACGATGACGCGCTCACCCGCCGCGAGACCGGACGCGACGATCCAGTCGCTGCCGCTCCACTCTTCGAGCACCACGGGACGGGCCTCGACCTTGTCGCCTTCGCCGACGACGTAGACGTACCGGCCCTGCGGACCCGCCTGAACTGCGCGCTGCGGAACGACCAGCGCACCGGCGCGGGAGACGCCCTTCAGCACGACGCGCACGAACAGACCGGGAAGCAGAGCCGCGTCGGCGTTCGGAAATTCGGCGCGGAGCTCGACGGATCCGGTGGCGCTGTCGATCTGTGTACCGGTGAAGTTCAACTTGCCGCTGCGCGGGGCGGTTGTGCCATCGGCGAGAACGAGCTGCGCATCGACGTCCGCGAGGGTCTTGCCGGCGCGCGTGAGCTCCGCCTGCATGCGCGCGAACTCGCGATCCGACAGCGTGAAGAGCGCCCAGATCGGATCGATGCGCCAGATGCTCGTGAGCAGCGAGTCGTCGCCGTCGTTGACCAGGCTGCCCTGGGACTTCAGCGCCCGGCCAGAAATCCCGGAGACCGGTGCGACGACCCGTGTGTAGCCGAGCTCGAGCTCCGCCGAACGCAGGCCGGCGCGCGCGCTCTCGAGGTTCGCCTTCGCCTGGTCGCGGGTGGAGGTCGCATCGTCGAGCTCGCGGCGCGACACCGCTTCACGCTCCGCCAGCGGACCCAGGCGGTTCACGTCGCGCTCGGCGCGGGCGAGTGCCGCTTCGGCCTCGCCGACGACGCCCTTCGCGCGATCAGCGCTCGCCACATACGACGCCGGATCGATGCGGAACAGAAGCTGCCCTTCCTTGACGGGTTCGCCTTCCTTGTAGGCCCAGGCCTGCAGGATCCCCTTCACGCGGGAGCGCACTTCGACCTCGCGGGATCCCTGGAGGCGACCCGGGACGGTGAACGGAACCTCGATCGTCTGCGGCGCGAGCGTCGCAACGGTGACTTGCGAGGGCGGCGGGGCCTGCTGTCCCTGCTGTGCCGGCTTCCCTCCGCCACAGGCGACGGCCCACGACGCTCCGAGCAGGATGGCAACGGTAGAAATAGAACGATTCACTTGGATTCTCCTCTGATGTCGCGATGAAAGGCTGAAGTTCAGGATCCCGCAGCGCGGGATCGATATCCGTGAATGAAAACGTGGACGGCCGATCGGACTTCCGATTCGATCTCGTCCGGCGTCACCGCCAGATTTTCGCCGGCGAGCACGCGCTGGTGGAGATGGCCGCGCACGAGCGCGAGAAACTGACCCGCCGCCCGGACCGGCTCGGCGATCTCGAGCTCGCCCGCGGCCGCCTTCTCCGCGAGGTACTCGGCCACCGCCTGCTGGATCGGGCCGCCCTCCTCCGAGAGGAAGACTTCGCGAAGCTCCGGCGTATGCGGCGCCTCGGCGATGATCGCCCGCCACCAGGCGACGACGGTCGGCTCGAGAAGGCCCGTGAGATACCGCTGTCCGACCGCGAGCAGGCCCAGTTCGGGGTCGCTCGACACGCCTTCCACGCACAGCGGGCGCATCACCGATTCCGAATGGTCGCGGAGAATCGCCTCGAACAGCCCGCGCTTGGTGCCGAACAGCGCATAGAGAGTTGCCAGGGAACCGCCGGAGCGCGCAACGACCTCGGCACAGGTCACCGCCGCATAGCCACGCTCGAGAAACAGCTCCCGCCCCGCCGCGACGATCGCCTGCCGCCGTGCGGAGGCGCGGTCCGACAGGCGTTCGGAAGCGCACGGAGGACAGCCGTGGATGGGCTCGCTGATGGGATCGGCGGTGGGATCGGCGGTGGGATCGGCGGTGGGATCGGTCACGGGGCGTACTGTAACTTACATTACAGAACCTGACAAGCCCGGTTCTTCCCGCATCCAGCCCGTTGGCTGCAGGATTGAGTCGAGACTCAGTAGATTTCTGCGACGCAGCAGCGCAGCGAGCCGCCGGCCTTCTCGATCTCGTCGAGAGGGGCGCTGCGGAGCTCGAAGCCCCAACCTTCGAGATCGGCGCGGTGCCGCGGAGTGAGGCTCGCCGCAGCGCGATCGCTCATCCAGACGTCGCGTTCGGAAAGGGCGATGCAGTTGCCGGCGAACGCCGCCTTCTCCGCATCCTCGAGCCAGATCACGCGTTCTCCGTAGATTTCCGCGATCGTCTGCGGAACGTCCGGATCGACGAACGATCCGGCGTGGATCACCAGCGCCCGGCTCGCGAGAACCGACATGACGACGTTCGTGTGGTACTCGCCGGCCTGGAGGTCGAAGGTGAAGGTCAGGTCGAGCTCGAAGGCCTGGTCCATCGCGGCGGCGCCCTTCGCGTTGCAGCGCTCCGTCAGGCCGCAGAAGCCGATGCTCCGTCCCCGGTCGATGATGAGCGGGCCGGTGAGCTCAGCCACGCAGTCGGCGGGCAAGCGCTCCTGCTGCAGCGCGAAAAATTCGGCAAAGAAGAGGGGGATGTCCGCGCGACGCGACTCCTTGCGGCGGATTTCGTGCCGCATCGAGCCGACGATCAGCTTCGTGGTCGTCGTCGCGAAGACGTTGTTCGGGAAAACCGCGTCGGGTGCGCTCGGATCTCCCGGGAAGGTGAGGGTCGGCAGCGTCATCGCCAGTCGTCTCGCCAGCTCGGCATGCTCCGCCATCGCTCGCGCTTCCGATGTCGCCTGGGTCGTCTGCATGTAGCGGTTGTCCCTGGCCGACTCCTCCGCCAGGCGGAAACCGAGCGGTGTCACGAGGAATGCCGCGCGCGCCGCCGTCGGATACCTGACGGCGGGCACGCTTTTCGCGACCGCAGCACGAAAAGCCGCTGGCGAGTCGACGATCATGCGAAAGCGAGTCTAGGAGCTCAGGAGCGTTTGATCGCTCGCAGAATCGCGATCAGAACGATCGCTCCGATCGTCGCGGTGACCAGCGTGCCGAGCAGGGTGTAGGTCGCGATACCGAGAATCCGGAAGATGAAGCCGCCGAGCAGCGCGCCGATGACGCCGATGATCATGTCGCCGAGCAGACCGTAGCCGCCGCCCTTCATGAACTGCCCCGCCAGCCAGCCCGCACAGACTCCGATCAACAGAAACCAAACGATATTCATATTCATTGCACTCTCCTCTGGAAGAGGTCGAGTATCGCACGAGGCGGTACGAGACCGCACCAGGAAATATTGGAGCGCCGGAGTTCGCGGAACGCCGGGACGGCCGGGTCCGGTTCGAAGCTGTCTAGCCGCTGCCGCCGGCGCCGCGCGCCTGGCGCTGTGGCGCGAGTTTCGCCTTGAGGAAGTCGCGATTCAACTGGGCGATGAAGTCGAGCGGAATCTGCTTCGGGCAGACCGCTTCGCACTCGCCGAAGTTCGTGCAGCTGCCGAACATCTCCTC
>JBDTQG010000171.1:0-3900 GCA_039932315.1 Thermoanaerobaculia bacterium
TCCTTGGCGAGACGGTACTGCGTGATGCCCATCGGCTTCAGGAACTCCTCGCGCAGGATCGCGCCGGGAGTAGGGTAGGGGACTTTTCGCATCGTTCGCTCCTTCAGTGGTAGTCCACGATCTCGACATCTTCCGGGCCCGCATCCGTCCAGCGGAAGCAGATGCGGTATTGGTCGTTGACGCGGATGCTGTGCTGCCCTCTGCGGCGGCCGCGAAGAGGCTCGAGCCGGTTTCCCGGCGGCGCTCGCCTGGGAAATCGCCTGGCACCGAGACGGGCGTCGGTCCGAAATTTCGAGTCAGGAGTACTCAGCTGCGGCACGAAGGCCGAACAGCGGTCGGTATTTTCGGGGAGGGCGAAACCGCCGCAAACCGCACTTCCCCGTTCGAGTAACAGGGGAGGTCGCGGTCGAACGCGCAGTGCTTGCGGGCGGACTCCGTCGAGTCGGTGCCTTAGGCGTCATGCCTCAGGCTGGCCAGACCGACTTCGATCGAGCGGCCCGCGGTGCAGTCGAGACAAGTCCCGAGGCCTCGAGCGCTGCTACACCTGAAGTCGGCGTGCAGCCCTCGAGAGACTTCAGGATCTGCCCCCCTTACGGGTGGGCTCCGCAGTTGAAGGCAATCGGCGTACCGTTCCAGCTGGCGCTGAAGAGGCCGGCGGCGCTCAGCGTCGGCTGTACCCAGGTCTGCGTTCCGGCCGTTCCGATCTGCGTCCAGCCGAAGCTGTAAGGAATCCCCAGCGAAGCGACATCCAGCCGCTGCGTGGCGACGGGAAACCTGTCGTTGCCGAAGTCGAACAGATTGTCTCCGTCCTCATCGATGGCGGCTTGGGTGGATGTCCGGAGCGGATACCAGGCCGGTGCGGAGCCGCAGGCGGCATGGGCGATGGGAACCCCGGTGTCGCGCCAGAGGATGATGTCTGCGCCGCCGGAGAACGAGCCGCCATTCAGGAAGCGCTGATTCCAGGTGCGAGGGAGAGGCACCCGGTCATCGCGCCCGTCCCAGCTGCTGAAACGACCATAGAAAGTGAAGATGCTGGTGCCGGAGAATCGGTCCGGATCGGCCCAGAGCGCGATCGCCTCCGACCCCTGCGCCGCGGCGTTGCCGGCGTCGATGTAGACGATGTCGCCCCAGAGGCGATTGTCGTCGATCGCGATCCCGGCCCCGGTTCCGTTGGCGAAGTAGGGATAGGTTGTGTTCGCGGGCGTATAGGTGGGGTTGAAGACTTCCACGCCGCTGCACTCGTCGACGACGTCGACGGTAATGTAACCGCGCGCGACCTGGTCCGGGTGAGGGCTGCCGACGCAGTCATCGGCGAGGGGCCCGTCGACCCCACGGTGATCGGCGGACAGCTGCTCACGGGCGGGGGCCGAGAGCGCGGGATTGGAATGGAAGGGCGGAAGTGCGTTGCAGAACGGGAAGCCAGAGAGATCCGCGCGCGCACCTGTCGACGGGATGAAACCGTTGAAGATGTCGCGCACATTCAGCGACTGGACGGCGAAGCTGTCGAGATAAACGTCGAAGGCGATCGTCGGGACACCCCAGTCGGTCCAGAAAACCACCCGAGTGAGAACCGGTAAGCCCCATCCGCTGTTGATCGACAGGACCGTCGTGACATTCAGAGGATTGGCGATGTCGAGCTCGAAGTACGGGAAGAGCAGCGACGCTCCAAGGCCGTGGCTGATCTGACAATTTCCCCCCGGCGGTTGGGCAAGACCGGGGCCAGCGAAGCAGAAGGCGATAACCAGGACGGCGGCGAAACGGACTCGGTTCATCGGCGGAACTCCCCAAAGATGCGGCAGACCAGCAGTTTTCCTTCACGGCGACGGAATGCGGGTCAGTGTACTGCCGGCCGAGACGGAAAGCGATGACCTGAACAGGTGCCCTGGGTGCCCCGAACAGGTGCCAGCCGACTTCCCCGCCACCGGGATCGGGTCGTTGGCGTTCGCGCATCCCGGAATCCCGGGCGCGGAGAAAGGGCCTTCTCCTCAATCCGGCCGCGTTCGATGAACGCGAAGAGTTCACGCTCACGCCGCTTCCTTGCTGGCAGATGTTCGAACCTGCCGCACAACTCGAGCGCGTCCAGATGCTGATCGAGGAGATTAAGTGCCAGGTACGGCAGCGTTCCGAGGAGACCGGAGTGGAGCCGATCGGCCGCGAGGCCGTCTGCCGCTAGGAACCTCATCACGAACCGAATCGGTTAAAAAAAGGGCCAGCCCCGCTCGTGCACGCCATGGCGCCGGCGGTGCGGCGGACCCTGCTCCGGGCCTACTTCAGGTTCGTTGACGCTTTTCGACGGGCGGCCCGTCGTCTCCGCGAAGGCCTGACCGACATCGAATTTCCGGCGGGAGCGTTCCCACCACCGCAACCGGTCCGGCTTGCCGCGCGGAGCGACTGACGCAGGGGCGGATTTCTCCGCGCCAAAGGCCTTCCCCTTCATGTGAAGACGGACCGCTCGACCTCGCCGACGAGGCTGTTCGGCTGGTCGAGCGCCAGCCCGAGGATGTCGGTGAGCTGGAAGTTCACCACGCCGTTGCTGTTCGCATCGCCGTCGAACGCCACGTCGAGCGAGCCCGGGGAGGAGCCTTCAATGAGTGCCACCTTTTCAGCACATCTTCAGGGCAGGGTGTACGCCAGCGCGAGGCTGTAGAAGTCGATCTCGTCGTCGTTGCCGAAGTCGGATACTTTGAGGCGAACGATTCCGTTGTAGGTCGCGACGTAGGTGACGAGAGAGCACTGGTTGACGCCTTCGTCGTCGCTCGACGCGACGACGTTTCCGCCCGCATCCAACACTTCGAGGAACGTGTCGGTGGGAGGCGCGCAGTCGCCGAATCCCGTGCTGGTTTCCGCGGTCAAGGTAGACCCGATCACCATGTTGAGCTTGAGATAGTCCACGTCGCCCTCAGGGCTGAGCTGCCCGTTGTATCCGCCGCACATCGGATCCGCAAGCGCCGGAGTGTTGTTCGGTTCGAATTCGTTCCGCCAGAGGCTCTCTGCGGAATACGTCAGACCATACTCCGCGATCGTGTTGTTCGCGCCGTGATCCTCGACGCATGCCCAGAAAAGGGAACGAGATATGGGCAGCGGAGAAGTGTAGGAGAGCTTCGAGCAGAAGTTGATGCCGCTGTCGTCGTCACCGCTCGTGAACACTTCGTTGAACTGCCAGAGCGAGAGCTCGGTATCGATCGTCGGGCAGGAGCCCGGTGCGGCCTGGTTGGTCTCGAGAGTGATCCGGTAGCGATCTCCGGACGGGTAGAGGAAAAAACAGTCGCGGTCGCCAACGACCTCAATCGCCGCTCGCTGCGACGCGCAGATCCTGTTGGAATTCAATGTGTTGTTGTTGTTCCCTTCTTCGACGCAGTCCGGACTCTGCGCGCTCCAGGCCGAAGTTGACTGGCCATAGCCGTTAAATTCGAAGGCACTCGAAAAAACCCGGGCGGGGCAGCGCGGGAGATCCGCATGGGCGCCGGGCGCGATGCCGAGAAGGAGGGGACTGATGAGAGCGACGAAGGCGCGCCGCGCGGTGCGAGCGGGACGCGCTGGGATCGCGCGAGCAGAGAGGGCAGTCGGATGGCCGTTGGGTGTCATGGAACTCCTGTGAAGCGTCTGAGGCGGGGACTATACAACGCGCGGAGGCAGCAACGACGAGGAATGCGTGCGCAGCCGCGATGGTAGTTTTTACCTGCCCGCTAGTGTCGAGTGGATCCCTGAGAATGACCAGGGCCATCGCTGGACGGAACCCGCGGTCAGCTCTTCCAGGCCTGTTCGCGATCCCGCCGCACCGGGACGCGCTTGCCCTTGATGGTGGTGGCGCGGAGGGCCTCGATGATGCTGTCCGCGATCTCCGACGGAACCTCCACCAACGAGAAACGATCGGTGATCTGGATCGCGCCGATGGCCCGG
>JBDTQG010000172.1:0-3841 GCA_039932315.1 Thermoanaerobaculia bacterium
GTGCGGAAGTCGTCGCGCTCCATCATGCGCGCCAGCGTCCATTTGCCGGCGAGACGGATCATCCCTTCGGCGCCGAGCGGCGCCAGCCATTCCCCGTTGTAGCGGATGACCGTCGTTTCCCGATCGAGCACCTTGAAAACCTGCCGCTTGTAGGTTTCTGCATTCGCCAGCACCTGCTCGCGCGTGAGCTGCGGCCGGGTCGCCTTTTTGCCGGTCGGGTCGCCGATCATGCCGGTGAAGTCGCCGATGAGGAAAATGACGCGGTGCCCGAGCTGCTGAAAATGCCGCATCTTTCGCAGAAGAACGGTGTGCCCGAGGTGGAGATCGGGCGATGACGGATCGAAGCCGGTCTTCACGGCGAGCGGCTTGCCCGTCTTGCGCGAGCGCTCGAGCTTCCGCGCGAGATCGGCCTCCGAAACGAGATCGACCGCGCCGCGCCGCAGCAGCTCCATCTGTTCGTCGACCGGCAGGAAAGTCGTCGAGACTGTCGTCGCCATCTCGATCAGGCGCTCCAGCGTGGTTTCGGTGGGGCGGGGAGGCCGGCTTCCGGCGTGAGCTCGATCGTTCCGAGGAGGCGGGCGTCGCCGGCGAGCGACCAGTTGCGCAGGGCGGAATCGACCGTCTGCCCGTCGACGGTGAGCTCGAAGCCGCCGCGCGTCGTCGCCGTGAGGGGCAGCTTCGCGAGATTCAGCTGCAGTCCGACGGCGGTCGCGGCAAGGACACCCGTGCCACAGGCGAGCGTCTCGGCTTCGACGCCGCGTTCAAAGCTGCGGATCTCCATCCGGTTGGGGGACGGAAAGCGTACGAAATCGACGTTCGTGCCGGCAGGCGCGAATTCGGCGTGAGCCCGGAGTGCCGCTCCCAGTTGAGCGACGGGAGCCTGCGCGAGCGACACGGGCCAGGGAAGGACGAGGTGCGGCACGCCGACGGTGACGAACCAGCCCTCGTGGGTGACGCCGCCGATCTCGACGGTGCGTTTGCGCGGCAGCTCGTCGGGCGCCGGCAGGGAGAGTGCGATCTCCGTCGGTGCGACCGATCGGGCGCCGAACGTTCCGGCGTCCGTCGCGACGCGGAAGCTGCCCGCCGCCCACCCGAGATGGAGCGCGAGGCGGGCGGCACAGCGCGTTCCGTTGATGCACAGCGCGGCGGGCTGGCCGTCGGCATTCCAGTAGCGCATGCGGACATCGCCGTCTTCGAGCCGCTGAAGCGTGAAGAGTCCGTCGGCGCCGAAGGACAGACCGCGCGAACACCAGGAGCGGATCTCATCCGCGGACGGCTCGCGATCCGGAGCGGCGAGCGCGAGAAAGTCGTTGCCGCCGCCGGAGACTTTGAAGACGGAGCTCACGGCACCCGCGTCGACGCCGTCTCGCCGGGAGTTCCGAGATTCCCGGACTTGTCGATCGCTGCCACGCGGTAGCGGAAAGTGAAACCGGAAGCGAGGCCGTGATCGGTGAATTCGAGATCCGCCGTCGGTGTGGCGTTCACGCGATGGAATTCTCCGTCCGGATCGGCGCGTTCGACGACATATCCGGCGACATCCGGATCCGGACTCGCTCGCCAGACAAGCCGCACTTCGCCGATGCTGCCGAGAGCGGAAAGAGAGAGCGGCGGCGCCGGAGCGAAGCGGTCCTCGAAGTCGATCTCGCGTTCGTTCGAGAGCGCGCTCTCGACGAGCGGTTCGCGGCTGCCGATCGCCGACAGCGCGTAGATGTAGCGCCGGCCGTAGACGGCGCCGGTGTCGACGGTCGCGAGCGCAGTGGCGTCGAGAGCAGCGATCGGCTCGCCGTACGACGTGCGGGCGGCATCGCGGCGGTAAAGATTGAAACCGGTCCCGCGCGCTTCTGCGCTCTCGGCACCGGGCGCCGGGGGCGCCGTTGTCTCTGCCGCCGCACCTGCGAGCCAGGACAGCTTGACGCCCTCTTTCTCCGCCACGGCGAGGAACCCCGGTGGCGGTGCCGGAGCGACGCGCGGCGTCAGTCCGGCGAGATTCGAGTAGGCCGAGATCTCCCCCGCAGTGGCGTGGGTGCGGACCGCGAAGACGAGCGTCATCGGCGGCGTCGGGAGCGGTTCCGGCAGGCGGTAGCGCAGCGTCACGCGATCGCCGGAGATCGCGCTCGCGAGCTCCGCTCCGGTGAGGGTCAGCAGCGGTTTTGCCGCGACGGCGAACTCCTTCGGATCGGGAAGCATCGGTCCGTGAACGACGGCAACGGCCGGCGTCGGAGGCGCCGCGGGCGTCGCTCCGGGGGCCGGTGCGGGCGCGGGCGCAGGCAGTGCCGCCGGGGCGACGGGCGCTGCGGCGGTGGCGGCCGGAGCTGGAACACCAGAAGTGGCGGTTGACCCGGCGGCCGCCGGAGTCGTCGCGGTCGCCGAAGTCACGGGAGTCGCCGGCGTCGGCGGAACTGCAGAGGCCGCCGACGGCGCGGCAGGCGTGATGACGGCCTTTTCCATCGAGTACAGCGTGATCACGTCGAGCCCGGGCAGCGGCAACCCGGCAACGGTGGCTTTGGGATAGGCGAACTCGAGCACGAGTTCCGGTCCACGCTGACGGACTTTGAGATCGGTTGCCGCCTGCGGAATGGTGCGCGGCGCCGGCATCGGATCTCCCTTCTTGCCGCAGCCGGCGAGAAGAAGAGGAAGGGCGGCGAGGAGAGCGGCGCTGCGGCGAAGCCGGGGGCTAGAGGACATAGCGGCTGAGATCCTGATTCTGAACGATGTCGTCGAGAATTCTGCGCACGAAAGGGGCGTCGATGTCGAGATTCATGCCGGCCATGTCCGGCGCCTCGAAGGAGACCTCTTCGAGCAGGCGTTCGATCACCGTTGCGAGGCGTCTCGCGCCGATGTTTTCCGTCGACCGGTTGACCTCGACGGCGATCCGTGCGAGCTCGACGATCGCGTCGGACTGGAACCGGAGAGTGAGGCCTTCGGCGCCGAGAAGCGCGGTGTACTGCTTGGTGAGGGCCGTTTCCGGTTCGGTGAGAATGCGGATGAAGTCGGCCTCGGTGAGCGGCTCGAGCTCGACGCGGATGGGAAATCTTCCCTGGAGTTCGGGGATGAGATCCGAAGGCTTCGAGACGTGAAAAGCGCCGGCGGCAATGAAGAGAATGTGGTCGGTTTTCACCGGACCGTACTTCGTTGTCACCGTCGTGCCTTCGACGACGGGCAGAAGATCGCGCTGCACACCTTCGCGCGAGACGTCCGGACCGTGGCTCGACCCTTCGCGGCCGGCGATTTTGTCGATCTCGTCGAGGAAGATGATGCCGCTCTCCTCGACGCGCGCGCGGGCATCGCGGGCAAGCTGCTGGCGGTCGATGAGCTTTTCGGACTCTTCGGCGAGCAGCGTTTCGCGTGCTTCGGCGACCGTCGCCTTCTGCCGTTTCCGGCGCGAGAAGAGACCCGGCATCATCTCCTTGAGATTGATGCCGACCTCCTCGACGCCCTGGGGCGTGAACATCTCGAGCGCCGGCGTCGTGGAATCTTCGACGTCGATCTCGACGATGCGGCTTTCGAGGGCTCCCGCGCGGAGCTTCTCGCGCAGCTTCTCGCGCGTGGATTGGGCGTCGTCCGCGGCTGCGTGTCCCAAAACACCCGCCGTACCTGGCGCACCCGGGCTGACCGATGCCGCGTCGGTCGCCGCTGCGAAGCCCGGTGCCGGTGCGGGCGGATGCGATCCAAGGGGCAGCAGGAGATCCAGAAGGCGTTCCTCGGCGCGCTCCGCGGCGGCCGTCGCGACCAGGGTCCGGCGCTCTTCGCGGACGATCGCGACGCCGATCTCGGTGAGGTCGCGGATCATCGACTCGCAGTCGCGGCCGACGTAGCCGACCTCGGTGAACTTCGACGCCTC
>JBDTQG010000173.1:0-3839 GCA_039932315.1 Thermoanaerobaculia bacterium
GACACCCTCAGAAGCCCTTGGTCAAGAAAAGGTGATTTCTCAGCGGCCTGCTAGTGGGACCGGGGAGGATCCGCGGCGGAGCCGGCGACGAAGAAGGCGCGCCGCGGCGCAAGGGATGGCGCAGCAGCCCATGTGGAGAGCCGAGCGCAGCGATGGCGAAATCGCAGCGCGCCCGCTTCAGGCAGGGCCGGCAGCGAATCGCCCCGGCTTCTCCGAAACGATCCGCCCCAGCGCCTGCTCCGCGTCGTGCTCGAAAATGCACAGCCAGTTCTCGGAAGCGAGCCGCGGCAGCCAGGCCTTCTTGTTGGCGAGCGTCTGCAGCGGGTAGAGGTCGTAGCCCATGATCCACGGCAGCGGAACGTGCGCCGTCGTCGGCACGAGGTCGGCAAGAAAGATCGCCCGCTCCGCGCCATCTTCGATCGTCACGACGCACATGTCGGCGTTGTGCCCGGCCGCCTTGATCGCGCGAACTCCGGGAACGATCTCAGCGACATCATCGAAAAGCTCTGCCTGCCCCGACTCGAACAGCGGCTCCCAGTTGTAGGGAAAGTAGCTCGCCTTGTCGCGCTCCGAAGGCTGCCGCGCGTGCTCGACCTCGCCGCGGTTCATCCAGTACCGCGCCCGCGGGAAGGTGGGGATCGCCTTGCCGGAGGCGTCGAACCGCGTGTTCCAGCCACAGTGATCGAAGTGGAGGTGAGAGAGAACGACGTGCGTGACGTCGCCGAGATCGAACCCTGCGGCGCGGATCGAATCGGGAAGACGTTGCGCGCCGGGCTCGTAGGCGTAGTGGCCGCGGAACTTCTCGTCCTGCTTGTCGCCGAGTCCGGTATCGACGAGAACGAGGTCGCTCCCGGTTTCGATGAGGAGGCAGTTGGTGGCCATGAGAATGCGGTTGTCGGCGTCTGGCGTCTTCTCCTTCTGCCACATCGTTTTCGGCACCACTCCGAACATGGCGCCGCCATCGAGCTTGAAACGACCATCCGACAGCAGGTGAAGGGGAAACCGTCCGAGGGAGAAGGAGCTCATGCGCGCGAGCTTATCGAACGGCGTCGCGGCGGAATCTCCGGACGGCGCTTTGCTAAGGTGCCGCCGTGTTCAATGATCTCGCGCTCGTGTTGACGGGCGGAGGTGCGCGCGCCGCTTACCAGGTCGGCGTGCTGCGGTTCCTGGCCGCAAAACGTCCCGACCTCGATGTCCCGATTCTCACCGGAGTTTCCGCGGGCTCGATCAACGCGGCGTTCCTGGGCTCGAGCCCCGGCTCGTTCGCCGCCGCGGCGCACCAGCTGAGCGAGATCTGGCTGCAGATGGAGCTCGACACGCTGCTGCGGACCGGGGCGATCGCGATCGCCGGCAAAGTGGGGCGCTGGGGGCTGCGGCTCTCTTCCGGCGGCGCGCGATTCGCGCCGGAGCAGCAGGGCCTGGTCGACACTCAACCGATGCGCCACTTTCTCGAGCATCACCTCGGACGCGTCGACGGCGTCCTCGAAGGACTGCACGAGAACCTGCGCAGCGGCCGGCTCAAATCGTTCGCGCTGACGGCGATCGACTGGAGCAGCGGCGAGACCGTCGACTGGATCGCCGGCCGCCACGATCCGACCTCCCGCGCTCCGTACCGTCGAGCCGAGCACGGGACGCTCACCGTCGAACATGTCATGGCGTCGACATCGCTGCCGATACTTTTCCCGGCCGTCCGGCTGAAGGAGTCCTGGTACGGTGACGGCGGCATCCGCGAATCCGATCCGCTCTGGGCCGCGCAGTCTCTCGGCGCCGGCAGGATCCTCGCCGTTTCGACGCGCCCGGCGCCCGCGGCTTCGGCCTTGCTCGCGCCGATCTTCGGCCGCCGGCGCTATCCCCCTCTGGCCCAGATCCTCGGCGTGCTGTCGAACGCCATTTTTCTCGACGTTCTCGACGACGATTTCGCCCGGCTCGAGGCGCGGAGACGGCTGGTCGAAAAAATCCCCCTCGCAGAACGTGAAGGACAGCGGCCCGTGCGCGGGATGCTTCTCCGTCCTTCCGCTGATCTCGGCGCCCTCGCCGCGCGCTACGAACGCCAGCTGCCGCGCGCCTTCCGCTTTCTCGTCGGCGGCCTCGGCACGCGCGAGAGCGAAGGCGGCGACTTCCTTTCCCTCGTCATGTTCGTCCCCGAATACCTCGAGCGCGTCATGGACCTGGGCGAAGAAGACGCCGCCGCCCGCGGCGACGAGCTGCTCGCCTTCGTCGACGGATGAGCGAGCTTCGGCGAACTGGGGACGGAGAGTCTCCGAACGTCCAGGGCCGGCGGTCGCCTCAGCTGCAGGCTTTGCAGGGCGAGCAGCCGGCGTCGAAGATGATCTTCCAGGTGCCGTCTTTCTGGCGCTGCCAGATCGAGTTGTAGACGCCCTGGATTTCGACGGGCTTGCCGTCCTTGTCCTTGTCGCGGATCGTCCACGGTCCGCGCGAGAGGCCGAGGCTGCCGTCGGCGGACAGCTCGACGATGTCCGGATGCCACTCGAAGTAAGGGCGCTCCGGTCCGACGAGATCTTTCCAGCCGAGGACGACCGCCGCCTTGCCGCTCGTCACGGTCTTCCCGCTGACGAAAACCGCACCGTCGTCGAGGAAGCTCGCGAAGACGTCACCTTTGCCGTCCATCACGCTCTTCGCGAAGGCGAGCTCCGCCGCCCGGACCTGCTCGATCCGGGCTGTCCGGTCGGGCACAGCGTCCACGGCCCGCACAGCGACTGCACCAGCAGCGCACGCTGGCCGAGGAACGACGGAAAAAAGAAGCGAAAGCGCGGCAAAGGGAAAAACTGAACTTCGCAACGTTCTCATCTTCGTCGCTCCTCGCGCGCTGGCGCAGACGTGTCGATCCTAAGGTCCCAGATACGCACCGCGGAGCGCAGAGTTGCGAAGGGACTGGAACCGCCCTTACCAGCAGCTTTCCGCACTCCAGCGACGAAGGTTCGAGGCCAGCGGAAACAAAAAATCGTCAGATGAAAAAAAACGGCTTTCTCAGGCGACGGTGATCTCGGGACAGAGGTAGACGTCCTGGATCGCGTTCAGCAAGGCGACGCCTTCGGCGCGGGGGCGCTGGAACGCCTTGCGGCCGGAGATGAGTCCCATACCGCCGCCGCGCTTGTTGATCACCGCCGTCTTCACCGCCTCGACGAGATCGCTTTCCCCTGCCGAGGCGCCGCCGGAGTTGATGAGGCCGATCTTTCCCATGTAGCAGTTCGCCACCTGCCAGCGCACGTAGTCGACCGGATGGTCGGCGACGAGCGTGCCGTAGACCCGCTTGTCGGTCTTGCCGAACTTCGGCAGGATGTTGTATCCGCCGTTCACCGTCGGCAGCTTCTGCTTGATGATGTCGGCCGAGAGTGTCACGCCGAGGTGATTCGCCTGCGCCGTGAGGTCGGCGGCGGTGTGGTAGTCCACGCCGTCTTTCACAAAGGCAGCGTTGCGGAGATAACACCAGAGGACAGTCGCCAGTCCGAGCTCGTGAGCGGCGGAGAATGCCTCGCCGACCTCTTCGATCTCGCGATCGGCGTCTTCCGAACCGAAGTAGATCGTCGCTCCGACCGCCGCGCAGCCCATGTCCCAGGCCTGCTCGACCCGCGCGAACATCGTCTGCCGCGCTCCGTTCGGATACGTCAGCAGCTGATTGTGATTGAGCTTGAGGATGAAGGGGATCCTGTGCGCGTACTTGCGCGCGACGAGACCCAGGCCGCCGAGAGTGCAGGCGACGGCGTTGCAACCACCCTCGACGGCAAGCTCGACGATTTTCTGTGGGTCGAAATAATCGGGATTCGGCGCGAACGACGCCGCGGCGGAGTGCTCGATTCCCTGGTCGACCGGCAGGATCG
>JBDTQG010000174.1:0-3756 GCA_039932315.1 Thermoanaerobaculia bacterium
TCGACCCAGCACAACCCCGAGTTCACGATGCTCGAGTTCTACTGGGCGTACAGCAACTATGAGCACCTGATGGACGTCACCGAGGAGCTGCTGAGCGGGCTCGCGACGCGCATTCTCGGGAAGGCCCGGATTTCGTTCAAGGGGAAGGAGCTGGACCTCTCCCCTCCATGGCCGCGCCTCAGCATGGCGGCAGCGCTCGAGCGCTTCGCCGGTCTCGCGCCGGAGCAGACCGCGGACGTCGCCGGACTCCTGGCCGCCTACCGCTCCCGGAATCTCGAGCCGCCGAAGGCCGCGCTGGCGAGCGCGACGCCGAGCTACGGACTTCTGCTGGCGGCGCTTTTCGAGGAATTGTGCGAGGAGCACCTCGAACAGCCGGTGTTCATCATCGATCATCCGGTCGAGATTTCGCCGCTCTCCAAACAGAAGCCTTCGGACCCGCGGTTCACGGAACGTTTCGAGCTCTATATCGGTGGAATGGAGATCGCGAACGCCTTTTCCGAGCTCAACGATCCCGATGTCCAGGCCGATCGCTTCCGCCAGCAGCTCGCTGCCCGCGAGGCCGGAGATGCCGAAGCGCACCGCTTCGACAGCGACTATGTCCGCGCGCTCGAGCACGCGATGCCTCCTGCGGGAGGCGAGGGCATCGGCATCGACCGGCTGGCGATGCTCTTCGCCGACCGCGCATCGATCCGCGACGTCATCCTCTTTCCGCTGCTCCGTCCAGAGCGGCCCGACGCGCCTGAAGGTCCAGCGGCCGGTCCGCGGTGACCGGCGGCAGGCTGCCGTTCTCTCTCGCCCTCGCGCTGCGCTATCTGCGCAGCACCCGCAAGGACTCGTTCGTGACGTTCCTCTCTCTCGTCGCCGCCGTGGGAATCGGTCTCGGCGTCATGGCGCTGGTGCTCGCGCTCGCCGCCCTCACCGGAATGCAGCAGGCGCTCACCGCCGAAATCCTGGCGCGGACCCCGGCGCTCGAGATCCAGCTTCCCGCCGGGCTCCCCGCGGCTGAGGTCGCACGGCTCGCGGAGCGCCTGCGCGCCGATCCGGAGGTGGTCTCGGTCCAGCAGGCGCTCGCCGGCAAGGGCTGGATCGTCGTTTCCGGGCGCGCGCAGCCGCTGGCGATGACCGGATTCGAAGGCGTCGTTCCGCGTCAGTTTCCCGGCGCCGGCGGGCATCCGGCAGGGCTCTATCTCGGCGACCGGGAAGCCGCCCGGCTCGGAATCGCTCCGGCGTCGATCGTCACTCTGGCCTCGCCACGTTCGACATTGACGCCTTTCGGGCCGCAGCCGCGAACCGTCCACCTTCGCGTCGCGGGACTGTTTCATTCCGGTCGTTCCGAACAGGAAGCGCGCGCCGCGCTGCCGCTCCTCACCGCGGAACAGCTCTTCGGTCTTGACCGGCCGCGCCTTCTGCTTGCCGACCTCGCGACGCTCGAAGCGGCCACCCGTGTGGAGTCGCGACTCGCCGGGACTTTACCCGCCGGCTCCCGGGTTTCGACCTGGCGCGAGCTCAATCGCCCGCTCTTCTTCGCCCTGCGGCTCGAGAAGAGCGTCATGTTCGTCGCCGTCTCCCTGATCGTCATCGTCGCTGCGCTCGCACTGGTCGCCGATCTGTCCCTGATCGCCGCCAACAAGAGGCGCGAGATCGGTCTCCTCACCGCGATGGGAGCGGACGTTCCCACGCTGCGCGCGGCATTCTGCTGGCTGGGCGCTCTGCTCGGCGGAATCGGCACGCTCGCCGGCGCCGCGCTCGGCGCGCTGGCCGCCGTCGTCCTCGATCGCGGCCGGCTGATCCGGATGCCGGGGGACGTGTACTTCCTGGACTATCTGCCCTTCGCCGTTCCGGGAAGAGACCTCGCGCTCATCGTCGGGCTCACGCTCGCCTGGGCGCTCGCCTGCTCCTGGTACGGCGCCGCCCGCATCGCCCGGCTCGACCCCATGGAGGCTTTGCGCTCGTGAGGCTCTCCTCTTGACCATCGCGATTTCGATGCGTGGCGTCGACAAGAGCTACCGCGACGCCGCCCGCATCGTCGAAGTGCTGCGGCACATCGATCTCGAGGTCGAGGCCGGGGAGCGCGTGGCGATCGTCGGACCGTCGGGCTCCGGCAAGTCGACGCTGCTGCACCTTCTCGGCGGACTCGACCGGCCCGACGGGGGGGAGATCTCGGTCGGAGATCGCTCCCTGTCGCGGCTGTCCGCGGGCGAGCTCGCGCTCTTCCGCAACCGCACCATCGGCTTCGTGTTTCAGTTCCAGCAGCTGCTCGGCGACTTCACGGCGCTCGAGAACGTGTTGATCCCGGGCCGGATCGCCGGCTTGCCGTCGAGCGAGCTCCTCGATCGCGCCCGGCGACTGCTCGACCAGGTCGGAATGGCCGAGCGGGAGGACCATTTCCCGTCGCAGCTCTCGGGCGGCGAACAGCAGCGGGTCGCGCTCTGCAGAGCTCTGCTTCTCGATCCGCCGCTCCTCCTCGCCGACGAACCGACGGGAAGCCTCGACCCCGAATCCGGCGCCGTGGTCGTGGAGCTCCTCGAGAAGCTTCAGAGCGGGCGGGGAATGACCGCGATCATCGTGACCCATAACCCGGTTCTCGCGCGCCGGTGTGGTAGAATTTTGCGTCTGGAGGGGGGCACGCTGCACCTCGAAAGTGCCTGATTTTCAAGCACTTCGAAGCCTTTCCTCAAGGAGCGGCGAGTGTTCGAGAAGTTCAACGAGAAGGCGCGGCGAGCGCTTTTTTTCGCCCGCTATGAAGCCTCCAAACTTGGCAGCCGGGTGATCGAGTCGGAGCATGTTCTGCTCGGGATCCTGCGCGAAGGCGAAGAGACCGTCACCGAGCTCTTCCGGCGCTTTCATTCGCGCCCCGAAGACGTGCGGCGGGAGATCGAGGGCGAGCGCGTGTTCGTCGAACGGATCTCGTCGACGGCCGAGCTGCCGCTCTCCGAAGAATCGAAGAAGATCCTCGCCTACGCTGCACATGAAGCGGAATCGATGCTGCATGCGGCGGTCGGCTCCGAGCATCTGCTCGTCGGAATCCTGCGCGTCGAAGGATGCGTCGCGATGCGCATCCTTTCGCAGCAGAGCTTCGACGTCTACACGTTGCGGGAAGAGGTACTGGCGATCGCCAAGGAGCGCGAAGCCTCGCTGCAGAAGAAGGAGCTGCCGTTTCTCTCGGAGTACAGCCGCGACCTGACGGCGCTCGCGACGCAGGGTGTGTTCGATCCCCTGATCGGCCGGGAGCGTGAGGTCGAGCGGATCATCCAGATTCTCTCCCGGCGGACGAAGAACAATCCGATTCTCCTCGGCGAGCCCGGCGTCGGCAAGACGGCCATCGTCGAGGGGCTCGCGCTGCGCATCATCGAAGGGCGCGTGCCGATCTTTCTCGCGCAGAAGCGAGTCTTGGCGCTCGACCTGTCGCTCATCGTCGCCGGTACGAAGTATCGCGGGCAGTTCGAAGAGCGTCTCAAGGGAATCCTCAAGGAGCTGAAGGACGCCAAGGACATCATCGTCTTCGTCGATGAGATCCACTCACTGATCGGCGCCGGATCGGCCGAAGGTTCGCTCGATGCCGCCAACATCCTCAAGCCGGCGCTGTCGCGCGGCGAGGTGAGCTGCATCGGTGCGACGACGATCAAGGAGTACCGGAAGTTCATCGAGAAGGACCGCTCGCTGCTGCGCCGCTTCCAGTCGGTCCAGGTGGCTCCGCCGAATCCGGAGGAGACCCTGCAGATCCTCGACGGCGTGAAGGACCGGTACGAGTCCTTT
>JBDTQG010000175.1:0-3736 GCA_039932315.1 Thermoanaerobaculia bacterium
AGTTCTCGTCGCAGACCAAGGACCGCCTGGTCTCCTCCGAGATCAAGGGCTGGGTCCAGCAGGTCGTGAACGACCGGCTGGCGACCTTCTTCGAGGAGCATCCGCCGATCGCGCGGAAGATCATCGAGAAGTGCGTCGACGCCGCGCGCGCCCGAGAAGCGGCCCGCAAGGCGCGCGAGCTCACGCGCCGGAAGGGCGTCCTCGACGCCTCGAACCTGCCCGGCAAGCTCGCCGACTGCTCCGAACGGAACCCCGAATTCGCCGAGCTCTTCCTCGTCGAAGGCGACAGCGCCGGCGGCACCGCGAAGATGGGCCGCGATCGCAAGTTCCAGGCGATCCTGCCGCTCCGCGGCAAGATCCTGAACGTCGAGAAGGCACGCTTCGACAAGATGCTGGGCTCGGAGGAGATCAAGACAATCATCACCGCGCTCGGCACGAGCATCGGGCGCGACGACTTCGACGTCCTGAAGCTCCGCTACCACAAGCTCATCATCATGTGCGACGCCGACGTCGACGGCTCGCATATCCGCACGCTGATCCTCACCTTCTTCTATCGCCAGATGGGCGAGCTCATCCGCCGCGGTCATCTCTACATCGCGCAGCCGCCGCTCTACAAGGTGGCCGAAGGCAAGCGCGACAGTTATCTCAAGGACGATCGCGAATACCGCGCCTTCCGCGTCGAGCGCATCCAGAACGGCTGGGAGCTGACGCTCGACCCAGGCAGCGGCGGCAGGACGATGAAGGGTCCGAAGCTCGGCCAGTTCATCGAGAAGGTCGAAGCCTTCCGCGAGAACATGGCGAAGCTCACGACACGCGGCTATCCGGAAGACTCGCTGCGCGTCGCTTTGAACGGCGGCCTCACCGACAAGAAGTCGCTCGCCGACAAGGCGAAGCTGCGGGAGGTCGCGGAGAAGATCGAGGCTTCGGGTTTCCACAGCGTCGAAGTCGGCGACGACGTCGAGCACGGTACCGGCTTCGTGGCGTTTCGATCCCGACGTGACGGCGTGGACCGCGACGTGCGCATCGACTGGAACCTGCTGACCTCGGCCGAGTACCGCCAGCTCGCAGGCAACGCCTACGGTCTCGAAGCGCTCTCGGCGAAGAACTTCCGGGTGCGGAAGGGCGACAGTGAAGCGCCGGCCAAGGACGGCGCCGCGAAGCGGGAGCCGGCCGAACCGACGTCTCACGAAACCCTCGACGAAGCGATGGCGACGCTCTACAGCGGCGCCGAGAAAGGCCTGTCGATCCAGCGCTACAAGGGCCTCGGAGAGATGAACGCCGAGCAGCTCTGGGAGACGACGATGGACCCCCAGCGCCGCCGCCTGCTGCAGGTCCGAGTCGAAGACGACATCGAAGCCGACGGCATCTTCACCATCCTGATGGGCGATCAAGTCGAACCCCGCCGCCAGTTCATCCAGGACAACGCCCTGAACGTGAAGAACCTGGACGTTTGATTTGCCGGAGATCAGCCGCTTTCTGGGCATCGTGATCGCGATGTATTGGGACGATCACCAGCCGCCACACTTTCATGCGAAGTACGGGAGTTTTCGCATGACGGTGGCAATCGAGGACGGGGCGATCGAAGGGGACTTTCCAGGTCGAGCGCGGGGACACGTGTTGGAGTGGCTGGAGCTTCACCGGGAGGAGCTCATGGAGGATTGGAACCTTATTCGTGAGCGACAGGCACCGAAGCCGATCGTGGGGCTCGAGTAGTGATCGTCTGGGTAACCAAGGCGAGGCCGCTCGGGGGGTATCGCGTCTGGCTCGAGTTCAGTGACGGGCTGCGTGGTGAGGTGGACCTTGAGGACCGCCTTTTTGGAGCTATGTTCGAGCCGCTCAAGGATCCTTCATTTTTCGAGCGCCTGGAGGTCAATCCAGACCTCGACACGATCGTCTGGCCCAACGGCGCAGACTTCGCGCCCGAGTTCCTGCACCAGCGCTTGCAGAACAGGGCAGCAGAGGTCGCGGAACCGTGATCGCGCCGGCAATCGAGAAAGCGCGAGGATTCTAGTGGCCCGGATCAAAGCGGCAACGGAGCAGCGCGCTCAGTTCTTGCGATTCTTTGGGCCTGTTCTCGACGCCCTGCGGGAGCTTGGCGGATCCGGAAGGCCGAGCGAAGTGACGGATCAGATCGCGAAAAAGCTGGCGATTTCCGATGCCGCTCAGAACGAGCAGCTCCCATCCGGAAGTTCTCGGTTTACGAATCAGATTGCATGGGCACGCTTCTACCTTGTTCGAGATGGCTTCCTGGACTCCTCTCGGAAAGGGGTTTGGACCCTCACCGACAAAGGAAGAGAAAGCCAGCTTACCGATCAGCAAGCCGGCGAGATCTTCGCGCGCTGGGTAAAGATCGATCAAGAGGCGCGCAAGCAAAAGCAAAAGGAAATGCCCGCACAAGAAGCACCGGCTCCCGAGAGCGCCGTCGTTCCGGGACCGTCGGGCGACTACAAGGCTGAACTGATGGAACTGCTTCGCAGGCTCCCTCCGGCCGGGTTTGAGCGGCTTTGCATGCGCCTCTTGCGAGAGAGTGGCTTTGTCGAAGTCGTAGTGACCGGGCGCGCAGGAGATGGCGGCATCGACGGACACGGAACCCTCGAAGTGAATCCGCTGGTGAGCTTCCGCGTCCTCTTCCAATGCAAGCGCTACGTCGGTTCGGTTACCCCGGCCCAGGTGCGCGACTTTCGCGGCGCCATGCAGGGTCGGGCTGACAAGGGGATTGTTCTCACGACGGGCACGTTCACCAGTGAGGCCAGGCGCGAAGCCAGCCGCGACGGCGTTCCGCCCATCGAGCTCGTCGATGGAACCAAGCTTGTCCAGATGTTCGAGTCTCTTGAGTTGGGTCTGAAGCCCACCAAGAGCTATGAAATCGACCAAGAGTTTTTTCGCGACTTCAGCGTTTAGTTGAGGCGTAGTCGAAGAGGGACGGAATGACCGAGAACACGATGCTTCCTTTCGAGCGGCCGGTGCAGGTCGACATCGAAGAGGAGATGAAGAGGAGTTACCTGGATTACGCGATGAGCGTGATCATCGGGCGCGCTTTGCCGGACGTCCGGGACGGGTTGAAGCCGGTTCACCGGCGGGTGCTCTACGGCATGTTCGAGGCCGGGAACACTTCGAACAAGCCCTACAAGAAGTCGGCGCGCATCGTCGGAGACGTGATGGGTAAGTACCATCCGCACGGCGACTCCGCGATCTACGACACCGTCGTCCGCATGGCGCAGGATTTCTCGCTGCGCTAC
Source organism: Thermoanaerobaculia bacterium (assembly GCA_039932315.1). GTDB lineage: Bacteria > Acidobacteriota > Thermoanaerobaculia > Multivoradales > JAGPDF01 > JAGPDF01. The sequence goes on from JBDTQG010000175.1 coordinate 3,240, forward strand.
ATGCTGGTCGACGGCCAGGGCAACTTCGGCTCGATCGACGGCGACAACCCGGCGGCGATGCGGTACACCGAAGTCCGGCTCACCAAGCTCGCCGAAGAGATGTTGAAGGACGACATCGACAAGGAAACCGTCGAGTGGGGTCCGAACTACGACGGCACCGAGTCCGAGCCGCTGGTTCTGCCGGCGAAAGTTCCCAACCTCCTCATCAACGGCGGCTCCGGCATCGCCGTCGGCATGGCGACCAACATCCCGCCGCACAACCTGACCGAAGTCTGCGATGCGCTCGTCATGCTCATCGACGACATCCACACGCCGCTCGACAAGCTCATGCGCGCGATTCCCGGTCCGGACTTTCCGACCGCCGGCTTCATCCACGGCCTGAAGGGGATCCGCGACGCCTACGAGACCGGCCGCGGCATCATCCAGATGCGGGCGCGGGCGGGCATCGAGACCACCAAGCGCGGCGGCGAGCGCCAGGCGATCATCGTCACCGAGAT
>JBDTQG010000176.1:0-3733 GCA_039932315.1 Thermoanaerobaculia bacterium
TGCGGGAAAGCCCGAGGGTCTTGCGGCGGATGTGATCGAGAGCGCGTCCCGGAGTTGCCACCACGACATCGACGCCGCGCTTCAACTGGCGCAGTTGCATCTCCATCGGCGAGCCGCCGTAGATCGGCACGGCGATGATTCCCATGGCCTTGCCGTACTTGTGTACCGCCTCGGCGACCTGCATCGCGAGCTCCCGAGTGGGCACGAGGATCAGCGCGCCAAGGCGTTCCGCCGCCGCGGCGTTCGGAGTGAGGACGTGCAGCAGCGGCAAAGCGAAGGCCGCGGTCTTGCCGGTACCGGTCGCCGCCTGAGCGAGCACGTCGCGACCCGCGAGCAACGGCGGGATCGCTTCTTTCTGGACAGGTGTCGGCTCCTCGTACCCTAAGGCTCCGAGTGCGGCGACGATCCGAGGGTCGAGGCCGAGCGCGGAGAATCCCGGGGCTGGATGGGTCGTCGGGTCCGTTTCTTCGCGCATGGCCATGGCTAGACGATAACCGGCGGAGGGGCAGGGGCAACCGACCCGCCGACTGGGAGCCTCTGGCCAGCGAAGGACCGGAACGTCGAGGTCCTTGCAGATCCTGGTCGAGAGGAAGTCATTGTAGCGCCCCCGACGTTGTGGGCACCAGTTTTCGGCCGGGACAGGGGTGGAGGAGGAAAACCGAACAGCTGGAGAAAATTGTCGTCGAGATTCAGCAACCTTTCCCCTGGCACCCTTTTCCAGCGAGGATTTTCTAGGAACGGTCGACCCCTTCGGGCCGCCGGAAGGAGAGAGCCCGGTCAGTTGGCCGGATCGTCGGACTTTTCTCGAATTGAGTGAATGCAGACGAATAGAAGGCAGAGCCGCGCGGATTGCGGCAGGGGGAAAGCAGCCATGGCACGATCATCGTTCCGCACGCCGCACGTAGCTCGTTGCTGTTTCGCTGGGGTAGGCCTGGCGCTTTTTTGCGCCTCCGCGCCGGCGCTCGACTTCGCCACGCTCGTCTACGACATCTGCCCCGGCCCAGGCCAGGGAGTGCCGAACACGGCGCTGATCGGGGTTGCCGGGCCGCTGCTGCTCGTCGCCGGGAACGACTGCGTCAACGGCTATGAGCCGTGGACTCTCGATGCGGCCGCTCACACCGGCAGCATGGTCGAGAACATCATGGGCTCCGGCGATGGCGTCGTTACCAATGCCCCTTCCTTCCCGTTCTTCGTCCCCCTGGGAGAGCAGATTCTGTTTTATGGGGACGACGGCTTCGCCGGCCTGGAGATGTGGGTCAGTGACGGCACGCCGGGGGGGACTTCGATCGTCGAAGATATGAATCCTGGCGCTGGCGGCACGACGTTCGAGACGCCGCTGGTGTCGCGCGATGTCGCTTTCTTCATCAAGGGAGGCATCGAGCTGTGGAAGACGACCGACGGCACCGACGCCGGCACGGGCCTTCTGCAGACCCAGGTGAAGGAGCTCTCGGGTCTCTTCGACAAGTACGTCATCGGCGTTTCGAACGCGTCGACCAAGATGATCAAGAACGACGGCGTGACGACGAGCGACGCCGCGCTCGGCGTCACCGTCACGCTCGACAGGACGGCCGAGGGTGCGCAGTACAAGAGCCGTTTCTTCTTCAACGGTAACGCCGCGGCCGGGACCGACATCGAGCCCTGGTCGACCGACGGCACGACCGGCGTCAGGCTCTCCGACATCGCTCCGGGCGCCGCGAACTCGACGCCGATCGACTTCACGGTCCACCGCGGCAAGCTGTACTTCGTCGCCGGGGAACCGACCTTTGGGCGCGAGCTGTACGTCTACGACGGCACAACCCTTTCGCGGCTCACCGATGTCAACCCCGCCAACGCCAATGGCGTGTCGGCGATCCTCGGCTCGATCGGTCCTCTGCTGTTGTTCGTTGGCAATGACGGCAGCAGCGGCAACGAGCTCTGGGCAACGACCGGGGCGCCTGGCGGCGAATACCGAGTTCGCGACTTCGACTCCAGTTCGGGCTCGAGCATGACCGCCGCCATCGGCGTCACGATCGGCGAACGCGCTTACGTGGTCGCGAGCGAGCCCTCCGGAGAGCGGTTGTACGTCACCGACGGCACCTCCGCGGGCACGATCCCGGTTGCCGCGGACGTCGCACATGCGGGGACTCTGGTGGCGGCCGGGGACCGGCTCTACATGCGGAATGCAGCCGCGCCAGCGGGACAGGAGATCTGGTCGGTCGATCTCTTCAATCAGGTCGGGTTGACGGCCTGCAGCACACCGCACACGCCGATTCCGGACTCCGACGCCGATGGCGCGATCAATGCACTGTGGATCGATCAGAACGTCGTCTTGTCCGACCTCGAGGTCAGCGTCGACATCGAGCATCAGTACGTGAGCGACCTCGCGATCTCGCTCACCCACGTCGACAGCGGCACGACGATCGGGCTTCTCGCTGTGCCATCGGACTGCAACGGCAACGACGTCCAGCTGACTTTCTCCGATCGCGCCGCGGCCGTGGCCGGAACCAACTGCACGCCCGGGTCCGGCGATGCCTGGCCGCGATTCAGCACCTGGCGACCGACGAGCGCGCTGTCGGCCTTCGCGGGGCAGGGCACGGCGGGGAAGTGGGTTCTCACGGTCGAGGACCAGCTCGGTAGCGATCTCGGGGTGCTGCACTCGTGGTGCCTTCGCTTCCGGGCTCCCGCGATCATCTCGGACGGCTTCGAGTCCGGCACGCTGGGCGGCTGGAGCTCGGTGACGCCGGCCTCGCCGTAGCGCGAGGTCGAAGAACGGCCTGCTGAAGAGGTGCGCTGAGCAGGTGCCGGACGATTGTTTTTGCATCTGCCCCGTCGTGGTCGCCCGGGGATCTGCAAACAGCATCCGTGACCCTGCGTTTCGACTTCCTTGCCTCCGAACTGGACTAAGAACGGTGCTCGAGTGCGATGGAGAACGACGAGCTCGCTCCTGTCGGCGCCCACCGCCGGAGAGCGTGGGTGCTTCTCAGCCGCTCGTTCCGCTCACGGCACGATGACCGACCACCGCTCCGTGCCGATGCCGATATCGAACCCATCCCAGAAGATGGTGATCTTGTTGGAGATGCAGTAGAGGTGGCCGAGCTCGTCGCAGTTCTGTTCGTCCCCTTCGGTCCAGTCGACGCTGACGGCTTTGGTGGCGAAACCGAAGGTGGCGTCGAGGGCGCTGCTGCTGTCGGTCCAGGCGGCGCAGGTCGAGGTGGTGGCGGTGCCGTCCCAGGCGGTGCCGGTCCAGGTTTTGCCGGGCTCGATCAAGTAGTGCCCGTGCTCGTCGACGTGCAGCGAGTTCTGCGCGAAGCCGCCCACGAGGTAGTCGTAGTCGTTGGCGATGCTGAAGCCGTCGACGCGGCGGAAGGGGCCGTTCGTCGTGACCTTGTCGCCGGCTTCGGTGGGGAAGGCGGAGATCCAGGCGACGAAGGAGCTCGGCGCCGGGAGATGTGCCGCCGTCGCTGAGGGCCTGTCGGGAAATCAGCGCAGGAGAAGTGCCAGCCGAATTTCCGGAGTCGATGGCGCTGAAAATCGCCTGGCACCTCATCGGCAACTCTTCGTGTGCCTCCTGGGACCAGGCCGTTCTCGGCATTGCCGAGCCGGATCACGAGTCGCTGCGGTTCGCTTCTTGCGGCACGGGCTCGGCGACTTCGCTCGTGGCGTCTTCGACCCGGTGGCCGCTGGCGGAACACCTCGGCAATTGCAAGCGATAGGCTCCTTGCGAAGTCCTTGGCGCCGGGAAAATTGCCCGCCC
>JBDTQG010000177.1:0-3695 GCA_039932315.1 Thermoanaerobaculia bacterium
CGCGAGCAGGGGCGCCTCGGCGAGGCCCGGGAGGCGCTCGCGCGGGTGGACCGGATTCAGCAGGCGCGCGGCGAGCTCGACGGCGCCTGGCGCGCCGAGACCCTGCTGCAACTAGGGATTCTCGCAGCGCGATCGGGCGCGCGCGAGGAGGCGGGCAAATATCTCGAGGCCGCCGCAGAGCTGTCGTCCCGGGCGGTCGCTGGCGGCAACCGCTCGACGGCGAGAGCCTGGCTCGCGCTCACCCGGGTTCTGGCCGCACCGGCGCGAGAGCGCCGGTGCGGCGAACTGCTCGCGCGCGCCGTCGCCATCGAGGCCCGCTTCCTCGCTCCCGACCATCCTGAGCGCCGCGAGATGGAAGCCGCGCTCGCCGCCTGTCCGGCGCCCAGGTAGGTGTGGCGAACGGACCTCAATTCCCGGTTGGCGGGGCTTCCGCAGGCGGCGGAACCTTTTCGTTCGAGGTGGAGCAGCCTGGTTCTGCAGTGCCTTTCCGGCGCACGGCCGGATTGGGCACGGCTCAGGTGGAGACGCCGAAGCGCGGGAGGAGCTTCGTCTGCAGTAGCCACCAGAACAGGACGAAGCCGGCAAAAGTCAGGATGTCTCTCATCGGAAGGCCTTTCGCGCCGCCACGGCAGCGCTCTTGAGGAGTCGGTGTTCGGATTCGGCGCGCTGCTCGAGAGCATCGCAGACCGTGCGGCAGATGGTGAAGGCGGCGGGATCGACGACGCGGTAGAAGATATTCGTGCCCTCGCGGCGCGACGCCAGCACGCCGCTGGTGCGCATCTTCGACAGATGCTTCGAAACGTTCGCCTGGCTGCCGCCGACCTCCGCCAGGATCTCCGTGACGCAGAGCTCGCGGTCCTCGACCGTGTGCAGGATCTTGAGGCGCGTGGGGTCGGCGAGCGCTTTCAGGCGCTCGGCAATGCGCGCGAACAGTTCGTCCGACGGTTGCAGGCTCATCGCTCCTCCATGGCAGTCGCGACCAGGTTCAGGACTCTCTCAGGCCGGCCTTGCGCAGGATGGCCATCATCGGGCACCACTTCGAAAACGCCGACTGCATCAGGTTCAGACCGACGAAGGCGGTGAAGAGGAAGAATCCCGGATGGACGAACCAGCCGAGGGCGACCGAGATGAGGATAAAGAGGCCGGCGATCAGGCGCAAGCCGTCGTTGACAGTCATCGTTTGTTCTCCTTTGCGGCAAGCTCCACGACGGCGTCGACGCCGACGGTGGCGACGTACATCCAGTAGAGCAGTGGGACCAGCACGAGGGTGAGGGCGGTCGAGACGACGACGCCCGAGATGAGCGCCACCGCGAGACCCTGGAAGATCGGATCGAGCAGGATGACGATGCCGCCGACGACCAGCGCGGCGGCGGTGAGCGCAATCGGGCGGAAGCGGACCGCGGCCGCCTGGATCACCGCCCGGTCGAGCTGCTCCCCGGTCTTGAGCTCGAGGTTGATGAAGTCGACCAGGAGGATCGAGTTGCGCACGATAATGCCGGCGAGCGCGATGACGCCGATCATCGAGGTGGCCGTGAAGAAGACGCCGCCGAAGGCGTGCGCCGGGATGACTCCGATGAGGGTCAACGGGATCGGCGCCATGATGATGAGCGGCGTGACGAACGAGCCGAACCAACCCACCACCAGGAGATAGATCAGGACCATCACCACGGCGAAGGCGATTCCCATGTCGAGGAAGACGTCGTGGGTGACCTGCCACTCGCCGTCCCAGATCAGCGTCGAACGGGTGCTGTCGGCGGGCCGGCCGGAGAACAGGATCTCCATCGGCCGGCCGGATGCGTCGCGCACCGCGGCGATCTTCTCCTTCATGTCGAGCATGGCGTAGACCGGCGACTCCGAAGCGCCGGCGACATCGCCGACGACGTAGGTCACCGGCCGCAGGTTCTTGTGGTAGATGAACGGGGCACGCGCGCTCGCCACGGGGCGGACCAGTTCGGAGAGCGGCACGAGGACGCCCTGGGCTCCCTGGACCTGGATCGCGAGGAGCTCGCTCGCGCCCGAGCGCTGCGCGCGCTCGAGACGCAGAACCACCGGCACGGGCTCGCGCGATCGCGGGTCGGCGAGGTGCGCGGCGTCGGCGCCTGCCAGGGCGACGCGCAGGGTCCGGGCGACGGCCTCCGCCGAGACGCCGGCGCGCGCCGACTTCTCGCGATCGACCTCGAAGTCGAGGCGCGGGCCGGCTCCCTCGACGAACCAGTCGACGTCGACGACGCCGGCGGTACCCTCGAAGATCGCCTTCACCTGCCCGGCGAGGTCGAGGCGTTGGCCGGCGGTCGGGGCGTAGATCTCCGCCACCAGGGTCGAGAGCACCGGCGGCCCCGGCGGCACCTCCGTCACCTTGACGTTGGCGCCGTGGCGCGCGGCGATCGGCGCGAGGAGCGGCCGCAGCGACTTGGCGAACGGATGGCTGGCGGTGGCGCGGTCATGCTTGGGCAGGAGATTGACCTGCAGGTCGGCGACCAGCGGTCCGGAGCGCAGGAAGTAATGGCGCACGAGGCCGTTGAAGTTGAACGGCGCCGAAGTGCCGACGTAGGTCTCGATGTCGGTCACTTCCGGCAGGCCGCGCAGCGCCAGCGCGAGCTCGCGCGCCACGGCGGCGGTGTGCTCGAGCGTCGTCCCCTCGGGCATGTCGACCACCACCTGCAGCTCGCTCTTGTTGTCGTGCGGCAGCATCTTCACCGCCGCGATGCGCAGCGGGAAGAGCGTCGTCGAGGCGACGAGCAGCACCGCGACGACGCCGAGCAGCGCCCAGCGGCGGGAGCGCTTCTCGAGCAGCGGCCGGAAAAGTCGCTGGTACAGGCGATGGAGGCGGTCTTCCTGGACAGTCTCCTCGATGAGCGTATCGGGGGAGGCGCTGGCCCTGGCGGTTCTATCCCTGCCGCGGCGTTCCGCGAGCTCGGTGGCGTGCTTCTTGAACAGGCGATAGGTGAGCCAGGGGGAGACCACGAAGGCGACGACCAGCGAGAACAGCATCGCGGCCGAGGCGTTGATCGGAATCGGCCGCATGTACGGGCCCATGAGCCCGGAGACGAAGGCGAGCGGCAAAAGGGCGCCGATGACCGTGAAGGTGGCGAGGATCGTCGGATTGCCGACCTCGTCGGTGGCGTGGATGGTCGCCTGGCGCGGGTTCGTCCAGCCGAGTTGATAGTGGCGATGGATGTTCTCGACCACGACGATGGCGTCGTCGACCAGGATGCCGATGGCGAAAATGAGCGCGAACAGCGTCACTCGGTTGAGGGTGTAGCCGAAGAGGTAAGAGGATGCGAGGGTCAGGGCGAGGGTCACCGGCACGGCGACTGCGACGACCACCGCTTCACGCCGGCCGAGGGCGACCGCCATCAGCAGGACCACCGAGATCGTCGCCAGACCGAGATGGTTCATGAGCTCGGACGACTTCTCGTCGGCGGTCGCGCCGTAGTCGCGCGTCTTGGTCACTTCGATGTTGCCGGGAAGGACGGGGCCGCGCAGGCGCAGCAGCAGGGCGTCGAGCTCGGCGACCAGCTGCACGGCATTGGTGCCCGGCTTCTTGGCGACGGCGAGGGTGACCGCCGGCGTATCGAGCCCGGCCGGCAGGTTCTTCTCCGCGCCGGCCGCGCCGCCGGTCATCCAGACGTATTGCGCGGGCTCGTCGGCGCCGTCGGCGACCGTCGCGACGTCGCGCAGATAGACCGGCCGGC
>JBDTQG010000178.1:0-3586 GCA_039932315.1 Thermoanaerobaculia bacterium
GATGGCGCGCCTTCGTCTTGAAGGCGACGGAGGCGTTGGGCACCGCTATGATCGCCGCAACATCCGGGAGAACAACTTTGAAGAGTCCTGCGGAAGCGCCTGAATCCGCCGTGCAACACGAGGGTCGAAATCTCCTGCTGGTCCTGGGAATCTTCGGCGCTTACTGTGTCATGCGATGGCTCCTCGACACTGTCGTGATTCTCTCTGTGCAGCACGTGACCTTTCAGGGAAATACAGCGAACATCCTGCTCTGGGCGATCTTCACGATCTCACCGGTACTCTGCTCGATCGCCAGTGGCGCGGTCGCTGCGCGGTTTCTGCACTTCTCATGGGCCTTCTGGGCCCTTGCCGGAGTCGCGCTGTTCTGGGCGTTCTGGGAGTATCGAATAACCTGGGCTTCGGCGCACCCCGAGTGGTGGGAGCCGTGGCTCGGCGGGCTACGCGCTCTGCTGATTCTCATTCTCATTCCGGCGGCGTTTCTCTGGTTTCAAAAGAAGCTCGGTAAAGAACGAGGCCTGGAATCGCAACCTGTTTGAGGGTTTTCTTCACCGAGCCTCACTGCCAGGTGGAGTAGAAAAAGAAGCGCCTGTTTTTCTCTGGGGGAATTCATGAGCTCACGACGGCCATCGATCATCGTTCCGATTCTCATCTGCATCTTCACGATCGGCGCGCTGGCGCGTTCGCCGGGGCTTGCGGCGATCCGGGGGGTGGATGCGGTGCTGCTCGTTGCGACCGGGCTGCTTGCCGGCGTCGCTCTCGGGCAGATCATCGCCCGGCGCGACTGAGCCGGCCGTTCCCGGACCCGCCCGCGGAACTCAGTTCCTTCCCGGACCGAGCTCGCTGCGCGCGGCGGCGTCTGCGACCGCAGTCGAGACCGGCGGGCGCGCCGACGGCTGGCCCGCGAGAAACCAGAAAAGCTCTTTCACCGACGGGCACTGCGCCTCGGACGCCGCGGCGTGGTCGATCTCCTCGGCTTCGGCCGGAGTCAGCTTCCAGGAGAGCGGTCCGGCGCCCGGGAAGGCGAATCGAAACTGTTGAATCGTGGCGCCGCGCGCCTGCCACTTCTGCTGGAAAATGCCCGCCTCCCAGTTGTTGCGGAACTCCTGAGTCGCGGTGTTGACCTTCAGCAGAGCGGCGACCGGACTGATGAGCGCGCTCTTCCAGCCGCTCTCCGGAGCGACTTTCGCCAGGCTTCCTGCGACGCTCCTGAAGGGTTCGAGGCGGACGAGCGCGACCGGCGGCGCGCAGGTGCCGCTCTCGTGCAACTCGCCGAGCAGCCGATCGAGGAGCTCGAGCGCCGAAAGCAGGCCGGAGTTGTCGTAATAGCCGCCGTCGACGAAGTGCGCCTTGAGATCGGCGACACCGTGAGCGCTCCGGCCGCGTGCGGCGACACTCACGAAAGGGAACGTGGCCGACAACCGTGCCGCAGCCGAGACGGACAGGTCGTATTCGGGAAAGGCCTCGCGGAAGTCGCTCCGGCCGCCGCCGCCCGTCAAGGCGATACTGCTCATCTCGAATCGTTCTCCGCTCTCGACGGTCGTCGCGTTGAAGATCACCGCCGGCAATCGACCCGCGAGCGTTGCCTTGCGCCAGCTGCGCAGCGTGGGCGCTTCTCCGGGCTTCGCACCGCGCTGCCGGCGCAACTCGTCGAGTCGCACTTCCCACGACCGCTGCAGCGCCCAGCTGCGATCGACCATCGGCGCGAGAAAGCTCACCAGGGGTGAGAACCAGGCGCGCGCGAGATCGGGGTAGGCAAGCCCCCAGCCGACCGAGTCGAGGCTCGAGGTCGCTGCCGCCGACCGGATCCGCGCGCCCTGGTCGGAGGTCATGACGTCAGCAACGTTTCGTTCCGGCACTCCGTCGAGAAAGTACATCAGACCCACAGAGCCGCCGGAAACTCCCGAGACGATGCGCAGGGCGTCGACGAACTTTCCGCCCTCGGAGCGCTCGGCGAGGCGGGTCAGCATCGCGGCAGTCCATGCCGCGGCGGTGATTCCGCCGCCGGCGGCCGCCACGACGACGATCGGCTGTCCGCAGTCTGTGCGAATCCGGTCGACCAGCGCCTGCTCGTCGGGCGAAAGGCCCGGACCCGTCGCACTTGCAACCGCTGGCGTGCCGGCGCAATCGGCCCTCGAGAGACCTCGGCCACCGGCTTCGCTGACGGACGTGACGGAGCTCACTGCCCCCCCTTCACTGGCTCCGCTCGTTTCTCGCGAAGCCGCGATCAGCGGAAAGAAATGATCGCTTCCACCCAGACTTGCGGTGAGAACCGAGGTCAGGAGGAAGAGCACGACGACCGAGACGCGGAAGCGGTCGAGCCAGAACGAGAGTGCCGCCAGGCCCCAGCCGATGCCCATGAAGAGGACCAGCACGTAGCCGAGGGTCGGACACCAGGGCTCGACCCAACCGGGGTAGTTGGCGAGGCCCAGCACCAGATAGCCGAGAAAGATGAAGGTGAAGAACGCGAGCGCGGCGCCGTGCCCGCGCAGCAGGTCGAAACGCAACGTCGGATCGTCGACCCGCTGCAACTTCTGCTCCGAGTCGCCCGCTTCGCGCCGGCGGGAGTATTCGCCGAGCGCTTCGTCCGCGCTCCGCTCCCGGACGTATCCGGCGCGGAATGAAGGCAGCAGGAGAAATCGCACCGCCATTCGTCGCGATGCCCGCGCGATGGCGGGCGGTGCGCTGCGCTGGGCCCGGCGTTCCAGCCGAGCCAGCGTACCGCTCGCCGCCTCCGGCAGCTCCTGCAGTGGATTCTCGAACCACTTCTCGAGCAGATTCGTCACGCTCCGCATCGCAGCGTAGACGAGCGCTGCGGAGGCGACCGCCAACAGGAGGAACAGCCAACCGTTCGCTGAGGCGCCTGCACGCGCCGAGGCGATGTACGCGACGGCGATCGTCGGCAAGGCGAGCCCTACGGCGATCCGTTCATCCCACCGGCCCAGCGCCCGCGCGACGGGACCGTCCGGATTCCAGGCGAGCGCGAAGGCGGTGTCCGCCCGCTCCGCGAGCTCCCGCCCTTCTCCAGCCTCCCGAACGTTCGCTCCCGGCAGCAGCCGGAGCGGTCCGCTGCACGACGCCGTATTCGTCGCGAGGACGAGCGCCTTGCCGGTGAGGAGCGCAAGCAGGACGACGGCAAAAAGCTCGAGCGGCGCGAGGACGAAGAGGTTGCCGACGATCCAGGAGAGAGGTCCGGTGGCGATGAACGGAAAGGACAGAAGCAGAAGGCCGACGAGCATCTGAAAGCGCACGAACATCACCCAGGCGACGATCGGCCCCCACCGCCCGCGCGCCACGGTATCCCTTCGCCCAGAAGTCGCTTCGCCCATCTTCCACCCCCCGCTCAGATCGGCTCTCAGTATGAACCAACCGCAAATCGATCCGGTTGCGGACGTCCCTCGCACGCTCGGCGCCCCTTCTCCGTTCGGTTTCGCTCGGCGAGGTGGCGCGCCACGTTAGGATGCCTTCGGTTCCGCACAGCGCGGATCGACTCGCCGTTTCGTTCGTTCGAAGCGCAAGGAGCTCATGAGCGACGCCGTGCTTTCCCGCATCGCCGCCGGTCGCACCGACCTGATTCTCGAATGGCTCG
>JBDTQG010000179.1:0-3580 GCA_039932315.1 Thermoanaerobaculia bacterium
AACTGAATCAGAGCATCATGCTCGCGAGATTCGCGAGCTCGCTGCGTTCGCCCTTTTCGAGCGAGACGTGAGCGTAGAGCTTGTGCCCCTTGATCCGGTCGATGAGATACGACAGGCCGTTCGACTGTGCATCGAGGTAGGGCGTGTCGATCTGGAAGATGTCGCCGGTGAAGACGATCTTCGTCCCTTCGCCTGCGCGCGTGATGATGGTGCGCGCCTCGTGGGGCGTCAGGTTCTGCGCTTCGTCGACGATGAAGATGATGTTCGAAAAACTACGGCCGCGGATGTAGGCGAGCGGAGTGATGTGCAGTTTTTCCATTTCGACCATCTCGTCGATGCGCTTGAACTCCCGGTCGCGCTCGTCAAACTGATGCTTGATGATGTTGAGGTTGTCCCAGAGCGGTTGCATGTAGGGATTGATCTTCGACTTGATGTCGCCGGGCAGATAGCCGATGTCCTTGTTGGACAGCGGGACGAGAGGTCGCGCGAGATACACCTGACGAAATGCCTTGCGCTGCTCGAGCGCGCCGGCGAGAGCGAGCAGGGTCTTGCCGGTGCCCGCCTTGCCGGAGATCGAAACCAGCGGTACCGCCGGATTCATGATCGCGTGCAGGGCGAAAGTCTGCTCCGCATTGCGCGGCGTGATGCCGTACGCAGGCAGTTTCTGCACCCGCTCCAGCAGCCCGGATGCGGGGTTGAACCAGGCGAGTGCCGAGTGCGAAGGGCTGCGCAGGATGTAGTAGTGATTGGGATACGGCGCCTCGAGTCCTACGTCCTCCGGCGCCACGCCGCCGGCTTCGTAGAACTTCTGGATCGGAGCCGCGTCCTCGACCTCGATCTCGCTCTTGCCCTTGTACAGCTGGTCGACGTCCTTGATCCGGACCGTCTCGTACTCTTCCGCCCGCAGATGAAGCGCTCTCGCCTTGACCCGGAGGTTGATGTCCTTCGAGACCAGAATCACATCGCGGTCGGGCTCGTGCTCCTTGAGGTAGAGGGCGGTATTGAGAATGCGGTGATCGTTCTTGCTCGAGCCGAAGATGAGCCGCGCATCCGTGGATGACTCCTCCTCGGCGACGATCCGCACCCGGCCGAGCTCCGGCCCGTCGAGGGGCACCCAGTTGTGCAGCATGTCGTGGCTGGTCAGCTTGTCCAGCTGGCGGATGAACTCCCGGGCCTGGAGATTGATGACCGTGTCGCCCTTCTTGAAGTGATCGAGCTCCTCGAGGACGGCGATCGGAATCGCGACGTCGTGTTCCTTGAAGTTGTAGATCGCGTTCGCGTCGTAGAGGATGACCGAAGTATCGAGAACGAAGATCTTGGGGCTTCTGGAGGGCGGTGCGGTCGAGAGGAGCGGCGTCGCCGGGCTCGTCATGCGCGGAATTTTGTCACAGCGAAAGCCGTGTGCCGCTCGCTCCCCCGGGGAGCGGACGGGAGCCGCGAGGCGCAGTTCCAGCTAGAATCTTCGTTGAGTTCATTCGTCGATGATCAATCTTGGCGTCGCGACGGTTTCCAGCTTTCTCGCGCAAGCGCTGCTCGCCGCGCTGCTCGCGGCGCTCCTGCTGCGCTTTCAGCGCAATCAGAAACGGGAGTATCTGCGGCACTGGGCGCTGTCGTGGTTCGCGCTCTGCATGGGACAGCTCGGAGCGATGGTGGGCTACCACCTTTCTCTGACGGCTCCGGCTTCCGACTCGGTACGGCTGGTCGCGACTTTCGTCGCCCAGCTGGGTGCCTACCTTCAGGCGGGATGGCTGCTGCTCGGCGCCGCCGAAATCGCGACGCTGCGAACGCCTTCGCGACGCGGTACCGCCGTCATCTTCACCGCCATCACCGGACTGGCGATGGTCTCCACTCTGATCTACGCCTTCGATCCGGCGGCCGCCTCGGGTCGCAGCTTTCTGCGCGTCAGCGTGCGCGCTCTCGTCGTTGCCATCGCATTCCTCGTCGCTGCAGTCGTGCTGCTGCGGTCCTATCGCGGCAGCACGGCGACGGGACCGCGTCTGGTCTGCGTGGCCTTCTTTCTCTACGCCGCCGAGCAGTTCGCGATGTTCTGGCTCACAGCGACCGAGCAGCAGTCCGACTGGCGGTCGAGCATCGTTCCGTTCGACCTCATGATGGTCGCCGTCCTCGGTATCGCGACTGTCGTCTGGCTGCTCGAAGACGAGCATCTCCGGCTCGTCGAGGCGTCGCAGCAGATCGAGAAGCTCGCGTACTACGACGGCCTCACCGGATTGCCGAACCGAAAGCACTTCCTCGACCGGCTCAAGCAGTGGATCGCCCGGCGCGGGCGTACGGACTGCCACGCAGCGCTGCTCTTTCTCGATCTCGACAACTTCAAGCGGATCAACGACACCTACGGGCACGAAACCGGTGACCTCCTGCTGAGCGCCGTCGCGGACCGGCTGCGGCACAGCGTGCGCGAGGGCGACACGGTGGGCCGCCAGGGCGGCGACGAATTCACGCTGCTCCTGCCGGGTCTGCAGACCGTCGCCGACGCCGAGGCGATCGCGACGAAACTGCTCGACCGGCTTTCGCAGCCGCTGCAGGTCGACGAGCTTTCACTCTTCGTCGGCGCTTCGATCGGGATCACGCTTTTCCCCGACCACGGGCTCGATCCGACGACGCTCCTGCGGAAGGCCGATACGGCGATGTACCGCGCAAAGGACGCCGGCCGCGGCGGCTTCGTCATCTACAGCGAGGAGATGTCGGATGTCTCGCGCGAGCGTTTCGTTTTCGAGTCGGCGCTCCGCGCCGGACTGGAAGAGGACCATCTCGTTCTCCACTATCAGCCGATCGTGCGCGCCGGTTCGGGCGAGATCGTCGGCGTGGAAGCGCTGGTTCGCTGGCTGCATCCGGAGCGCGGCCTCATCCTGCCGGGCAAGTTTCTGCCGCTCATCGAGAGCACTGCGGTTTCGGAGACTCTCAGTCATTGGGTACTGAAGCGCGCCTGCACTCAGGTGCAGATCTGGCGCGAGCGCTTCCAGCAGGACCTGCAGGTGTCGGTGAATCTCACGGCACGCGCTTTCGAGAATCCGCAGCTGTCGGCGAAGATCGACGAGATCCTGAGGGAATCAGGTCTGCCGGCGCAGGCGCTCGAGCTCGAGATCACCGAAACGATGGCGCTGCTTCATGCTGGAGGTCCGGCGTCGCTCCTCGCGGAGCTGCGCCGACGCGGGGCACGCGTCGCCGTTGACGACTTCGGCATCGGGTACTCCTCGCTGTCCTATCTGCGGGATCTGCCGATCGACACCGTGAAGCTCGATTCGTCGTTCATCCGCGAGCTGGGACGCCGGCGCGAGGACTCGAAGATCGTCGGCGCGGTGATTCAGCTCGCGCACGGCCTCGGCATGGAGGTCGTTGCCGAGGGTGTGGAGGAAGAGGAGCAGATGGCGATTCTCGAGATGCTCTACTGCGACAAGATGCAGGGCTTCCTCTTCAGCCGCGCCCTCGAGCCGCTGGCGTTCGAAGCGCTCATGGACGCATCAGTACCTTTTCGAAGCGGTCGAGGGCCCAGTCGAGCTCCGCTCTCGAAATGACGAGCGGCGGCGAGAGAATGACGGTGTTGCCGGAGACGCGCAGCATG
>JBDTQG010000180.1:0-3499 GCA_039932315.1 Thermoanaerobaculia bacterium
ACGGTTGGCCGCGCGGCAGGACCGGCGACGTCCCTCGTCGCCAACGATCCGCTGTTCGTGCAGCAGTGGCATCACCGCCATCTCGAGGCCGCGGCAGCCTGGTTGCGCGCGACCGGAACGGGAGTCGTCGTCGCCGTCATCGACAGCGGGGTCTCGCCGGCCACCAGCGCGAACGGCGACGGTTTCTGTCATCCACTCGCCGGCGAGTACGACTCGGTGCTCGACCATGAAGGTCCCGGAGCCGCGGCCGATCATCTCGGGCACGGAACGTTCGTCGCCGGTGTGATTGCCGAGTGCACCGGCAACGGCATCGGCGCAGCGGGCCTGGCATCGGGAGCGTCGATTCTGGCGATTCGCGCCTGTACCGACGACTACGAGTGCGCATCTTCGGACGTCGCGACGGCGATCGACTGGGCGACGATGCACGGCGCGCAGGTGATCAATCTCTCGCTCGGCATGCCCTGCGGCGAGACCGATTGGCCGGAGTGCTCGACGGCGATCGAAAACGACGCCATCGCGCGCGCCAAGGCTGCCGGGATCGTCGTCATCGCGATCGCCGGAAACGGCCACGAAGATCACCTGGGCTTTCCGGCCAATCATCCCGATGTCATCGGAGTCGGCGGTGTCGACGAGCGCCTGCTGAAGACGTCGTTCTCGAGCTGGGGAACCGCGCTCTCGGTCACCGCGCCGGCCGGCGAACCCGGCGTCGACAACGACGGCGACGGTTTTGAGGATCAGATCCTGCAGGAAACGCTGCGTTCCGTCTGCACCTTCGCCGGCGCTCCGGGCTACACCTACTGCCGCTGGTCGGGAACGTCGTTCGCAGCGCCGCACGTCGCGGCGATCGTCGCGCTGCTTCTCGAGGCGCATCCCGGCGCGTCGCGCGAGCAACTGCGGCGGGCGATCGAGGAGTCCGCTCTCGACCGCGGCGTACCCGGCTTCGATGCGCTCTACGGTCACGGAGTCATCCAGGCGAACGCGGCGCTGACCCGGCTCGACACCATCATCGCCACCGATCCCGCGACCTGCATCCCCGGTCCGAACCGCCTTTGCCTGCTGCAGAATCGCTTCGCCATCGACGTGAGCTGGACGAACTACGCCGGCATCTCCGGCGCTGGCGTCGTGCGGCCCCTGACCAGCGACTCCGGCCTTTTCTGGTTCTTCGCACCCGCCAACCTCGAGCTGCTGGTCAAGATGGTCGACGGCTGTTCCTTCAACGGCCACTACTGGGTCTACGCCGCGGCCACGACCGACGTCGAGTACCACCTCACGGTGACCGAAGCCGCCACCGGCGCCGAGCGGCATTTCGACAACGCCCTGGGCGTCGCTTCGCCGGCTTTCACCTCGATCGACGCATTCCCCTGCGCTCCGTCCGACGCCGGGCCTTGATCGCGCGAGCCGTCCTGCTTGCCGGGATGATTTGCGAACTCGGCTGTTCGAACGGAGTCCCGACCCCGCGCGAACGTACTCCAATCCCGCCCACCGAACCTCCGCCGCTCGCCGGAATCACGTCGCTGCACAACGCGATCCGCACGGCGGCCGGTCTCCTTCCTCTGGTCTGGGATCCGCAGCTCGCGGCGACCGCTCAGTCGTGGGCCGATCGCTGTGTCGACGACGACCGCCCCCGCGGCGTTCTCGACCACAATGCGGAGCGCAGTGCGGGGCATCCCTGGTACGTGGGCGAGAACATCTACGCCGGGACGGCTCCGGTATCCGCCACCGCCGCGCTGCGCAGCTGGGCCGCCGAAGAGACGAACTACGATCGCTCGCGAAACCGCTGCGAGCGCGGCGAGACCTGCGGGCACTACACCCAGCTGGTCTGGGCAGCAACCCGGAAGCTCGGTTGCGCCCTCGCATCCTGCCCGAGGCTCAAGTTCCGTTTCGTCCTGGTCTGTGACTACGGTCCGGGCGGCAACACCGGCGGCGCTCCCTACTGAGCTTCCGCATCGAGCCCGGAATTCTCGACTCAAGGAGAGTTAAAAATGCGTATTCAGAAATCTGTCGCTGTCGTCGCAGTCTTTCTCACCGGCGCTGCCGCCGGCGCCTTCGCGGCGAAGAAGGTCACCGTCGATACCAGCCTGTTCACCGGCAAGAGCCCCAAGGAAGCCGCAGCGGCATTGATCACCTCCGCGGAGACGCTCGCCGGAACGGGATCGTTCGAGAACATCGCCGTCGGCCACGTTCTCTATCTTGCGGGCCAGAAGAGCGAAGCAAAAACGATCTTCGAACGCGTGCTCGCCGGAAAACACGGCGCCGGCGATCTGATCCGCATCGCACGCGTCTACGCAGAGGCCGGCGAGTGGGCCGCGGCGAAGCCCTACTTCGATCAGGTGGTCGAACAGGCGCCGAAGGACGAGGACTGGCTGGCGGAGATCGGTGTGGCGTACTACAAGGCCGGCGACCGCGCTCATGCCGAGGAGCTCTTCGCCCGCTCGCTCGCCGAGGACCCTTCGAGTCTTTCCAACTATCTGCGCATGGCGAGCGCGTATCTGGGCGTCGCGGCGCCCTAGGATCGACTCACATCCTGCGCCGGGCCCTCCGCACGCCTGGCGCAGCCCTTCGATCGTCGCTCAGAACAGGGTGTAGATGAACGGCGCTGAGGCCTGGCCGGTCGCGATCAGCAGCGCGACGAGGCCGAGCACGATGAGGAGCGGCACGATCCACCATGCCTTGTGCTGGCGCGCGAAGCCGATGAAGTCGCGGATCAGAGTACCGACGTAACCGAGTCTGCCCATGAAAGCTCCCCGCGGAATCCTACCCTCTAGTCGAGGGTGAATTCCTGGCGCCACGCGCCATCGTCCTTGGCTACCGGCTGCTTTTCCTTCTCGAGCAAAAGGTCGCCGAGCACGAGATCGTCGATCTCCGACCGCATGAAGCAACGGTAGGCATCTTCCGGCGTGCAAACGATCGGCTCGCCGCGGACGTTGAAGCTCGTATTGATCAGCACCGGACAACCGGTGAGCGCTTCGAAGGCCGTGAGCAGGGCATGAAAACGCGGCTGGGTCTCCGGTGTCACGGACTGAACCCGCGCCGAGTAGTCGACGTGTGTGATCGCCGGCAGGTCGGAGCGCGGACGGTTCACCCACTCGACGAGGGGGAGTCCGCTTTCGTCACCGATCTTCGGCAGGCAGCGCGCCGGCTGAACGTCGGCGACCAGCAGCATGTACGGCGACGGACGGTCGAGATCGAAAACGTCGCCGATCCTTTCTGCAAGCACGGCGGGCGCGAATGGCCGGAAGCTCTCGCGGTACTTGATCTTGAGGTTCATCACCGACTGCATGCGCGGCGACCGCGGATCGCCGACGATCGAGCGATTGCCGAGCGCGCGCGGACCGAACTCCATCCGGCCTTGAACGAGCCCGACGACGCGTTCGGCGGCGATCCGCCGGGCGATCTCGCCAGCCCATTCTTCCGGAGAGAGACGGCGGTAGACGTAGCCGTTCGCCTGCAGAAACGCCTCAATGTCTTCGTCCGGAAACTCCGGACCGAGAAACGCACC
>JBDTQG010000181.1:0-3459 GCA_039932315.1 Thermoanaerobaculia bacterium
ACAGCGACGGCGCGATGAACACCGTCGTCGAGATCAACGCCAGCCTGTTCTAGTCGGTCCGGCGACCGGGGCCCCGTTCCATCCGGACGGGGTGCCCGGCGCCACTTTCGACCCAGCAAACGTCTTTGCCTACGTCGTTGACATCCCCGGCCTCGACCTCCCGCTCGACGATTCCTCCGCCCTCCGTCGCTGCCCGCCTCGCTCGCATCGCCGAGCGCAGCGAGACGCTCGCCGAGCGCCTCGAGAAGGCTCTTCTCGAGCGCGTCGCAGGTCTACCGGCCGAGCGCTCCGACGCGACCTTCGAGGATCCGGCTCCGACCCCCGAAATCAAGACCGATCTCCTCGCTCGCTGGGCGCGAGCTTTCGCGAGCGGCGATCTCGCAGCCCTCGAGCGGCGCCTTTCCTGGGACGGGCTCGACCTCGAGCTGGCGAGACGGGCGGTCGACTCCGGCCGTCGCTTCTCCGCAGAGTCCCTTCCCGAATGGCTGACGCTCGCCGCGCAACGATTCTCTCTCGGCGCGGATGCCTGCGCTGGCCGCGCTGGCGACGATGACCTCGCCGAGGCAGATCCCGGGCGTGGAACCGGCCGCCGGCTCGATCTGACTGCGGTGCCCTTCGCCGAGCTCTGGGCGCCTCTCGTTGAAGCGGCGCTCGCCGAAGCGGGGGCTCAGATCGACGCGGGTGCGATTCCGCGAAGCGACCTCGCGACGCTCGCCGAAGCGCTGGCCGCCGAGGTCGGCGCCGCCGGGGCGCGCGCGGCGCACGAGCGCTATCAGCGATTCCGGGCCGATGACGACACGCCGGGAGCCTACGGCCGCTACATCCGCAGCGAGCTCGCGTCCGGTCTCCTCGAGTTCGCGGAAGAGTTCCCGGTGGGACTGCGCCAGATCGCGCGTCTCGTCGACACCTGGATCGCGGCAATGGTCGAGCTCGCCCGCCGGATCGCAGGCGATCGGCCCGCGCTCGCCCATCGTTTTGCCGCAACGCGCGACCTGGGTGAGATCGTTTCGGTTGCGCAACCGCGATCGGATCGGCACAACGGCGGCCGCGGCATCTTCCGCGTCCGCTTTGCCGACGGAACCGATCTGGTCGTCAAACCGCGATCGCTTTCGATCGAAGCCGCCTGGGAGCGACTGCTCGCGCGCCTCGCGGTCCTCGGGTTCGAGGAGCTGCCGCCGGCGGCGCGCGCTCTCGACCTGGGAACTCATGGCTGGATGGAATGGATCCGCGCCGAAGAGCTGCCGGATGCCCAGGCGGCCGACGCATGGTTCCGGCGCGCCGGAGCGCTGGTCGCGCTGGCCGAGCTCCTCGGCGCCGAGGATCTGCACGCCGAGAACCTGGTGGCCAGTCGCTGCGGTCCGGTGGTCGTCGACGCGGAGATGATGGCGCAGCCCGATCGCCCCGGCGTCGGTGCGCGGCAGCGCTTCGCCGGCGGCCTGCTGCGCCGCAGCGGGGCCGGCGATCGGATCGGAAACTGGGCCGGACTGCATCCCGTCGAGCCGCGGGAGCTGACCGCACAGGGCCTTGGCTGGCGCGATCTTGGCGGCGACGGAATCGAGCCGGTCGCCGGCCGGGTGAGCGCTTCTCCCCTGCCGAACGCGCCGCGGATCGCGAGTTTTGCCGGTAGCGGCGAAAGCCCGTCGCACAGCGAGGCGGGGCGCCAGCTCGACCCGATCGATCACGCGGCGGAGCTGCTTTTCGGTCACCGCCGTACATGGGAGCGCCTGCTGTCCTGCCGGTCCGAGCTGCTCGCCGTCGACGGGCCGCTGGCCGAGCTTGCCGGAGCCTCGACGCGACTCCTCTTCCGGCCGAGTCAGGAGTACGCCTCGGTCCTCGATCTTCTGAAGAGTCCCCGCTGCCAGCGCGAAGGGACGGCTCCCGGGATCCTGCTCGAAGCGATGGCGCGACCGTTTGCGACCGCGGAGCGCTCCCCCATGGCCTGGCCGCTCGTCGTCGCCGAACGGTCCCTTCTCGAGGGGCTGGACGTCCCACGCTTCGAGGTCGGTGCCGACCAGGAGGTCGTCGAGCTCGCCGCCCATCGCGCGAGCGGGCTGATCCAGCGGACGACCCGCGCCGCGATCGCCACCCGTCTCGCCGCGCTTTCGGGCGCAGAGATCGATCGTCGCGCCGAGGAGCTTTCGGCCGCGCTTTCTCCGCCGACGGGACCGCGAATCTCGATGGAGGCTGATGAAGAGCGAGAAGGCGCCGTCGAGGCCGATGCCACGTCCCGGGCGCTGGCGCTGGCCGATCGCCTCGCGACCTTCGAACGCGATCGCTTTCCCCTCTCGCTCCGGCAAGCGGCGGCGCGGAGCGCCACCCTCCGCCATTCCGCAGCCACGTTCTCGTTCGACCGGCGGCTCCGTGAGCTGGCGCTCTATGACGGAGCCCTCGGCCGGGCGCTCGTTCTGGCGATGGCCGACCGGCTCGATGGCGGGAGCCGCTATGGCCAAGTCCGGGCAACACTCGAGGCCGAGCTCGATCCGTTCGTTGCCGGATTTGCAGGCGACCCGGCTTCCGCCGATCTCCCGATCGGCGGACTCGAGGGTACCGGAGCTGTCATCTGGGGGCTCGTGGCCCTGGCATCGTTGCGGGGCGCCCGGGGACAGGCCGCTCCTCAATCCGCTGCGCTCGCTGGCGCCGATGCCGAGCCGGTCGCCCTGCTGGCGCGCGCACGCCGCGTGGCTCGCACGATCGGTCGGCCGGAAGCCGCGCCTGCGACCGTGCACGACCTTTTCGGCGGAACCGCCGGCGCCGTCCTTGCGCTGCTTGCGCTCTTCGAAGCGACCGACGAAGAGATCTGGCGGCAACGCGCCATCGACCTCGGGGACCAGCTGATCGCCGCCGGTCGACCGGTACCGGGAGCGGCGCGTGGCGAGGGCATCTCCTGGAGCGGGAGTGCCGGGGAGCCGGCGCTCACCGGCTTCGCGCATGGATCGACGGGGATCGCGCGCGCGCTGTCGGCGCTCTGGGAGGCAACCGGCGCCGAGCGATTCGCTGCCGCGGTCCGCGGCGCGCTCGCCTTCGAGCGCAGCCGGTTCGACGACCGCTTCGGCGACTGGCCGGTGGTTCGCCCGGGCGTCGCCGAGACCGAGGAGCGTCGGATCGCCATGAACGCCTACTGTCACGGCGGCGCGGGGATCGCGCTGGGACGCGCGTATCTTTCGCCCGGACTGCGCGACGAGCGGTTCGCATCCGAAGTCGATCTCGCCGTGTCAGTCACCGCTCGAGCCGGCATGGGCGACTTCGACCACCTCTGCTGCGGCGCCGCCGGAAGGCTCGCGAGCCTCGGCGAGGTCGGGCTTCGACTCGGCCGAACGGATGCCCTCGCGAGAAGCCGTAGCGGAATCGAAGCGCTGCTCGCCCGGCCCCTTCGCCTGCCCGGATCATCCCGCGCGCGGCCGGACGTCGAAGCGGCCCTGTTCCGCGGCGTCGCGGGGATCGCCTGGCTCGGGCTCTTCG
>JBDTQG010000182.1:0-3450 GCA_039932315.1 Thermoanaerobaculia bacterium
CCCTCCTGCGCCCCGCCCCGCTGCTAAGCTCACGAACAGTTCAACTTCCAAACCCTTACTGGAGCTTTTCGCCTCTCGACTCTCGTCTCCATGTCGAACTCGGAATCATCCAAACTGATGTCGATGTCGCAGGCGGTGCGGCTTCATGTCTCCGACGGCGCGACGGTGGTGATCGAAGGATTCACTCACCTCATCTCTTTCGCCGCGGGGCACGAGATCATCCGGCAGAAGCGGCGGGACCTCACGCTCTGCCGCCTGACACCCGATCTCGTCTACGAGCAGATGATTGCCGCCGGCTGTGCGCGCAAGCTCGTCTTCTCCTGGGCCGGGAATCCCGGCGCCGGTCCGCTCTACGCGCTGCGGCGCGCGGTCGAGCAGGGGATTCCGCATCCGCTCGAGCTCGAGGAGTACTCGCATTTCGGGATGGTGGTGCGCTTCCAGGCCGGCGCGGCGAAGCTGCCGTTCCTTCCGTTGCGCACGTTCTCCGGCAGCGATCTCCCGCGGGTGAATCCGGCGATCCGCGAAATCGAGTGCCCCTACACCGGCGAGCGACTGCCAACGGTCCCGGCGCTCAATCCCGACGTCGCGATTCTCCACGTCCAGCGCGCCGACCGGTTCGGCAACTGCCAGGTGTGGGGACTGCTGGGAGTGCAGAAAGAGGCCGCCTTCGCCTCCGCGCGCGTCATCGTCGTCGCGGAGGAGATCGTCGACGAAGCGGTCATCCGCGCCGACCCCAACCGCACGCTTCTCCCCGGCTTCATCGTCTCGGCGGTCGTTCACGAACCGTGGGGTTGTCACCCCTCGTTCGCCCAGGGCTTCTACGATCGCGACAATGACGCCTATGTCGCGTGGCGCGAAATTTCGCAGGACGCCGCGAAACTGAATCTCTGGCTCGACGAATGGGTCTACGGCGTCGCGGACCGCGCGGAATATGTCCGCAAGATGGGCGACCGGTTGACGCGACTCAGGGCGAAGGAGCAGCTCTCGGCACCGGTGAATTATGGCTACTGAGGAAGCGCCGGCCGCCGGCTTCACCCCCGCCGAGCTCATGGTCTGCGCGGCGGCGCGTGAGCTCTGCGACGGCGAGGTCGTCTTCGTCGGCATCGGACTGCCGAATCTCGCCTGCAATCTCGCGCGCCGGCTCCACGCACCGAACCTCGTGCTGATCTACGAATCCGGGGCCGTCGGAGCGGTTCCGGAACGGATTCCCGTTTCGATCGGCGATCCCGCTCTGGTGACGAACTCGATCGCCATCGCTTCGATGTCGGAGATCTTCTACAACTATCTGCAAGGCGGAAAGATCGACGTCGGATTTCTCCAGGGCGCGCAGATCGATCGCTTCGGAAACCTCAACACGACGGTCATCGGCGACTACGATCATCCAAAGGTCCGCTTGCCCGGCAGCGGCGGCGCCTGCGAGATCGCGATCCATGCGAAGCGGGTGCTGGTCATCGCGCCGCAGACGAAGAAAACCTTTCCGGCGAAGATCGATTTCATCACCAGCCCCGGCCACCTCGAAGGCGGCGATGCGAGAAAGCGCCACAACTTCCCCGGCGCCGGCCCGCAGAAAGTCATCACCGACCTCGCGCTCTACGACTTCGGCACCGGCGAGACCGCCGGCGAGATGACCCTCGCGAGCCTCCACCCCGGCGCGACCCTCGATCGGGTTCGCGAAAATCTCGGCTGGGAACCGCGCATCGCAGCTACGCTCCAGACGACGACGCCCCCCACCTCCGAAGAGCTCCGCCTCCTGCGCGAGGAGCTCGATCCGAAGGGTCTCTACCTGTAGCGATTGGCGCGACCCCGCGGGCGGCGTGCAGTCTTCGACTCGAAGCGCCGAGATCTAGAGGCGGCGGCAAGACTGGGCCGGACGAAGGTGCCGCGTGAAAGCAGTGTTGTTTCCTCCTAAGCTCAATGAGTAGCGGGGTCGAGCGAGCCCAGGACCACTTGAGCGACGGACAGAAACTGGCGGTGATCATGGTCGAGCTGGCCATAGAGCGAGTAGACAGAATGGCCGGCAGGCGCACTTGCCATGAAGACCGGGGCGAAGCGGGATCCTTCCCGCGCCCTTGCGCTCCACTCTGAGAGTGAGACACCTGGGCCCGGCCCGTCAGTCACTCGCGAAACCTCCAGGTCCCTTAGCTCTTCGACGAATTCAGCATCAATGATGAGACCTGGAGGAACATAGAGGGGAATTCGGTGCGCTGAAGGATCTCGCAGGTTCCGCAGCTCGCCGTACCAATTTTCGAAGCTGTTCAACCCGTCACACAACCCCGGCGCCACCCCAGCTAGCTCCCTCAAGAACTGTGGACCAAACAAGTCCACCTGAGGCCGACCCTTCGATTCGTCTTCGGACAAGTTCGGCAGCAAGCCGTGTCTGTGCTTGATCGCCCATGCGAGGTTGTCTATGCCTCCGCGAAAATTGAGATAGCAGAAGTTCAGATCGGCGGTGGCGCGCCCGGCTTCGAAGGGAAAGAGCGCGGGCCGCCCCGTCCGCGGGCAGGTTTGCTCCAGACGGAGCTTCGAATCCCGAATCATCAGCTGCCTTCGTAAGAAACCCTCACGAAGGTGCCGACCCAGAGCCTTGCGGCTCTTTCCCTCACTCAAGGTTATGGCGAGTGCCGCAACTCGGCTATCCAATGAATCGATCGAGTCAGAGAAATCCTCTGCGGCCACCGGGTTAGCCGACCGAGACTGGCACCAGCGTCATGGTGTCGTTTCCAAAGAGATCAATAACCTTGACCGCGACGGTGTAACGGCCTGGCCGATCGTAGGCGTGGGACGAGGAGAGCATCTCGAGCTCACGGCTCTTCCTTGTCCGAAAGCTTTGCCATTCGTTTTCGAAGAGATACCCGCCCGTCCACTGCTCTTCGTACTCGATGAGGTCTGGCGCGACGGGCTCCTTCACCTCTTCGAACGGCGCGAGGCCGAAGTCTTTCGGCACGCGGACAATCTCCTTGCGGCTCTCGTAGTCGAAGTCGACGGCCCAGTAGTCGACCCAGTCGGTCCACTTCTTGGTTAGCACCTCGCGCGTCACAACGCTGTCCTTGCTCTTGGTGACTTTCACCAACTGGCCCTGCTCACAGACCACGGCGCTCTTGCCCTCTTTGAGCTTCTCTTCTTCAGCGGCGTTCTGGCCCTGGTTGTAGTAGACCGAGAAGTCGGTGAGCTCGATCGCTACCGCGAGCTTGTTCTTCTTGTCGTACCGGGGTGTGGCCTCGACGAAGGCTATGTCGAAGAAGACGACCTGGCCTTTGTCGACGGCGCGCTTGTCGAAAACTTCCGGCGGGATGTACTTCGGGGTGAGGTCGATGCCCTTCTTCTTCGCCTCTTCGAGAACCGCCGGAAAGAGACCCATCTCGAACTCGAAGGCCAGCAGATCCACGCGCGTGGCGCCGCGCTTGCGGCATTCGGTGATGACCTCTTCGACGAAAAGACGCCCTACGGGCA
>JBDTQG010000183.1:0-3446 GCA_039932315.1 Thermoanaerobaculia bacterium
GTCGAGAAGGCAGGCATCCGGATGAAACGCCTGGAACTCGATTCTCGCCGCCGCCGCGGAGCCCGACGTCGCGACGGAGAATCCCTCTGCCTCCATCGCGCTGCGGATCTGAGACCGGATATCCCGGTCGTCCTCGACGATCAATACGCGCCCGCCGTGCACTCTGATTTCAGTGTAGCAGGCCGGGCCGCGCGCGGCGCCGCGTTGACAGAGAGGCGTCTCAGGCCGTAGGTTCACCCGGGCCAGACCTGAAGATGAAGAAGACCCATGCCTTTGAGAACCTGGCTGATCGAGCGCTCGAGGCGGCCGGCACGATGTTCTTTTGCCTCGACGCGGACCTGAGGATCCTCCACGCCAATTCCGTGGCCGTGGACCTGACCCGGTTCGCCGGAGAGCGGCTGCCGGGCGCGCACCTCTCGATCTTCGGCAAACGCTTCGCGACGGAGGTCGCGAGCGCGATCGAGCGCCTGCAACCCGGAGAACGAACGAGAATCCAGAGCGAGATTCTCCGCGCGGACGGAACGGCGCTGTCCGCCGGAATCGGGCTCGGCTCTATGGTGAGCAAGGGCGAATTGCGGTGGGTGCTTCTTGGCACCGACATCGCTCGCTATCTCGAAGCGGAAGAGAAACTGGTCGAGAGTCAGGCGATGCTCTTCCAAGCCCAGAAGCTCGAAGCCGTCGGGCGACTCGCCGGGGGGATCGCGCACGATTTCAACAACATGCTGGCGGTGATCATCGGAAACATGGAGCTGCTCGAGCAGGACGCCGATGGGGAGGAGCGCGAGGAGCTCTTCTCGGACGTCCGGAGCGCGGTGGCCCGGGGGGCGGCGCTGGTGCGCAAACTGCTTGCGTTTTCGAAGCAGCAGATCGCCAGTCCCAAGGTTCAAGATCCCGTCCCGCTCGTGGCGAGTCTCGGTTCGACCCTCCAACGTATCGTCGGTAAGCGGGTTCGAGTCCTCCTCGACCTTCCTGCCAGTTCGCCACCCATACTCGTCGACGCAGCGCAACTGGAACAGATTCTCCTCAATCTCGCGATCAACTCCGGCGATGCCATGCCCGACGGGGGCGAGCTGCGCATCTCGATGCGTACCCGGTTGGTCGACTCACCGGTTCGAGGAAGTCGGGATGCGGTCCCGTTCGGCGAGTACGTCGAGCTGGACGTCGCGGACACGGGCCCGGGAATCTCTCCCGAGATCGAGAAGCATGCATTCGAGCCATTTCTCACGACCAAGGTACAGGTCGGGGGTTCCGGATTGGGGCTGGCGACCGTTTACGGAATCGTCCGCCAGCTCGGCGGATTCATCGCCCTTGAAACGCAAGTCGGACACGGAACCAGGTTCAAGATTCTATTCCCCGTCGATTCTTCGGCGCCGTCTCAAGTGTGCGAATCCGGCCTTGAGGCGCTGTTTGGAGAGGGTTTGCGACTCCTCTATGTCGAGGACGACGGCGATCTGCGGCGACTCACGGCGCGGCGTCTCGTCGAACTGGGCTTCGAAGTGACCGTAGCCAAGAACGCCGAAGAGGCGCTGGAACAAGCCGGGAGCGGGCGATTCGACGTGCTGGTGAGCGATGTCGTCTTGCCTGGAGCGAACGGATTGACCCTCGCGAAGCGACTCGCCGCGAGCCAGGCTGGGATACGCGTCCTGTTTGTCTCCGGTTACGCGGGGGACGCGACCGTGCTCGGTGAGATCGTTGCCAGAGAGCACCACTTTCTCTCGAAGCCGTTCCAGCGCGAGTCCCTGGCCAAAGCGCTTCGCGACCTTCTCGCCGATCCTCCCTTCGAGCCTTAAGGCCCGCCACCCGAGAGTCGAGCGGCGCCGGATTCGAGCTCGCGCGCCGTTCGCGCGATCTGACGGAGCGCACGCGGCCAGTCCGGAATCTGGAGCGCGTTCTCACTTCTGGACGGCGGAGGCGCCGACGCGCGGGAGTTCGCGCGGCTTGGCCGCTTTTTGCGATCCCGAAAGCTGGCTCCTCCATTGCAGAGATACCTGCTCATGAGAGAGAACGCCCCTTCCCCTCGTCTCCGGCTCCTGTTCCTCGATGACGATCCCGAACTTCGTCGCGTCATCGGTCGGAGCTTCGAAGCGAAATCCTACGAGGTGGCGGTCGCCGAGGAGCTCGAGGAGGCGGCGGCTCTCCTCGCCTGCCGGCCCTTCGATGCGTTTTGCACCGACCTGAGCCTGGACCGCCTCGAACGTTTCGAGGTGCTGGACTTGATTCGCGAAGCTCGGGCGACCCATCCGGAGCTCGGGATCGTGGTGCATACCGGCTGCGATCGAGCCGAGGTCCATGCGACGTGCCGCGCGATCGGAGCGAACGCCGTCGTCCTGAAGCGCGGTTCGCTCGAGCCGTTGCACGAAGCGGTCGGTGCGTCGCTCGGAGCGCGGGCGGTCGCATGACGGCACGCCTGATCGATCGCCTCGCGTCCGGCTGCGACCTGCGGACGGTTTTCCAGCCGATCTTCCGACTGGGCGAAGGCGAACCCGCCGTGGTTGCGTGCGAAGGCCTGACCAGGGGCGGCGAGGGATCCAACTTCTCCCGGCCCGACGTGCTCTTCGAATACGCGAGGCGCCTCCACGAGGAACACCGGGCCGATTGGGCAGCTATCGAAGGGATCCTGCGCGAAGCCGCCCCGCTCCCCGCCCACTGGAGGATCCATTTCAACGTTCACGCGGCGACGATCGCGAAAGATGCGAACCTGGCGGCCAAGGTCGTCGAGAAGGCGCGCCACCACGGCATCGATCCGGGTCGTCTGGTCGCGGAAGTCATCGAGCACTGGTCAACGGCGGTGAAGCTCGAGGACCTTGACGCGGGCCTGCGGCGCTTTCGCGAGGAAAATATTGCGGTGGCTCTCGATGATGTCGGGGCCGGCGTCGCCAATCTCGGGCTGATCCTGTTCGCTTCGCCGTCCTATCTCAAGATCGACCGCTCGCTCGTCGAAGGCGTCGCCCAAGATCCTCGAAAGGAAGCCGCTCTCCGCTGCCTGAACGCTTTGGCCGTGCAACTGGGCGCCGAGACGATCGTGGAGGCGCCGGCAACGTTTGCCGATCTCGACCTGGTGGGCCGCATCGGCATTCGATATGCGCAGGGCTTCATCCTCGGCAAGCCTCGGACGGCGCAGCAGCTGCTGTCGGACGCTCCATTCGCAATGAGTCCGCACGGCCCCCACCGACTGAATTCCACACTTCCTCAGGAGCCACAATGGTCGATCAGAGCCTGTTGTCCGTAGCGAGCAGCAACCGCGTAGCACCTCCGCTGATGTGGGAGCCCGAGTCCTTCGCGACGACGGTCTCCACGGCCGACGCGGGAGACTCGTACCCCCTCACCCTCGCGTCGGCCTACGGGGCCGGATGGGCCCTCGTTACTTCTCCGCGGCGAGACAGGGCACCCAGCTGCGAGGTTCGCTCGCGAGTCCGCCTCGTTCCGGAGCGCGACAGTGGGCCAGC
>JBDTQG010000184.1:0-3276 GCA_039932315.1 Thermoanaerobaculia bacterium
CAGCGTGATCTTGGTCTTGGCAATTCTGGCGTCAGTCGCCACGCGTTCCCCCTTAATTCCTTGCGAACGGAACGCCGAGTCCGCGCAGCAAATGCAGCGCCTGCTCGTCGTTCTCGGCGGTCGTGACGAAGGTGACGTTCATCCCCTTCGGCCGCTCGACCTTGTTCAGATCGATCTCCTGGAAAATCAGGTGATCGCGAATGCCCATCGTGTAGTTGCCCCGGCCGTCGAAGCTCTTGGTCGGTGCGCCCTTGAAGTCACGCACGCGCGGCAGAGCGATGCTCACGAAGCGGTCCATGAATTCCCACATGCGCGTTCCGCGCAGCGTGACGCTGCAACCGATCGGCATGCCTTCCCGCAGCTTGAAGGTGGCGATCGACTTCCGCGACCGGCGAACCGACGGGCGCTGACCCGCGATCGCCGCGAGCTCGTTCACACCGTCGTCGAGAATCTTGATGTTCTGGATCGCTTCGCCCAGACCCATGTTGATGACGATCTTCTCGAGACGCGGAACTGCCATCCGGTTCTCGATCCCGAACT
Organism: Thermoanaerobaculia bacterium; assembly: GCA_039932315.1. Classification (GTDB taxonomy): domain Bacteria; phylum Acidobacteriota; class Thermoanaerobaculia; order Multivoradales; family JAGPDF01; genus JAGPDF01. The sequence goes on from JBDTQG010000184.1 coordinate 541, forward strand.
CCTTCTTCAACTTCGGAACCACTTCCTCCTGATAGTGCTTGCGCAGCCGGGGCTGGTATCCACTCGGGCTCTTCGCCTGCTTCTTCGGCTTATCCTGCGCGCCGCCCTGCTCGTTGGTCTTGGCCATGATCACTCGATTCCTAGTTCAGAGTCGCGCCGCTTTTTTTCGCCACGCGGACGCCCTTGCCATCCGCCTGGCGCAACCGTCCCACTCGCGTCGGCTTACCGCTGTTGGGATCGATCAGCATGAGGTTCGAAAGGCGGATCGGCGCTTCCTTCTCCAGAACGCCGCCCTGAATTCCGCGCTGCGCATTCTGCTTGGTGTGCCGCTTCACCATGTTCACGCGCTCGACGATCGCCAGCTCCCGCGCCGGAAATACCCGCAGGACCTTGCCCTTCGAGCCCCGATCCTTACCCGTGATCACCAGCACCTGGTCGTTCTTCTTGATTTTCGTTTTCTTCATCGCTTGTCTCCGCTAACGCGGCTCCCTCAGATGACTTCCGGCGCCAGCGAGATGATCTTCATGAACTTCTTCTCGCGCAGTTCCCGCGCCACGGGGCCGAACACGCGCGTGCCGATGGGCTCGCGGTTGTCGTTGATCAGCACCGCAGCGTTGGTGTCGAAGCGGATGTAGCTGCCGTCGCGGCGCTTCTGGGCGTGAACCGTCCGGACGATCACGGCCTTGACGACCGTTCCCTTCTTGACCGTGCCATCGGGCGTCGCCTCTTTGACCGAGGCCGTGATCACGTCGCCCAGGTGCCCGTACTGACCGAGCGCACCGCGGAGGTGAATGCACGAGACCTTCTTCGCACCGGAGTTGTCCGCCACTTCGAGGATCGTTCCCATCTGGATCATGGCTAGACCTCCCCGGCCTTCTTCAGAACTTCACTCACCGACCAGCGCTTGAGCTTCGAAAGCGGCCGGCTCGAGACCAGCTTCACCCGGTCGCCGATGCCACAGACGTTGTTTTCGTCATGGGCGTAGAACTTCGACGTCCGCTTCTGGTAGCGGTGATAGAGACGATGCGTGATGGTTTTCTCGACCTCGACGATGACCGTCTTGTTCATCTTGTTGCTGACGACCACGCCGATCTTCTCCTGCCGACGGCCACGAACGCTCGCCGCAGTTTCGCTCACGGTGCTCATCTTTATGCCTCGCTCTGCTTCTCGCGGATGATCGTCAGCACCCGTGCCAACTCGCGTTTGGCGGTACGGATCTTGGCCGGCTTCTCCAGCTGACCGACCGTCTTCTGCAGACGGAGCGCAAACAGCTGCTCCGCCAGCTCTTTCTCGCGAACCTGAAGGTCGGCGACAGTCTTCTCTCGCAAACTCTGAACTTTCATGCGTCGCTCCGTCGTTCTACTTGAGTTCGCTGTGGCGCGAGACGAACTTCGTCAGGATGCAAAGCTTCTGGGCCGCCAGCTTCATCGCTTCCTGCGCCACTTCCTGGGTCACGCCTTCGAGCTCGAAAAGAATCCGGCCCGGCTTCACGACGGCAACCCAACCCTCCGGCGGACCTTTGCCCTTACCCATCCGGGTTTCGAGCGGCTTCTTGGTGTAGGGCTTATCGGGGAACACGCGGATCCACATCTTGCCGCCACGCTTCACGTGCCGGCTGATGGCGATTCGTCCCGCCTCGATCTGGCGCGCCGTGACCCACGCGGGCTCGAGAGCCTGCAACCCGAAATCACCGAACGCGATGTAGTCGCCACCCTTTGACATTCCGGCGCGACGTCCGCGATGCTGTTTCCTGTACTTGACCTTCTTCGGCATCAACATGATTCAGTTCCTTTACGCCGTCGCCCGGCGGCTCTTCTCTTTGAGAAGATCGCCCTTGTAAACCCAGACTTTGCAGCCGATGACGCCGTAGGTCGTCCGCGCTTCCGCAAACCCGAAATCGATGTCCGCCTTGAGCGTGTGCAGGGGAAGACGCCCCTCCTGGTACCACTCGGTGCGAGCGATCTCGCTGCCGCCGAGGCGACCCGCGACCATGATCTTCACTCCCTTGGCGCCGAACCGGAAGGCCGATTCCATCGCCTTCTTCATCGCACGGCGGAAAGAAACGCGGCGCTCGAGCTGCCCCGCAATCGACTCGGAGACCAGCTGCGCGTCGAGCTCCGGACGCTGGATCTCCTGGATATTGATGTGGACCTCACGACCGGTCATCTTGTTGAGATCGTCGCGCAGCTTGTCGACCTCTGCACCCTTGCGACCGATGATGATTCCGGGGCGCGAGGTGTAGATCGTGACGCGCATCTTGTCGGCGGCGCGCTCGATGTCGATCTCCGAGACGCCGGCATGACCGAGGCGCTTCTTCAGATCGGCGCGCAGCTTCAGATCGGAATGCAGGAGCTTTGAGTAGTCACCTTCGGCGTACCAACGGGAGTGCCAGGTCTTGTTGTAGACCAGCCGAAATCCGTACGGATGCGTTTTCTGACCCACGCTACTTTCCTCCCTTTGCGGTGCGCTTCGCGGTCTTGGCCGGCGCCTTCGCCGCGCTCTGAGCCGGGCTCTTCGCCGAGCTCTTCGCGGGACTCTTGGCCGACTTGGTCGCGGCGCCCTTCGGGGCACTCGCGGCGACTGCCTTACGAGTATCGAGCTTGATGGTCACATGACTCTGCCGCTTCAGGATCCGGAAGGCGCGACCCATGGTGTTCGCCTGGATGCGCTTCAGCGCCGGACCGCCGTCGACGAAGACTTCCTTGACGTAGAGCTTGCCCACATCGACGTTCTGGT
>JBDTQG010000185.1:0-3250 GCA_039932315.1 Thermoanaerobaculia bacterium
TTTCCCCTACACACGCTTTCCAAGCGTGCTCCTTAAGCCACTCGGACACCTCTCCGTTCTTCTTCGACTTCTCAAAGAGCAGCCGCGCTAACGAGTGTCGTTGCGCAGTCCGGCGAAAAACCGCTTCAGCCTCAAGCCAGCCTCCTCGGCCAGCACTCCGCCCGTCACTTCCAGGCGGTGATTCAACCGCGGGTCGCGGACGAGATCACCGAGCGAGCCGCAGAATCCGCCCTTCGGATCCGTCGCGCCGAAAACCAGGCGACGAATGCGCGCCAGCACGACAGCTCCGGCGCACATGGCGCACGGTTCGAGCGTCACGTAGAGCGTACAACCGACCAGACGCCACGATTCGAGACTCGCGGCCGCCTGACGAATGGCGAAGATCTCGGCATGCGCCGTCGGATCCTGATCGCTTTCGCGTCGATTGCGACCGTTTCCGACCACCGTACCGTCGGCCGCAACGATCAAGGCACCGACCGGAACTTCTCCCCGGAGAGCCGCCTCGTCCGCCAGGGCGAGAGCCTCACGCATCCACTTCTCGTCTGCCGCGGAAGCGCCCGCCTCGACCGTCAAACCGCGAGATTCTAGCGCAAGACCGATCCGGGACGGGAGCGCGAGACGACGCCGCGCGTCCGCTCTTCGTCGCTTCCTCTTCCGATAGGCAGGAAGCGCCGCCCGTGCGAGCACTCTCGCGGACGCTTTACAGGAGTTGTGCGCCCGACTACGATGCGTTCGACCGCGAGCCGGAAGCGAAGGGTTCAGGTCCTGTGCATCGAACGGTTCCGAACCTCGTCAGGCCCGGAAGGGAGCAGCGATAAGGTCCTCGCTTCGGGTGCCGCAGGAGTGCCGGAACCCTTCGCCTCCGGCTCGATAAAAATCGAATGGCCTACCAGGTACTCGCGCGCAAGTGGCGCCCGCAGGATTTCGCGTCCCTCGTCGGCCAGCAGGCCGTCGTGACCGCGCTCTCGAACGCCCTGCGGGACGGCCGCATCGCGCAGGCCTACCTTTTCTCCGGCATTCGTGGCGTCGGCAAGACCACCGCGGCCCGCGTTTTCGCCAAGGCCCTCAACTGCGAACGCGGTACCGAGAACGGTCCGTGCAACGTCTGCCCGACGTGCATTCAGATCACCGCCGGCTCCGATATGGACGTGCTCGAGATCGATGCGGCGACCTATTCCAAGGTCGAGCAGGTGCGCGAGCTCGCCGAAAGCCTGAAGTACGGTCCGGCGCGGGACCGGTACAAGGTCGTCGTCCTCGACGAAGTCCACCGTCTGTCGCGTCAGGCGTTCGATGCGCTGCTCAAGATCGTCGAAGAGCCGCCACCGCGCCTGGTGTTCATCTTCGCCACCACCGAGATCGATGCCGTACCGGCCACGATCCTCTCGCGCTGCCAGGAATTTCACTTTCGCCGCGTCTCGAACGTCGAGGCGGTGGCTCACCTGCGCCACATCTGCGACGCAGAGAAGATCACGGCGAGCGACGCCGCTCTCGCCGTCATCGCCCGAGCCGGTGAAGGCAGCATGCGCGACGCCGTCGCGCTTCTCGATCAACTGGCGACTTTCGGCAATGGAACGATCGACGAGCAGGAGGCGATCCGCGTCCTCGGCGGCATCGACCTCGCGCTGTTTCTCGCGCTGCTCTCGGCGATCCTCGAAGGCGACCAGCTCGCCGTCTCGCGTCTCGCACGTTCCGTTGAGGACAACGGCTCCGACCCACGCACCGTGCATGCTCATTTTCTCGCCTACTGCCGCGATGCATTGCATCTCGCGCTCGGCGAGAGCGGCGATGCGCTCGCGCTGCCCGCCGAAGAACGCCGTGCGCTCACTGTGATCGCCAAGGGCGCCGGATACGAGAATCTGCTGCGGCTCCTCCACCACCTCCTGGGCAGCGAGAGCGCCATCCGGCGCAGCGAAGCCGGAGCGCTGGCGCTCGAGATCGCCTGGCTGCGCGCTACGGAGCTTCCCCGCCTCGTCGCCATCGAACGACTGCTCTCCGGTGGAACGCTCGCGGGATCTCCGGCGCCTTCCGGAGGGCTGCCGAGCTCGAGCGGACGGCCGGCGGCGGGACCGCAGGCTTCGGCGGCGCGAGGCCCGTCGGCCGCAGCGGTACCGTCGACGGCCGCAGCGACCCTCACCGAACCGCGCGCCAGCGCGCCTCCGGCGCCGGCTTCAGCGCCCGCCGCACGCCCGTCAGCCGGGGCCGACTCCGGCATGGCCGCGACGCCTGCAGGGGTCGCAGGGCTCGCAGGGGTCCCGGCGATCCCGGCGATCCCGGCGATTGCAGCGATCCCGGCAGTCGCAGCGATTGCAGACAGCTCGACCCTGGCGCCAGCGTCCGTACCGGCAGGCGCCCATTTCGAAACGGAGGCCGCGGTTCGTGCGTTCCTCGAACAGCTCGTGCTGCGCCGGCCGACGCTCGCGGCTCTTTTCGAGGAGCCCGACTCGCTGTCCTGGGACGACGGCGCTCGACTTCTCACGGTCCAGCCCGCTTCGGACTTCGCGGCCTCATCGCTCCATCGCAATCGCGAGCTCATCTCGACCGCTGCGCTCGCCGCCTTCGGAGCGGGTGTCAACGTGCGCTTCGCGAAACCCGAGCCTCGAGGCGCGACTTCCGGCGGGTCGGGTGCTGCGGGCGACCGGGTCTCCGATCGTGCAGCCGGTCGATCCAGCGGCGCGAGCGGCGGCAGCGGCGGAAACCGCCGGGACCCTGCTGGACAGGCCGCAGCAAGCGCCGAAGAGCGCAAGAGCCAGGTGAGCGATCACCCGCGGGTGCAGGCCGTGCTCGAGATCTTCGGCGGCGCCGTGGCCACCGTTTCGGCTCCGCCGCCGGTGATGCCGGTTGCGCCTGCAGTCTCCGCTGCGATGACCACGGTCGTCGCTCCGCCGCCTCCCGGCACACGAGCGGCCGATCCGATGGACGACGATGCCTTCTACCCCGAAGAGGATTCGTAGAACATGAACATTCAGAAACTGATGAAGCAGGCGCAGCAGATGCAGGAGAAGATGCAGCGCGAGCTTGGTGAGCTCGTCGTCGAAGCGACCGCAGGCGGCGGCATGGTGACGGTGAAGATGAGCGGCCACAAGCAGCTCCTCGCCGTGACCATCGACCCCGAGGTCATGGACCCGGCGGACGCCGGAATGCTCCAGGACCTGGTCCTCGCGGCGGTGAACGAAGCCGGCCGCAAAGTGGACGAGTCGATGCAGACGAAGCTCGGATCGCTCTCCGGCGGTCTGCCGGGAATGATGTGAGC
>JBDTQG010000186.1:0-3224 GCA_039932315.1 Thermoanaerobaculia bacterium
AGGTCGAACTTCATGTTGTCGCGCAGGTAGTCGAAGCCGAGCTCGTTGTTCGTGCAGTAGGTGATGTCGCTCTGGTACGACGCCCGGCGCTGGGCATCCGGGATGTCGTGCTGCACGATTCCGACCGTGAGCCCGAGGAACTGATGGACCCGGCCCATCCATTCGGCGTCGCGGCGTGCGAGGTAATCGTTGACCGTGACGATGTGGACGCCCTTGCCGCCGAGCGCATTGAGATAGGCGGGAAGGGTGCCGACGAGGGTTTTGCCCTCTCCCGTCCGCATTTCGGCGATCTTGCCCTGGTGGAGGACCATGCCGCCGACGAGCTGGACGTCGTAGTGCCGCATCCCGAGGACGCGGCGCGCCGCCTCGCGGACGACGGCGAAAGCGGGAACGAGCAGATCGTCGAGAGTCTTGCCGGCCGCGAGCTCCAGGCGGAAAGCGTCCGTCTTGGCGCGCAGCGCTTCGTCCGAAAGGGCCCGCATGGCGGGTTCGAGAGCGTTGATCGCGGCGACATCGGGCTGCAGGCGCTTGACGTCGCGCTCGTGTTTGTTACCGAAAACCTTCGTGATGACTTTGTTCAGCATGCGGAGATTTTCACCCGGAGGGAGGCGCCGGCGCGGAACGCGGCAGCGATGGGCAATTCTAGCAGAGCGCGCCAGCCCTCTCCCCGGCGGAGCGGCAGGGGATGAGACTCGAGGTCCGGTCCGGAGCCCGGCAGGGGAGACTGAAAAGTTGGGCGGTCGGCGGTGGAACGACTAGAGCGCGCCTTCAGCGCGGTCCAGAATGTACGCCAGCGGGTTGGTGGCTTCGCCGTTGACCTGCACTTCGTAGTGCAGATGGTAGCCGGTGGAGCGCCCGGTGTTGCCGACCAGGCCGACGATCGCGCCACGATCGAGGCGCTGCCCCGGGGTCACGTTGATCCGCGAAAGATGGCCGTAGATGGTCGTGATGCCGAAGCCGTGGGCGACGTAGACCGCCTGTCCGAGACCGCCGTACTGCTCGGTCTTGGTGACGACGCCATCGGCCGTGACCTTGACGGGCTTCCCGGGAGGGGCCGAGATGTCGACGCCGGAATGGTAGGCGCGCTGACCGGTGATCGGATCGCGACGGTAGCCGAACGGGCTGGTGTAGATGCCGCGGACCGGAGTGATCGACGGCGTCGAGGAGATGAGTCTCAGATTTTCGGTGAGCCGGAGCTCGACCTGACCGAGGGTCTGCGAAAGGACATTCGATCGCCCTTCGACCTGGGAGAGCTCGGTGGGTGAGCCGCCTTCGGGACCGGCTTCGGAGAGTCCGCCGACGCCCGCTTCGGAGCTTGCCCCGAGATTCTCGAGTCCGGCGACGATCGCGAGCTTGCGCGTGCGGTCTTCGGAATCGGAAAGGCGGGTCTGCAAACCGCCGAGGCGCGTTTCGAACGACTCGTTGGTGACGCGGAGCGTTTCGTTCTCGGCCCGGAGGTGCGCGAGCTCGCCGCGATTGATCCGCGACGCGAAAGCCGACCAGGTGGAGTAGCCCGCGGCGAAAGTGAGCAGGCCGACGACGGTTCCCAACGCGACCAGCTGCGCCAGGCTCACCCGCCACTTGCGGAAGCGCGAGCCCTCGTTGCGGACAAGAATCAGCGTGTAGTGTTTTGAATGCATGCTTTTCTCGTCCCGAAGAGGTGGAGCCGGATCGGCGAACGACCACTACCCGTGAATAACCGGGAAATTGTACCGTCTGAGGATTGTCTGTCAACCCAAAATTCCATTAAATGGTTTAATCGCATAAGTTAGCTCCCTGAACTGCTCCCGGAATTTCCCCTCCGGACGCTCATTTTCCCAGCCTTCGATCCAGCGAACGGTACTGAATCGCCTCCGCGAGATGCGGCGACTCGATGCCCGGGGCGCCCGCGAGGTCAGCGATCGTCCGCGCCACCTTGAGAACCCGGTGCAGTGCCCGGGCGGAGAGGCCGAGGCGCTCGAAAGCGGTATCGAGCAGCTCCTGACCAGCGGGCGCGACGGGGCATTCGCGATGGATCTCGGACGCCGTGAGGCTCGCGTTCACCGGCGCCGGATGATCCGGCGGGAACCTCGCACGCTGGATCTCGCGCGCGGCGCCGATCCGCGCCGCGAGGGTCGCAGAGTTCTGTTGCGGCCGCTCCTTCAGATCCTGCAGGCGGAGGGCCGGCACCTCAACGTGGAGATCGATCCGATCGAGCAGCGGTCCCGAAACGCGGGCGCGATAGCGCTCGATCGCCGGCAACGGACAACGGCACGGGCGGCGCGCATCGCCGAGATGCCCGCACGGGCACGGATTCATCGCGGCAAGCAGAGTGAATCGCGCCGGAAACTGCAGCCAGGCGCGGGCGCGGACGACCGTCACCTGCCCCTCTTCGAGCGGTTGCCGCAGCGCTTCCAGCGCATCGCGGTGGAATTCGGCCAGCTCATCGAGAAAGAGAACGCCGCCATGCGCGAGGCTGACCTCGCCCGGTCGCGGGATCGGTCCGCCGCCGACCATTCCGGCCGAGCTCACGCCCGGATGGGGTGCGCGGAACGGTCGGCGGCGGAGAAGGCCCGCCGGCGGTTTCTCGGCGACGAGCGAATGGATCTTCGTCACCGCGATGGCTTCGGCCAGGGTGAGCGGCGGAAGGATCGACGGCAGCGCGCGCGCCATGAGCGTCTTGCCGGCGCCCGGCGGACCGATGAGAAGGAGATTGTGCCCGCCAGCGGCTGCCACTTCGAGCGCGCGCTTGGCGGCTTCCTGCCCGCGGATTTCGGCGAAATCGGTGCCGCCGGCGGGAAAGTTCGCGTCGAGCTCCCAGGCGGCGAGGCTCGCGGTCTCGGCGAGCGGGGCGCTGCCGAGAAGGTGGCCGACGGCCTCATTGACCGCCGAGATGCCGTGCACCGTCAACGCTCCCGTCGCCGCCGCTTCCCCGGCATTGGCTGCCGGCAGCAGTAGCTCGCGGCATTCGAGCCGCCGGCCGAGATCGGCGATCGCAAGGCCGCCGCGGACGGAGCGCACCGACCCGTCGAGCCCGAGCTCGCCGCAGAAGAGGCGCCCTTCGAGCGCCTCCGACGGCAGCGCACCGTTCGCCGCCAGAAGCGCGAGAGCGATCGCGAGATCGAGATGATTTCCCTCCTTGCGCAGATCGGCCGGCGCCAGATTGATCGTCACCGCGCGCGGCGGGAGATCGAAGCCGCAGTTGCGGAGAGCGCTCCGCACGCGCTCGCGGCTCTCGCGCACGG
>JBDTQG010000187.1:0-3146 GCA_039932315.1 Thermoanaerobaculia bacterium
GGTGCCGTAGAGCTTGCGAATCGTGCCATCGGCGGCCTTGGCAACGTCGGTCGCGCCCATCGCCTCGCGCAGGGTCGGCACGGCATTTTCGCCTTCGAGGGCGACCGGAATGACCGGCCCTTCAGTCATGAAGGTCACCAGGCTCTGAAAGAACGGACGCTCGCTGTGGACGGCGTAGAACGTCTCCGCCTGCGCGGCGGTGAGATGCACGACCCGGAGGCCGCGAATGGTGAAACCGCGGGCTTCGAGGTGGGCGAGAACCTTGCCCGCGTCACCTGCGGCGACGGTATCGGGCTTGAGAATAGCGAGCGTCATCGACATGCGAACGATCTCCATGCGTAGGGATTGAAAGATGCACTGCGAAATCTGAAGGAACGGCCGGCGCCGGAAACTTCGCCAGCCCCGGCGAACAGCGGGATCAGCTTTTCTTTGCCGGAGTCTCGATCTCCTGCATCGCAGCCAGAACCTCGGCGGCCTGCTCCGACGTCGCTGCCTCGAGGTCGCGCCAGACCAGCACGCCGTCGTGGAAGAGGTAGGCCTGCCGTTTGGCATAGCCCATCGTCGAAGGAACTCCGAATGCGGTCAGCACCTTCTTGTCCTTGTCCGCGAGCAGCGTGAAGGGCAGCTGGAACTTCTCGTGAAATGCCTTCTGCGCTTCGACGTCATCCGTGGACACACCGAAGACGCGGATGCCCTTGCCGGTGAGAGCGGCGTAGGAGTCGCGGATGCTGCAGGCCTGCTTGGTACAGCCCGGCGTGTCGGCCTTGGGATAGAAGTAAACCAGCGTCCAGCCCTGGCTCCCCTCCGCCGCCGGATCGACCAGCTTGCCGTCCTGGTTGTTCACCTGAACGGCAGGAAGCCTGGCTCCGAGCACGAGCTCATCGGCCCGGGCTCCGAAGAAATTGAACATGACACCTCCGACAAACAGTACGGCGGCCAGCGAAAGAACTCTGCGCATCGTCTTCACCTCATGTCCATTCTATGACGAGCCTCGGCGCGGCTCGTCCCGCGTCCCGTCAGACCGGGACCGAGGACTCCGCAGCCGGTCCCTCGTCGACGAGGGGTTCGAGGTCGGCATCGGAGCTCATCAGGCGAAAGACCGTGCCCACGGCCTCGAATGCGCCTTCTGCACCGAGCAGAAGCGCACTTTCGGCCGGAACGGCGAGCGCAATCGCTCCGGGCGCCGCCTCCATGAGTTTTCGCAGGCGCCGGTCATGCGCGGGATCGAAGTTCGTTTCGACGATGGCTCCCGGTGCCAGGCCGAGTCCGGCGATGGTCTTGCCGCCGAAGACGCTGCGCAAGGCGACGCCGCAGGCCTGAGCGGCGGCGGCGATCGCCACGACCGTTCCGCCCTGCGCCAGCTTCTCGCGCAGCGCCGCGAGCGCCAGCGAGTCGGCGAACGCTTCGATGAGGTGATCCGCGACCCCTCCGCCGAGATACACCGCGGCGCAATCGCGGATGCGTTCGCAATTCCTGCCCCGGCGGGCGTCGCGATCGCGGTAAATCGGAATGAGCTCGACCTCGCGCGCGAAGCGCTCCTTCATGTAGGTCGTGAAGTGCTGCGCGTAGTCCTGCGATCCCGAAGCCGCGGGAACAAAGCCGATCGGCCCCGGAGGCACAAGCTCCAGCCAGGCTTCGTCGACCTCCTCGGTTTCGCCGAACGTGAACTCGCCACCGCCGAGCAGCACCAGCCAGCCCGTCGTTGCCGGCGGTCCGCTCGCCTCCATGACGATCAGCTCTTTCCGAGCGCTTTGACGACGGTGGAGCCGAGATCGGCGGGGGAATCGCAGACGTGGATGCCGGCGGCGGCGAGCGCCTCCATCTTCGCGGCCGCTGTGCCCTTGCCCCCGGCGACGATCGCTCCCGCATGACCCATGCGGCGTCCCGGAGGAGCGGTGCGCCCGGCGATGAAGCCGACGACCGGGCGATCGAAGTTCTTGCCGATCCATTCGGCGGCCTCTTCCTCGGCGCTACCGCCGATTTCGCCGATCAGGATCACGGCATCGGTCTCCTTGTCGTCACGGAACGCCTTCATGACGTCGAGGAAGCTCGTACCGTTCACCGGATCGCCGCCGATGCCGACGCAGGTCGACTGACCGAGTCCGAGTCCGGTCAGCTGCCAGACCGCTTCGTAGGTGAGCGTCCCCGAGCGCGAGACGACGCCGACCCGTCCCGCGCGGTGAATGTGTCCCGGCATGATGCCGATCTTCGCCTGCCCGGGGCTGATGATGCCGGGACAGTTCGGACCGATGAGGCGCGTCTTCGGCCGGTCGCGCAGGAAGGCCTTGGCGCGGATCATGTCGTTGACCGGAATGCCTTCGGTGATCGCGACGACGAGCTCGACACCCGCATCCGCCGCTTCCATGATCGCATCCGCGGCGAACGGCGGCGGGACGAAGACCATCGATGCATTGGCGCCGGTCTGCTTGCGCGCCTCCTCCACCGAATCGAACACCGGAATCCCTTCGACGGTTTCTCCGCCCTTTCCCGGCGTCACGCCGGCGACGACCTGGGTGCCGTAGTCACGGCAGCCGAGGGCGTGGAACTTGCCTTCCTTGCCGGTGATGCCCTGCACCACGAGGCGCGTTTCCTTGTTCAGCCAGATCGACATTACGCACCTCCCTGAATCGCCGCGACGACCTTCTTCGCCGCGTCGGCCATCGTGTCGGCGACCAGGAAATCAAATTCGCTGTCGCGCAGAATCGCCCGCCCCTGCTCCACGTTCGTGCCTTCGAGCCGGACGACCACCGGAATCTTCACTCCACCGAGTGAACGCAGCGCTTCGACCACTCCGTTCGCGATCCGGTCGGTCCGCGCGATGCCGCCGAAGATGTTGATCAGCACGGCCTTCGTGTCGGTGTCCGAGATCAGAATGCGAAAAGCGTTCGCCACCGCCTCCTGCGACGCCGAACCGCCGACGTCGAGGAAGTTCGCCGGCGATGACCCCTCGAGCTGGATGATGTCCATCGTCGCCATTGCCAGGCCAGCGCCGTTCACCATGCAGCCGATTTCGCCGTCGAGCTTGATGTAATTGAGGTTGTACTTCGACGCCTCGACTTCGAGCGCGTTCTCCTCGGCAACGTCGCGCATCGCGACGATGTCCTTGTGGCGGAAGAGCGCGTTGTCGTCGAAGTTCATCTTGGCGT
>JBDTQG010000188.1:0-3098 GCA_039932315.1 Thermoanaerobaculia bacterium
CTGTGCGAGCCGCCGCGAACCGAGAGCTCGAGCCCGTTCTCGCGACTGTAGTCGACCGCCGCCATCACATCGGCAGTAGTGCCAGCCTGAACGATGACCTGCGGCCGACGATCAATCATGCCGTTGTAAACCTTGCGCGCCGTCTCGTAGCGGGAGTCTTCCGCGGTGATCACCTGGCCGCGGACCGCAGCCCGCAGTGCCTCCAAATTCATGGTCATGGCCGTTCTCCACCCTGCTCGAAGGACGAGTCCGGCGGTCTGCCGGGCTCAGAGACTACGATCTCGCTTTGTCGAGACCGAGTTTCTCGATGATTTCAGCGTATCGCTTGTCGCCGCGCAACTCACTAAAGCGAGGGTCGACCGCGAGCGCCTGGCGCCACGGCGAGAAGTCCTCCACCGCGCGTTCGAGATGAAAGATCGCGCGATCCGGGGAACCGAGTGCGAGGTGCACCGCCGCGAAGTCGTAGTCCGGCACGAAGCGGGTCGACGCCATCCGCTCGAGCTCGTCGACGACCGACAAAGAGCCCGCTCGATCGCCGGCCAGCGCCAGCGAGCGCGCGCGCGCGCAGAGCACCATCGTGCTGTCGTCGAGCAGGCTGGCGCGGTGATAGGCAGCGATCGCCTCGTCATGCCGCCCAAGCTCGTCGTAGACAACGCCCATGAATAGCTGAGGTATCCAGAGGCCGGGGTCGAGCTCGACGGCTACTCGATAGTCGGAGAGCGCACCCTCGGCATCTCCCGAGAGATACCTGCAATAGCCGAGATAGTGGCGCAGAATCGCCAGCGCTGGGTCGAGCTCCACACCACGAAGGGCTTCGCGCAATCCCTCCTCAGAGCGTCCGACGCCGCACAAATAGTTTCCCATCCACGAGTGCGCGATGGCGATTCCCTCGTCGATCTCGATCGCCTTGCGGAGGCTGCGTTCGGATTCGCGCCAGTCGCCGAGGAATAGCGCCTGATGATTCGCCTGGCAAGTCCAGCTATCGGCGAGATCCGGCGCGAGCTCCATCGCAAGCCGTGAGTAGCGAAGGCTCGCGACCTTGGCTTCGCGTCCGGAAACCTTGGCATAGAAGGCCGCTGCGCAAGTGCAAGCGTGCAGCCCGCAATAGGCTTCGGCGAAGCGCGGGTCGCGCTCGATCGCCTGCTCGAAGTATCGCCGCGCCTCCCCTAGGCTCACGGTCGATCGCCGGTGCCAGTGGAAGCGTCCCTTGAGATAGAGCTCATAGGCGTCGAAATCGGCCGTCGTGCGCTTGACGAGGCGCGACGCTGCGCCCGCCGAGAGCCGGACTTTGAGCGCCTGAACGACGGTTTGAGCAATCTCGTCCTGCAGATCGAAAACATCAGCTGCTTCGCGATCGAAACGCTCGACCCACATCTGGAGCCCGTCGGCGGCGTTCACCAGCTGGATGTTGATCCGCAGTCGCTGCCCGACCCGGCGCACGCTCCCCTCGAGGATGCTGGTGACTCCGAGCGCCTCGCCGATGCTCTGGGGATCATCGCGGCGCAGCTCGACGCGAAAAGAAGCGGTGCGCGATGCCACCCGGATGCCGTCCACGCGTGCGAGCGCGTGCAGGATGTCCTCGGCCATGCCCTGACAGAAGTATTCCTGCTCCGGATCGGCGCTGAGATTGACGAACGGCAGCACGGCGATCGCCGGACGATCGCCCGATTCCGCATGCCCGCTCCGCGCTGCGCTCGAGGGCACGAGCGTCAGTCCGGAAAGTGCGCCGGCGAGCTCTCTCGCCGAGGACCATCGTCGCGCTGGCTCCTTCTCAAGGCACCGGGCAAGAACTCGCTGGAGCGCCTGCGGAAGATCAGGGACGCGCGCCACCGGGTCGGCAGTCATGACCGCCGCCAGTGCCGCGATCGGAGGACTGTGGATGAAGGCACGTTCGCCGGTGACCATTTCGAAGAGCACCGCGCCGCAGGCGAAGAGGTCGGTCCGGGCGTCGGCCGGCAGGCCTTGAGCTTGCTCCGGCGAGAGATACCCGAGCGTGCCGAGAATCATGCCGACCTTGGTCGCGCCCGACGCGAGCGTCGACTCCTCATCGATGGATACGCCGAGGCCGCTCGTCCGGCTGTCGATCCGTGCCAGTCCGAAGTCGAGTATCTTCATCCGGCCGTCGCGGGTGAGAAAGAGATTCTCCGGCTTGAGATCGCGATGCACGATGCCGCGCTCGTGCGCCGCGGCGAGTCCACGCGCGATTTCGACCGCGATCTCGACCGCTTCGACGACCGGGATCGGACCCCGATCGAGCCGGCCGCGAAGCGTCTCGCCGTCGAGCAACTCGAAGACCAGGAATGGCGATCCTTCGAGCTCGCCGAGATCGTAGACCGCCAGAATATTGGGATGGTTGACCGCTGCCACCGCCCGCGCTTCGCGGCGCAGTCGTTCGATACTGTCGCTGCCAGACGAAGATTCCGCAAGCACCTTGATCGCGACCTCCCGCCCGAGTCGCCGATCGAGCGCGCGGTAGACCTCGCCCATACCGCCTGCGCCGAGCGGCGCAAGGATTTCGTATGGACCGACAAGGAGACCGGCCGTCAGCGGCATGGGTTTCGTCTGCCGCCGCAGCCCGGGATTCCGGAATGCACTCCGAGATTCCTGTCGTTCATGCCGATCGCCCGCTCTGACTCTCCACGCCGCCGCGAATCCGTCGCGTTGCTGTTTCAGCCGGCGTAGAGGTGAACGTCTTCGGCGACGCGCTCGCTCATCTTCAGGGCCGTCGACAGGTCATGATGCCGAACAACGACGTAGCCGTCTCCGATCAGCGTCTGTTTCCAGTTGCGCCGCGGCGCGCCGATCGGTGTCAGGTCGACCTCGACGACATAGCGCCCGAATTCCGCAAGCAGCTGCTCGAGACCGACGATGCGGCGGATGTGCCCCTGACCGTGCGCGCGCTTGAACGTGATGACGACGTTCCACTTGCGTTCGAAACGGCGCTGGACCCGGCCGAGCGTGACCGCTTCGGCCCAGCCGACATAGCAGTCGTCGTCGGTGCAGTAGTTGATGATGTCGACGATGCGTGCGCCCGGTGCCCGGCCGCCGATCTCGCCGAACACGACCTCGCCGTCCGCCTTCCGGTACCACTCCATGTG
>JBDTQG010000189.1:0-3050 GCA_039932315.1 Thermoanaerobaculia bacterium
CGGCACTCCTCCCCTGCTGCAAGAGAGCTACTTGCTGCCGGTCGCGCAGAGCGGCACCGCTGCGAGCTCGGGGCGGCCATCCTTGGTGAACGGCTGCAGGCCTACGAAGACGTCCGCCTTGAGGCGCTCCACTTCTTCCGGGGTCATGTTCTTCATCGCGGTACGGAGGGGCGCTGCGAGGTCCGTCTGGATCTGCCAGTACTGATCGACGGAGTCGTAGGCCCAGAGCATCGGGCGCGACTCGATCTTCAGGTCGGAAAAGCCGGCTCCGGTAAAGAGATTCTCGAGCTCTCCCGGCGGAGCGAGACGGAAGAGGCCCGGAGCTTTCGCATCCGGCGGCGGCATTTCGACGTACTTCGCGAGAATTCCGGCGAGGACCATGAAGAACGGATTCGTCGCCGGCATGTCCCACACCGCCACCGCGAAGCGGCCGCCCGGCTTGAGGACGCGGTGGATCTCCGCCGCCGCGCGCTCCGGCTGCGGGCAGAACATGATGCCGAAGCGGCACGTCACCGCGTCGAAGGACGCGTCCTCGAACGGCAGATCCTGGGCGTCCGCGACCTGGCCCGTGAGGTTCGTGCGGCCGAGCCGCTGCGCGCGGCGGACGGTCGCGGCGACCATGTCGGGCGAGAGGTCCGTCGAGACGACGCTTCCACCAGGCAGAACGCGCGCGGCGATCGTCGTCGACGGCTCTCCGCCGCCGCACGCGAGATCGAGCGCGCGCGCGCCGGGCCGCACGCCCGCGTTTTCGCACAGCCAGTCGGAGAGGTCCCCGGAGCTCTTCTCGAACCAGTCCGTCCAGCGCTCCCAGCCGGAGGCAGCGGAGCTCCAGGCCTGCTTCTGCTGCTCGGTCAGCTCGGCGTTCTTGTCCATCGGGCGACCGTATCCGATGCTCCCTCGGCTGTCGAGGCGAAGACGTCGCTCGACTTATACTCATCGCAGTGTCGATCTTCGAGCCCATTTTCGAACGCCTCCTGGAAGAGGGCGGACGATTTGTCGTCGTCGGAGGTCTCGCGGTCGTATTGCAAGGGCACGCGCGTCTGACGGTCGATCTGGATCTCATTGTCGATCTGGACCCTGGAGCCGCGAGGAAAACCATCGCTGCGCTTCTCGGTCTCGGCATGCGGCCACTCGCGCCCGTCGACGCCCTTTCATTTGCCGATTCGGAGATCCGTCAGGTATGGATCGACGAGAAGGGAATGCGGGTGTTCTCGCTCTACGATCCAGAGAACGCGCTGCGTTCCGTGGACCTCTTCGTCAGTTCGCCGATTCCGTTCGAGGCGCTCTGGGAACGCGCCGAGCCGGTGCGCTTGAGCACCGCGACCGTACCCGTCGCTTCGATTGCCGATCTCATCCATCTGAAGGAGGTCGCGGATCGACCCCAGGATCGCGACGACATCGAAAAGCTCCGAGAGATTCTGCGCATCCGATCGGAGGCGAAGAATTCCTGATCCGCAAAAGCTTCCGCCTCCTCCCGGCAACTGGTCGACCTCGACATGGGAAGGACACGCGCGATGGCAGATCGCCCGCGTTGCCGGGGCGACGCCTTTGCAGCGTCTCGAATGGCTAGAGGAGGCGCTGCAGCTCGCTTGGAGGGCAGGTGCTTTGACGGGCCGGCGCATCGTCACAGGCTCAGCCGGGACACCCGAGCGCTAGTCCCCGCCGTTTGACGGCGCGCGCTCGCGGCTGTTAGAAAGCGCGGATGCCCTCCATGCCGACGAACTTCGGCCTTCTGCCGCCGGAGCTTTCCGATCCCAAGCGCAGTCCCGTGATGATCCTGCCGGTGCCGTTCGAACGCACGACCTCCTACGGCAAAGGCACTTCGGCTGGACCGGGAGCCTTTCTCCGAGCGTCCCAGTCGATGGAGCTCTACGACGAGGAGCTGGGCGGCGAGCCCTGCGACATCGGCATCGCGACCGCGCAGCCGTTCCATCCGGAAGCGTTCGACATGGAAGAGGCGATGGCCGAGCTCGAGGTCGAGTGCCAGCACTGGATGGACGCCGGCAAGTTCCTCGTCACGGTCGGTGGCGAGCACAGCTTGTCGATCGCGCCGGTGCGTGCGGCCCAGCGGGTTTTTGGCGGCGGCCGCGGCGGCGAGATCGGCATCGTCCAGTTCGACGCCCATTCGGATCTGCGCGAGGAGTTCGAGGGCACGGCGTACTCGCACGCGAGCGTGATGCGGCGCGTGTTCGACGAAGGCGTGCGCTCTCTCTCGGTCGGCATCCGTTCACTCTCCGCGCCCGAAGCCGAGCTCATCCGTCGGCACAAGCTTCCGGTCATCTGGGGGCACGAACTGGAGCCCGCTGCGACGCTCGAGAAGCGCTTCGCGGCGATGCTCCGCAAGCTGCCGAAAAAGATCTATCTCACGTTCGACATCGACTTCTTCGACCCGTCGATCGTCCCCGCGACCGGCACTCCCGAGCCCGGCGGCGGAACCTGGCATCCGACGCTGCGCCTCCTCCGCCACCTCTTCGAGGAGAAGGAAGTCGTCGCGATGGATCTCGTCGAGCTCGCGCCGATCGGCGGGCAGCCGGCGTCCGACTTCGTCGCGGCGAAGCTCGCCTACAAGTGCATCGGCTACAAGTACGCGAAGCGCCGCGGCGCCAAGTCGAAAAAGCGCTAACGCGCGGGAAAGTCGGGGCGGGCGCGCACGGCCCCGGCCTGCGCGAGGTGACGGCGCTCGTGGGCGCAGATCACCAGGAATCCGGTCGCGAGGTTGAAGACGCGCCATCCGCGCAGCAGCGGATTGTGAAAGCGGATCCGCCGGAGATCGAGGTCCGCGCTCGCCTGCACGGCTGCAGTGACCGACGCCTGCACGCGGCGAAAATCGGCGAGGATCGAATCCTTCGCCCCATCGGATGGCGGTACCATCGCCGGCAGCGGCGCCTTGAAGCGCCGTTTCGGCGGGGGCTCGATCTCTCCGATGAACCAGCGGCCGAGGAGATTCGGCCGCAGCTCTCCGCGGCGAAGCCGTCCCGTGACACGACCGCGCTCCGCCGCCTTCGCCAGAGGTTCGAGGTAGATCCGGTTCGTGCGCGTCAGATGATCGA
>JBDTQG010000190.1:0-3021 GCA_039932315.1 Thermoanaerobaculia bacterium
CCGCCGTCGACGAAGACTTCCTTGACGTAGAGCTTGCCCACATCGACGTTCTGGTCGCGATTTTCGGCATTCGCGACCGCGGACTTGAGAAGCTTCTCGATCGGCTTGGCGGCCGACTTCTTCGTCGTGCGCAGGACAACGGCCGCCTCTTCGACGTCCATCCCGCGGATCAGGTCGACGACGAGCCGGACCTTCTGCGGAGAGGCCTGAAGGAAGCGCAAGCGTGCGGTGGATTCCATGTTCGATCTCCCCCTTACGCTTTCGGCTTCGGCGCGACGGTCTTCTCCGCCGCCTTTTTGCCGCTGTGACCGCGGAACGTGCGGGTCATCGAGAACTCGCCGAGCTTGTGCCCGACCATGTTCTCGCTGACGTACACGGGAATGAACTTCGTGCCGTTATGGACCGCGAGCGTGTGGCCGACCATCTCCGGAATCACCGTCGAACGTCGCGACCAGGTCTTGATCACCCGCTTCTCGCCGCTCGAGTTCATCGCCACGACTTTCTCGTGGAGATGCTTGTCGATGAAGTAACCCTTTTTCAGTGAACGCGCCATTCTGCCTCTCCGTTCCTACTTCTTGTCCCGGCGGCGAACGATCTGTTGATCGGTTCGCTTGTTGTTTCTCGTCTTGTAGCCCTTGGTCGGCACGCCCCAGGGAGTCACGGGGTGCCGTCCGCCGGAAGTCTTGCCTTCACCGCCGCCCATCGGATGATCGACGGGGTTCATCGAGACCGCCCGGTTGTGCGGCTTGCGGCCGAGCCAGCGGCGCCGACCCGCCTTGCCGTACGAAACGTTCTCGTGCTCGAGATTGCCGACCTGGCCGATCGTCGCATAGCACTCGACGTGCACCCGCCGGACCTCGCCCGAAGGCAGTTTGACCTGAGCCTGCGATTCCTCACGCGCCATCAGCTGCGCGCCGGCGCCGGCCGAGCGCACCATCTGCCCGCCCTTGCCGCGCTTGAGCTCGATGTTGTGGATCACGGTGCCGAGAGGAATCAGCCGCAGCGGCAGCGAGTTGCCGACGTTGATTTCGGCCTTCTCGCCGGATACGACCGTCATCCCGACGCCGAGACCTTCCGGCGCGATGATGTAGCGCTTCTCGCCGTCGGCGTAGTTCACCAGCGCAATGCGCGCGGAACGGTTCGGATCGTACTCGACTGTGGCCACGGTTCCGGGCACGCCGTACTTGTCGCGCTTGAAATCGATCGCGCGATAGCGCCGCTTGTGTCCGCCGCCACGGAACCAGTTGGTGAGATGACCCTGGTTGTTCCGGCCGCCGCTTCCCATCTTGCCGCTGGTGAGCGACTTGACCGGACGGTTCTCGGTGATTTCCGCAAAATCGGGAAAGCTCTGGAACCGGCTCGATGCGTTCGTAGGTTTGAGTTGACGAATACCCATCTTCCCTAGCTCTCTTTCTTACGCGCCTTCGAAGAAGTCGATGGTCTTCTCACCCGGGGCGAGGCGAATGAACGCCTTCTTCCAGTCCGAGCGACGACCCGCGAAACGACCCTGGCGGCGCACCTTGCCGTGCATCTTGGCGACCCGCACTTCCGCAACCTTCACCTTGAACTGCGTCTCGACGGCGCGCTGGATCTCGATCTTGTTGGCGCGCATGTCCACTTCGAGCGTCAGGACGTTCATCGCCTCACGCTGCAGGCTCGACTTCTCCGTGATCAGGGGACGACGGATGATCTCCTGAATTCTCATGCTCCCAGAACCTCCACGAGACGCGCGAGCGCCTGCTCGCTGACGACGAGATAAGGCCGGTCGATGACGTCGTAGACGTTGACCGCCAGCGCGTCGACCGTCTTCCAGCCCGGATGATTTCGCGCCGCGAGAGTCAGGTTCTGATTGTCGCGCGTGTCGACGAGCAGGAGCTTTCCCTCGGCGCCGACCTTGGCCAGGATTGCCGAGAGGGCGCCTGTCTTGTGGGTCGGGATCGCGAAGTTGTCGAGCACGATGATGCGCTCTTCCTTCGCCTTCCGCGACAGGGCCGACCGGAGCGCGTTCTTCTTCTCACCGGTCGACAGATCCTGGCTGTAGTCGCGCGGCACCGGTCCGTGAACCGTTCCGCCCTTTCGCCACAGCGGGCTGCGGATGCTGCCGACGCGGGCGCGACCCGTACCCTTCTGCTTCCAGAGCTTCTTGCCGGCGCCCGAGACCTCGCTCCGCGTCTTCGTCTTGTGCGTGCCCGAGCGCAACCCGGCCAGGTACGCCTGAACGGCGACGTGAATGAGGTGCTCCTTGTAGGGATAGGAGAAGATCGCCTCAGGGAGATCCAGCTCCTTCACCTTCTTGTTCTCGAAATTCTTGACCGCGATCTTCATCGCTTACCAACCTCTCGCGTTGCCATTCCGATCCAGTACCGGCCTTCTCAGCCGCGCTTCGCGCGCTTGAGCGCGACGTAGCCATTTTCGCCGCCCGGAACCGAGCCGCGCAGGTAAATCAGATTCTTTTCTTCGTCGATCTTCACGACCAGAAGATTCTTGGTCGTGATCCGCTTGCCGCCCATCCGGCCGGTGCCCTTCATGCCGGGATACACGCGCGACGGAAACGACGAACCGCCGATCGAGCCCGGAGCGCGATGGAACATCGAGCCGTGCGTGGCGCGACCACCCTTGAATCCGTGGCGCTTCATCACACCCTGGAAGCCCTTACCTTTGCTCGTCCCGACGACGTCGACGAACTCGGCTTCCTGGAACATCGAGCACTTGACCTGATCGCCAGCAGCCCACGACTCATCGGCCGTGATTGCGAACTCCGCGACCTTCCGGGTCGGCGTTGCGCCAGCCTTCTTGAAGTGACCCTGCTGAGGCTTCGAAACCTTTCGCGGCGGCTTCGCCTCGACCAGTCCGAGCTGCACCGCGTCGTAGCCATCCTTGGCTGCGGTCCGGCGCGCAACAACCACACACGGGCCGACCTCGACGACGGTCACCTGAACGGTATCGCCGTCCGCAGTGAACACCTGGGTCATCCCGATTTTCTTTCCGAGCATTCCGTCCATGATCCGACCCTCTCGCCCT
>JBDTQG010000191.1:0-2989 GCA_039932315.1 Thermoanaerobaculia bacterium
CGACGTCGAGCGTTCGCTGTTCGCGCGGCGGGATGGCGAGCGTGACGGCCGCGTAGATCGGACTCACGTAGACGATCGACGTCGGCGTCTCCGTGACGGTCGGTGCACCTTTCGCGCGGTGCTTCGGATCGTGCTCGTCCGTGGTGAAGCCGCGGTTCTCCGGAGCGTAATGCTCGTGCCCGGCGACCTCGACGCCGGCGCAGACCGGCTGTGTGTTCCGGTTCCACCGCTCGCCGTTCCTCCAGACCGCCTTGATGCCCGGCGCCTCGACGACGCGCACCGGCACGAGCGTCTTGATCCCGAGCTCGCGGAGCTTCTGCAGCGGCGTTCGCCGGCGCTCCCGGATGTCCGCCATCGCCTCGCGCACCAGGTCGGCCCGCGCAAGCAGGATCTTCTCGGAACTCTCCGCGCGCCGGCCCATGCCGAGGTCGACGAAGTGGTCCTGCCAGGTGCGGCCGCCCGGCGTGCGGCCGGGCCCGGCGCAGCGATCGCCGACCGTGATGATCCGGCCAGTTCTCGGAGAGCGGAACTCCTCGTTCCGCGCGCCGAGGTACTCGAGCCAGGCCATCGCCGCGGCGTGGATCTCGGTGTCGCCGATCAGCCGCGAGACGTGCGCGATCTCGAGCACGGTGTGCCCGGGCATGTAGGTGTAGATCGCGGAGTCGATCTCCGTGCCGCACCACATCTCGCGCCCCTTGGCGAAGAACTCGCCGGACTCCTTCTTCCGGTCCCATCGGCGCTCCCGGAAGTCGACGGAGTAGCGGCAGCCGAGCGCTTCCGGCGCGTGGTTGTTCGAGCCGTCCGTCCCGAGCGCGGCGTCGACGTCGTCGTAGCTGGGCGAGGCGAACTCCCAGCCGAGGCCATCCGGCCAGAGCGGGAGGGTGATCTTCTGGCCGGCGTGGACGATGTTCTCGAGCTCGGCGCCGAGATGCTCTGCAGCAGATCCCTGTCTCATCAGCTCGCTCCCAGGAGGTAGTGCCGAATCGCATCGCCGAAGAGTCCCCAGACCACTTGGAGGATCACGACGACCGTCGTCGCCATCGTGGTGGCCTTGGCGATCCGGCGCTCGAGGTCTTCGACCCGCGCACTCGTCGTGCGCCACTTCCCGCCGAGCTCGTCGAGGTCTCGCTTGAAGCGATCCATCTTCTCGAGATCGCCCGAGCGCGCGAGGAGGATGGGCTCGACCTTCTTCGACCACTCGACCAGCGTGCCGAGCTGGACTTCCATGCGCGCGATCGCGCGCGCGTCTTCGGTTTCGCTCATGGCCTCACTCCCCCGCGTCGGCGCGGTTGCTGTCGGTACGGACCCGGATGTAGTCGAACCAGCCATAGGAGGGCTGGGTAGAAGAGAGCGAGGAGACGATCAGGCCGAAGCTCGTTGTCGGATGCGCGCCGAGGGTCGTCGCTGAAATCGGCGAATAGAGATAGCCGTCCTCGGACGTGTAGACCGAGAGCACCTTCGTCGACGAGACGTAGCCGAACGCGAGGTAGCCGGACGATGCCGAAGGCCGGTCGGTTCCCACAGCGGTCTGTGCCGAGGTGTAGCTGGTCATCGATCGCGTCGCTAGGGCCTTCGACGTGGCGGTCGTCTGTACGATGACCGCGAGGTACATGAGCGTTGGAGTGCCCTCGGTGCCTGTCGCGAGGATGGCGAGGCCCGCCTGGTTGAAAGCGCCGAGCGATGCGGTCGAGAGGTGGGTGTGGAAGAACCAATCCGTCGTCGAACCGTTCGGCCCGGTGAACCAATCGATCGCCACGCCCGTCGAGTCGGTCGGGTGAAACAGGGTGATGCCGTCCCGCTCGGCGGTTAGCGTCGAACTCTCCTGGTTCTGAAAGCCGTTGAACGTGATCGTCGTGCCGTTGATGAACTCGTCTTGGATGCCACCGGTGCCGACGCTCGATGGCGGGCGCCGCGGGTCGTACTGCCGGTAGGGCGGGAGCTTCCCGACGTCGACCTTCACCTTGTTCGAGCTCGGATTGATGAAGGCGCTGTAGTCGTCATTCGACGACGCAAACTTGGTGAGGCCGGTGGACTCGTTACTGCCGTCGTCTCCGAGGTCGAGAGCGACCTGCGTGTCTGCATCCGGCGTGCAGTTCTCGGCCGCCCACGCGGTGTCAACGCCCCTGGCGTATTGGCCGGCGGAACAGTTGCTCCCGTTCGCCGCCGCGGCCGCCGCATCGGTCGCATGTGCGGCCGTGCCGCTGGTGTTCGCGGCATTGGTCGGGATGTCGGCCGAGACGAGGAGGCGAAAGGTTGGCGAGGCGTCGGCGCCGGTCGCCGGGCCCGCCCAGACCTTGTTCGCGTTCTGCGTCGCGAGCCCGAGGGTGAAGGTGCCCGACGTCGTGATCGGCGAGCCGCTCAGCGAGAAGATCGCCGGCACCGACAGCCCGACGCTTGTCACGGTGCCCGAGCCTCCGCCCCCGCCGCCCGAGTCGCAGGCCGCCCAAGCGCCGTTCTGCCCGCAGCAGAGGGCGTCCTTCGTGCCGCTGACGACGTCGTCGCAGTCGGCGGCGTTCGTCTGCCCGGTGAGCCAGACGAGGAGCGGCCCGCCGTCGGGCGGCGCGGGCGGCCGATGATCTGCGCGGATCCGATCGGGCCCGGCGGCGATCGCCGGCGCGGCCGCGATCAGGAGTGCTGCCAGGACGATCCTCGATCGAGTCAGCACGGGATTACCTCCATTCCAGGATGCGAAGCGTGATCTCCCGGTTGTTCTCCTGGGAGTTGCGCGGGGCGTTGAGCACCGTCTGCGGATCCATCACCACGCCGTAGATCGTCGTGTGCCGGCGCTCGATGGGGCTGTTCGGAATGACGGAGACGACCACAGGGTCGAGGACCGAGTTCTCCCAGGCCAGGCGATCGAGGAGGGCCATGCCCTCTTCTTCGGTGAGCCACGAGAGCGGGATCGTCACGATCCGCCGGCGAGCGAGCTTCAAGCCGCCGAGGTTCCCGCCCATCGTTTCCGAGCGAATCGAGCGATCGTCGACCCGGA
>JBDTQG010000192.1:0-2956 GCA_039932315.1 Thermoanaerobaculia bacterium
GCTCATCGCCGACGAGCCGACGACCGCGCTCGACGTGACGATCCAGGCGCAGATCATCGCGCTGCTCGACGACCTGCAGCGCGAATTCGGGATGGCGATCCTGTTCATCACGCATGACCTGAACCTCGTCCGCCGCTTCGGCCATCACGTGGGCGTGATGGAGCGCGGGCATCTGGTCGAGCAGGGACTGACCGCCGATGTGTTCGACCACCCGCAGCATCCGTACACGATCAAGCTGATCAACAGCCGTCCAGAGCGTGCGGTAACGCCGATTCCGGCCGATGCGCCCGTGCTGGCCGCGCTCAACGCGGTCAGTGTCGACTTCGTCACCGCGCGCGGATGGTTCAGGAAGGACGTGTTCCGCGCCGTCCAGAACGCGACGCTGAAGCTCCGGCGCGGTGAGACGCTGGGCATCGTCGGCGAATCGGGCTCGGGCAAGACAACGCTGGGAATGGCTCTCCTCGCGTTGCAACCGATCGCGACCGGCGAAGTGTTTCTTGAAGGTGTCCGCCTCGACAATGCCGAGAGGCCGGTGCTGCGTGCGATGCGGCGCCGGATGCAGGTCGTGTTCCAGGATCCGTTCGCGTCGCTGAGCCCGCGGATGACGATCGAACAGATCGTCGGAGAAGGCGTTGCGCTGCACCTGCCCGAACTCACCCCGGCGCAGCGCCGGCAGCGCGTGCTGGACATGCTATCCGAAGTCGGACTCGACGCGGCGCACGGCATCGACAACGTGCTCACGCGCTATCCTCACGAATTCTCCGGCGGTCAGCGGCAGCGGATCTCGATCGCCCGCGCGGTCGTGCTGCGACCGGAGGTTCTGGTCCTCGACGAACCGACGTCGGCGCTCGATGTGTCGGTGCAGCAGCAGGTGCTGCGGCTGCTGGCGGACCTGCAGCAGAAGTACGGAATGAGCTACATCTTCATCAGTCACGATCTGGCGGTGATCCGCGCGATGGCGCACTGGGTGCTGGTGATGAAGGATGGCAAGGTGGTCGAGGAGGGCGAGACCGGCGCCGTCTTCGACAATCCGGCCGAGACCTACACGCAGACGCTGGTTGCCGCCGCACATCTGGCCTGAGCGCTCACCCGATGTCGGTTACTCGACGGTGACCCTGGTCAGATTGTCGTCGGAATTGCGATCGATGCGCTTGTTGAACGGATCGACGCCGACGAACACCGGTTGCCTGTCCACGGTGAGCGTCACGGTCTGCTTTCCGGATTTCATCACCTTGCGGTCCGTCAGCAGCACGGACTCTTTCCGGTAGCCTTTCTTGCCCGGCTCGTGCGTGAACACGCCGACGTCGAACGGCTCCTCGAGCGGCGCTTCGGTCTCCTTGCCTTTGCCGTCGGCGTAGAGCTTCCGCCCGTCGACGGTGAACGTGACTTCGTACTTTCCATCGGCCAGCTTCTTCGCCTTCGCGTCGGTCGCCTTCATGTCGTACAGCGTGATCTTTTCGAATAGGTCGGTGATGAGTTGATCGTGTTGCGGGCCGGCCTCGGCGCGCAACAGCCGGAGAAAATCCGTGGTCGACGGGTACGGCGCGGGCTTGAACGCGAACTCCGCCAGCAATTTCTGCAGCGCCCGGTTCACGACATCCTCGCCGACGGCTTCCTTGAGCCAGTACATCACCAGAGATCCCTTCCGGTAGTGGATGTACTGCTGGTTCTCGACGCGGTCGAGCGGCAACTCCTCGATCACCTCTCCGCCGCGGCTGCGCAGATACTGGTCCAGTTCGTTCTTGAGAAACTTGCGGATCTGCTCCGGCCCGTAGAGCTTTTCCATTACCAGCAGGGCCGAATACTGGGCAAACGATTCCGAGAGCATCGTCATGCCCTGCTTGTCCGCGCCGATCACCTGGTGCGCCCACCACTGGTGGGCGATCTCGTGCGCGGTGACATAGGTGACGAGGTCGATCTTCTCGTCGTCCTTCTCGGCCTTGTGGTTCTGGATGAAGCCGATCCCTTCGGAATACGGAACGGTGCCCGCGAACGCCTGCGCGAACGTCGCATACGTCGGGAATTCGAGGATTCGCGCCTGGTTGAACTGGTACGGCGAAAACCGCTCGCTGAACATCTGCAGCGAGACTTTCATCGCATCGAGCATCCGCTGCACGTTGTACGGATGCGGCGGATAGTAGTAGACGGCGAGGTCGACCTTGCGGCCGTTGGCGTTCGTCCATGAATCCTTCCGCACCGCGTAGCGGGCGGATTGCATCGAGAAGAAGTTGAGAATCGGCGCCTCGGTGCGCGTCACCAGCGTACGGCGACCGCCGTCGACGGTGTCGCTGACCGTCGTGCCGGGCGCCACGGGCGTCTGGTCGGCGTCGGTCGACAGCGTGATCTCGGCATTGACCCAGTCGGAGTCGTGGCGCAGATAGTGATTCGCATTGGCGGCCGGGTCTTCGAGCTTGGCCAGGCGCAATTCGGACGGCAGTCCGAGCTTGCGCCGCCGGGCCCGATCGGTCAGCAGCGATTCGCGTGCCATCCCCAGCAGAGGCGCGATCTCGAGATTGTTCACGAAGGTCCCGTTGTCGACGATGCGGGTCAGCGGCCGCGCGTTGGGGAAGCCGCGCTCCTCGAGCACGGTCGTGAACCGGATCGTCCGTTTCTCCCCCGGCTGCAGCGGCGGGTCGAAGGTGTAGATCCGGTAGTCGAATTCCTTGTAGTCCTTCGACAGCGTCGCGCCCTCGACGTCGAGCTTCGTCATTTTCAACGGACGCCCCCAGCGCACGTGGACGACGGGCATCGGCGCCTGCGTGCGGTTCTCGACCAGGTAACTGCCCTCGGTGGTTGCGCGGGTCCGGTGCGGCTCGATGCTGACGTTGAGCTTCACGTCCAGGATGCGCGGGGGCACGATGGTCTCGAACGGCAGCAAAGTCTTCTCATAGTCGGCGAGGAGCTGTTCGTCCTCCGGTTCCGTCTGGTAGTCGTTGAGAACATTGGTGTTGTAGAA
>JBDTQG010000193.1:0-2887 GCA_039932315.1 Thermoanaerobaculia bacterium
GCCGCGGTTCTTCAATCACGGGAACTACCCGGCGATCGGCGTCTCGGAAGTCGAAGGCCGGACGAACATCCTCATCCACAAGGGCAACCGGGCGAGCGACGTCTCGGGCTGCATCGTGATCGGCACAGAGCTCGGCGTCCTGCAGGGGGAGCTCGCCGTGATGAAAAGCGCCGAAGCCTGGGCGCTCTTCTTCGGCCGCTACGGCTACGACGAGTTCGACCTGGTCATCGAGCCTGTTCATCCGCTTTCGGGAGCAAGGGTGTGACGGAGGAACAGAGCGAAGAGTTCACTCTCCATGGCCCTCGGGCAACGTTTCTCGCGATCGTCATTGCGGAGGCCATGGTCATCGGTCCAATGATCGCCCTCCTGCCGCACTGGATGGCGTTCTGGGAGCCGCGCTTCGTCGGCCTGCTGATGATGACCATGGCCGCACCGTTCGTCATGGTGCTGCCCGCGACCCTACGGGCGAAGATCGCAGAAGCGGTCGCCGACACGGAGCGCCGCCGTGCTACCTCGCTCGCCGAGACCGCCGCGAATAAGGACCTCATTCCGAACCGGGAGGAAAGAACATGAAGGCATGGCTCGCTGCTCTCCGTTGGCCGCTCCGGATCGCGCTGGCGCTCCTCTGCCTGGCGATCGGCCTCGAGGCCAGGCTCCACTTCCGGAAGGCCTGTGGCGACCGCGCAGCCGGCGGGGCGACGCGCCACGTCTGCGACTGGTTCGACGTCGTGCCGCCGACGCCGACGGCACCGGTGATGCTGGGCGATTCGGATGCTGCGCAGCGTGGCGGCACCCACGTCGCCGGCGACGGCGAGACCGGCCAGGGCTTGCAGATCGTCGACCTGAAATCGAAGGACGCCTCCCAGCTCGAGCGCATCCTCGGCCGAGATCTCGACGGCGACGGAACGGTCGGCAAGGTGACGCCGCGCAGCGCTCGGCCGCCGGGCGAAACCTTCGGCGCCGGCGAGCTGCTCTTCGCGGACCTGAACGTGCCGCAGCTCCCGCGCGGCGGCCGCGCTGTCGCGACGGCGCCGGCGAACGGGGGCAAGATGCGCGTCGACGTGATCCCGGGCGAAGTGCCATCTGCAGAGTGGATCCATCAGGTGCGGTACAAGATCTCCGGCGATCTCCCGGTGAACGGGCACACCGCCGGCGACGAGCTCGAGATCTCGGCCGACTGGACGATCGCGCGGACGGGGCCGCTCTACTGGGGGATCGAGCCCTACTGGCGAAAGCTGCCGGCGCTGGAGTCGCAGGCCGTCGGCAAGAGCTCAGACTGGGGCGTGCACGGATCGCTGGCGCTCACCTGCCGCGGATTCTTCGACTGCGCGCCGGAATAAAATTCGAATAATTACGTGAATATCTGAGCGCGGAAGCAAGCATGCAGCACCGGCGCTCAATGGTGGCGGGGGTTTAGTGCCCCCCCCGGGCGTCAAACCGCCGACTGTCAGGACTGCTCGAAGAGGCTCAGTTCACGAGCTCCCGAGGCACGATGTTGCCGTGGTGCTCCTCGTCGACGGGAACGATGCCGCCCCGGGCCGACAGGTCGAGCAGTACGACGTCGAACTCCTGGAGGACCTCGTCGACGAACTCCCGGAGCCGGCGCTCCGCCTCGAGCGCCTCCCGCTCCTGCCAGCGATCGTGGCGCAGCCGGCGCATCACTCGTCGCTATCGTGCCCGTCGCCCTGAATCTCGACCAGGACGCGAAGCGTGGGAACCAGCTCGCCGCTCACCCACTTCGCCCACTCGGCCTGGGGAATCTTCACGCTCATGATCAGGAACTTCGAGTGACCGGCAAAAAGGTTGCTCCCGCCTTCTCCTACGCTCTCGTCGTCCCAGAACCTTCGAAGTCTCTCTTTGCCGTCTGGGTAGACGATCGACATCGTGACGTCGAGGTCCTGGCGATACCAGCCAGAAGTGAACATCCCGCTGACCTCGATCTCGACGGGATCCTTCTTCGGCTTGGCGACGTATAGAAAAAGTCCGGGTACTCGCGCACGGTCGCAGGTGAAACGCGCGGTCTCCAGAGTGGACCAGGTGGGCGCCTTCCCTGCGTTCAACCATCCCGGCCTCTTCGGCACCGCCTGGATGCGCGGGGGGAGTTTCCGGGCGGGCCCGTCCGTCACCTTGAGCGGAATTTCGAGCAGCATCGGGCTCTTCATCTCGACGTCGCCGAGCGCTGCGGCGTTCCCCGACTCGAGAGCCTTTGTCTCCTGGGGCGTTGCCGTATGAGCCTGCACCTGCGCTTGCCCTGAACTACAGAGAAGCATTGCGACGAGTCCCGCGGTGACAGTTTTCATCGATCCTCCAGGTCGAATGTTAGCCCCTGGCGACGATGGCGTCATTGAGCGCCTGAACGACGGCGTTGATGTACTCCGAATCTTTCGAACGCAGCGCCTTCACTTCTCCGTTCGAAGTGCGGAGCAGCACGATGTAAGTGTGCTTCAGCGAACGAGCGATCATGATTCCCAAGGCCACCGCCGCGCCCCCGAAGAGCAGCGCGAATGCTCCGGCCCCTTTCGCACCGGTGGAGAACGAGACCAGCCCGCCAAGGAGAACGAACGCTCCGAAGGCGAGCAGGCAGCCTGCACCAGCCATGCTGGCAGGCTCCTTCAGGAAATTCACCGAATTGACTGCAGACATTGCGTACGTTTGCGATTCCACCTGAAACCTTGAGTTCGTCACTCGTACTGCGCCACGCTCGAAAAAGACCTTCTCTACGGCATCCGCCATCGGTCACCCCCAGAACTAATAAACGAACCAATGGCGCAAACCGGTCGAAAGAACAACGCCGCGGCCGCGGCGTCACCCGCCCGGGTGAGAATCCAACGGGCGCGCGAGCGCGCCCGGACATCTTGTCCGGGCGCGACTCTCACCCAGGAGACTC
>JBDTQG010000194.1:0-2885 GCA_039932315.1 Thermoanaerobaculia bacterium
AGGATGTTGCCGACGCGAAGACCGGCGAGCTTCTTCGACAGCGCGATCGCCATCTCCTTCACGGCGCCGGCCTGTCCGATGACGCGTTTGCCGAGCGCAGCGGCGATGTCGGCCGGAGGCGGAGCCTGGAGTGCGGAGGTCATGGGCGCATTCTAATGTCCCCGCGGACGACCGCTGAGGACCCTGTCGCTGCCGCCGTTGGCGCCGTCCGCCGGCTCGGATAGATTGGCCCCATGCTGCTTCCGTCCAAATTCCCGGGGGGCCTCGCGTCCGGGCTCCTGTTTCTCCTGCTTTCGCTCGCTCCCGCGGCCCGGGCGGCTCCGCCGGCATCTCCCGCGGCGGCCCGGCCGGCGCCGGCGGCCCTCCCCACCGCCGGGATCGTCGACTCCGCTCAGCGCGCCGTCGATGCCGGCGATGCCGAACAGGCGCTCGAGCTGCTGGCGCAGGTGCTCAAACGTGAGCCGAAGAACGCGCGGGCGCTTCTCGTGCGTTCGAGCGCGAACTGCGTTGTCGGCGAGCTCGACGACTGCAAGCGCGATCTCGATCAGGCACTCACGCTCGACCCGTCGCTGCGCCAGGGCTGGCTCAACCGATCCGGGATCGCGATCGCCGAGAAGCGCTACGACGATGCGCTCGCGGCTCTCGCGCAGGCGGAAAAGCTCGACCCGCAGGCGAGCGACAACGCCGCGAATCTCGGCGCGGTCTACCTCCTGCAGGGGAAGCTCGAGCCGGCAAGCCAGGCTTTCGCGCGCCATCTCGCGGCCAATCCGGAGTCTGCGGACGCCTACTACCTCGTCGCCACCAATTTCGCTCTTGCGGGCTACTCGGCTCTCGCGGCGCAGCATCTGGGGCGCGCCATCGAGCTCGACGAGCGCTCGCGCGTCCGGGCGCGCGGAGATGCGAACTTCGCCGACGTCGCGGGAACGCGCCCGTTCCAGCTCCTTCTCACGACCGACAGCTACGTCCCCCCGACCGGGAGCGCGACGGCGGTGCGCATTTATCGCAGCCCCTACAAGGGCTCAGGAAGTCCGATCCTCGTGGCGTTGCTGAACGCGCTGCAGATCGCCGGCAAGCCGCTCGATCCTCACGTCGAAGTCACCGACGACTGGGCGCTGCTGTGGAGCGAAGCGCGAATCAAGATCTCGCGACGATCGGACAGCGAGACCGCCGTCGAGCTTTCCGCCGTGCCGGGAAAATTCACGCCGGAACTGTGGGACGCGGCAAGCCGGTCGATCTATGACGGCGTCGATCGCGAGCTTCTGAAGCTCGAGCGCGCCAGCTTCTCGCGTCCCTGAAGACGGTCCGCTGCGGTCAGAGCCGCAGAAGAACCGCGCCCCAGTGCAGTCCGGCGCCGAGCGCCACGAACTCCACCAGTGCGCCTTCCGGCGCCTTGCCTGCCCTGCGCGCTTCGTGGAAGCAGAGCGGCAGCGTCGCCGAGGTGGTGTTGCCGTATTGCTGGATGTTGTTGTGAACCTTTTCGTCGGGAAGGCCGAGCGCTTTCTGCGCCGCTTCGTTGATCCGCAAATTTGCCTGGTGCATGACGAGCAGATCGAGGTCGCTGACAGAATAGCCGTTTTCGGCGAGGAGAGAAGACGCCACCTGCGGCATGAGCGTCACGGCCAGCTTGAAGACCTTGCGGCCGTCCATCACGGGAACAGTGTCGGCGTTGGCGATCTGCTCCGCGGTGACGAAAGGGCGCCGCGATGAGCCGAGGCCTGGCACCGTCAGGATGTCCTGATGCTTGCCGTCGCCGAAGAGCCTGGCACCGAGGATCCCGCGCCTCTCGTCTTCTGCCCCTCCCGGTTGCGAGGCCCGGAAGACCATCGCACCGGCAGCATCGCCGAAAAGGACGAGCAGATTGCGAAAGCGGGAATTCCAGGCGTAGTCCTCTTCCGACAGCGGCCCGGGGTCAAGCCCTTCGAGCATCGCCCAGGTCTGCTGCGAGAACGGCATCAGCGAGCTGTGTACATCGGTACCCACGAGGAGCACGGTTTTCGCGATTCCTGAGCGGATCAGGGCGTCGACCATCTGCAGGCCGTAGGCGAACCCGGCGCACTGCTGTCGCAGATCGAGCGCCGGAACGGGTTTCATACCCAGCTTGTGCTGAATGAGCGTCGCGCAGCCGGGGAAATAGTGGTCCGGCGTCATCGTCGCGCAGACGATGTAGTCGACTTCGTCCACCATGACTTCGGCGTCCTCGAGCGCGGCACGCGCCGCCTCGGCGCCGAGATCGGAAGATCCCACGCCCGCCTGAACGATGTGCCGCTCGAGAATGCCGCTGCGCTCGCGGATCCACTCGTCGCTCGTCTGAATGACCCGCGAAAGGTTGGCGTTGTCGATGACGCGCGGCGGCACGGCGATGCCGCTGCCGGCGAAAAGTGCACGAACCGGGCTCATGGCAGGAGATTCAGCGCGGGCAGGTCGATCGCGGAAGGTGCATGCGGTCGCGGAATCGAAGACGCGAAAGGAGCCGGGACGTCAGTGGCGAAGCAGGTCGAGGAACTCTTCCCGGACCGGTTTCTGGTGGAAGATGCCGCGAATCGCCGAGGTGACCGTGACCGCGCCGGGCTTTTTCACGCCACGCATCTCGACGCAGAGATGGCGCGCCTCGATCACGACCATCACCCCTTGCGGCTGGAGACGTGTCTCGAGGAAATTCGCCACCTGCTCGGTGATCCGCTCCTGGAGCTGCGGCCGCTTGGCGTAGAACTCGAGGATGCGGGCGAATTTGGACAGGCCGAGAATGTGACCGTTCGGCACGTAGGCGAGATGCGCGTGGCCATAGAACGGCACCAGGTGATGGGCGCACATCGAGTAGAACGGGATCTGTTTCTCCATCACCATCGCGCTGTAGTGCTCGTCGTTGGGGAAGGTCGTGACCTTGG
>JBDTQG010000195.1:0-2787 GCA_039932315.1 Thermoanaerobaculia bacterium
CGGGCGGCCTCGGACGCCGCCTCGCAGAGCGCCACCGCGCGCTTCTCGGCGTCGTTTCGGGGCGCGCGTTCATCGGCGCTCGCCCCCAGGCGCACCAGCGCATCGCGCGAGGCGGTGAATCCCGGGCGATAGCGCAGAGCCGTGCGGTACTGCTCCACCGCGTCTCCCGAACGCCCCATGCGCTCGAGCAGCGCGCCGCGGTTGTGATAGCCCTCGGGATTGATCGGATCGAGTCGCAGCGCGACATCGAGCTCACGCATCGCATCTTCGTAACGCCCCTCCGCGCCGAGGACGCCGGCGAGGCTCGAACGCAGGCCGGCATCCGCGGGCTCGGTGGCTGACAGCCGGCGGTAGGCGCGCTCCGCGATCTCGTACTTCCCCTCCTGAAAAGCGATCGCCGCAAGATTTCTGTCGCCCTGCGGAGAGCTCACCCCGGCGCCGGCGGGAAGCGCCGCACCGGGCGCGGAGCCGTCCGCCGCCCCGGCCATGCCGTTCATCGCCTTGTCCCGCGCCGGCCCGGCGAGATACCCGAGACTGGTGAGGTGCTCGACCAGCGCGCGGTCTGCCTCGGCATCGCGCGGCGCTCCCGCCGGCGCACCCGCACCGGTCCGGGGCGAGCCTTCGAAGGTCGCCACGCGCTCGGGCTCCGCGAGATGGACGAAGCCTTCCCCCAGCACCCGACCCGGCATCTCTCGCGACGCGGGGATTCCCTGCAGCGCGAGCAGCGTCGGCGCGATATCGAGCAGCGTCGGCGCATCAAAACGTGCGCCGGACCTGACGCCGCGTCCCCACGCGTAAAGAACACCCTGCGGACGATGAAACCGTTCCGATACCCGGCGCATGTCCCGCAGCTGACTCGGGTCATCCGGCAGCTCGCCGAGGCGGAAACCGTGATCGCTCAGGACCAGTACCGTCGTCCCCGCGTCGGCGGCGGCGAGGAACTCGCCGAGGATCGCGTCGGCGTGGAGATACATCGCTTCGACTGCGCCACCGTAGCGCGCCTGTTGCAGGGCGAGCTCGCCCTGCAGATCGTGCGCGCGAAAAAGATGGCCGAAAAGATGTGCCACGGAGTCGGTGCCTTCAAAGTAGACGAGCTCGGCCTTCGGATGCTTCGTCTTCCACAGATCGAGACCGATCCGGCGGTAGGTCTCCGCCGTCGCGACGAGCCACCGCAGATGCGCGAGGTCATCCTTGAGGTCGAGCGGCCGAGCGAGCTCCTCGTCGGAGACCGTGGCGAGATTGGCGAACGGCGCGAGCTCCGCCCGCCCGATCGCGCGTGGACGAACGACGAGCGACGCGAGCTCGCCCTCGAGTCCGGGAGGTGAGGTCTTCACTGTCGGATCGCCACCGCCGAGGCCATCGCCGAAAAGGAAGTGGTACGCGAGATGGTCCGACACCACCCAGCCCAGAATCGGCTCCGGTGGCCAGGTTGCCCACCAGCCGATGAGCGCGGTCGACTGCTGATGTTCGGAGAAGATGTCCCAGACCGCGCGCACTTTGCGGAGATCGCTCGTCACCGGCAGCGACTGCCCGGTCTGCGGATCGAGCGCGACGAAATGCCCGATGCCGTGCGCATCCGGCGTGCGCCCGGTGGCGATCGTCGTCCACAGGATGGGCGAGAGCATCGGCTCGAACGAACCGAGCCGGCCGTAAGCCCCTTCGCGCCGCATCCGCGCGAGATTCGGCAACTTCCCCTCCGAGATCAGCAGGTCAACGGCCTCCGGATCGAGCCCATCGAATCCGACGACCAGCAGCCGCGGCTCCGGCCGACCGCACGCAAGCCCGCCGATCAGCAGCATTCCGAGCGCAACGGACTTCAGCCGGCGAGAGCTCATGCAGCAAGTCTACCGGGCGCCGGACCCAGGCCTCGGCGAGTGTCGTCTTTGGGCGCTGGATTCCGATCCCTTGAAAGACCCGGCTCCTCCTTCTCCGACGCTCACCGAGGAATCCCCGCCTGTCCCGTCCAGCGACGCCGCGGTGAGAATGTCGCGGCAGGCGCTCTCCTTTAGGACCCTCCCCCGCGGGTCGAGGCTGGAGCGCCGGATCGCCGTGCGATCAGGAACTGGTCGTGGACCAGTGGCAGGTCGTCTGGCGCTCGAAGCCGTCGACGAAAATCAACTCGCCGCCCGGGAGGAAGAACGCGCCGTCGACATCGAACTGAAGCGCGCCGCCCGCTTCATTCTTGATGAGTCTCGCGACCCGGGCGATGCTGCCGTCTCGGCGCGGTGGGTTGCCGTCGAGCTCGCCTCAAGCGCTTGACTGGTCATTTCGACATGGCTATTCTAGCTCTATGAAAAAGGCCTCTCTGACCGAAGCGAAGAACTCCCTGAGCGCTCTCGTCGATCAGGTGCGGCACGGCGAGACCGTCCTGATCTTCGATCGCGGTCGCGCCGTGGCGAAGTTGATTTCGGTCCTCGACGAAGGTCCTTCGCCGGCGGGCCGGCTCGAGCGGCTCGAACGGCAGGGCGCGATCCGTCGTGCCGCCACTACGATGCCCCGCAAGCTCCTCGCGTCGCCGCCGCCGCGCGCCAAGGGCGACGTGCTGGCCGCGCTCCTCGCCGAACGCGATGACGGGCGATGAGGTTCTGGGACGCTTCCGCGCTGGTGCCGATTCTCGTCGCTCAGGAAGCGACCGCCGCCATGCAGGCGCTCTATCTCGGTGATGACGGCGCGCTAACCTGGTGGGCGACGGAGATCGAATGCGCCTCCGCGCTCTGCCGCCTCGAGCGCATGGGCGGCGTCACCGCCGGCGCCGCCACCGAAGCCCTGAATCGTCTGCTGGAGCTC
>JBDTQG010000196.1:0-2731 GCA_039932315.1 Thermoanaerobaculia bacterium
GGTGAAAGAGGCCGAGCTTTTCGTCTGCGTGAGCCTCGACGACCGCAGCGGGCCCAGGTCGGAGGCTCTGGTCCGGATCGCTTCGGCAGTGGAACGCGACTGGTTGCCCGCCGAACTCCTGCGCGAAGCGACCGTCCTGGAGTTCGACGAAGCACGAGAGCGGCTCGTCGCTCACCGCCGCACCCAACTCGACGACCTGGTGCTCGACGACAAGGAGGTGCCCATCCCCGATAGCGGCGTCGCCTCCGTCGTGCTGGCGGGGATCGCCGCGACCCGGATCGACGACGTCCTGCCGCGCGAAGACTCCGACTGGGACTCCCTCATCGCCCGACTTCGTTTCCTCCACCACGTCTGCCCTGACCTCGACCTTCCCGCTCCAACCGAGTCCACCTTTACCGAGCTTCTCTCTGCTCTCTCCGGGAGGGCGAAATCGTTCGAGGAACTCCGCCGCGCCCCCTGGCGAGAGGCTCTCCTCGGCCTGCTCAGTCGCGCCCAGCGCAGCGCACTCGACCGCGAGGCCCCGGAGCGCCTGCCGGTGCCCTCCGGCAACACGATTCGCCTCGACTACTCCGATCCGGCGCAGCCGGTGCTCGCAGCGCGCATCCAGGAGCTTTTCGGACTGTCCGAGACACCCCGGCTGGCGCGCGGCAGAGTGCCGGTCCTGCTGCATCTGCTCGCTCCGAACGGCCGGCCGCAACAGGTGACCGCCGACCTCACCAGCTTCTGGAAGACGACCTACGCCGAGGTGCGCAAAGAGCTCGCTGCGCGCTATCCCCGCCACGCCTGGCCGGTCGATCCGACGAGCGCTCCGGCCGAGCGCCGGCCCAGAACCCGCTCGCACTGACGCCGCCATGGCGGTGCGCTCGGCCGTCTGGGGGCGGACTACCCGGTGGGGTATTGACGGAACGGATGGTGCCGCCTAGTCTTTCGCTGTATGGTTATTTATCGATTCTTCCCCACCCTGTTTCTCGTTGCGCTGACCTTCACCCCGGCGCTCACTCCGGGCCTCTTCGCGGACGAATCGCTGACCCTCGCCAGCGCGCTCGATCGTGGGCGCCTGCAGGCGCGCGAAACGACCGCCGCCACCGCCCGCCAGCGCGCCGCCGAGGCGCGGGCGAAGCAGGCGGCCGGCTACCGCCTGCCGCAGGTGCGGATCTCCGAACAGTGGATCCGCACCGATTCGCCCGCCGACGCCTTCGCGCTTCTGCTCAATCAGGAGCGCTTCTCCTTCCCCGCCTTCGTCACCGGGGATCCCAACAACCCGGATCCGCTTTCGACTGCCATCACCCGCCTCGAGGTCGAGTTGCCGATCTGGACCGGCGGGGAGCTCTCCACCCGGCTCGACCAGGCCCGTCTCGCCGCCGAGGCGGCGGGCGCGAGCGCCGGCCGGACTGGAGATCAGGCGGCGGTCGCCGCGGCCGAGGCCTGGATCCGTCTGGCACAGGCGCGCGAAGCCGCGGCGCTGCTCGAGAAGTCGCGCGAGACTGTCGCCGCGCACGTCGAGATCGCCCGCGCCTACGCCGCGCAGGGGATGCTCGTGCGCTCCGACATGCTGCGCGCCGAGGTCGAGCTCGCCCGCATCGACGACCTGCTGGCCGAGGCCCATGGCAATGCCCGCACGGCCGAATCCAACCTTGCCTTCCGGCTCGGCGAACCGATCGACACGCGCTACGACCTCGAAGCCCTCGCCGACCCGCCGCCGATCGCCGAGCAGCGTGACGGCTGGCTGGCGAGCTCCGGATCGCGCAGCGACCTCGCGGCGGCCCGCAAGCTGCTCGAAGCGGGCGATCTCGAAGCCAAGGCGGTTCAGGGCGGCGTCTGGCCGCGTATCGGTCTGGTCGTCCGACACGATCTCGTCGATGACGTCCTGTTCGGCAGTCGCGGCGACTCGACGACGATCGCCGCCTTGGCGAGCTTCGACCTCTACGACGGCGGCCGAAGGCGCGCCGCCATGGCCGCCGCCCGGGCCGACGCCGAGGCCGGCCACGCCGACGTCGAACGCTTCTCCGCCGGCATCGAGCTCGAGACCAAACAGGCGTTCGAAGCGGCGACGGTCGCCCTCGAGCGCCGTCGGACCGCGGCCGCGGCGCTCGCCGCCGCCGCCGAGACCGTGCGCATCATCGAAGACCGTTTCCGTGCCGGCGTCGTCAGGTCGATCGACCTGCTCGATGCCGCCACCGCCCAACGTGAAGCCGAGATGCGCGAGCTGGCGGCGCGCGCCGACGCCTGGCTCACTCATCTGCACCTCGCCCTGGCCGCCGGCCTCGAGCCAGAAACTGTTCTGCGCAGTTCGACTCCCCAATCCTGAAAGAGCTCCGAGCCATGAACCTACCTTCCCCACCGACTCTTTTCGCGCGTCCGACCGCTCGTCCCCTCGGGTTCGCCCTGATGCTCGCGTCCATCCTCTTGCACGGCGCTTGTGGAGCTCCGCGCGAAGGGGCGCAGCTTCCCGAGCCGCCGCCGGTCGCAGCCCGCTTCGCGGTCGCCGAACGGCTCGCCTCGGCCTCGCGCACCGGCTTCGCCGGCACCGTTGCGGCCGAGAGATCGTCCGCCGTGTCTTCGCGTGTCATGGCGATGGTGACTGCCGTGCACGTCAACCTCGGCGATACGGTCGCCACCGGTCAGACCCTGCTATCGATCGATCCGACGGCTGCCCAGGGCCAGGTATCCCAGGCTCAGGGCGGGCTCGCCCAGGCCGAGGCCGCCCTGACGCTCGCCAAGCGCAACCTCG
>JBDTQG010000197.1:0-2663 GCA_039932315.1 Thermoanaerobaculia bacterium
TTGAGCCTGTCCCCAAAAATGAGTCCAGTCGTAGGATGACAATCCTCTATTCGGCCGCTGCGGCCGGGAGGATGCAATGCGGAAGAAAAGATTCAGCGAAGAGCAGATCATGGGCGTGCTGAAGTCCGTCGAACGCGGACTCAAAGTGCCCGAGGCGTGCCGGCAATTTGGCGTCTCTCGCAACACGCTTTACTCCTGGCGGAAAAAGTTCCGTGGCATGAGCGTGAACGAAGCGCGCCGCCTCCGCGAACTCGAGGACGAGAATCGTCGATTGAAGCACCTCGTCGCCGATCTGACGCTCGACAAGCAAGCGTTGCAATGGGCACTGGGAAAAAAGTGGTGACCCCGCCAGCCCGGCGCGAGGTCGCCAGAAGCCTCCGGGTGGAGCACTCGATCAGCGAACGGCGCGCTGCGAGCCTGAGCGGATCGCATCGGTCGACGGTGCGCTACAAAATCAGCCGCAAGGACGACGTGCGGTTGCGGGGTCGGCTGCTGGAGCTTGCCGCGCTGCGGCCCCTGCAGGGCTACGACTTTTTCTGGAGAATCCTGCGCCGCGAAGGCTATCTCGTGAATCGCAAACGAGTCCTTCGTCTCTACCGCGAAGAGCGGCTGGCGTTGCGCAAGAAGCCCCGAAAGAAGCTCGTAGCGGCGGCCGCCCGCGAGAAACCGGTGAACCCGCAGGCGCCTCATCAACGCTGGCGATGGATTTCATGCGCGATGCGCTGAGCGAAGGTCGAGTCTTTCGAACGCTGAACATCATCGACGACGGCAGCCGCGAATGCCTGGCGGCTGAGGTCGACTCTTTTCTGCCCGCTGAGCGCGTCGTGCGCGTGCTCGATCGGCTCGCCTTCGAGCGGCCTCTTCCGGCGGAAATCGACGTCGACAACGGCCCCGAATTCACCAGCCACGATCTCGACACGCGGGCAGCAAAGACCGGTGTGAAACTCCGATTTATCCGGCCGGGTAAGCCAGTCGAGAACTGCTTCGTCGAGAGCTTCAACGGAACGATGCGACGCGAATGCCTCGACGCGCATTGGTTTGAAGACCTCGGGCACGCGCGCCGCGTGATCGAAAGCTGGAGAGCGGACTACAACTACGACCGACCGCACAGCAGCCTCGGGAACCTCACGCCGGCGGAGTTTGCCGCCCTGCGGGAGCCTACGGCTCCCTCCGATCGGCAAACTCCGAAGAGCTCGATCCATTGAACTTCAACTCGGATTGTCATCCTGACGCTGGACCAACATTGGGGACAAGCTCATAGTGAGCGCAGGGCTTCAAGGTTGGGCAGACAAGGGCTGGATTATCATCAAGACGCTTCCGCTAGAGTCTGGAGGATTGAAGTGAGCCCTGAAGAAGAAGCCGCGCGACACGCCTCGATCGCGAAAAATCTCGCGGCAGAACGCGCGGCCGTGGAACTCTTGCGCGAGCGCGGCCTCGAGGTGCCAAGGATCCAGTACTTCGTCGAAACCAGGGAGCGCTACCCTCATGCGATCCCGTTTCTGGTCGAGCTCCTTCCGGATGTTGAAAATCTGGCGATCAGGACCACCATCGTCCGCGCACTCACTGTCACGGAGGCCCGGGGGAAGTGCGAGATGGCACTCCTGCAGGAATTTCGGCGGTCATTCGGGGATGGCACCATTTGGGCCGAGACTCTCAGGTGGACGATCGCGGCTGGGCTGGAAATGTTGAGCACGCGAGCGCTCGATCCAGCCGTAGGGTCTGAGATGGTGGAGCTCGCGAGGGATCCGCGAAGCGCGAGCGCGCGCGACTTTCTGGCGCTCGCGGCGGCCAAGGCCGGCGTCGCTGAGGCACTCCCGGTTCTCGCGCAGATGGCGCAAGAGTCGAGCCAGCAGGGGCCGGTATCTCTCGCCGCCGCCGGCCTGCGCTATTTCGCGACGGAGGAGTCGATCGCCCTCCTGGAACAGCTCACGAAAAGCGAATTCGCCCGCACGCGAAAGATCGCGACCGCTTCCCTTGCGCGCGTCCGCAAGGCGCTAGCAGCTCCGCCGAAGAAGGGCGCACGGCCACGCAGTTCGAAGGCAACTGGCCGAGCGATCGATCCAAAAGCGAACTAGGTGAAGCCAGACCGGCATTCAACGTGTTGAGGCTCCCGGAAATATGGTGTCAGGCGAGTTTTCTGTAGATGAGGTTCCACGCCCTCTTCGAGAGCCGTGAATTCGGAGGCTTGCAGCGAAGAATTGCAGCTCTTGGGCGTACCGCGGCAACCGAGGCCGGGGAAAGAGCCGCCAGCCCAAGGAGCTACCCTCCAGACCCCGGATCAACTGCACTGGTTCCGGAGAGGTGCCGGAGAGGTGCCACCCGATTTCCAGCAACGCCCCTCCAGGTGTCTCGGCGCTAGATACCCAGCCTCGTTTGCGTCTTAGCTTTCGATGGCTAGAAGACTACGCTACATACCGCCCGGAGGAGCCCTCGCCGAGATCACCTGCCGGACGATCCAGGGCCGCCTGCTCCTGCGCCCTTCGGCGGGCATGAACGACGTCATTCGGGGCGTCCTGGCCCGCGCTGCGCGCCTCGCAGGCCTTGCGGTTCACGCGCCTGCCTTTCTGTCCAACCACTACCACCTTCTCGTCTCCGTCAGCGATGCCCGGCAGCTCGCCGAGTTCATGAACTACCTCAACTCGAATCTCGCCCGGGAGGCCGGC
>JBDTQG010000198.1:0-2658 GCA_039932315.1 Thermoanaerobaculia bacterium
CTTCGATCCGGCGACGACGCGCGGCAACGTCGAGAACTTCATCGGCGTGGCGCAAATTCCGATCGGCCTCGCCGGCCCGCTGATGATGAACGGGGAGCACGCGCAGGGCGAATTCATCGTCCCCCTCGCGACGACCGAAGGAACTCTGGTCGCTTCGTACAGCCGGGGCATGAAGGTGCTCAATCAGTCGGGCGGCGTCACGGCGACGGTCGTCGCGGATGCCATGCAGCGCGCTCCGGTGTTCGTTTTCGACAACGCCCGGGACGCGCGGGACTTCTCGCACTGGATCGACCAGAACCTGCCGGCGATCCGCGAGCAGGCGGAAGCGACGTCATCGGTCGCGAAGCTTCTCTACATCGAGAGTTTCCTCGCCTCGAAATTCACCTACCTGCGATTCAACTACTCGACCGGCGACGCCGCCGGCCAGAACATGGTCGGTCGCGCGACCTTCGCCGCGTGTTCCTGGATCCTCGAGCAGCCGTTCCTCAAGGAGCGCTGCCGCAAGTTCTATCTCGAGTCGAACCTCGCGACCGACAAGAAGGCGTCGCACGTCAACGTCATGCGCACGCGTGGCAAGCGCGTCACCGCGGAAGCTACGATCCCGCGCGAGGTGCTGATCCAGAACATGCGGGTCGAACCTGAACAGCTCCACTACCACGCTCAGATTGCGAACGTCGGCGCTTTCCTCTCCGGAGCGAACAACAACGGCGCGCATTCACCGAACGGCATCACCGCGATGTTCATCGCCACCGGGCAGGATGTGGCGAACGTTTCGGAGTCGTCGGCCGGCATCGCCTACACCGAGATCACGCCCGACGGTGCGCTCTACATCTCGATCACGATTCCCTCGCTGATCGTCGCGACGCACGGCGGCGGCACCGGGCTCGCCACGCAGCGCGAATGCCTCGAAATGCTCGGCTGCACCGGTCGCGGCAAGGTGCGGAAGTTCGCGGAGATCGTCGCCGGCGTCGTCCTCGCCGGCGAGATCTCGCTCGCCTCGGCGATCTCCTCCCTCGACTGGGTCTCGTCGCACGAGAAGTACGGACGCAATCGCTAGTGCAGCGCCCCGAGGCGCGCGCCGCGCGCTCCCCATGCACGCGATGAGCGACGAGAAGGTCGGCGACTTCCCGCTGCTCGTCGAAACGGCGCCGCCAGGACTCATCGGGCGCTATTTCGGGACGCAGAAGCACGTCCTCGGACTGATCTTCGGCGGGCTCACGGCGTGGGTGCGGAGCCGGCACGCGCCATATCCGCGCGGCTACCGGCTGGCGCGCTTCGCGTCCTTCTGGACGCGCCCGTTCCTCGACAAGGAGCTTCTCGCCCAGCCGTTCCCGGTGCAGCTCCGGCGCCGGCTCGAGATTCTCGGACCGACGTACATCAAGCTCGGCCAGGTGCTGTCGCTGCGCGAGGACATTCTGCCGGGCGAGATCACCGACGAGCTCAAGAACCTGCTCGATCGTCTCCCCGCCGTTCCTCTCGACCGGCTGAAGGAGATCATCGAGAAGGACCTGAAGCGCCCGGTCGTCGCTATGTTCTCGTGGATCGACCCCAATCCGCTCGGCTCGGCGTCGATCGGCCAGGTGCACAAGGCGAAGCTGCTCGACGGCCAGGTGGTCATCCTGAAGGTGGTCAAGCCAGGCAACCGGGAGCTGCTGAAACGCGACACGATTCTGCTGAATCTTCTCGGCCGCTTCCTGCAGACCTTTCTCGAACGCCTGCAGCCGCGCCGGGTGTTCAAGGAGTTCTCCGAGTACACCTTGCGCGAGCTCGATCTGACCCGCGAAGCCGACAATGCCGAGACGTTCTCGGCCAACTTCCGCGACATGCCGGACATCGTCTTTCCGAAGATCTTCCGCGAGTTCTCCGGACGCGACGTCCTGTGCATGGAGTTTCTCGACGGTTACAAGCCGACCGCCGCCGCGACGCAGGAGCTCGACCCGGAGCAGCGCGCGCATCTCCTCGATCTCGGCGCTGCGGCGATCATCCGGATGCTCTACCGCGACGGCTTCTTCCACGCCGATCTCCATCCCGGCAACCTCATGATCCTGCCGGGACCGAAAGTC
This sequence comes from Thermoanaerobaculia bacterium, assembly GCA_039932315.1. Lineage (GTDB taxonomy): Bacteria > Acidobacteriota > Thermoanaerobaculia > Multivoradales > JAGPDF01 > JAGPDF01. The sequence continues at coordinate 2,064 of JBDTQG010000198.1, forward strand.
GGCTTCATCGACCTCGGCATGGTCGGGCGGTTCACCGAAGAGCTCAAACGCTCGTTGATGTACTACTACTACTGCCTGGTGATGGGCGATTCGGAGAACGCCGCGCGCTATCTCTCGATGGTCGCGCAGCCGGGAAGAAAAGGCGATGTCGTCGGCTTCCGCCGCGAGGTCGAGGAGATCTGCCGCCGCTGGTCGAAGACCTCGAACTTCAAGGACTACCCGCTCGCCCATCTCATCCTGCGCTCGGTGGCGCAGGGCGCGCGCTACGACATGTACTTCCCCGTCGAGACCGTGCTGATGGTGAAGGCGCTGGTCACCTTCGAAGGCGTCGGCCAGATCCTCAATCCCGGCTTCGATGTGAAGGAGGTCTCGCAGAAACACGTCAACGAGATCTTCCTGCACCAGTTCTCGCCGCTGCATCTCGCGAAGGCCGGTGTGCGCGGCGCCCCCGAGCTCGTCGAAGCGCTGTCGAAAGCGCCGATGCTCATCACCGAAGGCCTGCGGCTCCTCGAATCCGCCCAGCGCCAGCCCCAGACCAACCCCCTCGGCGGCCTCAAATCGACCCTCATGGGCGGCGCCTGCATCATCGCCGGCG
>JBDTQG010000199.1:0-2641 GCA_039932315.1 Thermoanaerobaculia bacterium
CAAATTCAAGGTACAGGTGACGTACCAGACGGCGACGGCCAGCGGTCCCGCGCAGATCATGTCGTTCGGCGGTCAGCGCGCGGAGAACGTCGAGTCGGCGTTCTTCTGGTTCTTCAACGCGACCAACTTCGAAATGGGTGTGAAGATGGTCGACGCCTGCGTCGAACCGTTCAACCGTTACTGGGTCTTCTTCTCTGGGCTGACGAGTCAGGGCTTCCAGGTCACCGTCACACCGATGATCGGCCCCGATGCCGGCGTGCCCAAGCCATTCCCCGCCAACGCGGTCAACCAGATCCCAACGACAGTCGCCGACACCGGCGCTTTCACCTGCCCGCCGGGCAGTTGACCTGAGAACGAATGGGACACTCGCTGCTGGCGGGTGTCCCCGGTCGTTCGGAACGCGCGACTCCCCTGTCCGGCATTGCCGGCGCTCTACTTCTTCTCCACCTTCAGCCACTGGTCGAGCCAGTCGAGTACGGTGTCGTGCCAGAGGATCGAGTTCTGCGGCTTCAGGATCCAGTGGTTCTCGTCGGAGAAGTAAAGCATCTTCGACGGAATCCCCATGCGCTGCGCCGCGGTGAAGGTCCCGATGCCACCGGTATCGACGACGCGATAGTCGAGCGCGCTGTGGACCACCAGCATCGGCGTCTTCCAGTTCTTCACCAGATCGATCGGGTTGTACTTCGAATACCCGGCCGGATTTGCCCACGGTGTGCCGCCGTGCTCCCACTCGGGGAACCAGAGCTCTTCGGTCGCGAAGTAGGAGAACTGTTCGTCGAGGTTGCCGTCGTGCGTGACGAGGCACTTGAAGCGATCCGGCCACGCTCCGGCGATCCAGTTCACCATGAAGCCGCCGTAGGAAGCGCCGAGCGCGCCGACGCGGGAGCCGTCCATCCACGGGTACGCCTTGAGCGCGGCGTCGAGGCCGATCTTCAGATCCTCGAACGGCTTCCCTCCCCAGTCGTTGCGGATCGCATCCGTGAACGCCTGGCCGTAACCGGTCGAGCCATGGAAGTCGACCATGACCACGGCATAGCCGCGGCCGGCATACGTCTGCGGATTCCAGCGATAGTGGAAATCGTTGCCGAAAGAACCCTGCGGGCCGCCGTGGATGAGAAACGCCACCGGGTACTTCTTCGCCGGATCGAAGTCGACCGGCTTGACGACGTAGGTGAAGACCGTGTCGCCACCAGCGCCCTTGAAACTCATCTGTTCGGGTTCGCCGAGCTTCATCGTCTCGAGGCGGGCATCGTTGATGTGGGTGATGCGCTTCTCGTCCTTGCCGTCGGCCGCCACCGTCCACAGTTCCACGGGCGACTTGAGGTGGTCCTTGCCGTAGATCAGCCGGCCGTTCGCGAGCAGCCCGACCGAGCCGTTGTTTCCCGCTCCGACGATCGACTGCACGGCGCCGCTCGCCACGTCGACCGCGAAGATCGCTTTCTGCCCGACATCCTGCGCGACGGCATAGATCGTCTTGCCATCCGCCGACCAGAGCATTTCGTCGACGGAGCGGTCCCACTTCTCGGTCAGGGGAACGTCCGCGCCGGACATTCCGTCGCGGACGACCAGGACGAGTCGATCCGCCTCGAAGCCGGGACGGGCCATCCGCAGATAGGCGAGCTTCTTGCCGTCGGGCGAGAAGGAAGGCTGCGTGTCGGTCGCCAAGTTCGTGGTCAGCTTGCGCGGCGCGGCGGAGCCGTCGATGGGTGAGTAGAAGAGATCGAAATTCGTCGACCAGGCCTCTTCACGGCCGACGTTGCGTGCGACGTAGACGACGCCTTTGCCATCAGGCGTGAACGTCAGCTCTTCCGCACCGCCGAACGGGCGCGATGGCGCGTCGGCGTCGAAGCCCGGCATGAGATCGACCGCGTTGGCGCTGCCGCCACCCGCAATGGGCATCGCGAACCAGTGATTGCGCCGATGATCGCTCCACGTGTCCCAGTGACGGATGAACAGGCTGTCGTAGATCCGTCCCGTCGACTTCTGCGCCGCGGCTTCGGCGAGTCGCTTCTCCGTGCAGGCGATCTCCTTGCCGCAGTCCGCGAAGACCTCGAGGCTGAAGCCGAAAAGTCTGCCGTCCGGAGAGAGCTCGAGATTGGCGACGTCGAGCGGCAGATCGCTCACCTGCACCGCTTCACCGCCGTCGAGCGACAGGCGCCAGATCTGCATCGAGCCGGAGCGCGACGAGAGAAAGTAGATGGAGCGCCCGTCTGCGGCCCAGCGTCCGTTGACGTCCGCGGCCTTGTTCGTCGTGAGCTGGCGCAGCCCGCTGCCGTCGGCACCGACGAGCCAGAGGTCGTTCCGCCCGGCGTTGCCCTCGACGTCGGTCGTCCGCAGGGTGAAGAGCACCTGCGCTCCGTCCGGCGAGACCTGGGGATCCGAGATCCGCTGCATCGCGAGGAGATCGTGGACCGTGAAAGCGTGCTTTTCCGGCGCCGCGGGAGTGATCGCGCTCGCCGCGCCGGTCAGCGCTAGGGTCGCCGTCAGCAAAGCGAAAAGACCGGCAAAGGAAAACAAAGGTCTTGCCCTTCTCAGGCTGATCATCCAGAGGTCTCCAGAGTCATCGATCGGTTGCTTGGACTGAAAAGACAGCGTCGCAAGCGATCGTACCCCAGCGCCCAACGGACCGAACCTGCCCGTT
>JBDTQG010000200.1:0-2602 GCA_039932315.1 Thermoanaerobaculia bacterium
GTCACGTGTGGATTCAGATGCAGGCGGGTTGAAGCGACGCACACAACAGGCCACCTTCAACTCAATCAAGAATGACCAGCCGACTCCCCTGGCTGGCTTTCCTGGCCAACCGACGTGCTTCGTTGAAGGCGTGGTTGGCGAGAAAGGAGACCAAAAATGGCTACCATCCTCCCCGTCCTGCCGTTGCGCGACATCGTCGTGTTTCCGCGCATGGTGGCGCCGCTTTTCGTGGGCCGCGACAAATCGGTCAGGGCGCTTGAAGAAGTCGAAAAAAGCGGCGGCGAGATCCTGCTCGTCGCCCAGAAAGAAGCCGGAGTTGATGACCCCGCCGAGGAGGATTTGTACTCCACCGGCGTCGTCGCCACGATCCTGCAACTCCTGAAGCTGCCCGACGGCACCGTGAAGGTGCTGGTCGAAGGCAAGCAGCGCGCCAAACTCGAAAAACTGATCGACAAGGGCGACTACTACGTCGCTGAGCATTCGCTGCTCGACGAGCCGGAAGTCGATGCGGCTGAATCCTCGGCGCTGATGCGCGCCGTGGTCGAGCAGTTCGAAGGCTATGTGAAGCTCAACCGCAAGATCCCGGCTGAAACCGTCGGCACCGTCGGCGCGATCACCGAGCCGGGGCATCTGTCTGACGCCGTCGCGGCGCAGCTGTCGATCAAGCTGGAAGACAAGGAAGAACTGCTCGAGATGATCGACGTCGTCGAACGCCTCGAGAAAGTCTACCAGCTGATGGAAGGCGAGATCGGCATGCTCCAGATGGAGCGGAAGATCCGCAACCGCGTGAAGCGGCAGATGGAGAAGACCCAGCGCGAGTACTACCTCAACGAACAGATGAAGGCGATCCAGCGCGAACTCGGCGACCAGGAGCAGGGCGAGCGCGACGAGATCGGTGAACTCGAAGACAAGCTCGCCGCCACGCCGATGTCCGAAGAGGCTCGCACCAAGGCCGACCAGGAACTGAAGAAGCTGCGCCAGATGTCGCCGATGTCGGCGGAATCGACCGTGGTTCGCAACTATCTGGATTGGCTGGTCTCGCTCCCCTGGAGCAAGAAGAAAGAGATCACGCGCGACATCAAGATCGCCGAGGACATTCTCGACGCCGACCATTACGGCCTGGAGAAGGTCAAGGAGCGCATTCTTGAATACCTCGCGGTGCAAACCCGCACCGAGAAGCTGCGCGGACCAATCCTCTGCCTCGTCGGCCCTCCGGGCGTGGGTAAAACCTCGCTCGGCAAGTCGATCGCGAAAGCGACCGGGCGCGACTTCGTGCGCGTGTCCCTGGGCGGCGTTCGGGATGAAGCCGAGATCCGCGGTCACCGCCGCACCTATATTGGCTCCATGCCGGGCCGCATCATCCAGTCGATGAAGAAAGCGAAGACAGGCAACCCGCTCTTCCTGCTCGACGAGATCGACAAGCTGGGCATGGACTATCGCGGCGATCCGTCGTCGGCGCTTCTCGAAGTGCTCGATCCCGAGCAGAACGTGACGTTCAACGACCACTATCTCGAGGTCGACTATGACCTGTCGGACGTGATGTTCATCACCACGGCCAACAGCCTGAACATGCCTCAGCCGTTGCTCGACCGGATGGAGATCATCCGTCTCGAAGGCTACACAGAGGATGAGAAGGTCGAGATCGCCAAACGCCACCTGCTGCCCAAGATCACCGAAAACCATTCGCTGCGCGAAGGCGAGTGGAAGGTCGAGGACTCGGCGTTGCGTGATCTCGTGCGCTACTACACCCGCGAAAGCGGCGTGCGGTCGCTCGAGCGCGATCTGGCCAAGCTGGCCCGCAAAGTGGTTCGGGAAATCGAGTCCAAGAAGGCGACCACGGTCACGATCGACGAAGCGAACCTTGCCAAGTACGCCGGCGTGCGGAAATTCCGCTACGGCGTGGCTGATCGCGAGGATCAGGTCGGCGTCGTCACGGGTCTCGCCTGGACGGAAGTTGGCGGCGAACTCCTCACCGTCGAAGCCGTTCAGATGCCGGGTCGCGGCCGCACCACGGTCACCGGCAACCTGAAGGATGTGATGAAGGAGTCGATCTCGGCGGCGCAGAGCCTCGTTCGCTCGCGCGCTGTCCAGTACGGCATCCGTCCGCCGATCTTCGACGTGACGGACATCCACGTGCATGTTCCGGAAGGCGCGACGCCCAAGGACGGGCCGTCGGCGGGTATCGCGATGACGACAGCTATCGTCTCGTTGCTCACCGGCAACCCGATCTCCAAGGACGTGGCGATGACGGGCGAGATCACCCTGCGTGGTCGCGTCCTGCCGATCGGCGGCCTCAAGGAGAAACTGCTCGCGGCCCTGCGTGGCGGCATCAAGACGGTGCTGATCCCCGAGGAAAACGAGAAGGACATCGCGGAGCTGCCGGATAATGTGAAGAACGGCCTGACCATCGTGCCGGTCTCCACTATCGATCAGGTTCTGGCGCGCGCCTTGGTGCGCCCGCTGACGCCTATCGAATGGAGCGCAACGGAAGAGGCGGCCTATCGCGCCGAACTGACCGGCCGCCCTCGTCCGGAAGGCGAAACCCCGAGGCCGACGCACTAGTCACGGCTGCGGATTGAAAACAGAGAGGCCCGCCGGGAAA
>JBDTQG010000201.1:0-2575 GCA_039932315.1 Thermoanaerobaculia bacterium
GGTAACCGAGAAGATCTCCGGAGAACGTCGGGACGAAGATCTCGAGCTGCACCGTTCCGTAGATCCGGACGGGCGTGTCGTCGCCGGCGGCGATCGACTCGCTCGAGCGATCGGACATGAAGGTCAGGCGGGCGTGCGGTCCGCTGGCCGGTGCGACGAAGACCGAGCCGTCGAAGCTCTTCTCGCTGTTCGGCATCAGGACCGGGACGGTCGGACGAAGGAGAGCCCACTGCTCGGCAAAGCGCGTCCGCAGGAGCGGCACGGCCGCCGGGTATCCGCTCACGTCGAGCTCCGGAGCGCATCCCGCGTGTTGGTGAGAGCTCGCTCCAGCATGTGGTGCGCGACTCGATTCGTGCCGCCGTCGTTCAAGATCGCGATGTAGGGCAGGTTGTTGCAGATCCAGATCGAGGAGCCGAAGCGGTGGCTGCCGAGAGCGCTCAGCGCCTGAACGGTCACGCGCATTTCTGCGGCTTTGCGATTCCCTGCCTGAGATCCGGACTTCGAATAGCCGGCGTCCGAGGTCGACGTGGAAGGCGATCCGCTCGAGACGATGTAGTTGCCAACGGCGCGCCCGGTGAGAACCGGCGTGAGTTGAAGCAATCCGACGTGCTGCCGGATTCCAGCGTCTGTCGAGAGGAAGGCGCCCAGCACCATGAAGGCGACCTTCTTCTGGAACAGCAACGCTTGCCGCTCGACCGTCTTCCCGAACTTGTCGAGGCCCTGGTTGAACTCCGCGAGGTTCACGAAGGCCATCAGCGAAGCCTCGCGATGAGCGTAAAAGCTGCGTCGAGCTCGCCAGAGGCGATCGGGAGCACCTTCTCCACGACCGCCAGCCGGCTGGAAGTATCCGGGCCGAAGTGCAGCTCGTCTCCGGCTGCGATCGTCACGCCGAGCGCTTCGAGCGCCGCGCGCGAGACCATCACCTCGAAATCGCCGACTTTCGCAACGCCGGCTGCAATCAGCCGAGTCGAGACGTTCGAGACGACGCCTTTGATCGGTGTGTAGGTGCCGGAGAAGGAGACGGTAACTGCCGCTCCGGAGGCAACGTCGCCGGCAAGCTCGGGAGAGATCTCGACGTTCGCGATGATCGCGACCGCTACCTGTTCCTGCAGCGTGAAATGAACGGCAACGCCGCTCCCCGTCGGCAGATCGAGCGGCGGGACGAACTCGACGTCGCTCAGAAAGCCATCCACGCTGACCGGATAGGGGCCACCGACGACCGTGTAGACCGTCGGGTCGCCGTCGACGAGGAAGCTGTCTCCATCGAAAACTGCGCCGGTAGCACCTCCTGCTGCAATGAGGTTCAGGCGCGTAACACCGCTTGACACCTCGTCGTCGCCCACCGTCGCGTCCGGGTCAGAGAGCGACTCCGTCGAGGTCAAGGAGACGGCGTAGGGGCCGCCTGTGACTGCATGGGGCTCCCCGTCGATCGTGAGCGAGTCGCCCACTATCAGAAGGCCGCTTACGCCCTCAGCGGCGAGACTGACCACGGAACTGCCGGAGAGATGGTTGCCATGGAGGGTCAGCTCGGCGCCCGAAAGCGGTGACTCAACAACCGCCCCAGCGTTCACTCCGGACGCGACTTCCGCTCGCACCGGCTGGCTCAGCAAGAGCGTCCGGCCGCTCTCCGCGATCATCTCGAGCGCGAGCTCGCCGAAGGCTTCGTCGAAGGAAGTCGGGGTGATGGTCACGAGGAGAGCACCGCTTCCATTTCGCCGCCGGCGTCCTCGAGGAACGGCGCCAGCAGTCCTGTGACGTAGCGATAGGTCGTGCCGCCAGGGGCTCCCGGGAAGTAGGACCGAGACAACGGACCAGCGCGCTCGGATGCGACCTCTCCACCCCTCTTGAGGCCGGCGGTGAGCGGCGACGTGAAATGAACGACCGCCATCTGGCAGACGGCTTCGAGGATCGGCGTCGGCATGTAACCGGGGTCCCGGTCGTCGATCCATGGGAAGACGCGGGGAAGAGGGAGCGACTGCGACGAGAGCAGCGGACAGCCACGGAAGTTCGCGCCGCAGACGACGGTGGTCGCCGCCATCAGCGCTTCCTTCTTTGTGGGGTCCGTGGCTGTAGCCCAGGCGCCAGCCGTCGACGGGCGATCGGTCCAGTAGTCGTTCGCGTACGCGAGCGAAACCAGACTGTTCGCTGTCGAAAGGCCGGTGCCGTCTTCTGCTACGAACATTCGCCGCTCCCTCGATCCCTTACTGCGCCGGCTTCTTGCTGGCCTTCGTCGTGCCAGCGTTCCGGACGCCAGCGTTCTTCTCGATCGCCTCAGCGTTCTTCTTCTGCGCGCTGGTGAGATCGTCGGCTTCCTGTTTCGTGCGCTCGACTTCGGCCTTCGACTTCTTGTCCACGAGTTCGTAAAGCTCGGAATCGAAGTCGGCCTGATTGATGACGACCTCCTCGTTGTTTTCCTTCCGAGTCACTCGGACCGTCGGCACTACGCCCATAGCGGAACTCCCCTGGTCGTGCTGCGATGGAAAGGCGGATGAAAGGCGGGAGCCGCACAGCGCGGCCCCCGCTCTCCGTTCCGACGAATCAGCCAGCGATGCGGCAGGCGAGAGGGGCCCGGACC
>JBDTQG010000202.1:0-2505 GCA_039932315.1 Thermoanaerobaculia bacterium
GCGGGAATGCTGGTCGTGCCGTTCTCCATGCTGTTGTCCTTTCGAAAACGAGCGGGGAGCTCACCCCCGCCCTGGCCGTACCCTGGTGGCTCAGGGGGACAACGCCTTCACTTCGTGGACCGGTAGCTCCTCACAGCGGGCAGAAGAAGAGACCGGCCTGGTAGGGAATCGCCTGGCCCAGCGGGGAGTCGGCATCCTTCGCCGGATCGTGGGCGTAGAACTTCGCGTTGACGTTGACGAGCGAATCGGCCTTGTCGACCGGCACGTCGTCGACGTCGACCCGCAGCGCCGGCAGGCACCAGCACAGGTGATTGCCCTGCGGGTCGGTCTGGTTCCAGAACGCATACAGCGTTTCGTCGGTCTGCTGCGCGTCGAGCAGATCCTTGACCGCGTCCTCCATCAGGATCGAGACATCGAGCGTGGCGTCGAACGCGCCGACGTCGACTTTCGACGGCCCGACGTTGCCGAGCCCGTAGATCAGCTCGAGCATGTTCTCGATGTTCATCTCCCAGGACGACATCGTCATCGCGTTCAGCGTCGTCCCGTACCCGCCGATGAAGATCTGCCGGAGGTCGTCGACGGCGTTGAGGAAGCCCGTGGTCGGCGCGGCGGTGTCCGCACCCGTGCCGATCGTCGCGGCGGCCTTGTTGGGCGTCTTGCCGCTCAGCATGTATTCCGCCGTGACGAACTCTCCCTGCTTCCAGGAGAACTTCCCGGACTTCACCCGCTGGCCGACGGCGTTGCGGAACATCGTCGTCAGCTTCGTGAGCTGGTACTCGATCGAGTACGACTTGAGCGTCGTTCCGTCGATGAGCCGGCGCGTCCGGATCGTGACCGAGCCACCGGCTGCCTGGTTGACGATCTGCCCGGCCGGGACCGTCAGCTCGCCGGCGTCGGTCTTTGTGACCGGTCCGAACCACTTGTCGGCGTTCGCGCCGGCGCCGGCGCCGGTGACGAAGATCATGTCCCCCGTGAGAATGCTGGCGTAGCCGTCGGCCGAGTCTTCGATCTTGTCCGGGCTACCGGTCGTGAATCCGATCGTCGAGCCGGTGACGGTGACGAGCGAACCTCGTGTGTTCCCGAGCAGGCCCTCGAGAAACAGAAGATCGTTCTGGTACTGCCAGGGCATCGGTAGCGAAAGGCCCTCGCCCGACTTCTGCAGGATGCGGCTGGGGTAGCGGCGCCGGTCGCCGGTGAGAACGTCCGGCTTTCCGCGCTTCCGGTTCTGGGGCATCTTGATGCCCGAGACGTTGATGCTCTGCAGCGCCGAGGCTGGCGTGATGCCGTAGCTCGACTCCTCGACCGCTTTGATCTGTGCGTAAGTGCCGAACATTGGCGTCTACCTCCTCGTTCTTGCTGCGATGGTTGGACTGCGATGCGCGCTCGAGCTGGCGATCGAGTTACTTTCCGGCGTCCTTCGGCTTGTCTTTGACCTTCGCGGCCTCCTTCGTGTCGTGGGCGATCGCGGCCTCGAGCGCCGGGCCGATGGCGGCGGCGGCGAAGGTCTGGCGCGAGCTGGGCTGGGCGCCCGCAGCGAGCTTCTGGTTGCGCGCAGCGTTCAGGTCGTCGACCTGCTTGAGCTGCGCGTCGGTGATGTCGAACGTGATCTGCGGCATGGCGTTGTCCTTTCGGTTAGAGAACTTCGATGACGACGTACGGCGTGACGACGTTGATCTGCGACCACTTCGGATCGTCGGAGTCGACCGGCTCGGGGTCTTCCGAGTCCTTGCAGCGCAGCGCATCTCCGAGGTACAACCGGTGGAAGATCTGAACCGCGGCAACGACGACAGAATCGAGGAAAGGCCCCTCGCCGAAACCGGACGGGTAGAAGATCTGCAGCACGATCTGCCCCTCGCGCCAGTTGTGCGCGTTCTGAGCGAGACCGAAGGGCTTCGAAGTGCCGCGGAACGGAACGATCGTCGGCCGGATCCAGATCGAATTCGCCGGCGTGCCCGCGTCGATCGCCGGCGGCGTGAACGGCAGGTTGAACGAATCGAGCGCCTGGCGCTCCGCCGGAACGGGAGACTGCGCCTGGAACCGCTCGAGGATCGCGGTGCGGATCGTCGACCAGCTCACGCGCGTTTCTCCATGCCGCTGACCGCCGCGATCGCCGGGGCCGCGATCGGCCGAGGGCTCATGTGCACCGTGCCGTTTTCGAAAAATCCGGCGACGAAGTCGGTGGACTGAACGAAAACGCTCTGCCCGGGACGAAGCGATGCGAGCGCCGCCTCCGCCTGAGCTGCGCTGCCCTCGGCGATCGTCTTGTCCCACTTGCCGACGGACACGGCCCAGCTCTTCGTGAGCTTCAGGGTCTTCCCGCGGGGGGAGCGGTCTTCGCACTCCTGGCGAAGCTCGAGCGCGACCTCCTTCGTGAAGTCGGTCGTCGCCTCCTCGACGCCCTTGAGCTCTTTCTCGAGCTCGGCGTGGAACTGGCCCGCGTTGACGGTCATTCCGATCACGAGGGATTTCCGCGCAGGTGCAGGCCGTCGCCGCCGGTGAGGTCCT